>NZ_SMBJ01000015.1:0-92421 GCF_004342325.1 Rhizobium azibense | reverse complement strand
ATTTGCTGCATTGTCATAGGACTATCCCTAGTGCTTGCACTAGGACATCCAACGTTCCGCCTCACATCACAAGACGGCCCTCACTGTGGGGATACGGTGAGCGCGACGAATAGCCCACTGCTTTGTAACCGCCCGATTGTCACCGCCTGCCGGATGTCGGCGTGATGGCGTAAGACACGTCTTTAGCGACGTCGCTAGCGACGTGTCTAAGGCGAGGTATGCGCTGCGTGTGGAAATTCTGGTGAGGAACGGCGGAGTCGATGGGGGAACGATTCGTCTCGGCTTCGGCTGCGTCGATCGAAGTTCGCCCTTCCATGCGGAGCCGGTTCATCTCACTGGTGAATTCGTTGCAGAACTTCTTGAACAGCTCCGGCTCCATCAGATGATGCCGAAGCGCATTGAGAACGCGCGCCTCAAGCTGGTCGCGTCGGATGTCCTTGCGGAAATGGTTCTCGGTCTCGTTATCGTCGTTCCGGTTCTGCTTGACGGCTTTCTGACTCTCCTTGACGGCCTGCGAAAGATCGTCATCAAGGACGCGCAACTTCGGCACGTCCTTAATCCACTCCGCCTCAGGGTTCATCCGGGCCTGGCGTTTGCCCGTGTCCGGGTCCTTTATGAAGCGCTGGCGGTTCGGTTCCAGATCAGTTTGCCGACATACATCTCGTTGTTGAGGATGCCATTGCCGCGTTTCGGGTTGCCATTGATCGTGCTGAAGCCCCAATCGCCACCGCCCGGCGCGGGGATGGCCTCCTTGTTCAACTCGAAGGCAATCCGCTTGGCCGATTTTCCTGCTGCATAGTCGCGGAAGATCCGGCGGATGACATCAGCCTGAAAATCATTGATGGTCCGGTCACCACGGACCGGATCGCCGTTCCGGTCAAACTTCTTGACCACGTCATAGCCATAGGCGTTTCCGCCTCCCGAATTGAATCATAAGCAACTGTAATCAGAGGTGAATATCCGGCGGCATTAGGCGCGTCGTCGTCGGTCCAGGCGAAATCTGACGTAGCGAAGCGCGTCACAGAAGACGGAAAATACTGACGTTGCTCCGGCCTGCCGAGATCGTCGGGAACTCGCTCTGCCATCCTGTCCTCACTTGTCGGCGCTGCAAATCTGGACTATATATCCAGACATAGAATGGAGGATAGCCATGGGCAATGCCGCACAGAAAAGAGCCACGCAGAACTATCGCACGCGCCTGACGCAGCGAGGCCTCACACGCTTCGAGATCATGGCTCTTGAATCCGACCGCGAACTGATCCGCACGCTTGCGCGTCGCCTGGCTGAGGAAGGCCCGGAAGCGGAGCACGTCCGCTCGGCCGTCAAGACAGCCGTCGGCGGCAAGCCGCCGAAACCCGGAAATATCCTGACCGCTTTGCGGCGCTCGCCCCTTGTTGGCGCCGAACTCGACCTTTCCCGCCCCCGTGAAGAGGGGCGCAAGGTCGATCTGTGACGCGCTATCTTCTCGACACCAACATCATCAGCAACATCGTAAAGCCAAAGCCGTCGGAGTCGCTTCTGGCCTGGATGGGCGAGCAGCGCGACGAGAATCTGTTTATTGCCTCGCTGACAATCGCCGAAATTCGGCGCGGTATTCTGGAAAAGCCGCGAGGCAAGAAGCGTGACAGCCTCGACGCATGGTTCGCGGGTTCAGAGGGGCCGCAGGCGCTGTTTGCCGGGCGTATCCTGTCCTTCGATGATAAAGCCGGTTTGGTCTGGGCGCGACTCATGGCGGAGGGCAAGATGGCTGGCCGCCCCCGCAGTGGTCTCGACATGATCATTGCGGCTGTCGCAGGCGCAAATGACTGTGTTGTGGTGACGGACAACGAAAAAGACTTCATGGGGCTCCAGATCATAAATCCGCTGCGCGGCGGCTTGGAGGGGGGAGAATAGAATAATGACGGCTGCGCCGCCTGTACCTATCGAGCATCAACTCATTGGCTTGACGGAAGACGGCAACGCCGGCGATCTTCTGCTTGGGCTCGACCAGAAA
Organism: Rhizobium azibense; assembly: GCF_004342325.1. Classification (NCBI taxonomy): domain Bacteria; kingdom Pseudomonadati; phylum Pseudomonadota; class Alphaproteobacteria; order Hyphomicrobiales; family Rhizobiaceae; genus Rhizobium; species Rhizobium azibense. Next base: position 90,428 of record NZ_SMBJ01000015.1, on the reverse strand, counting down.
CAAGGCCGCATTCGCCTCCAAGCGCTGATCTCCGAATGGTTGCGGATGGAAAACCTCGTCGTTCTGCGGGTTCCGGCACGTCGGTTTCGGCGGGTGGCAAGACAATGGCGAACCTCGAAATTGCCGTCTTTGCGACAATTGAGGCTCTTCCCGACGTGCCGGCCTCTATCGGCCCGATCATCAAGGCACGGCAGGATGCCGTTTCTCTGGCCGATTTTCTTGATGAGCCGACGCTAGGGTTCGAGGCCTGGCTTGTCGCCGAAAATGGCAACGCGACCGCTCGACAGGTCTCGACATCTAGGCCTGTCCAGTAGCCTTTGTCATCCGGCGAGCCAAAGCCCACGGTGCCTTGGCTTGCGCCGCAGACGATATGGCCACGGGCTTTGACCTTGTCCAAAGTCGGCCCCGCATGAGCGACGGTTGCCGCAAGCGCGACACCCGCGGCACGGTGGCAATCTTCCAGTTTTTCATGTTGTCGTTCCCTTTATTGTTGTTGAGCAGGGTAGGTACAGCCCGTTTTCGCGATCGTCGGTTCAGACGCGACGAGATCCACTATCGGTTCGAGGTCCGCCCAAAGGTCGTCTTCATCCTCAAGGCCGATGCTGATTCGAAGAATTGTCCCGGCATGCGCGTTTTCATCGGCTGCGCGACTGATGGTCATCGGTGCGAGCAGGCTGTGGGTTCCTCCCCAGGATGCGCCGATAGAGAAGGTTTTCGCGGCTGTTAGCAGGTCTGGCAGGGCTTCTTCGGCGTTGGCGGGAATGACAACGCTGAACACGCCGCTCGCTCCGGCAAAGTCTCGCTTCCAGACGTCATGTCCGGGTGCGGCTGGCAATGCAGGATGAAGGACAAGACCTGGCGCAACCCGGCTTTCGATCCGCTTGGCGAATTCGATGGCTACTCGCCCGGAATGGGCAAGGCGAACGCCCATCGTCTCCATACCGCGCAAGGCCAGCTCGCAGTCATCTGGTGAGACACCGAGCCCGATCATCCGCATCGTATCCTTGAGACGGCGATGCAGGTCGATATCATTGACCGGCTATCGCCGGGACAAGAAGCTCCCGGGTGGGAGTGCGCGGACATCTGGATCGGCTATTTTCGTCGCTCTGGCCACTCTGGCACGGCGCATGCTGTAGCCGTAATCCAATACGCGCGTTCCATCCATGATGAAGAGTTGGGCCCTGTCAAAACCGGGTTGCAGCATCGCGGTGACGGTGATTACCTCGTAAACTCGAGCGATGCGGAAAGGCTCTTCGGGGTATACGTGAACGAGTTGGTTCGCCGCAGGCGAAGCGCTGTGGCTGCATGCGCCGGCCCACGGGACGAGCATGAACTCGTAAACCAAGTCTCCTTCCTGATCGATCGGCAGGATGAAGCCCGTTAACTCGACTGCCTGTGCATCCTCTTGCCATGCAAGACTTTCAGCTTCCGGCCGATCCATCGCAGCAAGCGATTGTACCGATCGATCCGGCTGGTCATCCGGCCGCAAATCGCGCCATGAAATCGATTTAGCGCCTGCAAATGCAGCCGAAGACAGGCAGGAGAAACCAAAAAGAAATACAGCGGTCTTTAAGAGGGGATGATCGCACATCATACTTGCGCTCCGAATACAACAGGCGAGCACCACCATTGATCGAATACGCAGCCGATTCAAGATGCCCGCATTGATGAATAGAGGCCGATCTACCTCGGTTTCCTCGCAGCTTTGAGGGCGCTATGAACGCCTGCGTGACCGGCTCAAGCCGATAGGCGAGAAAGGTGAGCGAGTACCAGAACCGCTTTTCGGCCGCCTAAAGCTTTTCTTGGTCAGAGAACCAAGCGCAGATTCTGGGCATATTGCGCTCGAACCCACCGGGGATGAATAGATTGAGCAGCCTCGCGGTCGCCTCTCCGGTATTTCGGAAATCGTGGAGCGTGCCGGCAGGTATTCGCAAGAAGGTCCCCGGCGTGCAGTACCGCCAGCAGTTGCCGATGAGGATTTCGGGCACACCCTCGAGCACATAAAAGACCTCGTCATTTGCGACATGGCTGTGCTCGCCGATACCGTTCAGGCCAGGCTCGAGGATCCATTCTGACACCGAATAGGCAGCCTCCGTCTCGGCTTCGTCGGCCTTGAACACGCCGCTGAGCAGGCCAAGCCTATAGTGTCGCCCTTCTCCCGGCTGCAAAAGGATGACGTCGCGACGGCGGTCCGACAGACCGTCCTTCCCTAAACGCTTCTTCAACGGAGCCATGCCGGCTCTTTCAGTTCGATCGCCGCCCGCCGCGTTCATGCCCCAGTCTCCTCGTTCCAGCGGCGCTGTATTTCCTCAGCCGCGACATCTTCGATCTTCTGCGAGAGCATCCACCGATGGCCGAAAGGATCGACGACCATGGCGACGCGCTCGCCATAGGCTTGATCTGCGGCTGCCCGCAGAACGACGGCCCCCGCCTCGACGGCCCGGGCAAGATCGGCATCGAGCGACAAAGTTGCGAGGTGGAAAGTTACAGGAGAGCCCCCGATCGTATCGGGGCTCAACGCGCCGAAATCGGGATACTCGTCGGCGATCATGACGGTGCTTTCACCGATCTTGAGTTCCGCGTGGCCGATCCGACCGTCACGGGGATCCGTTAAACGGAAAAGCTCCTCTGCGTCGAAGGCGCTTCGATAGAAGTCAATCGCCTCCCGAGCGTTCTTGACGATGAAATAGGGCGTCAGAGACGAAATCGAGGTGGACATGGGCGGTCCCCTTGTCGTCAGCATTTGATTACGTTACGTTACGTTTCATAATTGAATGAGTCAAGAGCACATGAGCCCACCGAAGCGGCGCGGAAGACCGCCAAGCCAATTGGCGCGGGCGAGGATCCTGAAAGCAGCGCACGACATCCTGATCGAGGACGGGTTTGGCCATCTGACCGTCCAGGCGGTTGCCGCGAGGTCCGGTGTGGGCAAGCCGACGATCTACAGGCATTGGGCGAACGCCTCCGAACTCGCCATGGCCGCCTTGATGTCCAGAGATCCGGGCGCCTTCGAAGAGGGCGGGACAAATCTGCGATCCGCGCTTACGGCGCAAATGCGATCGCTGATCCAGGCCTTTGCCACGACGAGAGGGCGCCAAATCGCCATGACGCTCGCGGCCGCCGACCCCGAAAGCGAATTTACCAAGGCCTTCCGCACCCAGGTCATCCTCTCGAGTCGCGAGGCCGGTCGTGCCTTGTTGCTCGAGGCGGCCGCGCAGGGAGAGATTGTGCTGCAGCAAGACCTCGAAGTGCTGCTTGACATGATTTACGGACCCGTCTTCTACCGGCTGCTCGTCGGACATCGCTCACTCGACGCGGGCTTCGCCGACAGCATCGTCGCGATTGCGCTGGAGGTCGTGGCTAGGCCCGAGCGATAGGTAATATGAAAAGAGATGCTTGGAGGGCGTCGCCCCCTTAAAGATCGAGCGCTTCAGCCCCATCACGGGTGTCAGCAACATCGAGCCGAAGCGCCGATGCAGAAAATCAAATACTCTTGGTTAATCCCAGTTTAACCTGTGTCTGCTCATCGAACGTGAGAGTGGGCTTGGGATTTTCGATCCGGAGTATCTTGGAACCCTGCAGATGGAACGTTCGCGCTGCTCAATCACCAGGGGACGCGGCAAAGAGCCTCTCCAGATCAGCGCTTTCTAAAGCGCTGATGCGCTAAGAGAGAAACGGCGTGTCAAATCAAAATGTGAGCTGCGTTCAATGCAAGTCTCGGTGCAATCACGCCCCCGCAACCAGAATTTACGAACTATATCAACAAGAAGGCCCTCCCATCGTGGAGGGCCTTCTTGCGTTCGGGCCTAGCACATCGCAAGCGATGAGTTGCCCGTGGGAACAATGGCGCAACCCAGCACCAGGAAACCAGAACCTAGTTCCCAAACCTTCCTGATTGCTAAGGCGAAAGTCCACAGAATGCTAATATAAGCTCTCTAAATATAGCTTTCGATGTGATAAAATTAACGCCGGAAAACGCCCGGCTCCAGGAGGAGATGCGGGGGATCTTTCGGTTTGTCGGAAAGTGGTTCGCACCGGCGTCGTAGTAGCATTTTCCGCCATGCCGGAAAGGGCGAGGCCTCCTATGAAAGGCCTCTGGATAACAGCTCGGAATGGGAGGTGTGCAATGCTTCGCAAATTGTTTCTCACCTTGGCTATTGCGACGTCCGCACTCGCGATCAACGGAGTCGCGTGGGCCGACATCACGATCCTCGTACCTTCGGGCAGCGAGGGCGACGGCCTTAGGGCCGCCGCTGAAGACTACGCGAAGATGAAGGGCACGAAGGTGGAGGCCGTTCAGGCGCCTTATGCCAACGTGTTCGAGCAGGGCGCCAATGCCGGCGCCACCAAGTCCGGCGTCTTCGATATCATCCTCATGGACGACCCGTGGATTCCGTTTTTTGCCGAGAACGGACATCTGGAGGATCTAACGGCTTTCTTCAAGAAGGCCGGAATGGAAGGACCGGACAGCGATTTCCTTTCGAAGTCGCTGGCGGTCTGCCGCAACCCCTATAATACGGGACCCTATGTATGTCTGCCCTATGTAGGAAATGCCCAGATGTTCTTTTATGACGCTGCCAAGTACAAGGAAGCTGGCGTTGATGTCCCGAAGACCTGGGATGACGTGCTGAAGGCGAGCAAGATGCTGACCGAAAACGGAGGTGGCCGTTATTTCGGCTACGTCTTCCGCGGCGGTCAGGGCAACCCCGTGGTTGCCGATTTCATGCCGATCTTCTGGTCTTATGGCGCGGATATGTTCAACTCCGACCGAACCAAGGTAACGATCGACACGCCGGAAGGGGCCGCTGCCATGAAGACATTCATGGCGCTGCGCGACGTCTCGCCGAAAGGCGTGGAGAGCTACAATGCCAACGAGGTCGGCACGGCGCTAGCCGCCGGTACTGCTGCATCATCGATCAACTGGCCGAACTGGGTTGCGACCTTCGAAGATCCGAGCCAGTCGAAGATGGTTGGCAAGATCTCCTACAGCCCCATTCCCGCTGGAACCAAACCGGGCAGCTCGGAAATCGGCCACTGGACCATGGGCATCATGTCCGCTTCCAAGAACAAGCAGGAAGCCTTCGACTTCATGGTGTGGGCGACCTCGGCCGAACAGATAAAGATTTCCGCCACACGCGGCAATCCGCCTGTCCGGACCTCGGTCTTCACCGATCCCGAACTGACCTCGCAAGAGAAGTTCCGACACTATCCAGTGCTGATGGAGGCGATCCAAGCCTCGACCCCCCGCCCGCGTCACCCGAAGTGGCCGGAGATCGAAAATGCCTTCGGCATAGAGCTTTCCAAAGCCGTCGCGGGCACGGTCACACCAGAAGAAGCCCTAAAGAATGCTCAGGAGGCGGTCTCACGGATTACGAACATTTACTAGCGCATAACGATTTCGGAAAGGTTATGCGCAGGTTCAAAGGGATAGAGCGTCTTTAGCGTGTCCAATCGGACGCGGCGCTCTGTTTAGCCGCCAGGCGGAGCCGGGTTTGCGGACCCAAGCCGGGATGGCGCTCTACGGAAGAGGGCAATGTTGACGTCCGAAAGCGGCACATCGACTGCAGAGTTCCGGCCGGGTAGTGGTCTGGAGCGTTGGGCAGAGCGTCACCTGCGCTTCCTCATGCTTGCGCCGACGGTCCTCATACTGCTGGGGCTGACGATCTTTCCCAGCGTCTACATGTTCTATGCGGCGGTTCACAAAATCAGCCCGAATCCCGATCTGCCCTGGGAGTTCGTCGGTGCCGGCAATTTCGCGCGGCTTCTTTCCGACGCGCAATTTCATGTCGCGCTATGGAACACCACCATATTCACAGTCGTGGCGGTGGCGACCGAATTCCTGCTTGGTCTCGGTCTAGCGCTGCTCCTCGATAAATTCATCCGCAGGCTGACTTTTCTGAAGACCGTCCTGATGATCCCCATGATGCTGCCGCCGATCGCGGTCGCCATCACATGGAAGCTCATCTATGAGCCTCAATTCGGCGTCCTAAACGAAATCATGTTCCGCCTTGGTCTGCCATTGCAGGCATGGGCGGGGGACGTGAACCTCGCGATGTTCTCGATCATCGTCGCTGATGTCTGGCAATGGACGCCGTTCATATTCCTTCTGATGTTGGCGGGATTGGCCAGCCTGCCGGTTGAGCCCTACGAGGCCGCCGCGCTCGACGGCGCCTCGTCCTGGCAGCAGTTCCGGGACTTGACGCTGCCCTTCCTCAAGCCAGTTATCGCGATTGCTTTGCTCCTGCGTGTCATGGATGCACTGCGTCTTTTCGATCTAGTCTTCATCCTAACGGGAGGAGGCCCGGCTGACCGGACCAAGGTCTTGAGCCTTTACATCTATCAGGTCGCCTACCGCTTCGCCGATCCCGGCTACGCGGCGGCGATGTCGCTTTTCGTGCTGTTTGTGACGATCATTCTGAGCACTTGGTTCATGAAACGCATGCGGCTAGCGGACTAACCATGACAATGGCAAAAACCATACACGCGCGCAGCCGCACCAAAGAGGTGCTCATCCGCTTGTCGGCCTATCTGACGATCCTTGTCGCGCTAGTCGTCACACTTTTTCCCATCTATTGGATTGCATCGAACTCATTCAAGTTTGATATCGACATTTTCGCAGTGCCGCCGGAGTGGCTGCCCGTAAACCCGACGCTGAAACACTACGACCAGGCGTTCATCCAACGACCGTTTCTGCGCTACGCCCTGAACAGCTTTCTTGTCGCCGTCGGAACGACCATGGTTTCCGTGACCTTCGGCACCATGGCGGGCTACGCCCTGGCACGGTTCAGCTATCCGTGGCAGTGGCGGAAGCAGATTTCGTTCTGGATCCTGTCGACGCGCATGATGCCGCCCATCGTCAGCATCATTCCGCTCTATCTGTTCTTCAACTATTTCGACATGCTCAACACGAAGTCGGCTCTCATTGTCGCCTACACCGCGTTCAATCTGCCCTTCGCGACGTGGATGATGAAGAGCTATTTCCAGGATCTTCCGGTCGAGCTGGAGGAGGCAGCGATCGTTGACGGCGACACGCGATGGGGCGCATTCCTTCACGTAGCGTTGCCTCTCGCCCGGCCCGGGCTGGCGGCTACTGCAATCTTCTGTCTGATCATCTCGTGGAACGAGTTTCTGTTGTCTCTCATCATTACGCTGACCGAGCAATCGCAGACGCTGCCGATCGGTATTGCCGGGCGCGTAACGCAGTACAACACCTATTGGGGCGAAATCAGTGCGGCCGGGTTCATGGCATGCGTGCCAATCGTCATCTTCGCCTTCATCGTCCAGAAGCATCTCGTCCGGGGATTGTCTCTGGGCGCCGTCAAAGGTTGAATCCTATGGCGTCCGTCACGTTCAAAAACGTCTGCAAGAAGTTCGGCGAATTCGTCGCCGTGACAAATTTCAACCTCGAGATCAGGGACAAAGAGTTTCTCGTTTTGCTCGGACCTTCCGGTTGCGGCAAGACAACGACTATGCGCATGGTTGCGGGTCTCGAGGAAGCAACGCTGGGCGATATCTACATCGATACGGACCGCATCAATGGTGTTTTGCCCAAGTATCGCGACGTTGCAATGGTCTTCCAGTCATATGCTTTGTATCCGCACCTCACCGTTGAGGACAATATCGGCTACCCGCTGAAGATCCGCAAAGTGCCACCTGCTGAATGCAAGCGACGGATAGCCGAAGTCGCACGGCGTGTGGAGCTCGACTCGATGTTGTCACGTCTGCCGAAGGAACTTTCCGGCGGTCAGCGCCAGCGAGTAGCTCTCGCTCGCGCCATCGTCCGTACGCCACGGGTTTTTCTCATGGACGAGCCGCTGTCCAATCTCGATGCCAAGCTTCGCACCCAGATGCGCGCCGAGCTGAAGCACCTTCAACATGAACTGCAGGTCACGACGATCTACGTCACCCACGACCAGATAGAAGCCATGACGCTTGCCCACCGCGTGGCAGTGATGAACAAGGGCGTGATCGAGCAGCTCGGGACGCCGCGAGAAATCTACAACGATCCGCGCACCCTCTTCGTTGCCGGATTTATAGGCTCGCCGCCGATGAACCTGATTCCGGGGGAAGTGAGGAACGGCGTATTCGTTAGTGCCGGCCTCAAGGTGGGGGGTATCGGCCAGGCAAACCTCTCTCACGCCGTCCTCGGTGTCCGCTCGGAAGACGTCCATCCGACCGAAGCCGCGGATCCGGACATCAACCTGGTTGCGCCGATCTATTCGGTGGAACTCACCGGCGAAAACACGCTTGTCAGCCTGCGGTTGGGTGGCCAGCTCATGACCTTGCGCGCCGACAAGAATTTCATAGGTCTGATCGACCAGCAGATCGGCGTCAAGGTTGCCACGGATCGGGTGTTTCTGTTCGATGGAGAGACGCAAGATCGTGTTGACTTCTAGCCTTTGCGCGGCGGCGATGGCGGTCACCCTTGCATTCCGCGGGGCCGCTGCCGATGTCGGCCCGATCATTGGAAATCCGCTGATTGAAATTCCAGCGGGCGCGTTCGTCTTTGGCCGTGACGACGGCCCCGAAAACGAACGCCCGCGCCGCGCGCTGGAGGGTCGAGCGTTCGCGATTAATCGTACCGAGATCACCAATCGGCAATATTGGCGCTTCATCCATGCCAGCGGTCACCGTCCGGCCTTCTACGCGAATCATCCGATCCTGGGATTGGACGACAGACCGGTCGTCGGAGTGAACTGGGAAGACGCCAATGCCTTTTGCCGCCACTACGGATTGGCTCTGCCGTCGGAGCAGCAATACGAGAGGGCAGCGCGAGGACCAGAGGGCGGCGCGTTTCCATGGGGCGCCGAGCGCCCCGGCAGTATGCGGGCAAATTCCGGAGCGGATGCCTGTTGCACCGCCGACGCGCGCGATGGCTACGTGATGACTGCGCCTGCGGAGGCCTTTGCTGCCGGCGCGAGCAAAGAGGGCGTACTCAATCTGATCGGCAATGTCTGGGAATGGACTAACGATTACTATGCGCCGTATGAAGGCGGGACCGTCGCAAGAAGCAGCGGGCTATACCGCGTGCTTCGCGGCGGCTCATGGAACAGCGATCCCAATCACCTTACCACGACCTATCGCCTCGCCTATGATCCCGACTTCCGGTTCTCGGCCAATGGTGGCTTCCGATGCGTCCGTTCTGCGCCTTGATTATTGTCACTGGTCTCCTGTCCCTAGCAGCCAGCGCTGGCGCCGAGCCGGCGGTTGCGCCCGGCTACAAGCTCGAGACCTTTAACATGCCGGGCGCCGCTTTCGCCGGCCTGTCCCGTGATGCCGGAGGCTTGCTCGTCAGCGACCTCGCCAGCGGTCGGCTTTACCGGCGTGGTGTGGATGGCAAGCTTGTCACATTCGGTCCGATATTTCCCCATGGCTTCGACGTGATCGGCGACCCGACCGGTCCCTATCGTGTCGTCCGGACCGGCGATGTCTTTGTGGTCGCCCAGGGGTGGACACCGGTCAATTCCGATGAGGGTCCGTTTGATCACGCTCTTGTTGCGATCGACGCCGCCGGTCACGCCCGTATCATCAGCAGCGATTTCTGGAATCCGTTCGATTTCATCGTGGCGGGCGGAACCTACTACGTGATCGACTCCGCTCGAAACAGCGTCGAACGGCTGCAGGCGGACGGCCGGAAAAGTACGCTCATGACATTCCGCCGCATGGCGGGTGCGGCAACGGGGTTGCGCAGCCTTTCGCCGACGGAGTTCGCGGAAGGCAACAGCTACGAAGTCGACGCGGTGCCGACCGGCATCGCCCTTCGAGACGGGCGCCTCTATATTGCGTTGTTCGGCGGCTTTCCTTTCCTTGCTGGTGCTGGAAAGATCGTTTCGCTTCCCGAAGCCGGCCATGCGTTGAAGCCGCAGCTTGACGTCGAAGGACTCAATGCGCCAGTGAGTATCGCTTTCGACAATGATGGAGAGATGCTTGTCCTCGAACACGGCACCTATAACCAAAAAGAAGGTTTTCGGGAGGGTAGCGGGCGGTTGCTCGAGCTCAATAAAATGACACACGACCGAAAGATCATTCTCGACGGCCTGACGCGACCAGTGTCCGTCCTCGTTTGGGACGACCGGGGGCTCGTCGTTTCCGAGTTAGGCGGCAATCTCCATTTTCTGACACGCGAAGCTGCCCGTTGACCACCGTCGCGAAAGTGCTTCGAGGCATGGGCTGCTTATCGGTGCCTACATCCGAAGAAGGCCATACAAGTCTCTGTGGTTTCAGGCCCCCGCAACCAGATACACAAAAAGCCCGCCACACGGCGGGCTTTGTGCGTTCAGGCGGCCGGAAAACGCGAAGCATAAACCTCCTGTCCAGTTCGCTCAAATCCAGCTTCTCAATTCGTTGCGCTTCGCTGACCTGGGGTTATGGCGGGGTGGCTGCACCCGTTCCCTTTCCGAACACGGCCGTGAAACGCCCCAGCGCCCATGGTACTTCGTCTCAAGACGCGGGAGAGTCGGTCGCCGCCAGGTCTGCTAAACGCAACAATCTAAATCTTCTCAACACAAACGGCCAAAAACAATGCCGGCCCAATAACGCGGTCCCTTCCGCTCATAACAATAACGCGGGGTGGAGCAGCCCGGTAGCGCGTCAGGCTCATAACCTGAAGGCCGCAGGTTCAAATCCTGCCCGTGCCCGCTACCTCAACCGCAGGCACCCTCCCGCGCAGCGGGTTCGTTCTCCGGCCCAAAGCGGACGCAGACGGATGTCCTTTTGTGGCCCGAAGGTCACCTGCGCCCGATACCGCTCAATCGATCTGAAATGCCGAAGCCCCGCTACCAGCGGCAACGGGGCTACGGAGTGGGCAGGACCCATCGCACGCGCGCTTATAAGTGAAGCTGCTTCAATAATACGGGGATACGCACGGCTGACGAGGCCCATAGTAGGGCTGGAAGCTGTTGTCGTAGGCACTATACGAACGATAGCGCGAGTAGCACCAGTCAACGTGGGCCGAGTTCGAGTTCGAATAGGCCGGACGTGGTGGCGACGCAATCGCTCCGCCGATGATCAGTCCTGTTCCAAATGCTGCAAGTGGATACCACCAACCGTCACTATGCCGGTGATAGCCATCTCGATTGTAGCGATAACCCCGGTAGCCATTGTAATAACCTGATCGCGGACCAGCGCTGTAACGTGTGCCGCTGTAGCGATTGTATCCGCGCGCGTGCGGCGGGCCACCGTAGTGACCCGGCTTGTGGTGGACCAAGTCCACGCCCAGAGCGCTCAAATCCGTCACCCGTATCTCTGAAATAGGCATCGCTTGGGCTGGGGCCACGCCAGAAAATACCGTAGCAATCGCGATTAACAATGGACCAGTCTTTTTCATCCAGTCACCAACTTTTTCCATCGGGGTAATTTTGGGGTGATTGGAATGAACCTAAGATGAACGTGGCGATGATAATGGGAGGTGGACCACGCGGGTAGCTGCCGCCAGCTATCACATTCATCTCGTACATAGGCTGATGCCGGAAATACTGATGGCACCACCAATATCGCTCCCGTCGTTCTCCATGGAGCTGCCATTGTCGGAGGTGTCAGCGTCGGGCTCCTGGACTGGGCAGTCGAGCGTCTCTTCATCCGCTGCCTGTCAAACCTGTGGGCTGCTTAATGGCAGATCGAGTACGCCCGAGCTCCGGGCGAAAATCGAATGTCTGCTTTTGGCGCCATAGTTGATATATTTCGAATTATCTCGCCAAGAAACATGGTAGGTAGCCTACGGTGTTGGGCGCGACGTGGAGTTATTTACAAGTCTCTGTGGTCTTAGGCCCCGCAACCAGATACACAAAAAGCCCGCCACACGGCGGGCTTTGTGCGTTCTGGCGGCCGGAAAACGCGTGGTCTCCCCTAGAAGCGACGAGCCGACCTGGCCCTCGGTCAAGCACTCCTCCAAACTCTACATGCGGCTAAATCAGGACGTGGTGGCGCGCCGCCTCGCGGCCGTCGATGCGGCTGAGAAGCATCTCCGCAGCAGGGCTTTTAGCGGTGAATCAAACGGCAAAGAGAGCGGCGGAACCGCCGCTCTGCCACGGGAACGAGGCTTAACAGCCCCGAGCGTTTTGCAGCGCTTGCACAGTTCATCTCGACGCAGCACTCGCGATAGGCCACTTCTGTAGGCTGGTGTAAGCGATCAAGAAATATAACGTCACGCCCGGGTATAAATCCGGAGTTGATTTCAAGTCTGTTTTTACGCATATTTTCATTATCGACAGTATATTTCAAATATTGAAGTATATTTTTCCGTAATTGCTGATGGATCGCCGCATGCTCGTATTTTCAGATGAGAATTTGGAGGTGATACACCATTCAGGATCATCTCCCTATCTTCTCGTCACCTTTAATGAGATGGAAATGAAGGCGAACGGCAGCCGCTTCTGGGGGCAGCGGTTCTGCGAGAAAGCTGACATTTCGGCGCTTGGCTTCATCAGCCGACGGCCGAACTGGTTTCCGGCGGCGAGCGTCGTCAAGGCGGTCGAGGCGACTGCGCCCATCCTGCGCGCAGCACCGGAGCGGATCCTTTACGGGCACTCGCAGGGCGGCTACGCGGCGTTGCGGTACCGAAGGCGCTTCAACGCCGCCGTTGCCATCGCTTTTTGCCCTCAGGCCTCGATCGAACCGAAGGCCGTTCCTTTCGATGGCAGGTTTGCACGCCATTTCTCGCCCGACCTCCACGCCAACATGGGGATTGCGCCTGATCACGCAACTGGCCGGGCCTATCTCTTCTTCGATCCGTTCCACGCCGTCGATCACCAGCACGCAGTTCGCATCGCGACGCTGCAGGCGAGGACGCATCTCGTGCCGGTCCACATGACAGGCCATGGCACCGTTCGGGCGTTCACCGGAACGGTACGCGCCCTGTCGCTGATCGACGCCTGCCGCGAAGACGATCTTCCGCGTCTACGCGCTCTGGCTCGCGCAGCCCGAGTCATGGCGCCGATGCGTCCCTATCAGATCGCTATGACGGCAATCACCAGGCATCGGGCCTGGGCCGACCGGTTTCATGCACGCTTCGGATCGGCTTTCTCTGCGGTCGAGCGAGCAAACTTCCTCTATCATCGGGCCAACCGCCACATTCTCGACGGTGAGCTTGCGACGGCGCGCACAATGCTTGTGGACGCCATGACATATCAGCCGGAGAATCCTGGTTTCGCCCGCCGGTTAGCGGAACTGGACGGCCGTATCGCGCGCCGCCTCGGGGCGGAGGACGCCGCGCAATTGTGATCCGAATGTTGCCGAGCCACTCGACAAGATGGCCTTGCTGAAGAGTGACAGCTATTTCAGGTCCAACGCTTATGGTTGCCGGCAGCATCCTTGTTCCAAACCGGCGGCGGGATGATGGTCTTGCGGACTTTCGTGTGCATGTAGGGAGCCTTCCGTGCGATCTTGCGAACGGCTTCTCAAGAGTTCGGTTGATCGAACCTCTCTTCGTCGAAGCGCTTTCAGCGCTTCACAGGGCCAGCCTCGTTAAAGCGAGTGCGCGAGAAGCGGGGGGCTCTCGGTCATCGCCGCATCCAGCTTCCGCCGCAACAGCGCGCGATAGAGTTTGACGTGTTCTTGCGCGCAGGCGAGGCGGTCGGCGGGCTGTCGCATGGAAACGCGCAGCCGCTCCCAGATTTGACTATCATCCAAGACTTCGACGATGCGGTCCGCGAGGTCCTGGCTGCTGCCTGCGCGAAAGTGCAGGCCGTCTTTTCCGTCACGCACCTTCTCGGCCATCCCCCCGATGTCGGAGCAGATCATCGGCCTACGGTGGAGCAGGGCCTCCTGGATCACGATGGGCGAGTTTTCCCACCAGACGGACGGCATAACCACCCAGTCGACCGAACGCATGAGACGCGGCAGGTCCGCGTTCTGGTAAGCGCCGTAGAAACGGACGCGGTGGCCTGCGTCGGCGATGAGCTTCTTCATCCGCTCCTGGAATTCGATCGGCTGTCGCTCGAGGTTGCCGCCGAAGATCATCAGGCAGGAATCTTCGCCCCATATCTCCTTCGGGATGCGCGAAACGGCGTCGATCAGGAGGTCGGCCCCCTTGAACGGCGTCATTTGTCCGAAATAGGCAAAGCGGTTGCGGCGCGGGCTTGTACCTTGGGCTTCTCGCGCGGGCGCAGCTGTTTCTACGGTGATGCCGTTCTCGATCACGCTGAGCTTGTCCTTTTCGATCCCCCATGCGACGTAGCGCTCCGCCAGAAACCGGCTGGGGGAGACGAAAGCGTCGGCAAGGCCAAGCATCCCGCGCGCAAACAGCTCTCGCTTCAGGAAGCGTGAGACGGGGATGTCGGGAAAGCAGCCGTGGCAGGCGACGGGGGATGCTGTTTCGCAGAGCTGACCGGAAGGCCGTCTTACCATCTGCCCGTGATTGTGGCAGATCGAAAGGTACTCGTGGAACGTGACGAGTATCGCCGTGTGCGGGAATGCTTCTCTAAGGGCATAGAGGGCTTCAAGGCCAATGCCCAGAACGTGATGGAAATGCACGACATGGGGCCTGAGATCGCGTGCGAAACGCAACAGGTCTCGGCTGATTGCCTGGGTATCGCCATTGGACAAAAAGAAATGGTCGTAGTCGTCCGCGTGGAACAGCAACTCATCCTCGGCAAGGCGAAGGCTCATCAGCGCGGACGAGGCATGTCGCGGGACCGGATGGCCGACCCGGGCCAGGTAAACCGATTGCACGTTCGGCAATGCGTTCAGGCCGCGATGCAGGTTGTAAGAGGCGATTTCCGCCCCACCGAGCGAAACCGTCGGATGCGCATGCGAGACGACAAGGACGCGAAGCTGCTCGCTCATGCGGGCCTCCTTTCGGGTTGCTTTTCAACGGTGAGGATAGGCAACCATTGGCTCTTGAAGATCTTTCGATCGATCTCTTCCACCAGAGCCGCCATCGCTGGACTATCACCGTTGCCTGCGTCGTCGCAGCCCCACATCTGCACCGATGGCAGCAAGTAGGAGTCAAACCCGGAGCGGCTGAGACGGAGGCCGAGATCCAGACCCTTTTCCTGCGCGCCCAGATAGCCGCCGGAAAAGCCGCCGGCGCGCAACAGGGCATCGCGAGGCATGACGCAGCACTCGAGCGAGGCCGCCGCGATACGGGTCAGCTTCATCTCGGCAACCGCTTTGAGAGGATATCCAGCAAAGCGGCCCACGACCGGTTCGTCGCAGTTGCCGTCATCGATCCAGCTTCCGGCCCAGCGAATGGAATGGTCCTCGTAAACCAGGACGGGCGAGACAATGCTTCCTTTGAGCGTCGCGGCCGTGGCCAAGAGCTTGCCATACCAGCCTTTCCCGCGCGGGATCAGTGAAGCGGAGAGCGACACGACCGTTTCACAGGAGAGTGCTTGCGTGCCGGCTTCCAGCATGTCGTGGACGTCGCCTGTTCCCTTCACCGATACCAGTCTGGCCGAAAGGCTATAGAACCGCGCGAGTTCCCTGAGGCGAGCAGCCTGCCTGCGAAACCGCTCCGCGGGCATTGCGATCACGATCGGCGTGTGCCGCGTCTCCGGATCGAGCGCAAGCAAGGCCAGCAGCGGGGAAATGTCCTCCTCGCCCTCCCCGGCGCCGATGACGATTGGCGGGCTGTTTTCCTCATCGAAGGAGCCGGCATCGAGGGTTGTCTCGATAACCGGCGTAAACCTTCCGGATTGTCCGAGGAACGGGACAATTTGTGAATCGACTATCGCCGGCAGCGCACAGTTTGCCGGATCGATGGAGCCGATCTGGCGCAATGCCGCCAAGCGCGCAGAAACCCGCGTTGGTTTCACTGGCAGAAACGCACGGCGCGAATCGTGCAGGGTTAGTTCGAAGTAGAGGGGCGCACCAGGATCTTCATTCGGCAATCGGGCGTGGGCGATGAAGCCATGCGCGCTCTGTTCGCTCCGAAAGCTCGGCGTGAAGTGCTGCTGGTCGTTGAAACTGTCCGTGACATCGGGGCGATCGAAGCGCGCCCAGCGTTCGTCGAGGCCAGCGGCGGCATCTCCTCGACGCAGTCTTACCGTTGCGACGTGGCCGTCGGGGTCATAAAGCCAGCCGGAGACGAGAAGGTTTCCTCCATCGGCCTCAAATGTGCTGTCTATACCCATCCGGACGGGATACGGCAGGCTGGAGACGGTTTCTTTGCCCTCAAAACTGTTGGCGGCTGCTCGCAGGGACAGGAGCACGTCCGGCGCGCCATGGGTCCGCAGCAGAATCGACCTGATATGTTCGGGCGTTTCCAGAGGGCCGGCGATGCGCTTTCGAGGGTGGACCGCAACATACCTCCAACCGGCGCGCCCCCGAAAGACCAGACCTTCGATGTCGAGGCCGCGGGCAGCCTGGCTGGACTCGAGTAGGCCGACAAAACCAGAGGCGCCATCGGGAGCGTCCGGGCGAGGAAAGATGGCGATACCGCACTCCGCGACCACCGGTGTTACGTTGCCGACCACGGATACCCGGCAAGGCCCCGGCGCCATGGCGCGGCTCCAGCCCTGCAGGAATGTCGCGCCATCATGGCTCTCACCAATCAACTCGATAAACCCATCGCTGGCGTGGGCCGACTGCAAAAGCGCCGCTATGGTCAGAAGTTTGCGGCGGGTGACATTGCCGACCATCAGAGCGTCCACGAGCTGGTCGACGACCGCGGCTGACTGAGATCCCGCGGACTCGACCACAAGCGCGGCTGCTTCCTCCGGGGAGGCAAGTCGGGGCGCAAAGACGTAGCGTGCGCCCGTCTCCTCCTCTCCGAACCGGATCGTGGTCATGGCCAGGTCCGTCCCCACATCCGGAAGGAGCGCCGCGAAGCCGTGCTTGGCCCGCGGTGAGGATGCGGCCAATCGCCATTCCGAGACAAACAAGCTTGACGTGACTGCTTGATCCTCACCGAGGCCGACCACCACGTCGCCGGCCGTGACACGGCCGAGGCCGATGATCAGCCAGGTTGTCTCGTCGACGCGGCAACCGATAACCCTTCCAAAACGCATTGCCCTGCTCGCCCCATGCCCGCCTGCCGAGGGACTAATGACAGCGGGGGATTGTTCTCTCACCAGCACGCTTTACCCTCCCTGGATCAGATTCTGGCAACCAGCGTAAGGCTGGCGCCCGCGGCAAATCCCACGAGAACGAACAGCAGCAGCAGCAGGGGCTTTATTTCGCCGTTCGCACGCTTCCGCAACGCATTCAGGTTCTTCTCCATTCCTGCCACAACTCCATCCAGCCGCATCAGGTGGACGTCGAAATCATTCAGCCGTTGGCTCATATCCACCTTGAGGCTTTCGACGGCCTTGCTGACATCGGTGGGCCCGGCGGTCTCGGTCTTGTCGGCGTCGATTTCCGGTGCGCGCTGCAGCGAGCGCTGTGAGACCTGCAACTGCCGCTGCGCCGCCATCAGCAAATCGAGCTTATCGAGCACTTTCGCCAGCGGTGCGGCGATAAGAGCCTCGGCCGCCTGCTCGTCTGGCTGGGGAACGCGCAGGGCCTGCTCGGAACCGCTTCCATTCCGCGCCATGACGACAATATCGTTCGCCCGAGAATGGACGGGATCGGGCAGCGCGATCTCAAATGCGTGTTTGCCGTCGCCGATACCGTTGCGACGCAAGTCGGGGCGATTGCGGTCGGCAACAGCCTCGGCAATCACCTTGCCATCGAGGAGGACACGAATGGTCAGCCGTTGATCCGGCGCCATCGGGTCGAATGCCCAGCCGAAGATCCGGCCCATGTCAACGGCATCCACCCGGCCGTTCATCGGCTTGGCGTTGTCCTGTTCGGATGCGGCATCCGGTCGTTCAGCGGGACTGGTCATAAGCTCTCCAATGCCTGAGCCTGTGCCGTCTCCATCCACTTGAGGTAGCGGCGGGCGGTCGTGTCGATGTCGTCGGGCTTGCGAGCGTTTTCGGAGAGCCGGTGCAGCAGGTTCGGCTCTTCCACTATGTTCCGCATCGCCGCGGCGAGCGCTCGGGCATCGTTGGGTGGAACAGTCAGGCCGTTGACGCCATGCTCGATCATCTCAGCCATTCCTCCGATATTGCTGGCGATGACCGGACGGCCTTGAGCCTGGGCTTCCTGAATGACAAGCGGCGCGTTCTCCCACCAGACGGAAGGAACTATGGTGCAATCGACCGCGGCCACCAGATCGCCAATATCTTCGCGTCGATAGGGGCCCCTGGACTGCACCGATTCTGACGTTTCGGCAAAGCGCCGATTGATCTCATCGACGAAGGCCTCGCTCTGGAAAGGCGCTCCGCCATGGATGCGGAGTTCGAAATCAAGGCCATCGGCCAGAAGCTGGCGCGCCGCGTCGAGCAATACGGTCACCCCCTTCCAGGGGTTGAGATTTCCGAAATATCCGAAGACCGGTCTTCCGCCCTGGAGCAGCTCCCTTCGCGCGCCGGCATTTCGGGTGGGGATACCATTGGGAATGACGCTAATCGCACCTTCGTCCAGTCCCCAGAGCACGAAGCGTTCCCGTAAAAAAGCGCTTGGCGAGACGAAGTGGTCAACCGTGCTCAGCAGGGCCTTGAGGTGGCGTTCGCGCAAGGCAAAGCGATCGAGCGGAATGTCCTTGAAACAGCCATGGCAGCGGTCCGGGCTTGCTTGGTGACAAAGCTCCTTGCTGCCGGTGCGTACCATCAGGCCCTCGTGGTGGCAAATGGGATAGTAGTCATGGAGCGTCATGACGATCTGGCAGTGGGGTAAGGTGCGGCGGACGATATGAGGGAACTCGGCGCCAAGCAGCAGCAGGTGATGGAGGTGAACCACATCTGGCCGGAAATCGCGCAGCAACTCCGCTATGTCCGGCACAACACCATAAAGGTCGATCTGACTCATGAAGAAGCGATCGAAGTGTCCGGACCACAGCAGG
Organism: Rhizobium azibense; assembly: GCF_004342325.1. Taxonomy (NCBI): domain Bacteria; kingdom Pseudomonadati; phylum Pseudomonadota; class Alphaproteobacteria; order Hyphomicrobiales; family Rhizobiaceae; genus Rhizobium; species Rhizobium azibense. The sequence goes on along the minus strand of NZ_SMBJ01000015.1, from coordinate 71,605 downwards.
ACCTCATCTCCCGCCGAGCCGATGCTCTGAAAGCTCGTGCCCGGTCTGGCTTCGCGGTGAATTTGGTTCGTGGCGCCGAGAAACAGGGCTTCGTGCCCCTCGCGCTGGTAGGCGCGGAACAGGTCGTGAGCAAATATCTCCGTTCCACCCGGGTGAAGGGACGGATGGTTGTGGGCTGCCACCAGAATACGCTTGCTCATCGACCATTTCCCCGGCGCTTCGCCACGATGAAGTCCTGATGGTGGCCCGCGTTGGTGCCGCGCCAATGGCCAAGCGATTTCAAAGCGACGGAAAGGCCGGCCCGTTCGAGCGCCTTGTCCAGAAAGCCGTCTTCGAAACCGACCGCGGCAAGCGGTGGCTGGTTGGGTACGAACCAGCATGGGCTTTCGCCATAGCGGCGGAAGGGGAGACGCGGATCGCGCCGCCCGTGTTCGTTTGCCGCCGCGATCCGGTCGACCACGAAGGCGGTCATGAACAGGCGCCCGCCGGGTGACAGGATCCTGCGGATCTCGGCGAGGTAGACAAGGACCTCCGCGGGCGGCAGATGAGTGACCACGGACGTCATGATGACGAAGTCGAAATGGCGATCCGGAAAAGGAAGCGTCAAGGCCATCCCGCTGATCTTGCCGTTCGGATTGTACAGCTCGTGAGCGATGTCCAGTTGCCGGAAGGCGAAATTGGGGTAGGCAGGCGCAATCGTTCGCTGGCACCAGCCAATACCGCTCTCGACTGGATCGACACCATCGTAGCGGCTCGTTTTCGGATCGAGATATTGGGTAAGCGGCACGGCCATCCGGCCGATGCCGCACCCGATGTCGAGAACGCGGCTGTCTTGGCGCAGGCCGCCGATGCGAATGAAATAACCGAGAAACTCCGCTCCTATCGCGCGAAAATCCCCGTCTCCCACGAAGACGTTGGTGGATTCCGGTTGCGGAAGAAAACGATTGCCCCGAACAGATTCGATTAGCCAGCGAACACGGTCTTCATCGATTAGCCGGGCCGGCTTGGTGGGGTGCAGGAGTGCCGCATGAGTCACGCTGCGTTCCTCTTCCGGATTCTCATGCCCGCCGCGGCGGGTCGATCGTGGTCCCTATCGAACAGGTTCGCCATCAGTTCGGCGATATCCTCCTCCCAGCGCTGCGTGTGCAGCCATGAATTGTATTGGCTTGCAACGCCGCGCATGTAGTCCTGGCTGCGGCGGATCGAGCGACGCTCGAAATGATACAGGCACGCTGCCGGCTCATAGGCAATCTGGAGCCCGACGCGACGGATCTTGAGGCACAGGTCGCTGTCCTCGTAGTCGCCGATCACGTAGTCCTCGGTGTACCCGCCAACGCGCTCGTAGGTGTCTCTGCGGGTCACAAGGCAAGCGCCGGTAACCCCAGGGACGTCGCGGGCTTGTTGCGCAGGCACGTAGTCGCCAGGCATGCCCTTGTGGAAATGGTGGTTCAGCCAGATCCCGCGCTGGTCGCGGCCGAAGTACAGTCCAGCGTGCTGCAGCGATCCGTCTTCGTAGATCAGTTTCGGGCCGACGGCACCCAGCTCGTTGCTTTTCAAAAGCGCTCGCGACAACACCTGAAGCCAGCCTGGCGCGCAAGGCACGACATCTGAATTGAGCATGACCAGTATGGCGCCGCGTGCAAAACGCGCGCCGGCATTGCAAGCACGCGCATAGCCGCCGTTGCGATTCATAACGACCAACTTCATCGGCAGCCCGTGCAGGAGGTGCAGGCCGCCCAGCAGGTGCTCCGTCTGATCCTGGATTTCCGGTGAATCGAGGACATAGATGACCTCCGCGTTGGCTGCGAGCCATGGATCCGTGGCCATCCCCGACAGTTGGAAGCGCAGGAAATCGAGAACCCGATAGAGGGGCACGACAATGGAAACGAGGGGTGGGCTTTTGGGCAAGCTGTAGTCCTTCGTGCTGTCGACCTCTATGGTCTTGCCCAATCGTCGTTCTATATCCTGCAGGGCAGGGGCGAGAATCGTGCGGAAGGCACCGTCGACCGCATGCTGTGGCGGCACGGCGCGCAGGACATGGTTTCGTTGTGTCGCGGGCTCGAAAGGCTGTGGCGTCGGTATCAGCGGCCTGACCGCTCCCGAGGCAAGGCGCATCTGAAATCGCGGTTGCAGGAGCGGCCCGGGGGATTCCGGCAGCGGGACCCAGGCAACGAAACCGGTCACATCGGTCTTGCTCTTCTCATCCTTCCCTTGCGCCCATGCCGGAAATTCGTAGCTGTTGGCGTCGAGCGGCACGGCCGTGCCGTCCTCCTTGACGTAGTCGATGCCGGCGAACGCGGATGACGGCGCATGGAACCAGCCGCCGGCAAGCAGACCGTCGTCGAGCGCCAGAGCGAGATCGACCTCGCCGGACGGATGCATCGATGACTTGGCAATCCGACTTGACGCCAGTGGTGCACAAACTTGAAGGTCGATCGCCGTGGCGGCGCCGCTTTCCGGCAACGTGGCGAGTCGACGGACAATCATTTCGCGCAGTTCCACCGCCTCAAGGTTTTTGCCCCACCAACTCTGAAGACTGGGATGGCGAGGCTTGCCGTCAGCAAGCTGGCGAATGGCGACGCCGTTCTTGCTCAGGAGGACGATGAGAAACGGAGGGGAAGGCACTTCTGCGATGAAATGGCACGATTGCATGCCGTTTTTTGCGTTGCGTCCGCGAACAAGTCTTACGGCCATGCGTGTAATCGAAGCTGCGCCGATCGCATAGATCGCTGTGATGTCGCCAAGATCCGGATTGATAGCCGTCTCAATCAGATGGCTTCCCCGCGCAATCTGGCAGACGATGCTGGCGGCCTGCGGTTGGGGCACGAGCGCGTGAAGGGCGTCTTCGACCACCATGTTGAAAAGATGGTCGCTGGCGATGCGAAAGGCGCTTCGCCACACGGTCAGCAGGTTGTTGACGAACTTGATGCGGGCATCCGGCGCGAGATCCGCAAACAGTGTCTCCACATCGAGGGGCACGAGCGTGCGCGCCGGATGCATCACGATGGTTTCGGCGGTGCTGCCGTGTTCCGTGCAAATGCCGACACTCACCGGCTGCTTTTCCGGTCTCATCGCCCAGAACATTCGTTGCCTTCCGTTGCCAAGAGGCAGCATCATGCTGACGAGCGGTATCGGTGACTGGTCCATGGACAACAGGCACTTTGTGGTGGCGGGAAGGGACGGGGGGAGATCCCAGATAAGGACGGCCAGCTCCGCGCCGAGCCGAAAGATCTTTGCGTTTCTGAAAACGCCAGTGGCGTCTATCGATTCGTCGAACGTCACACGCTATCCTCTGGATCGGAGTTGCGCGCCCCACGGGAGGAGGCAGGGCGCACAGAAATCATATTCAGTGAACGGTGAAGTAGTTCTCGGGATTGGCATGGATGTCGTCGGCATCGACATTTACCAATGTGAGCGTATCGCCATGGCCGAGATCCACGACGACATTGCCCCCCACCTGCGTGACACGCGAGGCCAGGTCTTCGGGCGAAGACACGTCGAGGCCATTGATGCCCTTCGAGATCTGCAGCAGATCCTCGCCAGCGTTAAAGTCGAGGATGACGTCATTCCCGCCGCCGCCGTCGAAGACGAAGATGTCGTGGCCAGCACCGCCTGCCAGGACGTCGTTGCCAGCACCGCCATCCATGATGTCAGCACCATCGCCGCCATAAAGTATATCGGCGCCCTTGCCGCCGGACAGGAGGTCGCTTCCCTGGCCGCCGAGCAGGGTGTCGTTGCCCTTGTCGCCGTACAGAAGATCATCACCCCAGCCGCCGACGAGGTTGTCGTTCCCGTTTTCGCCGTTCAACAAGTCGCTGTCATCGCCGCCGAACAGGGAATCGTTTCCCTTTCCGCCGAACAGCAGGTCGTCACCGTCGTCACCGAACACGAGGTCGTGCCCGTTGCCGCCGCTCACGAAATCAGCGCCCCCATGGGCGCGAATGAAGTCGTTAAAGCGGGAGCCGAACAGCGCATCGTCGTATGCTCCGCCTTCCAATGTGGCCATCTGCCTCTCCTCTTCGGATTTGATATTCATGCGTCTCGGCGCAGGGTGCGACGATTTCGCGCCTGAAATGTGCACTGCAAAAAACCGAAGTGCAACATATCTTGAATCTAAAATGTCCTGTCTTGAGAAATATATTTCCCAAATTGAATATTATTGGCACATTGTTTCGATAATGTCCGGGATAATAAAGTAATATGCAAATATTTTACTTTGGAATAACTTCAAAACTTGAAATAATTTCTGCTATGCAGCATTCCAGTTTCCTTGAAATCTAGTCTTCCCTGAACGCGCGATTGAAGCTCTCGAGGACGGGAGAAGTGAGGTAGTCGATCGCACGGCGTGACTCGTGGATGATCAGCACCTCCGCGGGCATGCCGGGATAGAGGTGGACATCCGGGTTTGCCTTGAGCGATGCCGGATCGAGTTTGGCGCGCGCGACGAAAAACGCACTGTTTGACTTTTCATCTACCGACTGGTCCGCGGCGACATATGTAATGGTGCCTTCCATCGGCAGGCGGGAGCGCTGATTATAGGCTGTCAGCCGCACTTGCGTATGCGAGCCCACGGAAATGCTGTCGATGTCGCGAGGATTGACGCGCATTTCGACCAGCAGGGGCTCGTTTTCCGGAACGATCTCGAGCAACGGCTGGCCGGGCGTGACCGCGCTGCCAGGGGTGCGCAGCAAGATGTTGCTGATGATGCCATCCTGCGGAGAGCGAATCTCAAGGCGCCGCAGCACGTCCTTCGAAGCGACGATCTGCTCTTCGACGTCCGCCAGATCGATGCGTGCCGTGGTGATTTCGCCGGCAATCGTCGACTGAAAGTCACTTTCGATCCCGGTCAGCGCAAGCTGTGCGCCTGCTGCGGCTTTTTCTGCCTGGGCCTTGTTGCCGACGAGTTCGCCCCGTTCCCTCGCAAGCTCACTTAGCTTGGAGTCGATTTCGATGAGTTGCGTGCGCGGTGCCGCGCCTTTTTTCGTCAACGTTTCCGTCGCCGTCCGGTGCTCTTTCATGAGATCGATTTGCTGGTCGGTCGCCTGGATCTGGATGCCGAGCGACGTTGCTTGTTCGAGGTGCTCCTCGATGGTCTTTTGCTGGACCTCGACGCGTCCGACCTTGGTCTCGCGCCGCTTTTCGAAAAATATCGTCTCCGCCCTGACGGCGTCATCGACCGTATCGTCCCGGCTGTCATCCAAATCGCGTGGAAAGCTGATTTGCGGCATGTCAGTCTGCTCGGCTTTCAATCGCGCCAGTTTTGCGATCAGGCCAATGCGTCGGATTTGGAGCGACTGCAGGCTGGAACGGGCGCGCGTATCCTCCAACGCGATCAGGGGCTGCCCGGCGGAAACTTTGTCACCCTCCTGAACGAGCAGTAGACTCATCACGCCGCCTTCGAAATGGCTGATAGTCTTTCGCTTCGAATCGACGATGACCGTGCCGTTGGCGACCGTCGCGCTGCTGAGCTCGACCGAAAAGGCCCAGGCAAAAAATCCACCGAAGGACACAAGGACCGTGGCGAGCCCCGCAACGACAAGACGACGAAGCGGCGAACGGCTATCAAACCGGTCGAATTCCAAGTTCGAGTAGCCAACATCCCGCGATGCCGGCTGATGCCGCTGGAGGCGACGTTCTGATAGATCGGAGCGGACCGCAAGAGGGCTCTTTTCAGTCATATTGCGGCTACCTCGCGGTGTGGTTCGCCCGGCATCGTGGTTGTCACCACGGCCGTTCGCGGTCCGAACTGTGTGATGCGGCCGTTTTCGAGCACGAGCAGCTTGTCGGCGACCTGCATGATGGCTGGCCTGTGAGCGATTATGATAACGATGGCGCCGTCGTCGCGCGCACGCTCGATCGCGCGGATAAGGGCCCGCTCGCCGATCGAGTCCAGGTTTGCGTTCGGTTCGTCGAGCACGATGAGGCGAGGCTGGTTGTAGAGGCAGCGCGCCAACGCTATGCGCTGCCGCTGCCCTCCCGAAAGGGTCAGATGTCCGTCGCCGACGGGTGTGTCGTAACCGAGTGGCAGGCGTCCGATCATTTCATGGATGTCGGCCAATCGCGCCGCCTCCAGCACCTTGTAGGGATCGCTGTCGGCCATTCGCCCAATGTTTTCTCGAATGGTGCCTTCCAAAAGCGAGACGGATTGCGGCAGATATCCGACCACCTGACCGAACGAGCCACGCTCCCAGAGATAGGTATTGTTGCCGTCGAGGAAGACGCCGCCGGACGTGGGGCGCAAGATGCCGACCAGCAGCCGCGCGAGTGTCGATTTGCCGGCCGCGGACGGACCGATCACGCCCAGAACTTCGCCCGGAGAGAGGGAGAAAGAAATGCCCTTGATGATGGGCACATCCAGCCCCGGAGCGGCGTAGACGAGCTTATCGACCACGATGTCGCCCGACGAATGCGGCGTGGGCATCGTTTGGCGGATTGCAAGATCCGCCTTGAGAAGGGCCTCGAGGCGACGCCAGCCAGCGATCGCCAGCACCCATTGCCGCCAATTCTCGATGATCGAATCGAAGGGGATCAATAGGCGCCCGACAAGAATGCTCGATGCCATCATGGCGCCGGGCGTGATTTCCTGCTCCAGCACCAGATAGGCTCCGGCTGCCAGCGTCATGATCTGGATGGAATAGCGCAGGCTGCGGGTGATGGACGACATCGCCTTGCTCCTGCACCCACTCGTTTCAAAGGCACTGAGAGCCTGCAGTTGAAGGGCGCGCCAACGATTCGCCAGAGCTGGCAGCATGCCCATCGCCTCGATGGCCTCGGCATGTCGCAGCGAAGCGCCAATCCTGGACACGGCCTCGATATTTGTTTGGTTCGCCTCCTTGGTGAGTTGGTGCGTCAACATGTCGGTGACCAGGCCGCCGCAAATGAGCAATGCGGCGGAGACGGTTCCGATAAGACCAAAAAGCGGATGCAAAAGGAAAAGGGCGCCGAGGAAAATCGGTGACCAGGCAGCATCCAGGGGCGCACTGACCGCTGACGAGGTCAGGAAGCTTCGTAGTTCTGCGATGTCCCGAAGCGACTGGGTCGCGCGCGACAGGCCCTGATCCACAGAAGCCTGAACGGCGGCCGCCAGGACAGGCATGTTCATCCGGCGCACGAGCGCGCCTCCGATGGCTTGGAAAGAGAGGGCACGGATGAATTCCAGAACACCGAGCACCACAAGGGCGCCGACGGCCAAGATGGTGAGCATTGCAAGTGTGTCCATGCTCTGACTGTTGAGTACCCTGTCATGAACCTGCAGCATGAACAGAGGCATCGTCAGTTGTAATAGATTCAGACACACGCTTAGTGCCGCTGCATAAAGCAACCCTGACAAGAATACACGCTTTGCTTGTATCACTAGCAACCTTGGACTGTCCTGTTTTTGGCCTCCCCCGGTTTTCCCTTTGCTTATTGTCTCATTATGAACTGACTCACGCATGAAATTTGCCTCGAGTTAACGTTAGATCCATCTGTTGGAGGACAGATTTGGTTGTAACTGAGCCTAAGGATAGTATTGCTTCGACCAATCTGGCACAAAACGACGAACTTGTGCAAGCTCATGGTGATTGATGGTGATGAGCGTATTTGAATATTACTTCAAATTTTGAAGTATTTTCTTGAAACGGAGAGTCGAATGAAAGAAAATGATGTGTTCAGTTTGCTGGCGGAACTGAATGACGATCCGAGTCTTCGAATAAGCCAGACAGTACAAACAGACCCCCGGCTTCCTCAGGGTGCCGAGCTTGGGGACCTCCAGCAGGTTACGTATTTCGAGCTCGCTCGCCTCATGGAGCGGGCAAGCCGGCGCTTCTCGGGCCTGATCCGCGCGGAGCTGACCAAGCTTCGTGTAGACGATATCGGGCCGGCGCAGGCGATGATTCTGCTGGCAATCGGCGATTCGGAACTGTCGGTCGCCGAGCTTCTGGATCGTGGGCATTATGTCGGCTCCAACGTTTCCTATTATCTGAAGCAGCTTGGCGATGGCGACTACATCGATCGCGTTGCCTCCCAGCGCGACAAGCGGTCGGCGCGCATCAAACTGACAGAGAAGGGACGCCAGCTCAGGGCGAATCTGCGCGACGCGGCGATGGCCTATGAGCGTGCGGTGAATCGTGGCGACCAGGACCAGCGGATGCTTGAGACGGCTTTCCAGACGCTGCACCAGCTCGAGCTGGCCTGGGGCAGCGCCTCACGGTACGGCGTCTGAGCGGTGAGTGATGCCGTGCACCTTGCAGGGGCGGGCTAGACGCGATGCACGTGGCGTTTGTTCATCGTCGGGGTTTCGGTCAGTTCGCTGCCTTGGCCGCTCAGCTCGCGCAGGCGGGAAATGAGGTTAGCCTCATCACCGAGACCATAGACCAGAAGATCCCATCCGTTCGCGTCGTTCGACATCGAGCAGAATCGGGTCCGCGTGCAGATCCGCATATGGCGAGACACATGGGTACTCCCGATCACCATGCGCGAATCGGCCATCGCGTTGCCGAAACGCTCGACGCCATGGCGCGGCAAGGGCTGGTACCCGACGTTGTCGTCGGCCATATCGGCTGGGGAAGCATGATGTTCTTGAAGGACGTGCTGCCGCGGGTGCCCGCATTGGGGTATTGCGAGTTCTTCTACCGATCGGAAGGGGCGGACATCGGGTTTTCCCCCGACGATCAGCCCGATCTGGAAACGCGCAAGAGGCTGCGGCTGCGCAACATCGCGCAGCTCCTATCCCTTGAGGCCATCGAGGCCGGCATTAGCCCCACACATTGGCAGAGAAGTCTGTACCCCGCCGACGCCCGGGGGCGCATTTCGGTATGCCACGAGGGGATCGATACGGCGCGGTTTCGACCGGACCCATCAACTACGGTCACGCTTTCGGACGGGCGTGTGCTCAGCGCCGGTCGTTCTCCCATTGTCACCTTTGTCGCGCGCGACCTTGAGCCGTATCGCGGATTTCCACAGGTCTTGGAGGCTGCCGCCAAGGTTGTGCGCCAACGCCCCGATGCTTTGTTCGTTTTCGTCGGAGGGGATGGCATCAGCTATGGTGTGCCGCCGCCCGGCGGCGGGGCGTGGAAGGATCATCTCCTCAAAACCCTGGATATACCGCGGGAGAATATCCTCTTTCCCGGCGCGGTGCCGCATTCGGTTTTGCGCCAGCTTTTCCAGATCTCGGCCGCGCACATCTACCTGACCTATCCGTTCGTTTTGTCGTGGTCGATGTTGGAGGCGATGGCGTGCGGCGCCCTGGTCATCGGATCGGACACAGCGCCCGTCCGGGAGGTTATACGCTCCGGCCGGAACGGCCTTTTGGTGCCGTTCTTCGATACGGACGCACTCGCTGAGGCCATTCTCGGCGCCCTGAAGAGTCCCGAACGGCATTTTGGGATGCGTGCCGCGGCGCGCCGGACAGTGGAGAGGCGTTTTCGGCTCATGGACTGCCTCGATCGCCAACAATATCTTCTTGAGAAATTGACTGGAAAGTTACTTCGCCGCAATGCAGAGATGAATTTATGATTATTACTTTGATTTTTAAAGTATATATGAAATATTTTTCTTTGCGGCGGCTGATTTTTATTATTGTGCACTGCAATGTTAGTTGTTAGGCTCCCCTGTATATGGCGCGGTATGATTTGGATAAATATCTGAATATTCGGCGTCTTTGCTTTTTGTTCCGTGATAATTCTTCAGAGGCCGCGCGTGCAAGAATTGACGTCTTCCGGCATTGGGAAACGACTGGTGACGAGAAAGCTAATAGCGGCATCGGACCGGGATCGATCATGCTTCGAAGGGAGCGATATGGAGCATCTGGTTGTTTACCTCGATGTCGATGGCCATCCCCCAGCGACATTGGAGAATGCTTTTCCATTGATCGCCGTCGCCTTTTCCGAAGAGGGCGAGGCGGATTTGCGGGAGCGTCTGGCGCTGCTTGGACCACTGGGAACTGTCCCCGCGGTTCCCATGCAGCGGCTTGATCCCGTCAACAAGTCGGACAGCTTTCCGCTTCTGCGGGCGCTGACCGAGGGCGGCGTGGGCCGGCTTGCCCGATACAGCGCCTCAATCACCTCGGAACTTGCGATCCTGCGCCGGGAACGCGAGACGCTGCTGGAAAACTACCGGGCGCTCGAAGATGCTTTCCAGGCGCGAAACTGGGAGCCGGTTTCTGAAGTTTTCTCCCATGATCCCTACGCCGATCCAAAGGACGAGGGGATCGGGCAATTGCTTGCCGCCGCCTTCGTCGAGCAACTGTTGCCAATATCCAGCCTTGGCGTGGCAGGGTTTGCCCTTCACCTGCACTCGGTGCCCAGGACCGCCGGAGAGCTTGTCGTCGTATTGAGCTACCTCGAGAGCGGCGAAGGAGTCGCCGAGTGGACGGTACCCTATGCGCAACTCGTGCCGAACTGGAATTTCTTCTCGCTGCCCCGGGCCTGCGGAGGGGCTGCACGCACGCTTCGGCTGCGGATCTCGGCGACCGGACCGGAGACCATCGGCCTTTCTCTCGGCTATCCGATCGCCGGCGAACGCTATTCGGCGCGGTCGGAACTCCCGCATCCGGATCTCGACCTGCGCCCGCTGGCGTTCAAAGTGTTTACGGGACTGCCCGGGGTAAAGCCCGCCAGAACACCCAACATGATTGCGCCCAGCAGCCTGCTCGAAGGCCAGTACACTGTCGATTATCGCCTGGCGGTCTCTACGTTGAGCCAGATCGCGGACGTTTCGGTCACGCCGATCGTGCCGGAATTCCAGACGGTGCGCTTCCTCGAGCATGAGCATGCTGTTGTCTGCCACCCGTTGTCGAGCGGCATATCGGCAGGCGCGGTCAGTCGCGCCGTCGAGCCCGGGACGATATCCTTCTCGGCGAGCGCCTTTATCGATCATCCCGAAGGTCAGCCCGCGGCGGTCAGCTTCCTGATCGCACCGGCCAATTCAAATGCGCGTTCCGAAGTGGCCGAGCTTGCGCGAAAGGGCGCCGCCAAACCGTCCGCATTCTTCAGCGGATGGCGTGAAGTCAGCTCCAGTGAGGTCGTCAACATCAACATCCAGCTGGACGAGCCGGCACGCGGCCCGATGGACCTGATGATTCTCAGCCGCGCAGTCACGGATTCGGTCGATTTCTCCTGGCTCAAGGTGTCCGGCTTCAGGTTGGTCAAACAGTTTACGGAGGCCGCCGATGTCCAGTAACAGGGAGCCAACGGACCTGATCGCCGTGGCCATGCCCCTTTACGGTCACGCGGCACTTGCCCTGGAGGCGATCGAGTCGGTATTTGCCTCGAATGTTAGCAGCTGCCGGATCGTCATTGTCGTCTCGGTCGACGGCGATCCACGGCACGAGACGTTCGATCAACTGTTGCTCTATGCCGCGGCCCATCCTTGCATCCATGTCGTGTTCGGCCAAAACGCCGGTCCGGGTGGCGCGCGTAATCGCGCCATCAACTTCGTCCTCGAGCGCTTTCCAGAGACGAAGGCTGTCTATTTCCTCGACGCCGACAATCGCGTCCTTCCCGGCACCATTGAGACGCTTTACCGGCACCTCCTCTCCAGTGGCTGCGGGTGGGTCTACACGAATATCGACACTTTTTCGGTAAGCTGGCGCGCTCACTACGGCAACCGCTATTCACGACTGGTCCACTGCATCACCGACAACATCTGCGATACCGGATCGATGATCTCGATCGATGTTTTTCAGCAAGGCGTTCGCTTCAACGACGACAGGCAGAACGGCTTCGAGGATTGGGAGTTCTGGCTGTCCTGCATCGAGCATGGTTTCGTCGGCACGCCCTGCCATGACACGGTCTTCGAGTACAGGCTGAGGGCGGAGAGCCGCTTCAAGGAGGCCAATCGAGACCGCGCCACGTCGGTAAGCTTCCTGCGCAAGCGCCACAGGCCGCTGTTCCAGCGCCCGATGCTGGTGGATTTCGAGCACGAGGAGTGCCCGCGCTACCTGTTTGCGCGAACGGAAGATACGGCGATCTCCTTCTTCACTGATCCTACCAAGCCACCGACGGTGCTTCGCCTCGACGACATCATCCCGGCATTCTGGGGCAATATCGGCGAGCCCGACAATGAACATTTCCCGCCTTTCCTGGTCGCCGGAAGCGGCGCGGCGCTCGACCTTCTGCGGCGTTCGCGCATGCTGCCGAACGTGCTTGCCCATCTTGAGCGCCTGAGCGAGAACAGCAACGTCGTCTTCGTCCAACTCGCCAACGATGCCGCCCAGCGCAAGATCGAGCCGATCGTTCATGGGGCTGGCGGACAAAAACTCGGCCCCGCGGATCTCGTTTTCCTTTCGATCCGGCTCGTCCAGGAGGTGGTCCAGAACAATGCTGTGGACTGGTTCGCCTCGATCGGAAGCCAGCAGGTATGGCCGACATCGACCGTTCTGAAAGTGCACTTCCCTTTTCCAAGAAGCCTCCCGCGCCGCTCTCTCATCACGCCTCAGCAGGTGATGATCAACTGCGTCAACGCGATTGCCATGAGCCCACTGCGCGAGACGGCCGGGAGGCGGTGGACCTGGCGTCCCGCCCGGCTCGTGCCCTACACTGATCTCTACAAGGCGCTGCGCAAGGAAGTCGGAGGATCACCAGTCCTGCCGCTCGGGCATAGCGAGGGCAAGCGGACCGTGGCGCTTCTCGTGCCGAATGCCTCGTTCGGAGGAGCCGAAAAGGTCGTCTATGCGGCCGCCCGGGAATTGAAAGTGGCGGGTTACGAAACCCATCTCTTCGTGCTCGGCACGTCAAGGATGGATGTCATCGATGAGTTCGATTCCAGCTTCGACTACATTCACTTCTGGGACGCGGGAGTTCCAGCCTGGGGAGGGTCGGGCTCATTCCTGGGGCAGGACTTCATCGACGAGGGGCATTCCGTCGACTGGGAGGCGCTGAAGGGACAGCTTTCCGGCTTCGACCTGGTCATCAACAATCACGTGATGGCCGTCCATCCCCTCATCGCGCGACTGCGCTCCGAAGGCACGCGCACGGCATGCTATCTCCACGTCGTGGACAGCACGGCCTTCAAAAGGCCTGCCGGCCAGCCCTTCGCAGCGATTGCCCACGAGCATTGCTACGACGCCTTCCTGACCTGCTCCGAACAGCTCAAGATCTATCTGCACAGCTACGGCGTCCCCCACGAGAAAATCTTCGCCGTTGCGAACGGAGCGAGCTTCTCGGTACCGCCCAAGACCCTGGCGGAGGTTCTGGCCGTCAGGCGGATCGAGCGCAGGGATGACCGCTTGCGGCTTCTCTACATGGGCCGGTTCGATCAACAGAAGGGTATAGACCGGCTGGCGGCAGCGCTCGCGGAACTGCGGGACTCCAAGGTCAACTTCGAAGCCCGGGCCATCGGAGGAGAAATCCTCGCCGATTCCAGGGTCTCCTGGAGCGAACGGCTGAAGGACCTGGGCGTCGACGTGCGCTCGCCCGTCTTCGCGAGCAAGGATCTGATCAAGGCGCTGGGCTGGGCTGACGTTCTCGTCATGCCCTCTCGATGGGAAGGCGCGCCGCTGATGATCGCCGAGGCGCAGCAACTCGGCTGCGTGCCCATCGCGACTGCGGTCGGTGCGGTGGACGAGCTCATTTCCGATGGCGAGGACGGCATACTCATCAACGCGCCTTCCGATCCTCAGGTGGTGAGGGAGGTGGCGCGGATCATCGAAGAGATTGCCCGCAATCGCGAGAGGCTCGCTCCGCTCATGGAGGGTTGCATCAGGACCGCCGCACGCCGGTCATGGGCTTCCTCTTTCTCGGATTTTATCTCGTGGAGCGATCGGTCCGTGAAGAATTCGTCACTGTCCCGCGCTGCGGTCTTTCGCGAGCAGGCGGCGGCAAATCCCGTGGTCGCGGCAATTGGCTGATTGCCGCGCCGCTTCTTAACAGAAAGGTCTAGTCGAATGCGTCCGCGAATTCTCGTGACGGGTATTCCCGGTCACTACACGCGCCTTGCCAACGGCGCCCACGGCCTGTCCGTCTCCTATGCGGAGCGACAGAAGCAGCCGGAAACGAAGGAAGAGTTTCTGCAGGAACTGCGCAACATCAGCAATACCGGGAACTACCTCATCGGTGAGGGCGCCCTGCATGCGCTCGCGCCACATGCGAAGCAAGTTCCCTTCTGGCATCTCTACAATTTGAGCAAGAACGGCAATGGGTTCGACGAGTTTAACGCCAACTTCGACATCTGCGTCTTCACCTGCGCGAACCTCTTGCGTAAAGGCCTCTCCGCGGACGCAGAGGCGGATGTCCTAAGCCGGCTTAACATGCCAATCGTCATGCTGGGCATCGGCCTGCAGAACCGCAAGGACCTTGAGAACAATCTTCCGGAGGGAACGAAGCGGCTTCTGGCCATCCTGAAGGAGCGTGAGCACTACTTCCTGACACGCGGCCACGAAACTGCCGGCTTCTTAAAGGACCAGGGTTTCTCCTTCGTGCGCCCGACCGGTTGCCCTTCAGTCTACTTCATGCCGGCCAACATGCGCCGGTCCATGAGGAAGCTGTCGAGCGTCAATATCGGCAAGGCGCGGACAATCTTTTCAGGCTACCTCGGCGGCAATCAGGATGCTATCGTCGATGCGAATGCGCTGACCCCGCCGGAAACCGTGCCGCAATACGTGGTGCAGGACGAGTTCCTCCACTTCGATATGAAGGTGGAGCCTAACGACGAGGGGCGCGTCTATGATTCCGCGTCGGGCCTGATGATCGGCGATATCGCCTATCCCGGCACCGAGCGGGAGAGGCGGCGGTTCGAGGCTCGCACCTTCTTCGACACCAACCAGTGGCGCGCCTGGGCCTCGTCGATGGACTTCAATTTCGGCCGTCGTTTCCACGGCTCGATCATCGCCATGCAGGCGGCCGTGCCGAGCCTGATGGTGGCGGTGGACGACCGCATGCGCGAGATGCTGGGCTTCACCGGCCTACCGGCCGTCGACATCACCGAGGTCGACAAGGCGGAGAACCGCGCCGAGTTCGTGGCCGATCATCTGGCAAAGCTCAACACGAATGAACTCGTCGACCGGTATTCCGACCGCGAGCGCGCCTTCCGCACTACGCTTCGTGAAATCGGCATTGGTCTATAGCGGCCAGAGGGCCATCACTTTTCGGTTCAGAGGACAGTTATGCGTATATTGCTTACGGGCATTCCATCCTATCTGCAGCGGACGATTGCGGACGTCTCAGGCACGACCGTCATCCATCGGCCCTATTTCGACGAGACCAGGACCAGGAAGGGCCTGATCTCGCAGGTCAGGAAGATCGCCAACACCGGCAACTATCTGATCGGCGAAGGAGCGGCTGAGAGCCTGCGCGGTCATGACGTCACCTATCTGCCGTTCTGGCATCTCGCCAACCATCGCGACTCGAACGAGCTTTACGAGCGCGTGAACCGCGAGTTCGACTTATGCGTCTTCGCCTCCGCCAATCTGTTGCGCCCCGGCTATTCCGCTGATCTGGAAGCGGAGATCTTCGCGAAGCTGAAGATGCCGATTGTGGTGATGGGCATCGGTATCCAGCGCAAGGAAGGCCTCAAGGATCAGCTGCCGGCCGGCACGATCAAGTTCCTGGAGGTGTTGAGGAACAAGGAAAGCTTCTTCCTCACGCGTGGCTACTTCACCGCCGAGTTCCTCAGGGAGCAGGGGATGAAGTTCGTCAAGCCGACGGGCTGCCCGTCGCTCTACTTCTCGCCGAACGACATGAAGCGCTCGCTTGCGGCACTTGCCAATCCGGGACTGGTGGAGGCCCAGAGGATCGCCTTCGGCGGCTATCTCGGTAGCGTTGCCGATACGATCGTGGATGCCCATGCGCTGCTCAAGCCCGACAGCGTGGCAAGCTATGTCGTCCAGGACGAAGTGGTTGCCTACAGCCTCTCCCTGACAGGCGACGACAATGACACAGTCTATGACCGGTCGAGCGGGCGCATCACGGGAGGGACGGAATACAAGCATTCGGAGAAATGGCAGCGGAAATACGAACTGCTGATCTATTTCGATACGAACCAGTGGCGCGGGGCGATGTCGGCGCGCGATCTCTGCTTCGGCCGCCGCTTTCACGGCTGCATCATCGGCATGCAGGCCGGCACGCCTGCCCTCATGATCGCCGTCGACGACCGGATGCGGGAGATGCTCGAATTTATCGGCTTCCCCTACATTGAGGCAGCCACCTGGAACAGGGAGTCGGACAAGCGTTCCTATCTTGCCAACTTCCTCGGCAAGATCGACACGCAGACCGTGATCGATCGTTACTCCGCTTGCGAGGCGAATTTCCGCAATGCTCTGGGGCAGATCGGACTTTGAGCGGATGAGGGCGCCGGCAAAGACGCGCATGCTCCTTGCTTGCGCGCTGGCAGTGGTTTGGGCCTTTATCCCGGTTCCACCAGCGGGCGCGGATGAGCCGCTTCCCGGTCGCATCGGCATTAACCGCGTAAATCTGGCCTGGGTTTCCCGCGCCGATCAGGAGCGCGTGCTGAAGGAGATCGCGGCAAGCGGCATCACCCATATCCGGCTTTCGCTGTCAAGGCCGGTGGACAAGAGCATTGACGCGCTCGAAATCGCGGACCGGCTGGGGCTGAAAATCCTCCTCGAGATCCAGCTCGGCAACAAAGACTACTATTCCTCGCAGGCACGTCCCCGCACCGGTTTCGGCCGCATCTGGGATGTTCAGCGGCTTTCGGATCTCGATCTCGATCTCTACCGAGCGCAGTTGCGCTCGGCGCTTCGCCGCATCGACGAAATGGGCATCCGCATCGACGGCGTCGAGCCTGGAAATGAAATAAACTATAGCGCTTACAATGGCGACCTCGCCGTCTACGAAAAACCCGGACGGCAGACGCCGCGTAACGTTTCGGAACTTGCAAATCGCTCGGCCTTCGAACGCGGGCTCGACGCATATGTCGGCGGCCTCCGCATCACCCGGGAAGAATTGCGGGCGACGGTCTATAGCCGCGACGCGCTTCTGATTTCGGCCGGACTTTCCGACGTCGGCACTGGCGAGGCCGACCGCCGCGGCATGGAACGGCTCGAACCGGGCGAGTTCATTTCGCTCCTGCGCAAGCGGGGGATCGATGCGCTGGTCGATGGCTACGGCATCCATCTCTATCCGGGGCGCAAGAATGATGCAGCGCTTGCGCGCTATGTAACGAGGCTTCTCGACTTTTGCCGGCCTGAAGGGGAAGGCAAGCCGTGCTGGGTGAGCGAATGGGGCATTGCCAACACCGAGCTTTCCTGTCCGGTCGATGATCGCGAGCGGGAAGTGGCGGTCCGTGCCGTGCGCCGCAGCTTCGCGGAGCTGATGGAGAAGGGAAGGCTGAAAGCTGCCTTCTACTATGACTGGGACACCCAACCGGTCTACAGCGTCTGGCGTTGCGGCGCCCTGAGCCCGGCCGGCGTTGCGGCCACCGAAGCGAACAGCGGCGGGGTAGCGAGATGACGGGTCAAGTCTGTCCGTTCCCGTAGCCGAGGTCCGCGCGGCCGCGCTGGGAAACGGTGACGGAAGGTCTGCGGACACACAACTGGTTACATTATCCGTCCCCGTTAGGGATAAGACGACGTCCGCCGGAGGCAGCTCTGGTCTGAAGACCGTAAAGCCCTATTACTCGCGGCAGACGCTAAAGCCTGTCGTTCACGAGAACAGCTCCCGGAATAGGGGTGGGCCAGCTTCTTCCTCCGCCAGGGCGGCGCGGTTAGCAGCCTGGCGGAGTGCCTGAAAGTCGGCCTGGTCCTCGACCCTGGTACCGCCAAGCCGCACCGTCACCGATATCTGACGCTCTTGTCCGGCTGTGAACGTGGTTTCCTGTACCCGCGCGCGGATGCGCTCGCAGATATTGCTGGCATTTTCCATTGTTGTGCCGGGCAAATAGATGCCGAGTTCGTCGGAGGCAAGGCGGGCGACGAGATCACCATAGCGCAGGGAAGAATGCACGATCCGAACAATCGATTGAAGCAGCGTATCGGCCCATTGCGGACCATAGCGACGACCGATCTCATCGAAATTACCGACACTGAGAACGAGCATGACGCCATCTGGCTTTTCCGTGCTGCTCACGCGCCTGCGGTCTATCGCTTGCTCAACTGAGTTCGCAAATTCGCTGGCGCGCAATGTACCGGTGACGGGATCGTGACGGAGCGCGTGCTGAAGTTCTTTTTGGGTATCACGAAGCGCTTCGTTGATTGCCAATTGAAACCCGAATGTGACAGCAGCCGAAATTAATGCCACGCCGGTCAATTCCACCCAAAATGGAGGTTCGGGAACAAGCTGGCTCAGTGCCCAAACGACCACGGTCACTCCAGTCGCAGAGGCAAGGGCGCGGAGCATTGCTATCTTGATATGTGGGGCGTTTACGGCCTGGCGACAACGAAATTGCAGAGTCATCGGTTAACGGAGCTTTTACAGTGGTCGCTATCGTTAAGGGCTTCGATGAAATACCAGGTGAATAAATCTGATGGCATTTTAGCAAAGGGCCACGAAGAATTTGATCGTCACGTCAACCAGATCATGGCCTGTGGAGGCCCAGGCCAATGCGCCGTTTAAAAACATTCGCACCTTCCGCGTTAACGCCGTGACTATTCGCTTCAAACACAGAAAACCGTGGAAGGCCTGCGGCTCGATTGCCATAGGGGTAAAATCTACAAGTCTCTGCGCCATCAGGTCACCGCAACGAGAATTACAAGACATGAAAACAACAAAGGCCTCCCCATCGTGGTGGGCTTTGTCGCGTTCAAGGCAAAGCACGCTGGCAAAACGCAGCCGACCGATCGGTCGATTGGCACTGCCTGGCGGAAATCGCGATAGCCAATGGTAAGGCAAGGTGGCATCGACTACCTTGCCAAACTGCTCGACGAAGATGCCAAGCTTCTTCAGGCGATCGTTAGAATGATGACAACCTTAGCCACGCAAGCATCATCAGCGTCTATGTCCGGACCGGACGAGGCCACCACCCGTTCTCACCGCAACGACATCGAAAACGAACTGGATCGTCTGGGCCTGCCGCACGCCTGGCGAATGGACGACGTCCCCGACAGCTTTGTCGACGACGAAAAGCTCATCGCGCGCATCAAAAAGGAAATCTCCGCGGTAGTCGGTCGGTTACGTACCCCTGCGTATTGCTAATTTGAAGAAGCCTGGGACCACCGAGAGGAGTATAAGGCATTCGTCCTTTGAGGAAGCCATACGAACGTGTCGCGGGAGGTCTCGATGGGATCGGAAAACGGAGAGGAAGGCCACGCATCTCGGGATTCCGCAAGCGTGCGAGCCCAGCTTGACCGCATACTTGAAAGTGCGGAATTCCAAGTTCCCGAGCGCGGACGTCGCTTCCTGCGATATATCGTTGAAGAAACGCTCGAAGGGCGCGCCGAACAGCTGAAGGCCTGCAGGATCGCGCATGCCGTTTTCGGGCGCGATGCGTCCTTCGATGCTCAGAATGACCCGGTCGTCCGCATAGAGGCGGGCCGAATCCGCCGCGCACTTGAGCGATATTATCTCGTGTGCGGAAGAAACGACCCGATACGGATTACGATTCCCAAAGGAGGTTATGCTCCACGGTTTCTGGTCGGCGAGAAAAGGTGCATTGCAGGCGAAGCTGCCGCTCAGCAAGACGGCGAGAACATGCGACGGCAAACTGGGCCGACGACCTATCGCGATCTTCTGCTGCCGATTGGCCTCCCTGTCCTGCTCGGCATCATGGCGGTACTCGCCGTTATCCGTCCGCTCGAATCCTATTTCCTGCCGCCGGAACCGTCCCCCGCCACTGCTGCTTCAACGCTGACAAGCAGAGTGACGATCCTCGTCGAGCCCTTTGTGGCCGTCGGCGGCACCGCACATGCCGACGATTTAGCCAGGGAACTGACCGATCAGCTGATTGGGAACCTCTCGAAAGTTGAAAACATTGTCGTTAGTAATTCGAACCACCCCGGCACGGAAACGGCCGGACTGCTGTTCAACATTCAGGGAAGTGCACTTGTGGAGGGCGAGGTCGTTCACCTGCATGTTCGCTTGATAGACGGTGCCGACGGGGCGGTCGTCTGGGCAAAGCAATATGATCGCGAGCAGCGGAACCAGATCGTTCTCGACATCGAGCACGAGATTGCCGCGCAGGTCGCGATGGAGATTTCAAACAGCCGCAAGCTGAGCGACGCAGGCACTGATCCGTAGCGGCCTTATCGGACTGACATCGGGCAATGACCAATCCGCAGGGGCGCAGCCCGTTGAGGAACTGCTCTTAAATACGTTCCATTCAACGGCGTCCACAAGGTCAACGTTTGACCAGCAACCCATTCCCGCGACGCGGCACGTCGGGGTCTAGGGATTGAGGCCCCGTCGGAGAGACCTCTCCAAAGCGCACCATTGAGATCCAGCTCCTTCCGAAAATAGGCGGAAGTTCCGCCGACGCGTTTGCGCAGCTGTGCGTCCGAACGGCAAAACCTGCCCGTACTAATAAGGAAGTGGTCCCCGACCGTCTGAGCGATTCCTCGTCATCAACGACATGGGGTCTTAAGGTCGTTTTCCATCGGAAGAGCTTGCGAGCTTGCCAGGCTCCTTTCGCCTCCATTGACCAGGATCAATGCCCGGGCCTGATGATTCCGCTACTAGACAAATGGAAACATCGCGACAACCGCGAAGCGCTGGCCGGAGCAACCACGCCGACAGCGTGACTGGCATGGCGAATTATGGCCCCTGTCCGGTTGACGCTCGTGCATCGTCGCAGAAGGAGTCGGTGATGTGGCGGTTGGTCGTCGACGCTCCATTCGACGAGGATATAGAGCTTTCCGTCATCGACGACGAAGGCGTCCATGCCTTGATTTTCCCTTGCCAGCGCCTGGCTGGTGGTTGGATCAACGCCATGACCGGAGAACGACTGGAAGTGCACCCCACTCACTGGCGCACTTGGCAGATAGTGCATCGATGCGATGTTTTCGAACTTCATTGATCGCGACAAAATCGCACGATGGCGCGGCGCACCTTGTCTGCGATCAATGACATGAGAGGACGGGCCAAAATAGTCTGATGGAGTTCATAGAGCCGGCGGCGCGGCCGCTGTCTCAAAAACTGAGGAGGGCCGCATGCGGAGTTTCGGTGTCCATTGGGAGATTGGAAAGCGCTGAGAACCGTGATGGTCTGCAGACCGTCTCTGGCTCATCAGCACCTGACGCCTGCAAACTGCCACGATCTGCTCGGGCTGCCCCAGCGGGAGTGAAGGGTTGAGTCTTCTTCTAAAAGAAATACGCGACAGCCCCATGCTGTGGTTGCTGGTCGCTGTACCGCTGGTGTTTGCTGCTGCGATATTGATCCCCGAGGCACACACGACGCTCTTTATCCTG
The DNA here is from genome assembly GCF_004342325.1 of Rhizobium azibense. Taxonomy (NCBI): domain Bacteria; kingdom Pseudomonadati; phylum Pseudomonadota; class Alphaproteobacteria; order Hyphomicrobiales; family Rhizobiaceae; genus Rhizobium; species Rhizobium azibense. The sequence continues at coordinate 50,331 of NZ_SMBJ01000015.1, read as the reverse complement.
TCGGTACTTGCCATCGTGCCACTGGCCGGGCTGCTCAGTCACGCTACTGAATCTGTTGCGGCCAAGACGGGTGACGCCGCAGGCGGGTTGCTCAATGCGACCTTGGGAAATCTCACCGAGCTGGTCATCGCACTGGCTGCGTTGCGCGCCGGGGAGTATACCCTGGTGAAATCCTCCATCGCCGGCGCCATTGTAACCAACACGCTGTTCATGCTGGGTGCCTCGTTCTTTCTGGGCGGGCTTAAATACCACTTCCAGGAGTTCAACCGAGCCAGCGCCCGTCTTCAAGCGGGCCTGCTCTTTCTCGCCACAGTCGGGCTGCTGATGCCTTCGGCTGTTGCCGAGATGGACTCCACTTCGGCCGCGGCCGTCACCCAGAAGCTCAGTCTTGGCCTGGCCGTCATGCTCATCGTCGGATACGGACTTGGGCTGCTGTTCAGCCTCAAGACACACCGGGAGATTTTCGCGGCAGCGGAGCACGCGCACAATGACGAGATGCCCTGGCCGATCGGCTTGGCCCTGGGCACGCTCGCCGGCGTAACCGTCCTCGTAGCGCTGGTGAGCGAGATCTTCGTCGAGTCCGTGCAAAAGGCGGCCGAAGCCTTCGGAATGACGCCTGCCTTTGTCGGTTTCATTGTCGTCGCCCTGGTTGGCGGCGCCGCCGAAATGGCCTCGGCGTTCTCCGGCGCCCGCAAGAACCGGCTCGACCTGAGCGTGGGTATCGCGCTCGGAAGCGCTTCCCAGATTGCGCTGTTCGTTGCACCCGTGCTGGTGCTACTGAGTTACGTGATCGGCCCGTCGCCGATGGACCTGCAATTCGCGCCAGGTGTTGTGGTGATGGTACTCCTTGCGACCATCACTGCGATGTTCGTAACCAATAGCGGACGGTCGGCATGGTTCGTCGGTGTCTTGGTGCTGATGGTGTATTTGATCTTCGCCATAACGCTGTATGTCTTGCCGCCACGAATGCAGTAAAGCCGCCCTGCAACGGAACGCCATGTCCCGGTGCGACGATCATCTGAAGCAAGTATCGGTATGGTGGATGGAGACTTGATGCGACCCGATAAGCATTCCCGGATATGCTGGCCCCACGCTTCATAGCTCTCACCTGACGCTGAACCACAGAAAGGTCGAAAGTCGTGGCAGTAGAAACAGGCAACGAACCGGGCGCCCGGAAAATGCGGCGTCTGTTCTTCATAGCGCTCGCTCGGCAGCTTCGCATAATTTGGCCGATCCTGTCCGGCATCGTATCCGTCATGGTCGTCTCCGGCCTTGCAATATGGCGGATAGAAAATTGGCGGATCGACGAAGCCCTCTATTTCACGTTCGTGACCGGACTTACCATCGGCTATGGTGATTTTACGCCCAAACATGTGTCGGCGCGGGTGCTGGCACTGGTGATTGGCTTTGCGGGCATTGTGCTGACCGGTGTCGTTGCGGCTGTCACCGTGAAGGCACTGAACGCGACCGATCGAGGCAACGTGGAATAGAAAAGTCCTGATCCGAGCGCGGCGGATGTGCGAGACACTGCCGTTCGAGGTCATAAATCCCGAGGCGGCCGACCGAATTTCGCATTTTGAAGACATATCGATGCGGATCTGCAAAGGATCCGAAGTGAAAGCGATTTTGTATGACTTCCCGGATTGATTGCGAAGGCGGAGCCAAACAATGAGCAGAGAACGCGGCCGCAGAAAATTGATGTTGCGACTTCCCGATATCCGCCACCTTCTGGCGGGCATGAGCAGTGAAGCGCTCGGTGAGATGTTTGAAGCCTATGATCTTGCCGTCGATGCGCTGGACCGTTTTCGAAACCAGAGCCCACGGGAAGACAAGCTGATTTCTGAATATGAACAGCTGTGCCGGGAAATAGAGCAGGAGGTCGTTGTCTACTGCAAAGACCAGTGAGCCTGACAATGCCTATCGCGTTCGTGCCGGCTCGGCATCGAAACTGCTAGGTGGACTACCTTCAGATCCGGCGGATGGTGCCGCGGGCCGGGCGCAGGCTTCCAGCATCCGACAAGAGCATAGAACTTCAAGTCCATAATTTGCCGAAGCGTCTGTGCGGCATCGGCGAAATTGACCAGAGGGCGAGGGGGCGATCATGCCGACGACGATGACAAATGGCCGCAACGATCGCCCGTTTCCGACCGGCCGTGACATCGGCAACAGTGCAACGGCAAGACTAAACGACCAGGAGTGCGAAGGGAGCGATGAGAACCGTGGTCCAGTAGCCGGAAAGCGCGATGATGCCCAATCGAACGAAATCGCTTGCTTTGGCCTCTATCGAAGTCTGTCCCGAGCCGGTTCTTTGCGCTATGGCATCGGCCGATCTGTCGATCCGCCCCCGTTCCTGGCTGGGATTATGGCGTCATGTCGGGCTCGACGTGGCGGATACTGCGATCCTCGACGAAGCCTGAAACCCGCTGCGGCACTTTCCGAGAAGCGCATCGAACTTCAGTCGTTCATAGGGGATGGAGCCTGCAAAAACGTCCACCTCCAGTATCTGCTGTCATGAAGACCGCGGTATTTCTCGATGATGTCGCCGGCGGTCGGCTCGTCAGGATACTTTTAATTAGTTTATACTAAATTAGTTTGTTCGATTGAATTGTGTTGCCGCTCGGCCAGCTCGGGACTATCGTCCATGATTGCATACTGCAGGTTGCTTGCAAATCGGAGTCTGGGGGCGATGACAAATGCAGGCGTTGATACGACTGGCAGCGGCCCGGCTTCAGAGGAAGAAGTGCAGCAGCAGCTCGAGCGCGTACTTTCCAGCCCGGAATTTCGCCTTCCCGAGCGGGCGAGGCGATTCCTGGAATTCGTAGTTACCGAAGCGCTTGCCGGTCGTCGCAATTACCTGAAGGCCTTTACCATCGCGCAAGCTGTTTTTGGCAGGGATGCGAACTTCGACGCTCAGCAGGATCCATGTGTGCGCATCGAAGCAGGGCGACTGCGCAGAGAGCTGGAGCACTATTACCTGACCGCCGGTGGCGCCGATCGGGTCATCATCACAATTCCGAGGGGCGGTTATGCGCCGGTCTTTGAAGTGCGGCCGGGCGTTGAAACCGCAGCTCTGCAATCGAATCGGCCGATGTCTTCGGGAGAGGGCGCACAACGGGTCGATGCCATCAAGGATGCCGTCAGCCAAATCGGGGCTACCCGGCATTCGTCGCGATACCGGCACTGGCTCCTTGCCGGAGGAGTGGTGATCACCTGTGTCTCGGCCGCGGCGATGCTTCAACACCAGAGATTGTTCGATGCGGGAGGCGAAACACAATCGGGAACCGGCAATCGCCTCACCGTTGTCGTCGAGCGCTTTGAAAGTGGCTCGGACGGGAGACTTGCATCCGAAATCTCACGCGGCATTACCGACGACATCATCGAAACGCTCGTCCCCTTCAATGACATTGTCGTCGTTGCCGACTTGCCGCAGTTCAAACAGGGGCAGACTTCGACGGAACCGCTTTATGCTCTTCAGGGAAGTGTGCGGCTGGAGAGCAGTATGCTGCGCTCGACTGCCAGACTTGTTCGGCGGGCGGATGGAGCGGTCATATGGGCGAATAATTACGATGCCGACATGAAGGTGCAAGGCATCCTGAAGACGCAGGCGAGTCTTGCCGAACATATTGCAACGGCAGTGGCGCGTCCGTTTGGCGTCATGTTCCAGACCGACACCGCCAGCATCGCCGGCGGCGCCGACGCCTTTTCATGTATCTTGTCCTATTATAGCTACCGTAGCGAGATGACTGCCCAGGCGCATGAGGTGACAAAATCGTGTCTGCAACGGGCGGTCGAAAAAATGCCTGCCGATTCCAACGCCACGGCCTTTCTGTCGCTGACATATCTCGACGAGTTCCGCTTTCCGTATCAGTTGAACACGAAGCCCATGGCTGTCACGCTTGACGTAGCAAAGGAGTTTGCCGAACGCGCCGTGCAGCTAGACCCAAACAATGCCCGCGCGCTGCAAGCGCTAATGCTTGCCAATTTCTTCGCCAATGACCCGACGGGAGCCCTGCGCGCTGGCGAGGCAGCCTATGCCAGCAATCCGAATGACACCGAGGTGGCGGGCGAACATGGCTTGCGCCTGTCGATGTCGGGACAATGGGACAGGGGCTGCCAGCTCATTTTGGAAGCCGTCAATAAGAATGCCGGGCCACGCGGATATTACGAAGTGGGAATGGCACTCTGCGCCTTCATGCGGGGGGACACGCAGGCCGCCGAATTATGGTCACGCATGTCGGATCTGAACTACAATCCAATGCACCGCCTCGTTCTGCTTTCTATCCTCGGCAGCCTTGGAAAAACGGCTGACGCAAAGGAGCAAATCGACTGGATCAAGGCCCGGTCTCCGGCGTTGATCCCGAATATCAGGCGGGAGGTTGTCAGCCGGCTGGCGCGGACCGAGGACCAGGAGCGGTTTTTCGCCGGATTGGAGGCTGCGGGGCTCGCCGTCTCGGGCGAAAAGGCGCAAACAGAATGAATCACGCCGTGAGTGGTGAATTTCACCATCCGATTTTGGATCGTCTCAAGGAAACACCGTCGGTCGCACGATCACGCCCTGCGCTCTTGAATCACTTCTTCGTCAGCCTTGCGAGCCGCCGCGATGCCATGGGATCCAAGCGACAGTGGAGACGGGGGCGTAAGGGCATTAGCCACTTTGTCGCCTGAACGAGGTGTTTGCCGGATGGTTGCGGATTCCGATGGCACGCTCGTCGATTGATGCCTGCGTGCTCGACGTCGAAAATCAGCAACCAAAACGCCCGGCCGCGATGTTTCTCGGAGGTATCTGGAGGGGCCCGGCTCTTGACGAACCCCGACCTCCAGCTTGGCCATCGGATGGCGTCGGGCTCTCTAGCGCTTAATGTCGTAAGCTTGGCCGGACGCTCTCAGCTCCTTGAGTGTTTTCCCGAGACAGCTCCCCACCTGGCCTTCGCCCCTGGCTTTTGCTTGGCCGTCTATCGAAATCGTTCCGGCAAGCCGGTCCGGAGTGATGTAGGTTGCCACGCCGTCTGGCCCTAACTTCGAAAGATAGTAGGCGTGATGGAGGCCCTTGTATTCACAGGTGACGACAAACGGAAAATCCTCCAATGGTTCGCTCGCCAGAGCTTCTGAATATGAGCATACAGAAAGTTGAAACAAGATACCCGCAGTAACAGCTTTTGCTAAGTTCACTTCGAAATCTCCCCCTGTTTACAACATCCAATTCATAGAGCTGCAATTAGAAAAAACGGGGCGGTCTTCGCTCCAAAAGCCGAACAGTCCCGTTTGCATGCGAACTGAAAAAATACTGAAAAACAATACTACCGTTCCTCGCGTGAGTCGAGTTGTGCGCGGACTCCGGACCTTGTGACAGGGTAGTGGATCATGCGCTGCAAATGCGCACGCTGGATGACAATCTGCGATCTTGGCGGCAATGGCATCGAGCACGAAACATCGCTTCGCCGCTGGGGCCCAACTCTCGGACAGCAATCTCGCGAACTACCGCGTCTTTGCCCCATCGGTCGTCCTGGCGGCCGTTGCGCCGCCGGAACGCCCGCCGGGGGGGGGACGCTTCCTTGCTGTTTACGCCTGCGGGCCGCGTTTGGCATCGAGCCGGCCTGCAGCCGCTCACCGCGCAAGGCGCGCCCAAAGTGCTTGAACCAGATCGCCGTGGTGAAAGAGAAAGGAGCTGCCTTACTGTTCGCTGCGCTGTCGGCATAATGCATGGCAGAGTCCGATGAACGCGATTTCGAGGCTATCGGCAGGATCAGGCGCAGTCATGCCGGCGCAGGTCGATTGACGCGGGCTGAGTTCGAGACGATGATGCGGGAATAGGATTTCGTCCTATTGATCGACGAGCCTGGGCCCTTCCGGCACTCCTGCCGGGGGCATAGGCGAGCGCCGAAAGATCTTCGAGACCCTGCGCAGGTGTCGTCGGGGCGCCGGAGGTGGCGGCAACCGATCGCCTCGAGCGTGCGGCTCAGCTGTTCAGCCTCAGCCTCGGCAAGGAGGAATTCGGCGGCAACGTCCTTGGACCGGTCAAGCAAGACCGCTCGCGTTCGCAGGCCATCCTGATCGAAGCAGAGGGAGCTTCCCAAGTGACCGACCTTTCCATGACCAAAGCTGAGCAGTCAGAATACGACCGCCTGATTTTCGCTGCACGGGAGGCTTCGCCTGCCGTCACGATCGGGGCGCATCCCTGCGACGAGACATCCTTGCCGGGCGCGCTTGTGGCCGCGCAGAATAGGCTGATTATTCCTGTCCTGGCAGGGACCGTTGCAAAAATTCGGGCGACATTCCTCGCCCACGCGGATGCCGCGGGCATTGTTCTAGGCGTCCGTGTGCCGATCGTGCTGACATCGCGTTCCCATTGCGTGCGAAGCCGTCTGGTGTCGCGCGCGGTGGCGACACTCTGCGCCGCTTCCCGGCGGCGCGTAACAGAATTGGCGGCCTGAACATGGACACGATCCTTGTCGTCAACGCCGGCTCGTCGAGCTTGAAATTCCAGATCTTCGAGATCGCCGGTTCCGTCCCAAAGCGCTTCATTCGCGGTCAGATCGATGGCATCGGAGTACGGCCTCGTCTAACGGCGAGCGCCGCCGACGGAACGGTCCTGGTTGATCGTCGATATGCGCCAGAGGCGGTCGACCACCTGCCGGCGGCAATCGCTGAAACCCGTGCGTGGTTGCTGACCCTAAGGGGTATCACGCTCCGCGCCACTGGTCACCGCGTCGTTCACGGCGGCCCGGACTTTGCGACACCGGTCCTCATAGACCACGCCATACTCGACAAGCTTGCGGCGTTCCAGGAGCTTGCTCCGCTGCACCAGCCGAACAACCTCGCACCGATTCGCCTGGCGATGGAAATCAATCCGGATGTGCCGCAGGTCGCCTGTTTCGACACCGCTTTCCATCGCGGTCACGCCCCACATACGGATTGCTACGCCTTGCCCTGGGACTACTACGAGCACGGAGTGCGTCGTTACGGCTTTCATGGCCTGTCATACGAATATATTGCCGAGCGGTTGGCCGAAGTCGCGCCCGGTATCGCCGGTGGGCGCATCATCATTGCCCACCTAGGCAGCGGCGCGTCCATGTGCGCGCTGAAGGACGGCCGCAGCCTCGAGACAACGATGGGTTTTACGGCACTCGACGGCTTGCCGATGAGCACCCGGCCGGGTCAGATTGACCCTGGTGTCGTGCTATACCTGCTCGACCACAGAGGCATGACCGTGAAGGAGGTTACGGACCTTCTCTACAGGGCTTCCGGTCTGAAGGGTCTATCAGGCACATCCGGCGACATGCGCGATCTTCTTGCCAGCGATGACCCGCGTGCGGCCATCGCCATCAGTCACTTCATCCATCGCTGCGCGCTCAGTTCCGGCATGCTTGCCGCCGCGCTCGGAGGCCTCGACGCTTTCGTCTTTACGGCTGGCGTCGGGGAGAATTCGCCGCCAATCCGCGCTCGCATCGCCGAGCGGCTTGGCTGGCTCGGAGCAGAACTCGATCCCGCGGCCAACGAAGCGGGCAGGACTGGCATATCCACTCCGCAGAGCCGCGTTGCGCTCTACGTCCTGCCGACGGATGAGGAACTGATGATCGCCCGCCACACGCTTGCACTCATAATGGCATCCTGAATCCGTGCCTCACGGCGCCGCCCGCCCGATCGCCAGGCTGGTGCTCCATGTGGACGGCGGATATCAATGGTGGAGTGACCATGCGGCGAAGACAAAACTGCCGCCGGACCTTCGTCCCGCCAGGTTATCTGCACCTCCTTCGCATTCCCGAAGATGCCAATCGACAGCGACGGCGGAAGCCAACCGGCATGGTCTAGAGCCAGCCCCCTGAAAATCCCGCACGTCTCAATCCGGTCACGATGGGCTTGCATTTGCGCATGATGTTCCAGAGCAAGCCGGTCCGATAGTTTTCGATCATCAGCACCACCGGGCCCTGGTCGATGCCGAAATGATAAGGACTTACCCACCATCCGGCCTGATTGTTTTCCACGGCATACATCTGGTTGAACGACGGCTTGAAGCCGTAAAGCCGCGTCATGCCGAGATTCATACGCGCAAAGTTGCGAACAGTCGGCACGACGATCTCCGGCGCGAATGGCAGCGAGGCGACGACGACCCATGGCGCGACAGTCCCGTCGTCAGGTCCGAAGGGAGCCCCGCGGGCAATGTAGTCGAAGAACTCTCGGTCGACCCCAGCTATCGTCCGCTTGCCCCAACCGGGTCCGTCGCATGCGGTGAATCCCCAACAAAGTTCGCCATAGCCTGCGAAGTCCATCGGGTTGCGGATTGCGTATTCTCGCTGGACATATGTCGCATGCCGGCTGTTTTCGAAATAGTCGGTGTCATGGTGGCGCATGAACGCATCGCGGATGCCTCGAAAGTCGATCCACATGTGCGACAGTTGATGGGTAAACAGCGGTCCGGAATACAGCAGCTCGCGGCCGTAGATATTTCGCCATTCATAGGTTTCGGTGTAGGCGGCATAGCATTCGGGCGGCAAAGGGTGAGTTGGGGATCCTAGACCGATGATGTAGAGCAAAAGGCCTTCATCGTAGCCACGCCACCGATAGGGAATGAAACCACTCTCAGGACGCCAGCCATGCGTTAAAGTTGGACCGCCATCGCGAGCCCAGTTCCAGTCGGCACGCTCGTAAAGCGCCATCGCGAGCTGGCGGATTTCCACCTCGTCGGCCGTGTCGCCGTCAAAATAGGTGGCGGCGGTCAAGGCACCCGCGAACAGGAAGGCCGAGTCGATCGTCGACAGCTCGCATTGCCACACCCGCCGGCCCGTTTCGATGTCCAGAAAGTGGTAAAAAAAACCTTTGTACCCAGAAGAATCCGGCTCCGGCCCCTGCGGGCATGCCATCAGATATCTCAAGCGGTTGCGGGTAATCTTCGCTGCAAATTGGCGGATAAGGACACCGCGTTCGACAACCACGGGGATCGTCGCCAGCGCCATGCCGATCGCCGCGATGCTTGCCGGGGCGTTCGGTTCTGTCTTGTCGCGAACCAGGCCGTTGTCCGGATTGGTGCAGTGGAGATAGTACAGCAGGGTGCTGAATTGCAGCCGACCGAGATCCTCGTCGGTTGGCATGCGGTGGAGATCGGCGTCGGTTGAGAGCGTTTCGGGCATGGCCGCTAACCGACTACGACGTGGACATCGTGCGTACGTCCGTCTTCGGCAAGCCGGACGGCTCCGTTCGCGACAGGCTCACCGTCCAGTGTGACAGAATGCACGCCTCGGCCACTGCCCCTTGCGTTGTCGAAACGGATTCGATAGATCGTCGATCCAGTTCGGTATGTGATCTCATAAGATGGCCAGCTTGGCGGAACGCACGGTTCAAACCGCAGCAACCGCCCTTGCTGGCGAAAGCCGAGGATCGCCTCGAGCGCGGCGCGATAGAACCAACTGGCCGATCCAGTGTACCAGGTCCATCCACCGCGCCCTGTGTGTGGGGGCGCGCCATAGATATCGGCGCTGACCGCATATGGTTCCACCTTGTAGCATTCGATTTGATCTCTCGTCGCGCCATGACAAATCGGATTGATCAGGTTCCAAAGCTTCAGGGCGAGATCGCCGTCGCCCTGCAAGGCCGTCGCCCAGACAACCCAGGTTGCCGCATGCGTGTATTGGCCGCCATTTTCGCGGATGCCGGGGACATAGCCCTTGATGTAGCCGGGTTGCAGCAAGCCTTCGTCAAAAGGCGGGTCGAAGAGTTTGATCAGCTTGTCCTCTTGCCGTACCAGCCGGTCGTGGACCTCACGCATCGCCTTTGAAGCCCGTCCAGCATCGGCTTCGCCCGAAATGACAGCCCAGGCCTGCGGGATGGCGTCGATCCGGCATTCGTCGTTCAGGGACGACCCGAGCGGCGTGCCATCGTCAAAATAGGCTCGGCGATACCAGCCACCGTCCCAGGCGTTGGCTTCAAGGGCTTTGCGCAAAGCTTCTGTCCGTTCGCGACACCAGGTGGCACGGCTTTGATCTCCGCGTGCCGCCGAAATCGTGGCAAATGACTTGAGGACCGTGAGAAAGAACCAGCCGTTCCAGACGCTCTCTCCCCTGCCTTCCGCGCCGACCTTGTTCATGCCGTCGTTCCAGTCGCCTGTTCCCATCAGGGGAAGACCGTGGCTGCCCAAACGGTAACCATGCTCCAGCGCACGGACGCAGTGCTCGTAGATGGTGCCGGACTGCTCGCTGACCGCCGGCTGGTTGAAGTCTTCCTCCTGGTCCTCTTTCAGCACCGGTGAGGTGATGTAGGGCACCATTTCGTCGAGCAGTTGAACGTCGCCTGTCGTGGACACGTAGTGTTGAACGACAAGCGGCAGAAAATACAAATCGTCGGTGATTCGTGTACGAACGCCGACGCCGGATGGAGGATGCCACCAGTGCTGGACGTCCCCCTCCTCGAATTGGCGTGCCGCAGCTCGCAGGATCTGGGAGCGGGCTTCGTTCGGTGTGCTGTAGACCAGCGCCATGACGTCCTGAAGCTGATCCCTGAAACCGTAGGCACCGCCGGACTGATAATTTGACGTGCGCGCCCATACGCGGCATACCAGGACCTGGTACAGCAACCAGCGATTCATCATCAAGTTCATGCCGGGGTCCGGCGTGGAGACCTGGATCGAGTTTAGAATGTCATCCCATTGGCGGGAGGCGGCCGACAGGCTTTCGCATGCGCGCTCGACGTCCGCATGGTCATGGACGAGCCTGCTGACCTCGTCGAGGCCGGCGGCTTCTCCAAGTATAAAGACAACCTCCCTGCTTTCGCCGGGAAGCAGCGATATCTCCACCATCAGCGCGGCGCAGGGATCCAGCAACGGGCCAAAACGCTCTGCCAGATTGGTTCGCTCCAGGGCCGCAGGCTGAAACACCGAACCGTATTGGCCCAGGAACTCGCTACGGTCGGAGGTTGCCGACCTTAGCGGCTGACTGGCGGCTGCAAACGCCAGCTTTTGCGCAAAATCTCCGGCCCAGGGGTTCCTGGCCACAATCGCATGCGATCTGGCATCCCGCTCGCAAACAATCCGCGTTGCCGTCTCTTCGCGCTGGGTCCCAAGCACCCACTCGGCGAAGTAGGTTGCGGTGACATGCCGAACCCGGGTGTCGTCGTTGCTAAGCCGAAGTCGAATGATCTTGACCGGATCGTTAGGCGGCACCGATACCGTCAGTTCTTGACTGATGTGACGGCTGTGACTTGCATACCGGCTGTAACCTTGGCCGTGACGAACAGTCACGACCGCACCAGGACCGAGAGGCAGCGGTGTCGGCGTCCAGACGTCTCCGGTTTCTTCATCTCGCAAATAAAGGACCTCGCCCGGCGCATCCGTAACCGGATCGTTCGACCACGGCGTCAGCCGGTTCATCTGGCTGTTCTCCGACCAGGTATAGCCAAGACCGGCTTCAGTTGTCAGGCAGCCAAAATCAGGGTTTGCGATCACGTTGGTCCAAGGTGCAGGCGGAAGGACGGGGGCTCGTGGTCTGACAGCGTCCACACGCACGACATACTCGCGCCCGTCGGGCGTGAAGCCTCCGAATCCGTTCCAGTGCTGCAAATCCTCCACCGGGATAGAAGGTGAGGCTGCAGGTTGCTCGCTCACCCGAGCGGCCAACGTCTGCGAAAGAGGTGACAGAGCGGGCAAGGGCCGGTCGAGCTGGTCGGCAAGTTCGCCGCCGCTTCCCAGCATGACTATGCGCGCCGCCGTTTCGATGGTCCTCAAGTGTTCGCTCTCGGTATCGGGCGCGGAAAGGATAAAGATTCCGCCGGGTTTACCGATCACTTCGGCTTGCGGGCCAGATAGCAGCTTTTCGGTCAGTCGCTTGGTGTTGGCTGCGCCGCCCTCGTCAAGCAGGACAAGGTCAAATCCCAAGCCCTTCCGCCGAAGGAAATCGTGGCCCATCATCACCTGCCGAATGAGGGCATGGTCCTTGCCGGCATTTGCGCGCACCAGTACGATGGGGAGGTCGCCGGAGACACCATGAGCCCACAAAGCCGCCCGATCCAGTCGTTCGTTCTGCAGCGCTGTCACCTGCCGCATCGTCGGGTTTGCAAAGACGACACTCCCGGCCAACCGATTGAACAACGAGACATCGTCAGGCGTAAGGCTCAACGTCTGAAGCTCGCTTCGATATCTCTCCGATGCTTCGGCGAAGGCTTGCTCGGCCGCGTCGATCTTGGCATATCTTGCGGCGATGAGCTCGACGGCGGACTGGTCTTGCGCAGCGCCTGTGACGAAGGCGACGCGGGCTACAGCGCCTGGAGCCATGCGAACCGTCCGTCGCAAACAGAAAACCGGGTCGAGGACGGGACCTGCAGTCCCGGAGAGCGATCCACCCGCGTCGAATATCACGGGATTGGCTGTCGTTCGGCCTCGGCCAAGAAATCTCAGCCGATCAGTTTCATATTGGAGGTCTTGGGAAGGCGGCAGGTTCGATGAGGAAACGTGGACTGCCCAAGTGGCCTTTTCCCCGGCAGCACGGGGCCTGCGGCGCGCAAACAAGGCGCCTGTCGCCCCGTCATACCGTGTTTCGACAAAGAGCTTGACAAAAGCCGGATGCGCCATGTCTGCACGACGATTGTTCAGGCAGACCTCGGCATAGCTTGTCAGTTCGAGCGTTCGCTCCCTTGTGCCATTGTTCGTGACCGTGAGCATACGCACTTCCGCGTCCACGTCGGACGCGACACAGATTTTCGAGAAAATCTCGATGTCACCGGCATGACAGCAGAATTCGGCCCTGTCTCCGTGAAAGGCGTGCTCGTAGACATTTGATGGCAAAGATACCGGCTGCCGTCCGATAGACCAGAGATCGTTGTCATTGAGATCCCGAACATAACAAAATTGGCCCCAGCAATCGCGGGTGCTGTCCTCGCGCCACCGGGTAATGTCAAGACCTTGCCAGGTTCCGTAACCGGCCCCGGCTGCTGTGACCAGGACACTATACCGATCGTTGGAAAGCAACGCGACCGCTGAGCCGGGATTGGCCGGCTCGGCGGTGCTGCGCTTGCGTACTGCCTCGGACGTGCTCGTTGCCACTGGAACCTCCGTTCGATTGGGCTGTGCCGTCGCTCAGGCATTGTCCCCTTCGGTCGAGGTTCTATGGGGGGCTCCTGCCTGGCCTTTCAATCCCCATTTCCAGCCGCTTATTGCTGGCATGTCGTCGCCGTATTTCTCGATGTACTGCCTATGTTCGATCAGCTTTTCATGAATTGCCTGTTTGAAATAGGCCGCGCGCGCACCGAGTTGTGGCAGCCGGTCGATCACGTCCTCGACCAGATGGAAGCGGTCCATTTCATTCAGCACAACCATGTCGAACGGCGTCGTCGTCGTTCCCTCTTCCTTGTAGCCGCGCACGTGCAGACTGGCGTGGTTGGTGCGGCGGTAGGTGAGCCGGTGGATAAGCCATGGATAGCCATGGAAGGCGAAGATGATCGGCTTGTTCTTGGTGAAGAGAGCATCAAAATCGCGATCCGACAGGCCGTGCGGATGCTCGGATGGCGGTTGGAGCTTCATCAGGTTCACTACATTGATGACGCGGACTTTCAGCTCCGGAATATGCTCCCGTATCAGCTCGACTGCCGCGAGTGTCTCGAGCGTTGGAACGTCGCCACAACATGCCATCACGACGTCAGGCTCGGTGCCCTTGTCGTTGCTTGCCCATTCCCAGATACCAAGGCCCTCATTGCAATGCTTGATGGCCTGATCCATCGTGAGCCACTGCGGGGCAGGCTGCTTGCCGGCGACAACGACATTGACGTAGTTGCGGCTGCGCAGGCAGTGATCTGTTACCGAGAGAAGAGTATTGGCGTCCGGCGGCAGATATATCCGCACGACGTCCGCCTTCTTGTTGACCACATGGTCGATGAACCCCGGATCCTGGTGGCTGAAGCCATTGTGGTCCTGCCGCCAGACGTGGGAGCTCAGGAAGTAGTTGAGCGAGGCGATCGGTCGCCGCCATGGAATGTGGTTGCACACCTTCAGCCATTTGGCGTGCTGGTTGAACATCGAGTCGATAATGTGGATGAAGGCTTCATAGCAGGAAAAGAAGCCATGCCGGCCGGTCACCAGGTAGCCTTCCAGCCAGCCCTGGCATTGGTGCTCGCTGAGGACCTCCATCACCCGGCCGTCCGGCGCCAGATGATCATCATCCGGGTAGATATCCGCCATGTAGCAGCGATTGGTGACTTCCAGCACATCCTGCCAGCGGTTCGAGTTGTTTTCATCAGGGCTGAACAGGCGGAAGTTCTTGCTCTCCATGTTCATCTTCATGATATCCCGGAGAAACGCGCCCATCGTCCGCGCAGACTCGGCGATGGTTGCCCCAGGGCTCGGTACGGATACCGCATAATCCCGGAAGTCGGGCATCTTCAGGTCCCGCAGCAGCAAGCCGCCGTTGGCGTGGGGGTTGTCGCTCATTCGACGATGCCCTGCAGGGGCAAGCGCTGCAAGCTCCGGTTTGAACCGGCCACCGTCGTCGAACAGTTCCTCGGGGCGGTAGCTCTTCATCCATCCTTCGAGAATACGGATGTGCTCCGGCTTGTCCATGTCGCCCATCGGCACTTGGTGCGAGCGCCAATAGCCTTCGGATTTCTTGCCGTCTATCTCAGGCGGGCAGGTCCAGCCTTTGGGTGTGCGGAAAACGATCATCGGCCACATGGGACGTTTCACGTTGCCTCTGTCGCGGGCATCTGCCCAGATTTCCTGGATATCCGCCACTGCTGTATCAAGGACGCCAGCCAGTTGCTGGTGCACACCGGCAGGGTCGTCACCCTCGACGAAATATGGCGTGTAACCCATGCCTTCGAAAAATTTCCTCAGCTCGTCGCGGGGAATGCGGGCTAGAAAGCATGGATTGGCGATCTTGTAGCCGTTCAGGTGCAGGATAGGCAACACGCAACCATCGCGAGCAGGATTCAGGAACTTGTTGCTTTGCCAGCCTGTTGCAAGCGGCCCCGTCTCGGCTTCTCCGTCGCCGACAACGCAGGCGACAATCAGATCCGGATTGTCGAACGCCGCTCCGTAGGCGTGGCTGAGGGCATAGCCCAGTTCGCCGCCCTCGTGAATGCTGCCGGGTGTTTCGGGAGCAACGTGGCTCGGGATGCCGCCTGGAAAACTGAACTGTTTGAACAGCCTCTTCATGCCCTCCGTGTCTTGGCCAATGTTGGGATAGACTTCGCTGTAGGTGCCTTCGAGATAGGCGTGAGCGACCAATGATGGCCCGCCATGTCCCGGCCCGATGACGTAGATCATGTTGAGATCATCGCGTTTGATAACGCGATTGAGGTGGGCGTAAAGCATGTTCAAGCCTGGCGACGTGCCCCAGTGACCAAGCAGCCGCGGCTTTATGTGCTCGCGCTTTAGCGGTTCTTTCAGCAAAGGATTGTCGAGAAGATAGATCTGTCCGACCGACAGGTAGTTCGATGCCCGCCAATAGGCATCCATCGACTGTAATTCTTCCGCCGAAAGGGGACCGTCCGCTGCCATGCTCTTGTTTATAGAGACCTTTGCATCTCCTGCCGTCTTAAGCGAGACCATGGGTGCCTCCTCCTCTGAGCCCAGATTGCTGCGGTAAGATCTTCCAAGATGAGAATCGTCGAATTGGCTAGATGTCTAACATTCGAGCGAGCGATGCCCGGCTTGGCGGAGGGATGCTGGAGCAGGGGCATAGTCTGCGGTTCGAGCGGTATTAACCCGACCGCATGCAGCTCAGCTAAGGCACTGGCCGGCCGGCGTTCATGGCCGGTGGACTGTCATCCATGCCTCTGATTCAAGTAAATTTAGCCCTGCCGTCAAGTACGTTCCTCGTGCCAAGCCAACAGTATGCGAATAATCTAATATTCGCACAAAAAACATCCTAAGCACAGTTAAAAATCGAAAGCGCTGGAGATATGATCCGAGACGAAGCCATCGGCGAAGAGCTGGTCTCGTGATCGCAGATCCGATTCTGCCTGTCACGGACCATCCTCAGGATAATGCTCAACCACTTTTATCACGCCGCGGACATTCTCGGCCGCTACTCGCGCTGCCTTCCTGCACTCTGCTGTATCAACCTTTCCCCATAGGTGAGCGACACCGTCGATGACGGTCACGGTCATGTCTTTTCCTTCTAGGCCCGTATTTTCGCTGAGGCGGATCGATATGCTGCGACGGATGGCCTCGTCACCGGGCGCGGTTTCATCCTGGTGGGCCGTAACAATTGCTTTGAGAAGGTCCGCACGACTGACGATGCCGACCAGCGCGCCCTTTTTCATGACCGGAATTCGCTTGATGCCATGCTCCTGCATCAAACCAGAGACGTGGGCAAGAGACGCGTCTTCTTCCACGACCACAGGGTTGCGGCTCATGACGTCAGCCACCCTCCACGCGTTGCTCTTAACATAGGCCTTGGCTCTGTCCTCGGCGGAAAAAGCCTGACCTCCAAGGTCGGCAATGGCTCCACGCCCCAACTCCGTTCTCCGCAACAGATCGCCCTCGCTGATGATCCCGACGAGACGGCCTGCGTCGTCAATGACTGGAACACCACTTACGTGATTGGCGAGCATGATCTCAGCAGCCCGCCGGACGCTGTTGTCCGGCGAAACTCCAACCACTTTCTTCATCATCACATCTTTGACTAGCATCTCTGCACCACCTTCCCCCTCCAGGCACCGAGGAGCGGACAAAATAAACCTGTTGCAGGCCTTCGACAACCAGTTCACCGGTATTGCAGCGGCGATGCGTCAGGCTCCCTTTACCGTCCACGTCCACCCGCCATCCTCACCGAATTCCAAGACCGCGTCGTGGCAATCGCGCAAGGCGACGGTTTCGGCGTTGTTGATGACGGTGATCGAATTTTCAGAAAGCATCCGCATGATCTTGTGAAATCGCTCGGGACCGAGCGTCGTGTCGATTCGATCCAGGAAGGCGAACCGCGGCGCCGCGAGGTTGATATTGACGAGTGCCAGGAGTTGCTGCGCTTCCAGCGAAAGCAACATTTCCCAATCTTTCTCGACATGTAATCCGCCTGCCTGTTCAACGATCTGTCCGAGATTAAGCTCGCGCAGAAGCTGGATGATGTGCTCGTCCGGAATTTCATCGGCGCGCTCGTTTCGTACGAGTATCTGGCGCAGCGTACTGGCCGGCAGATAGGGCCGCTGAGGCAGGAAGAGTATCTCGCCGGAACCTGGATGAACGATGCGTCCGGACCCATTGAAGGAAACGCCGGCCGTCGCTCTGAACAGCGCGACGCGTGCAGCCTCAGCCGGTCCGGTGATCAGGACGCGCGTACCGGCAGGGATCGAGATCGACAACTCCTTGACGAGAGGGTGGCCGTCTGCCGATGACAGCAGGGTCAACTGCTCGTACGCCAGACGCCCTTCTTCCTCGACGATCTCGATACCTGACCTAACGGATCTTTGTGCCTGTTCGATGGCCTCCATCAGGGAGCTGAGCCGCGCGACGACCGCCGCGAAGCTAGAGAGGGACTGGAACTGGGTTATGATCAGCGAGAATGCACCCACAAGCATTGCGAAGGCTGCGCCGGATTGGGTGATGACGCCGAAATCGATATCCCCTCTCATATAGGCAGGGGCAATGAGCAGGGCAGGAATGATCTGGATCAGCCAGTTGTAGCCGGTGGTGAAGAATCCCACGTTGCGATTGATGGCGGTAATCTTGCGAAAGTTGGCTACCACCTCCTCCAGTCGCTGCGACAGGCGAAGGGCCTGCGGTTCTTCGTAGCGCGCCAGCATAATGGATTCAGCGTTTTCTCGCACTTGAATAAGGCCGGAGCGAAAGCTGGCCTCCTTGTCGAGCTGGTCGTAGTTTAGCTTGATGAGCGGTCGCCCGAGCGCAATCGTCAGGTACGAACCGCAAGCCGCATACATAATTGCGACGACAAACAGCAAGGGACTTATCGACCACAGCACACCGGAAAAGGCGACGATCGTGAGGCCGCTGTTGAGCACCATCAAGATGAAAGACAGCGTGGTGACGGTGAACGCACGCATGTCCTCGGCGATCCGCTGGTCGGGATAGGTGAGCTGTCCCGAGACGCCCAGATGATAGTAGGTTCCATCGGTGAGATAGAGATTGATGGCCCGCCGGGTCAAAAATTCCCGCCAGAGCAGCGCAAGTCGCTCTTCGGTGAACCGGGCGACGACTGCAACAACGGTGAATGCCGCAAAGACACCGATGTAAAATATCGCTTGCCGGATGAATTCAGCCATTTCGCGATTGGCGATCGCGGTCATGAAGTTACGGCCTACGTAGCTGTTGACAACGTTAAGGCTGCTAAGCGCCAAGAAAAGCGCCACGAGCCCGGCAAACATCATCCTAGCCTGTCTGCCGACTTCGGAAGTCATAAAGATCCTGACGGCCCGCACGAATCGAGCGGCGGTTACCTTGAACGGAATCTGTTGCGTGTCCATGGCATCCCCTCTGGCAGGCTCCAGTTATGAGGAGGAGCGGCCTCTTGGTTGTCGGGCAGCGCCAAAACCAAACGTCCCCGCAGGCCGTGCCGTGAAGATCTGCGGAATACTCTGACCGATATACTCCCTCAACCGGCGGCCTGCTCATACTTTCAGTGAAATCGTCAGCAACGAGATCACCACAAGGCGAGATCGGCCCTGTGTCGACAAGGTCACGCAAGCCTGTCCAGGCAGCGCAAGCCTCTAACGGCAGTCGTCACGGTTCAACCACGGCAATGTGCAGGTTTCGATCTGATCACGCCCCCGCAAACAAAGCTTACGACGAATAACAATCGGCTCCGAGGAAATTCGATGCCTTGTTTGCATTCGAATGGTGGAATCGGATTGCCAACCATGGCCAAATTCCAAAACCGAATAACGATCCATCGCTTGCTGTCTGAAGCCCTGGAAAGCGCAGTTCTGCGCTCCGTCTTGGGAGTGGCTATCTGTGACGATCGCTCCGCCTCTGAAGCACTCAAGCGGTTGCCCCTTCGATCAGCTCAAATCCGAGATCGACCACCTGGGAGGGCGAATTATTGACGACAAGCTGTGCGGCCACCTTTCCGGTCTCAACGCGCGGGGTGCGGATGGTCGAGAGCGGCTGCGGCGTTACCCGGCCGATATCGAGACCGTTATAGCCGAATATGGCAAGCTGTGAGGGGATCGAAATTCCCCTTGCGAGGCAATGAAAATAGCCGCCCAGCGCCATGTCGTCGTTCGAAAAATAAACGGCATCGAGATCTGCGCTTCGGGCGAGCAACTGTTCCAGCCCCAGCCTGCCGTTCTCCACGGATGATGCCCCTGCGAGAATCTCGCGATCGGCAAGGGTCGCATCGCCAGCGGCGAGGGCTTCGCAGAAGCCGGAAAACCGCTTGCCGGCGCGGGTGTCGCGGTTCAGGTCGTGACCGACATAACCGATGCGGCGATAGCCCCGCTTTAGCAGGAAGGCAGCACTTTGCCGTCCGGCAGCACGGTTGGAAAAGCCGACGGCCATGTCGAGAGCATCACCGTCCACGTCGAGCAGTTCCACGATCCGGCAACCGCTCGCGCGCAATCTCTTTATGGTACCGTCGGTGTGCTCGTATCCGGCCACCATGACTGCCGCCGGCCGCCAGGCGAGCATCGCAGCGGTCAGAGCTTCCTCCTTGTGCGGATCATAGTCGCTGACGGAAAACACCGCCTGGTATCGATTTTCCTCCAGAATGGTGCTTGCGCCTCTCAGGACGTCGGGAAAGACGATGTTTGATAGCGATGGGACAACGAAGGCAACAAGACGCGAACCGTTGGAGGCCAGAGTACCCGCGATCCGGTTCGGTACATAACCCAGCCGCTCTACCGCCGCCATGACCCGCTCGCGCGTCTTGTCGGAAAAGGAGCCGTGGTTGCGCAGCACGCGCGACACCGTGCTCTCGCCGACCCCGGCCGCTTCTGCGACCTCTGCAAGCGTTACTGTCGTCTGGTGTTTGAATTCCACAGTCATGCTTGAACCTGCGGCTGCCTCGTGCCGGACGATATCGGATTCTTTCGCCATTTTTCACTGCTTTCAGCAAGAAGCAAGTTTCTTCTTGGCAGCGCTGCCAATTTTGCTGTGGGCAGCGCTGCCAAAATGGGCTAAAGGAAATGGCAGCGCTGCCAATCTCACGGCCGGCGTACCGCGGAAGGAGATTTGCGGTAAACCTTTGGAGGAAATCATGACGCTGCAAACGCAGGCGCCAGTCGATGGCGTGTACCCCGCACAGGCGGTGGAGGATCGTGCATATGGAAAGGTATTCTGGCGAATAGTCCCTTTTTTGATGCTTTGCTACGTCGTCGCGTATCTCGACCGCGTCAATGTCGGCTTCGCGAAGCTTCAGATGGCGAGCGAACTCGGTCTATCGGAAGCGGCTTATGGCATCGGTGCAGGCATCTTCTTCATCGGGTATTTTCTTTTTGAAGTGCCCAGCAACGTCATCATGAACAAGGTTGGAGCGCGGGTTTGGATGGCCCGTATAATGGTCACCTGGGGCGTCGTTTCCGCCGCTTTCATGTTCACCTCGTCGGAGACCGTCTTCTATATCCTGCGTTTCCTTCTGGGCGTAGCCGAGGCAGGATTCTTCCCCGGTATTATCTTGTACCTGACGTCCTGGTATCCGGCCCATCGCCGCGCCAAGATCATCACCACGTTCATGTCCGCGATCCCGATATCTGCCATCTTCGGTAATCCGCTCTCGGGCCTGCTGATGGACAGCTTCCACGGAACGCACGGTCTTTCCGGCTGGCAATGGATGTTCCTCATCGAGGCCATTCCGGCCATTCTTTTCGGCGCAGCCACGTACTTCTATCTCGATGATACGATCCGGGCCGCCAAATGGCTGGACGAAGACGAAAAGGCGGTGCTGACGGCCAATATCGAAGCAGACAACCGGGCCAAGGTCTCAAGCCCCCACAGCATTGCCGCAACACTGACGGACCGCCGCGTCTGGCTGATGTGCCTTATCTATTTCTGCTTCGTGCTCGGGCAGTATGGACTGAATTTCTGGATGCCGTCCATTGTGAAGGCTTCGGGCGTAACCGGAAATCTGAATATCGGCCTCATTTCCGCGATCCCCTACATTTGCGCTTTCGTTGTCATGCTGGCGCTTGGACGCTCCTCCGACAGGCTGCGCGAACGGCGGTGGCACCTCGTCATTCCCGCGCTCATCGCGGCCGCCGGCTTTATCGCAGCAACGACGGCTACAAGCACGACAGTCGCCATAGCCTGCCTCTCGCTCGCCGCCGCAGGCGCAATCAGTTGCGCACCCCTCTTCTGGTCACTTCCAACGGCTTTTCTCGTCGGTACGGGTGCGGCCGCCGGCATTGCCTGGATTAATTCGGTCGGAAACCTCGCCGGATTTCTCGGGCCGTTTCTGGTGGGTTATCTGAAGGATCTCACCGGCAGCAACAGCGCCGGCATGTATTTCCTGGCCGCAGCGCTCATCGTCGGCTCGCTGGCGGTGCTGGCGGTTCCCAGAAAAACCGTCAATCGCTAAACTTTCCAGCTGCAGGCCCTTTCGAGATCTATGGCTTCAAGGAGCCGGGCCTGCGCTCAATTTCAATAACCTGGAGAATATCGCCATGGCATCGCATGTTGACAATCTGGGACAGACGGTCGCTGCCGTGATCGGCCTCGGCTCCATGGGGGCCGGCATGGCCCGGTCGATGAAGCGCGCGGGCCTCGACGTCGTCGGCTATGACATCGCGCCTGCCGCCATCGATCGCTTCGTCGCCGATGGCGGCCGGGGCGCGGCCTCGCCCGCCGAGGCGGTTCGGGGCGCTGACATCATCGTTTCTGTCGTCGTAAACGGCGCGCAGACCGGGGCCCTGTTGTTCGGTGCCGAAGGTGTCGCAAGCCTGGTAAAACCAGGGGCCGTATTCATTTCTTCTGCGACAATGGATCCGGCCGTTGCGAAAGACCTGGCACGCCAGGTGGAGGCCCTTGGCCTGCATTACCTCGACGCGCCAATTTCCGGCGGCGCGGCAAAAGCGTCGAGCGGCGAGCTGACGATCATGGCGTCCGGTTCCAGGCTTGCCTTCGAAGCGGCCCGCCCGGCCCTCGATGCCATGGCCGCCAAGGTCTATGAACTTGGCGATTCGGCTGGCACAGGGGCTGCCTTCAAGATGATCAACCAACTCCTTGCCGGCGTGCACATCGCCGCTGCGTGCGAAGCGATCGCCTTCGCTGCCAAGCAAGGCCTCGATCTCGATAAGGTCTACGAGGTGATCACGGCGTCGGCCGGCAATTCGTGGATGTTCGAAAACCGGATCCCGCATGTGCTGGCGGGAGACTACAGGCCGCTCAGCGCCATCGAGATTTTCGTCAAGGATCTCGGCATCGTTCAAGACATGGCGCGCTCGGAGCGTTATCCGGTGCCGTTGGTGGCGGCCGCCTTGCAGATGTACCTTGCGGCTTCAGGCGCCGGTATGGGCCGTGACGACGATTCCTCGCTTGCCCGGCTCTATGCCCAGCTCTCGGGTACGCATCTGCCTGGCGTAATCAAAGAGTCCCGATAAGGAGGTCGGTATGCCCATTTTCGCAGCCAACCTGACGATGATGTTTAACGAATGGTCGTTCCTCGATCGCTTCGATGCTGCAGCTGATGCCGGATTTTCCGCCGTCGAGTATCTTTTTCCCTATGAAGCCCCGCCAGAAGCGATCGCCGAACGGCTAAACCGCAACAATCTGCGGCAGGCATTGTTCAATCTGCCGCCGGGTGATTGGGCAGCAGGCGAGCGCGGTGTTGCAGCTGTTTCTGGGCGGTTCGACGATCTGAAGTCTGACGTGGAACGGGCACTGGACTATGCGGCGGCGACCGGCGTAAAGCGCTTGCATCTGATGGCAGGTCTTGCCGAGCCCTCTGATATGGAGGCTGCATCCTGCTACCGGCATTCCGTGGCCTACATTGCGGCGCGTCTCGGAGAGGACGGTATCGATCTGTTGATCGAGCCCATCAACGGACGAAACATGCCGGGATATTTCCTCAATGATTTCGGTGCGGCTGAGCGGCTAATCACCGACCTCGGCCTGCCCAATCTAAAGCTTCAGTTCGACGTCTATCACCGCCAGATCTTGCATGGCGACGTGGTCATGGGATTGCGCCGCCTGCTGCCGATGACCGGCCATATCCAGGTCGCCAGCGTGCCGTCGCGCAATGAGCCGGACGGCGAGGAGCTGAACTACCCCTATCTCTTCGAGGAAATCGACCGGCTCGGTTACGTCGGCTTTGTAGGCTGTGAATATATCCCCCGGGGCCAGACGCTGGACGGCCTCGACTGGTTCAGACCTTTTGCCCGGAGGTAGCAGATGACCATTCTGCTTGGATCGATCGCCGACGATTACACCGGCGCGTCAGACCTTGCCAACACGCTGACGAAGAACGGTCTGCGAACCGTGCAGACCGTCGGCATTCCCGACCCGTCGCTGGCGCTGCCGGATGTCGACGCGGTCGTCGTCTCCATGAAAATTCGCTCCGTCGCAGCCGCTGACGCCGTTGCTGCGGCGACACGGGCCGAACGATGGCTGCGCGAGCGCGGGGCGGTCCATGTCCTTTACAAGATCTGCTCGACCTTCGATTCGACTGATGCCGGCAATATCGGTCCGGTGACGGAGGCGCTGAGCCATGCTGCCGGCGGCGGCACGGTGCTGGTTACACCCGCCTTCCCCGAAACGGGGCGCACCGTCTATCTCGGTCACCTCTTTGTCGACGGGAAACCGCTGAACGAGAGCCCGCTAAAGGATCACCCCCTCAATCCAATGCATGATGCCAACCTGGTGCGCGTCATGGCCCGGCAATCGCGCGGTGGGGTCGATACAGTCGACCTGGCAACGGTTTCGGCTGGAGCCGGTGCGGTAAAGGCGCGGCTTGAGGCCATTCGCGCCGAGGGCGCGACCGCCGCGATCGCGGATGCGATCTGCGAACAGGATCTTGAAACGCTCGGCGAGGTGGCGCTCCAAGCACCGGTGTCGACCGGCGCATCGGGCCTTGGTCTTGGTCTCGCCCGTGCCCTTATGCGCTCGGGCCGGGTAGGTTGCGCCACCGCAGCAACTGCTGACGCCATGCGCCCGGTGGGCGGGCTTGCCGCCATCGTTGCCGGAAGCTGCTCCAGCGCGACGCTCCGGCAGCTGGAGGTTGCCGAAAGGTCGTTGCCCGTTCTGCGGCTCGACACGGAAAAACTGCTCGCCGGCCCAGACGAGATTTCCGCCGCGATCTCCTGGGCCGGGAACCGCATTTCCGCCGGCCCCGTCGTCGTCGCAGCGAGCGCGTCGCCCCAAACCGTTGCCCGGCTGCAATCGCAGTACGGACGGGACGCCTCGGGCCACGCTATCGAAACCGCGACGTCGATCATTGCTGAGGAACTGATGACAAGAGGCGTGCGGCGCCTGGTGATCGCCGGCGGCGAAACCTCCGGCGCAGCGGTCGACAGGCTCGCCATTCCAGCATTTCTGATCGGCCTGGAAATCGCGCCTGGCGTACCGGTGCTGCGAACGGTCGGAAATAAGCAGGGCGACATGCTCCTGGCCCTGAAATCCGGAAACTTCGGAGGCGAGGATTTCTTCACCTCCGCGCTGGCAATGATGCACTGACGTTTCAGGTGCGAAAATACGGGTTGGGAGATAAATGCCCTTCCGATCAAAAATGGACGAGTTCGCCCCAGAACCACTTCCTGGCCGAACTCCGCGCGGCTTTTCTGTCGAGCGTATATCTCCGTTTTCATGTGTGCGGGCCTGGCTTGAAAGTTCCCGTTGCCCCCTTGCGGAGCTTTTTTTTAAGCGCCGCGTCTAACTCGCCTGACGCAAGGAGCGCTTGGTCATCAGGTCGAGAACTTTTAACGAAGCAGTACTTGGAGGTTGCAATCATAGTCCCGCATTGAAGCGTACCTAGACCGACGTATAAGTCGTCCCTTCCTCGTTGGTATCTGATTCTTCCTCCTGTTCAATAGGCAGGCCGGACAACGTGCTGTTACCGTTAGCCTACATTCTGCCCCACCGGGCCGTTTTCCAAGACGCCATAAATGGACGGGCGGCACATCGTGGAGGCGGAGCCGCCCGAAAAGACAAAGAACGCTACTTCGCAGCGGCTCAATTTTTCGAAGGGCTTCAGAACCGAAGCTGGTTCAATTCACCATCGAGGTGCGAATCATGAGCAAGGCAGCAGCTATTCTCTTTCCATTCGTGATCGCAGCCCCGGCAGTGGCGCATGATGCGACGCCAACGGCGGCGCAGCCGCACGGATGGACATATCCATTTTCGTGCTGCAGTGGGATGGATTGCCGCGAGATCCGCGATCAAGGGGTTCTCGAGGGCCCCCGCGGATATGTCATCAAGCTCACCGGCGAACTCATAACGCCACGGGATACTCGCATCAAGAACAGTCCGGACGGGCAGTTTCACCAATGCACGGTGGCCGGCGAGCCCACGGGTCGCACCATTTGCCTGTTCGTTCCTCCGCGCTCCTTCTAAGGATGGTCACCATGACGCAAGACCTCAACCGCATCGAAATCGACCTGCAGCGCATGTCAGAAGGCTGGACGATGCCATCAGGTAATCCGATCCAGATGCCGCCAGACTATCCAGCAGTGCCGAATCTGGATCCTGAAGCTCATTTGATGACGTTTTCCGTCATGCCGCGCGAAACGATCTTGTCTCTAAAGGGGCGAGCGCTGCAATCGCGGGCATCTCAATTTACCCTGTACGTTACCGGGACGCGGTTCGGTCTTTTGTGCTACTCGCTCGGGCTTGTCCGTCTTGTAGAGGCCTTCGAGGAGCTTTGCCCTACGCAGCATTCGGTGACAATACATTAAGGTCGGGTGGTGCCTTTCAGGGATTCTCTCATCTGGATTGGCCGGCTAGGAGCCTTGCGGCTTTCCTGGCCCCAGCTTCAGCTTGTCCGCCATGAGGGCGAGTTCGGGCAGGGACTTGGCACGCATCTTCTGCATAACCTGGCTACGATGTACCTTTACCGTAATTTCACTCACGCCTAGATCGGCGGCAATCTGTTTGTTCAGCCGTCCGATCACCACCAAAGCCATCACCTCGCGCTCCCGTGGGGTCAGGCTCTCAAAATTCGCACGCAAGGTCGCCAACGCTTTTTCATTCTCAATCCAAGCACGGTCGCGCGCCAGACCCACATGAACGGCATCGAGTAGATCCTGCTCGCGGAACGGTTTCGTCAAGAACTCAATCGCCCCCCCTTTCATCGCTTGCACGGACATGGGAATGTCGCCATGCCCGGTGATGAAGACGATCGGGAGCTGAATGTTTCTCCGCGACAACTCTCGTTGAAATTCAAGACCGCTTTGTCCCGGCAGCCGGACATCCAGCACGAGGCAGGTCGGCCCGTGCGGTCGTTCGGACTTGAGGAAGTCGTCCACAGAGGAAAGGAGCTTCACGTCAAAACCGACGGATCGCAGCAGGCTGCCGAGCGCCTCGCGGATCGCCGGATCATCATCGATGACGATGGCGGTTTCTCGCACATCCGTCATGTCAGCGGCCCTCGGAGGAAGGCAGCTCTTGCGGACACGAGAGGTCTGCACCCGCTGTTGCGGCATCGGGGCAAGCCCAACCGACAGAGTGGCGATGCCGCAATGAGAACACTCCCCTCTCTCCTCAGCCGGTGCCGAACCGAAGCTTTCTCGCACATCAGAATGCGCCCTAATTCCCTTAGCGACAAGGCCAGTTGCGATAGGATCGATCGGCCCGCTATGGCGTTGCACCTCCTGCCATTGCCGGCACGCCCAACCGGCAACCAGCGGGACCAAAAACTTGGCGGCCCTGCACTTTGCGACGACAGGTCTTAAGCAATCTATACCATCGTATAGCCCCCAGTGACTTTGTCGCCCCTGCAGGCTGCTGTATCTTGCAAGCCGCGACCACACACTTCTGCAAAACGCCTATCGCGAATTTGGAGGCGGCAGTGCCAACGAAAAAGCCTCTCATTGCGATCGTCGATGATGACCAGTCGATGCGCGAGGCTACCAAGGGACTCATGAGGTCGCTGGGATTTGACGCCGAGGCTTTTTCATCCGCCGATGATTTCTTGAGGTTTCCGCATCTGCACCGCACGGCCTGCCTGGTAACGGACATCCATATGTCCGGAATGAACGGGCTTGATCTGCACCGGAGCCTTGTCGCGTTGGGCAAGAGCATTCCGACCGTTCTGATCACTGCCTATCCGAATGAGAATGCGCACAGGCGTGGGTTGGGTCCCGACATTGTCGGCTACCTGGCAAAACCGTTTGGAGAGCAGGATCTGCTGAAGTGCATCGGTTCTGCGCTGGCCCGTGGTACCGACCGGCAAGACCGATGAGGGGGCGGCTGACGCCAGGCATCGGCACGTCGAAGTGATGCATGTCGCAAGACCCGCCACCTCACACTGCCGGCGCTGGGCCGGGATGCTCGCCAGGAGCATTCTCGGCCGGAGCCGAAGGCAAGGTGAATTGAAACACAGCCCCCCAAGGATCGTTCGTCCGGGCCCACAGTCGCCCCCCGTGCGCCTCGATGATCGACCGGCAAATGGCCAAGCCCATGCCCAGACCCTCTGCCTTCGTCGTGAAAAACGCTTCGAACACCCGCTCCACACTCTGCGGCTCCAAGCCGACACCGGTGTCGTGCACTTCGACCAGTGCGGCCTCGGATGCGTCGAGGCGGGACCTGATCAGCAGTACGCGTGGTCGGTCTGCGATCGTCTTCATCGCCTCCATGCCGTTCATCACCAGGTTGAGGATTACCTGCTGCAACTGCACCCGGTCGCCCGCAACGTGCGGAAGGTCGTGCGCCAACTCGGTCCGCAGCAGGATCCGATGGCGGCGTACCTCGCCTTGGACGAGAGCTACTGAATCTTCGACAAGGCCGTTCAGGTCCACCTGCGCCGTGACAGTGACTGTCTTCTTCAGGAGCGCGCGCACCCGGCCGATGACTTCGCCGGCACGATGCCCGTCACGGACGATGCGCTCCACCGTCTCCCGCGCCTCGTCGAGGTTGGGGGGCTCGCTGGCGAGCCAGTGGAGGGCGGCATTGGCGTTGGTGACCACGGCGGCCAGCGGCTGGTTGACCTCATGGGCGATGGAGGAGGTCAGGGCGCCCATCGTGGTCACGCGCGCGACATGCGCGAGCTCGGCCTGCGCCTTCTGCAGGGCCTCCTCGGCCCTCTTGCGATCTTCAATGTCGACGAGAAACCCGTACCATTTAGCAATGTTTCCGTGCTCGTCGCGCAGCGGCACGGCATTTTCGAACCACCAGCGGTATTCGCCGTCAGCTGCCCGACGGATCCGCACTTCAACCTCGAACGGGTGGCCAGTGGCCAAGGAGGCATGCCACCTGGACATATAATGCTCAAGATCTTCGGGGTGAAATCGGGCTTCGGCGTCCCAGCTCGCTCCTGCCGTTGCGTCCAGGGACAAGCCTGTGAACTCCTGCCAACGCCGATTGATGAAATCGACACGGCCGTCGGGCAGGGCCGTCCACACCATCGCCGGAACTGTCTCGATGACCTCGCGAAGCTCTTCCTCACTCCGCCGGGCAGCCTCTTCGGCGCGCTTGCGCTCGGTGATGTCCTCGCACACGATGAGGATGACAGGTCGCTTCTTGATCACCATCGCTCGGCCCGTCTCGCGAACCCACAGCATCGAGCCGTCCTTGCGTATCTTGCGCAGTTCCCAGCTCATGGCCCGGCCAAGATGTTCGAGACAGGCGGCTGCATGCCTCTGGACGGCATCTCGGTCCTCCTCGTGAAAGATGTCCTTTACGGGTCGGTCGATCAGTTCGTCGACGGTGTAACCCAGCTGCTGCGCGCCAAAGGGATTTACGGACACGACGGTGCCGCTTGCGTCCACCATGAAGTACATCGTCGGATTGTTCTCGAATACGGCTCTCCACTGCTCCTCGCTGTCCCGCAGCGCCTCTTCGACCCGCTTGCGCTCGGTAACGTCCTGGATCGTACCGAACATGCTGTGCGGCCGACCCGACCCGTCCCTTGTAAGATCGCCCTGGCTGTGAACGATGCGCAGCTCGCCGCCGGGCCGGACGATGCGGTACTCCAGGTCGTAGCGAGATTCGCCGCGCATGGCCTCCGCCGCTGCCTGGCTCCAGATCGACCGATCCTCCGGGTGGATCCGCTCAACCGCTTCGGCAACACTGACGACCGTGCCTGCGCGCGGCGTCAACCCAAAGATGCGGTATGTCTCGTCCGACCAGGTAAGACAGTCTGTGTCGAGGTCACGCTCCCAATAGCCGACATGGGCGACGCGTTGCGCTTCTGCAAAGTTGGCCTCGCTTCGACGCAGACCCTCCAACGTCTCCTTGAGACGGAAGGTCATGAGAGCGAACGCCTGGGCAAGCAGGCCGACCTCATCGTTTCTACGGACCTTGGGCACTTCCCGCCATTCGCCGTTTGCAATCGCGTGGGCGGCCTGCGTCAAGGCGGTCAGCGGCCGCAGCGTGCGTCCGACGAGCCCCAGTCCGAGGACCCCGAAGACAGCGACGATGACTGTGCCGACGCCTATCGACAGATAGGCCGCACGGTATACAGGCGTCAGAAAATCCGAGGCTGGCACCGCTGAGATGATTGTCCAGTCAAGTGCGCCGGGGGCCTCAGCGCGATCGACCGCCGCATAGATCCTGCCCCCCTCAGGGTCACTGAAGGAAAACACGCGCGGTCCAGGTGACGAAGACCCGGCTACCCCCGGGTACCTTCGAAGGTAGCGGGCAGTTTCGCGGACGATGGGATCGGTCGCCTCTGATGCCTGAAGGCGCAGGTGCGCGCCGTCAGCGCCGATAGTGACGGGCGCCACTCCTCCCGACGCGCCAATCAGATGTCCTGTGGCGTCCATGATGAAGGCCCTGCCGTTGTCGCCGATTTCGAGCGTCTGCAAGAACCTGGAAAGATTAGTCAGGATGAGATCGATCCCGCACACCCCAACGAAGTTGCGGTTCTTGTTGAAGACCGGGAGGGAGAGCGAGATGCCCAAGATCGGCTCGCCTACACCGAGATAGGGCTCGGTCCAATAGCGCTTGCCCGTCTCCTTGGCCCTGGCGTACCAGATCCTCCCGCGTGCGTCGAACGCGCCTTCTGACTTCCGCAAACGGCCGATCCTGCCGCTTGGCAGTGCTTCGAACTCGCGCACGACGTTTGCGCGAAATTCATCGGTCATCAGAAACACGACGCTTGAATCTGCCAGTCGCCCGACCGAAACGATCCCGCCGGCCTCGTTGCCGAAAAACATCCAGTCGACGTCGGGTTCTTCAGCCAGCAACGTATGGAGCTCCTGTGCGACAGCATGTGGGTCGCCGGGTGACAGGTCGTGACGAGCAAGACCATTGGCCAAGCGGGACACCGCCTTGTCGGCGGCGCGCACCAAATGATCAACGTCGCGATGCACGGCATGCGTCACCTCTCGGATCAGCCGCTCGGACATGATCGAGACGATGACGTTTCCCGTCCAGATCCATAGACCGGCCAGGACCAGACTTAGAACGAGTACGACGCCGGCAACGGCGAGGATTAAATGGTTCCGTAACATGATCGCCGAGTGCCTTAGGCGGCCAGATGGATATTTTGTGTCTCCTATATTGCTCCTGTGGCCGGGCGCTCGCAATCCGAAGCTCCGTGATGGTCTTGTGCAGGACTGACTTCCTCGGCCCCTGCCCCGCGACCGCCCGGCAAAAGCCCGCAACGAGACGGATACTTGCAGATGGAAGCCCAAGCCTGAGGGCTCAACTGACGAGGCTGCTTCAGCAATGAGGCGGCGCAGCACTGCGGCCGACAGGCCCATGGCGTCTCCTTAAGACCGTGCGGCGAAGTTCCCGCGTCAACAGCCCGAGCAGATCGCGCTGCGACCGATCTTGCGTTCGGCGAAAAGTTCGAATACCGGCCTGGACGGCGCGTTCTTGACGCAAGTTCGGCTGCGAGGCGGTTGCGGATTTGTCTTTAAAACCAGGAGTTTGATCTGAAAGTGTACCTGGAGCCGCAGGGTGTCGATGCCGGCAATATCGTGATTTTTCTCATGTATCGGCAGTTTGCCGCTTATGGACGCGAACCAGCTAGCTTGCCGGTGCGCCGCTGGATGTGGCGAGGCGAATGTCTCTTCGGAAGTCCGACGGAGACATGCCGGCGATGTGGCGGAAGGATTTGTTGAAGGCGCTGATGGAGCCGAAACCACTGTCCATGGCCACCTGAAGCACATTGGCATCGTCTGCCATCAGCAACGCCTGGGCGCGGGAGAGGCGCAACAGATTGAGATATTTGCTGAGCGTCATTCCGGTCGATTTCTTGAAGACGTTCATTGCATATTTCGGATGCAGGTCCGCCGCCCGGGCGATATCGACGGTGTCGATGTCCTCCATGAAATTGGCGGCGATGAAATCGCACATCCGGGCAATGCTGCGCGACGGTTGCGTGTGAGGCTGTTCGGCCTCCTTTCCACCGTAGCCGACGACCGTCATCGAATAGGGTTCGAAGGCGATGCGCTCGATGCGAAGCAGCAACTCGTCGACAGCATGCTGGGCCTTTGCCGGATTGCCCGAATTGGCGTAGCGGAACCAGCGGGAGAAGTTCTCTTTGTCCGCAGCATCGGTATCGGACGTCAGCAGCGTCGAGCCCTTCATCAGGCGGCTGGAGATTTCAGCGGGCAGGCGCAGACGGAAGAAATAGACGAGCGGCAAATGGGCGCCTGCATAGAGCGAATCTTCCGAAGACTCATCCATCTGATGCGGCTGGCCGCCCCAGAAGAGGCACATGTCGCCAGCCTTGAGCGTCATTTCGTGATCGTTCATGCGGTAATGCACAGTGCCCCGCATGATGTAGTTCACCTCCACCTGCGCATGCCAGTGCGGCATCGCCATCACCGGTGGATGGGCATGAAACAGCTGAAGCTCTGTCGGCGAGCCTTCGATGCTGCTTGCGCCCGGCTGATAGATGGCTCTGCTGGCAACCTTACTTTCCGCCAAATTGATATTCCCTTTTTAGGAGACAGCGGCTCCCTTACGGATAACTTAGCCACGTTCGCTAAAGGACGGCAATTGAAAAGGGAGGATTTTCAATGCGCTTCAAACTTATCGGTGCGACCGCTGCGGTCGCACTGCTTTCTTCCGGTTCCGCATTCGCGCAGTCGGGCAATCTCACCATCTGGAGCTGGAACGTCGCAGCATCGGCGCTGAAATCCACGCTCGAAGGCTTCAACAAACAATATCCCGACATCAAGGTGACTGTCGAAGATCTTGGCAACAGCCAAGTCTTCGATAAGACACTTGCCGGCTGCGCAGCCGGCGGCGACGGCCTGCCGGACATAGTGACGATCGAAAATTTCGAGGCGGAAATCTTCTGGAACCGCTTCCCGGATTGCTTCGCAAACCTGAAGGATCTGGGCTATACGGCGGAAATCCAGGCGAAATTCCCGGACTTCAAGCGCACAGAGCTGGAGGTGGATGACGCTGCCTATGCGATGCCGTGGGACTCCGGGCCGGTTGCCGTCTTTTACCGCCGCGATTTCTATGAAAAGGCCGGCGTCGATCCGGCAACGATCAAGACTTGGGACGATTTCATCGCCGCCGGCAAGGAGATCTCGAAGGCCAATCCTGGCGTCGTCATGGCCCAGGCCGATTTCAACGGCGATAGCGAATGGTTCCGGATGATCGCCAACGAGCAAGACTGCGGTTATTTCTCCACCGACGGCCAGACGATCACCATCAACCAGCCGGCCTGCGTCGCGACCCTCGAAAAGGTCAAGCAGATGAAGGACGCCGGTACGCTGACAGCGGCCATCTGGGACCAGAAGATCCAGGCCAATACGGCCGGCAAGGTCGCAAGCCAGATGTATGGCGGCTGGTACGAGGGCACGATACGCTCAGGCTCGCCGGACCTTTCCGGCAAATGGGGCGTCTACATGATGCCGAGCCTCACGGCCGACGGCCCGCATGCCGCAAACCTCGGCGGTTCGTCGCTGGCCATCAGCGCCAATTCCGAAAACAAGGAAGCGGCTTGGGCCTATCTGAACTATGCGCTGGCGACCAATGAAGGCCAGGTCACGATGCTGAAGTCCTTCGGCCTCGTCCCTTCGCTGCTGTCGGCCGTCCAGGATCCTTTCGTCAACGAGCCGCTACCTTACTGGGGCGGGCAGAAGGTCTGGGCAGATATCCTTTCGACGCTGCCGAAGATCGTGCCGAGCCGCGGGACGGCGTTTCAAAGCGATGCGGACGCGATCTACAAGGCAGCGCAGACGAAGTATTTCGCCGGCGGTTATCCGGATGCGAAGGCTGCACTTGATGATGCCGCCAACCAGATCGCTTCGGCGACCGGTCTTCCGATCGCAGAATGAGCAACCTGTCGGGCGCCTGATGCGCGCCCGGCATTTCACCTTCGAGGTGGCTCGTTTCGCTTGTGAGGAGGATATAAATGCCGTTCAGGACCCGGAGCGCCTATGCGTTCCTTGCGCCCTATCTGCTGGTCTTTGCGACCTTCTGGCTCTGGCCGATCATCAATTCGTTCTTGATTTCGTTCCAGAATACGCGCGTCAATCCCTGGAAATTCAGCCTTGCGTCGAATTGGGGGCGTTTGTTCGGCGACCCGGCTTTCTACAACGCGCTCTACAACACGCTGATCATCCTGGTCATCCAGGTGCCGGTGATGATTGCGCTTGCAACCGTCATGGCGGTGCTCTTGAATTCGCCGCTGCTTGCGGCGCGGCCGCTCTTCCGCTTCGCCTTCTTCGCGCCGGTCGTCGTCGGCGAGGTCGCCTATGCCGCCGTCTTCCGGCTGATGTTCAGCATCGACTTCGGCATCGTCAACAAGCTGATCGCCTCGGTCGGTATCGCTCCGGTTTCCTGGTTCGACAATGCGAATGCGGCGATGGCGCTCGTCATAATCGCCGTTACCTGGCGCTGGGCCGGCTATAACGCAATCATCATCCTGGCCGGCCTGCAGTCGATCCCTGAGGACGTCTACGAGGCTGCGACGCTCGATCGCGTCAGCAAGCTACAGCAGTTCTTTCACATCACCTTGCCGCTCCTCAAGCCGATCGTCCTCTTCTGCGTGGTGCTGTCGGTAATCGGGACGATGCAACTCTTCACCGAACCCTTCCTCATTACCAATCGCGGCGGCCCTGGCGGGGGCACGGAAACGCTCGGCCTGCTTCTTTACCGGCAGGGCTTCACATCGCTGAATTTCGGCTACGCATCGGCGATCGCCTACACGATAGCCGCATTGGCGATTGCAATTTCGCTTTTCAATCTCTGGGTCGGGAGGGAATCGAAATGAAGTCGAGGTCCAAGTCGCAATCCCTCTTGATGCGCAAGATTGCGCTGCATGCCGTGCTGACGCCGCTTGCCATCATCTGGCTCTTTCCGCTCTGGATGATGTTCGTCTTCTCGACCATGCCGGACAACGGCATATTCAGCCCCGACATCGTGCTGTGGCCGTCGACGAATTTCGTCGAGAATTTCAAGAACCTGGAGGCCGACACGAATTTTCTCCGGGCGATGTTCATCTCAATCACCGTCGCGGTCGTCTACACCGTCCTGTCGGTGCTGCTGACATCGATGGCCGGCTGGGCGCTTGCCCGCTATCGATTCGCCGGCCGCTCCCTCGTCACGGCAATCATTCTGGGCACGATCACCTTGCCTTTCGCCGTCGTCGTGATCCCGCAATTCATCATGGTGGCGCGCGAATTCAAGCTGGCGAATACCTGGGTGGCGCTGGTCGTCCCGCCGCTCTTCAATTCGCTGGGCGTGCTTTTCATGCGCCAGTCCTTCTCGATGATGCCGAACGAGCTCTTCGATGCCGCCCGCGTGGAGGGCGTCAAGGAGTGGCAGATCTTCCTGCGCATCGCCTTGCCGCTTGCCCGTCCGACGATGGCGGCGCTGTCGATCATTCTCTTCCTGGCATCCTGGAACAACTATCTCTGGCCGCTGCTCATCAATTCCAGGCCCGGAATGATGACGGCGCCGGTGGCGCTTGGAACGCTGATCGGTCTTACCAAGGTCTCCTGGGGCGGGATCATGGCGGGTGCAATGTTGCTGACCGCGCCGATCCTTCTCGTCTTCGTGCTGTTGCAACGCCACTTCATCGCCGGCATCGCGGCCGGCGCAATCAAATAATAGCGGAGGCCGCATGGCAGAGCTTTCACTCAGGAATGTCGTAAAACGCTTTGGCGCCTTCGGCGTGATCCATGGCGCCAATCTCGACGTCAAGGACGGCGAATTCGTCGTCTTCGTCGGTCCTTCGGGCTGTGGAAAATCCACTCTTCTAAGGATGATCGCCGGCCTCGAAGACATCTCGGAGGGCGAAATCACGATCGGCGGCAGGGTCGTCAACAATGTCGAGCCCGCCGACCGTGGCATCGCCATGGTTTTCCAGTCCTATGCGCTCTACCCGCATATGACGGTCGCCGATAACCTGTCTTTCGGCCTGCGCATGAACGGCAACCCTAAAGAGGATACCGACAAGAGGGTGCGTCACGCCGCAGAGATCCTGCAGATCAAGGAATTGATGGAACGCCGCCCGAAGCAACTATCCGGTGGCCAGCGCCAGCGCGTTGCAATCGGTCGCGCCATCGTTCGCGAGCCCGAGGTCTTCCTCTTCGACGAACCGCTCTCGAACCTCGATGCGGAACTGCGTGTGCAGATGCGCGTGGAGATCTCCAGGTTGCACAAGCAGCTTGGCGCGACGATGGTCTATGTCACGCACGATCAGACAGAGGCTATGACGCTTGCCGACAAGATCGTCGTGCTGCGTGCCGGCAACATAGAGCAGATCGGCGCGCCGCTGGATCTCTATGACGATCCGGCTAACCAGTTCGTCGCCGGTTTCGTCGGTTCGCCGAAGATGAATTTTCTGGCGGCCGAGGTTGTTGAGCGTGACGCATCGAACGCGACCGTCGCCCTGGCCGGCGACAGGAACGTCCGCCTGACGCTGCCGGTTCTTTCAGCAACCGAAAAAGGCGCGCAGGTAACGCTCGGCGTGCGGCCGGAGCATTTTGCCGACGGCGGCAGTGGCGACACCGACCTCATCGTCGCCGTCGATGTTGCCGAACACCTCGGCAATACCAGCTACGTCTATGCGACCGCTGCTGGCGGCCAGCCGCTCATCATCGAACGTCCCGAATCCCGTTCCTCGGCCGATCGCGACACGCTCACCGTCGCGCTGTCGGCAAGACGCACCTTCCTGTTCGACAGCGCAGGCAATCGCTTGCGATGACGAAATCCGCTCCCAAGACGAAAATATGAAAGAGGAAATAGTCATGAGTTCAGAGCAGCCGATCCGCTGGGGCATTATCGGCCCAGGCACCATCGCCCGCACCTTTGCAGACGGCATTGCCCATTCGCGTACGGGTAAACTGGTGGCGATCGCGAGCCGCAATCCGCAAAAGCCCGGCCTTGGCGATGGCTTTCCCGGCGCCCGCATCGTCAAAGGCTATGATGCGCTGCTGACCGATGCGCAGATAGATGCCGTCTATATAGCCACCCCGCATACAGGCCATGCCGAGTGGGCGATCAAGGCGATTCGCGCTGGCAAGCATGTGCTGGTGGAAAAGCCGATTGCGCTTTCGGCCTTTGATGCGGAGGCAATCTACCATGAAGCGAGGAAGGCCGGTGTCTTTGCTGGCGAGGGTTTCATGTACCGCCTGCATCCCCAGACGGAAAAGATCGTCGAACTCGTGAAGAGCGGCGTGATCGGCACAGTGCGCATCATCCGCTCAAGCTTCGGCTTCAACATGGGCGGCTTCAAGCCCGAGCATCGATTGTTCGCCAACGATACGGCGGGGGGCGGCATCCTGGATGTCGGTGGCTACCCGGTCTCGATGGCGCGGCTGATCGCCGGAGCGGTTGAAGGCAAGCCTTTCTGCGAGCCGGAGAAGGTTTACGGCGTGGCGCACCTCGGACAGTCCGGCGTAGACGAATGGGCCTCCGCCGTCTTGCAATTCAAAAACGGCATCATTGCCGAAGTCTCCTGTTCCATCATGGCCCAGCAGGACAATACGCTTCGCGTCATCGGCTCCGAAGGGCGCATCGAGGTCAAGGATTTCTGGTTCGCCTCAGGTCACAAGGGCGGCGTCGGCACGATCGAGCTTTTCAGGGGAGCCGAGCAGGAAACGATCGAGGTCAAGGAAGACCGCTGGCTCTATTCCTTCGAAGTCGATGCGGCCGGAGATGCAATCCGTGCCGGCGAGAAGGAATTCGCTTCGCCAGGCATGAGCTGGGCCGATTCCACCGGCAATCTTCGCGTTCTCGATAGATGGCGGGCCTCTGTCGGCCTCGAATATGGTGTCGAGAAGGCGTCAAGCCGAACGACGAATATTGCGGGCGGAGCAGTTAGGCCCGGCAGCAGCATTCCGCAGCGCCAGATACCTGGCATCTCCAAACCGGCCTCCGTCGTAACGCTTGGATTCGAGTTCTTCCCGAACTTTGCGGCGGCCTCGCTGACGCTCGATGCCTTCTACGAGGCGGGCGGCAACGTCTTCGACACGGCCTATGTTTATGGAAGCGGCAAGACAGAGAGTATCTTCGGCGATTGGCACACGAGCCGCAATGTTTCGCGTGAGGAGATCGTGCTGATCGGCAAAGGAGCGCATTCGCCTCTCTGCTACCCGGACATGATCGCCAAGCAACTCGATCAGTCGCTCGACCGGTTGAAGACCGACTATGTCGATATCTACTTCATGCACCGGGACAACACGGCGATTCCGGTTGGAGAGTTCGTCGATGCCATGGACGCCGAGGCCAATCGCGGCCGCATCCGAGGGATCTTCGGCGGCTCGAACTGGACCCGTGAGCGGATGGACGAGGCAATGGCCTATGCGGCAAAGTCCGGCAAGAAAGCGCCTGCGGCGCTCTCCAATAACTTTTCGCTCGCCGAAATGCTCGATCCGATCTGGGCAGGATGCGTCGCGGCCTCGGACGACGAATGGAAGAAATGGCTGAACGAAAAGCAGATTCCGAACTTCGCATGGTCCAGCCAGGGCCGCGGTTTCTTCACCGACCGGGCGGGACGCGACAAGCACGACGATGAGGAAATCGTCCGTTGCTGGTATTCCGATCGCAATTTCGCACGCCGCGACCGCGCGAACGAGCTGGCAAAAAAGCTCGGTCGAAACCCGATCCATATCGCGCTCGCCTATGTGATCGCCCAGCCGTTCCCCGTCATTCCGCTGATCGGCCCGCGCACGATCGCCGAACTGGAAGATAGTCTTTCGGCCCTTGGAATCGAGCTTACTCGCGAACAGGTAAAGTGGCTGGAGGGCTAGGGAAACAGGCTGGTTCCATCTCAACCGCTTCATAGTGCGCCGCTACCCGATCGGGTGGCGGCTTTTTGCTGATTCCTCGACGCAAGAAACATTCGTTTGACACGCGAATAGTTTTCGTTTTTACTTCAGTAAGTTTCGATTTGAGGTGTTGCGCAAATCGATTAGGGCGCACGGGGAGGGGTAAAAGTGGGCCAAACACATCACGACCTCTTCGTGATTGGCGGCGGGATCAACGGCTGCGGCATTTGCCGGGATGCTGCTGGACGAGGCTATCGCGTGGCGCTGGCGGAGATGGGCGACTTTGCATCGGGCACGTCGTCTGGGGCGACGAAGCTGATCCATGGAGGCTTGCGCTATCTGGAGCACTACGAGTTCCGGCTGGTGCGCGAATCGCTGATGGAGCGCGAGGTGCTGTGGGCGATGGCCCCGCACATCATCTGGCCGCTGCGCTTCGTGCTGCCCTATCACAAGGGCGGCATACGGCCGGCCTGGCTGATCAGGCTGGGGCTGTTTTTCTACGACCATCTTGGCGGCCGCAGGCTTTTGCCGCCGACCGCCGTGCTTGACCTGCGCCGCGATCCGGCGGGCGGGCCGCTGAAGCCGGTGTTTGCCAAGGCCTTCGAATATTCCGACGGCTGGGTCGACGATGCCCGCCTGGTAGTACTCAACGCCCGCGATGCCGCCGACCGCGGTGCGCTGATCATGCCGCGCACCAAGGTGGTGGCGGCGCACCGCAAGAACGGCCTATGGGAAATCGACAGCTGCGACATGCTGACCGGCGAAACGCGCCGGCATCAGGCCCGCATGCTGATCAATGCCGCCGGTCCCTGGGTCGACCAGGTGCTGCGTGCAGCCCTTGGCGAGACCGAGGCGCGCCATGTTCGGCTGGTGCAGGGCAGCCATATCGTCGTCAAGAAGAAGTTCGAGGGCCCGCGCGCCTATTTCTTCCAGAACCCCGACAACCGCATCATCTTCGCCATCCCCTACGAGGACGACTTCACGCTGATCGGCACCACCGACCGCGACTACAGCGGCGATCCCAAGGACGTGCGCATCTCTGCCGAGGAGACCGGCTATCTGTGCGCCGCCGCCAGCGAGTATTTCAACGAGCCGGTGACCCCGGACGACATCGTCTGGAGCTATTCGGCAGTGCGGCCGCTCTACGACGACGGCGCCTCCAAGGCACAGGAGGCGACGCGCGACTATGTGCTGCAGCTCGAAGGCAAAGGTGGCGAGGCGCCGCTGCTCAATGTCTTCGGCGGCAAACTGACCACCTACCGGCGGCTGTCGGAGCATGCGCTGGAAAAGATCGGCGAGACGATCGGCAAGAAGGGCGGACCGTGGACGGCAAGCAGCCATCTGCCGGGCGGCGATTTCCCGGTCAAGGGATATGCGGCCGAGGTGAGCAAGCTGAAAACCGATTATCCGTTCCTTGCAGAGGCCCATGCCCGCCGGCTGGTGCGCCGCTACGGCACGCGCGCCGCAAGCCTGCTCGGCGAGGCCAAGTCTATCGTCGATCTCGGCCACTGCTTCGGTTCCGATCTTTACGAGGCCGAGGTCCGCTATCTCGTCCGGAACGAATGGGCCGTCACCGCACAAGACATCCTGTGGCGAAGGACCAAGAACGGGCTATATCTGGAAATGGATGAAGTACAGAAATTGGAGGAGTACATGGCCGCGATCCCTGCGCAGCTTGCGGGATGAAGCGCCATGTCGTCCCCGTCGTGAGGAGGCACGGGAACCGGAATGCTTGAATTGCGGAATGCCGCTAAGATGGTAGGTGGTGAATACCATATTCATCCTACCGATCTGACACTCGAAAAGGGTACGCTGAACGTCCTGCTGGGACCGACGCTCTCCGGCAAGACGTCGTTGATGCGCCTCATGGCTGGACTTGACCGTCCAACCAGCGGCTCCATCCATTTCGATGGCGCCGATGTGACCGGCGTGCCGGTGCAGAAGCGCAATGTCGCGATGGTCTACCAGCAATTCATCAATTACCCCGCATTGTCCGTCTATGAGAATATCGCCTCGCCGCTCAGGATTGCTGGCCTGGACGCGAAGACCATCGATGTGGAAGTGCGCAAGGCGGCAGAACTCCTGAAGCTGACACCTTATCTCGAGCGTACGCCGCTCAACCTGTCGGGCGGGCAGCAGCAGCGGACCGCGCTGGCGCGCGCCCTTGTCAAGAATGCAGGTCTGGTGCTGCTCGACGAACCGCTTGCCAATCTCGACTACAAGCTGCGCGAGGAACTGCGCCAGGAACTGCCGAGGATATTTTCCCAGTCCGGCGCGATCTTCGTCTATGCGACGACGGAACCATCCGAAGCCTTGCTGCTCGGTGGCAATACCGCGACCCTCAACCAGGGCAGCGTGACGCAATTCGGTCCGACGATTTCCGTCTATCGCCGGCCCGCCGACCTGGTGACGGCCAAGACGTTTGCGGACCCACCGCTGAACTTCATATCGGTTTCGAAGGAAGGCGCGAGCTTTCAGCATAGTGGCCTGATCGGCATTCCGGTGCCTGCACATCTTGCGGCAATCGCCGACGGTCCGGTCACCATCGCGTTTCATCCGCACCATCTTGCGCTGGGACCACAGACCGCTGATGCGCCCAGGCTTCGCGCCAGAACGCAGATTTCCGAAATCACCGGCTCCGAGAGCTTCGTGCATCTGGACTACGAAGGTGTGCGCTGGGTCATGCTAGCGCACGGCATTCACGATATCGAGCCGGATACGGATGTCGACGTGTTTTTGGACACGCGTCATCTGATGGCGT
This sequence comes from Rhizobium azibense, assembly GCF_004342325.1. Taxonomy (NCBI): domain Bacteria; kingdom Pseudomonadati; phylum Pseudomonadota; class Alphaproteobacteria; order Hyphomicrobiales; family Rhizobiaceae; genus Rhizobium; species Rhizobium azibense. The sequence goes on along the minus strand of NZ_SMBJ01000015.1, from coordinate 9,368 downwards.
TCGGCGAGAACGGCCGCGCCATTGCCGCCACGCGGCTTGCGGCATAGGGGGACACAATGGCACGGATCACGCTCGACCATATCCGCCACGCCTACGGACCCAATCCGAAGACGGACAAGGACTATGCCCTGAAGGAAGTCGATCACGAGTGGACCGACGGCGGCGCTTACGCGCTTCTTGGTCCGTCAGGATGCGGAAAGACAACGCTTCTCAACATCATCTCCGGTCTGCTTCAGCCTTCGCACGGGCGCATCCTGTTCGGCGGCCAAGACGTAACGACGCTGTCGACCCAAGCCCGCAACATCGCGCAGGTTTTCCAGTTTCCCGTCATCTACGACACGATGACGGTCTACGACAATCTCGCTTTTCCGCTTCGCAACCGGGGTGTTCCGGAGGCCGACGTCGACCGGCGCGTTCGCGAGATTCTCGAGATGATCGATCTTTCGGACTGGGCCAAGCGCAAGGCGCAGCGGCTTACGGCCGATCAGAAACAGAAAATTTCGCTTGGCCGCGGTCTGGTGCGAAACGACGTCAATGCGATTCTCTTCGATGAGCCGCTCACCGTTATCGATCCGCACATGAAATGGGTGCTGCGGTCGCAGCTGAAGCGGCTGCACAAGCAGTTCGGTTTCACTATGGTCTATGTGACCCACGACCAGACGGAGGCGCTGACTTTTGCCGAGAAGGTCGTCGTCATGTATGAGGGAGAAATCGTGCAGATCGGCACGCCGGCGGAACTTTTCGAACGCCCGAGCCACACCTTCGTGGGTTACTTCATTGGCTCACCGGGGATGAATGTCATGCCGGCGGAAGTTGCCGGCAGTACCGTCAAGATTGGCAGTGAGACGATCAATCTCGGCTACGCGCCGAAAACGAATGGTGCGGCCAAGATCGAACTTGGCATCCGTCCCGAATTCATCCGCCTCGGCCGTGAAGGCATGCCCATCTCGATTTCGAAGGTCGAGGATATCGGCAGGCAAAAGATCGTTCGCGCGCGGTTTGCCGATCAGCCGATCGCCATCGTCCTTGCGGAGGATGTGGAGATTCCAACGGATGCGCGCGCCAGCTTCGATCTGGATGCGATCAGCATCTACGCCGGTTCGTGGCGGGTCGGCAGGGAGGGCTGATCATGGAAAAGACCTGGAACAACAAGGCTTGGTTTCTCGTCCTGCCGGTATTGCTGCTCGTCGCGTTTTCAGCGGCCATTCCGCTGATGACGGTCGTCAACTATTCCGTTCAGGACACCTTCGGCAATAACGAGTTCTTTTGGGCCGGCACCGACTGGTTCGACGACATCCTCCATTCCGACCGCTTCTGGGAGGCCCTGCAGCGAAACCTGCTATTCTCCTTCATCATCCTGGCGCTTGAAATCCCGCTTGGGATCTTCATTGCGCTCAACATGCCCAAGAAAGGCATTGGCGTTCCCGTCTGCCTCGTGCTGATGGCTCTTCCCCTCCTCATCCCGTGGAATGTGGTCGGCACGATCTGGCAGGTCTTCGGCCGTGTCGATATCGGCCTGCTCGGCCATAGCCTGGAAGCGATGGGGCTCGACTATAATTATGTCCGTGACCCTATCGATGCATGGATCACGATCATCATCATGGATGTCTGGCATTGGACGAGCCTGGTCGTGCTGCTCTGCTATGCCGGTCTCGTTTCAATCCCCGAGGCGTACTACCAGGCTGCGAAGATAGACGGCGCTTCGCGTTGGTCGGTTTTCCGCTATATCCAGTTGCCGAAGATGAAGCGCGTACTGCTGATTGCGGTGCTGTTGCGCTTCATGGACAGCTTCATGATCTATACAGAGCCGTTCGTCGTCACCGGTGGCGGACCGGGCAATTCCACGACCTTCCTTTCCATCGATCTCGTGAAGATGGCGGTCGGTCAGTTCGACCTCGGGCCAGCAGCCGCCATGTCGATCGTCTACTTCCTGATCATCCTGCTGCTGTCGTGGATATTCTACACGGTCATGACCAGCAGCGACGCGAATTCGTGAGGAGAGGGTCATGGAAACCACGATGAAATACAAACCTGCCGGCAACTTCTCCTGGGTCGTCTCGACGATCTATATCGTCTTTCTGCTGCTGCCGATCTATTGGCTGATCAATATGAGCTTCAAGGAGAATGCCGAGATCACCGGCGCCTTCTCGCTCTGGCCGCAGAACCCGACACTCAGGAACTACAGGGTGATCTTCACCGATCCATCCTGGTACAACGGCTATATCAATTCCATCATCTACGTCATGATGAACACCGTGATTTCGGTGCTTGCGGCGCTGCCGGCCGCCTATGCCTTCTCCCGCTACCGGTTTCTCGGCGACAAGCACCTGTTCTTCTGGCTGCTGACGAACAGGATGGCACCGCCGGCCGTCTTCGCGCTTCCTTTCTTCCAGCTCTATTCGGCGTTCGGCCTCATCGACACGCATGTTGCCGTTGCGCTGGCGCATTGCCTTTTCAACGTGCCCCTGGCAGTCTGGATCCTGGAAGGCTTCATGTCGGGTGTGCCGAAGGAAATCGACGAGACTGCGTATATCGACGGCTATTCGTTCCCGCGCTTCTTCGTGAAGATCTTCATGCCGCTGATCGCAAGCGGGATCGGCGTCGCAGCCTTCTTCTGCTTCATGTTTTCGTGGGTCGAACTACTGCTTGCCCGCACGCTGACGACGACGGCCGCAAAGCCGATCTCGGCGATCATGACGCGCACGGTTTCGGCGGCCGGCATGGACTGGGGCGTGCTGGCTGCTGCCGGCGTGCTGACGATCGTCCCTGGAGCACTCGTCATTTATTTCGTCAGGAACTACATCGCCAAGGGCTTTGCTCTTGGACGCGTTTGAGGGAGATCGATATGAACTTTTCATGGATGGCGTGGACGCTGCCCACGGCACTGTTCTTCCTGACGATCCTTGTGCTGCTGATCGCCATGAGCGTGTGGGAATATTTCGCGCCGGGGGGCTCGCCGCGAGTAGGCGTGCTGCGTTTCGAAACGACGCGCGGGGACCGGCTCTTCATTTCGCTGCTCGGGGCAGCGTTCATTCATCTCGCATGGCTGGGCCTTGTCGGGCCCAACCTGTGGTGGGCTCTTGCCCTCGCCGTAGTCTACGCCATCGGGGTGTTCCGCTACGTGTGACGGCAGGGTAATACAGATGGCCGGGGGACTGGCCGCCTGAGACGTGAAGACTGCGATCGCAAACCCTGGGAGGATATTATGCGACGGCATTTACTAGCGACAACAGCAGGCATCTTGCTGGCCATGGCGGGCTCCGCCTATGCTGGCATGGATGAGGCAAAAGCCTTTCTGGACAAGGAAGTCGGCGAACTCTCGACGCTTTCCCGTGCCGATCAGGAAAAGGAAATGCAATGGTTCGTCGATGCGGCGAAGCCTTTCGCCGGCATGGACATCAAGGTTGTCTCCGAAACAATCACCACCCATGAATATGAATCGAAGGTGCTTGCACCAGCCTTTACCGCCATCACCGGCATCAAGATCGCCCACGATCTCATCGGCGAAGGCGACGTCGTTGAAAAACTGCAGACGCAGATGCAGTCGGGGGAAAATATCTACGACGCCTACGTCAACGACTCTGACCTCATCGGCACCCATTGGCGCTATCAGCAGGTGCGCAACCTGACGGACTGGATGGCGAACGAAGGCAAGGACGTCACCAATCCCGGCCTCGATATCGCCGACTTCATCGGCACTTCGTTCACGACCGCGCCGGACAAGAAGCTCTACCAGCTCCCTGACCAGCAGTTCGCGAACCTTTACTGGTTCCGCTACGACTGGTTCAACGACGAAAAGAACAAGGCCGACTTCAAGGCGAAGTACGGCTACGACCTCGGCGTGCCGGTCAACTGGTCGGCTTACGAGGACATCGCCGAATTCTTCACCGGCCGTGAAATCGACGGCAAGAAGGTCTTCGGTCACATGGACTACGGCAAGAAAGACCCGTCGCTCGGATGGCGGTTCACCGACGCCTGGCTCTCGATGGCCGGCAACGGCGACAAGGGCATTCCGAACGGCTTGCCTGTCGATGAATGGGGCATCAAGGTCGACGAGAACTCGCGTCCTGTCGGTTCCTGCGTTGCCCGCGGCGGCGATACCAACGGCCCGGCCGCGGTCTACTCGATCTCCAAGTATCTCGATTGGCTGAAGGCCTATGCGCCACCGGAAGCACAGGGCATGACCTTCTCGGAATCCGGTCCGGTTCCGGCCCAGGGTAATATCGCCCAGCAGATCTTCTGGTACACGGCGTTTACGGCCGACGCCGTCAAGAAGGGCCTGCCGGTCGTCAACGAGGACGGCACGCCGAAGTGGCGCATGGCTCCGTCGCCACACGGCGTCTATTGGAAGGACGGCATGAAGCTAGGCTATCAGGACGTCGGTTCCTGGACACTCATGAAGTCGACGCCGGATGACCGCGCAAAGGCAGCCTGGCTTTACGCGCAGTTCGTGACGTCGAAGACGGTCGACGTCAAGAAGAGCCATGTCGGTCTGACGCTCATCCGCGAAAGCTCCATCCGGCATGACAGCTTCACCAAGCGCGCGCCTGAGCTCGGTGGTCTGATCGAGTTCTACCGCTCGCCTGCCCGCGTGCAGTGGTCGCCAACCGGTACGAACGTTCCGGACTATCCGAAGCTGGCACAGCTTTGGTGGCAGGCAATCGGCGATGCGTCGTCGGGAGCAAAGACTGCCCAGGAAGCCATGGACTCGCTTTGCGCCGAGCAGGAAAAGGTACTGCAGCGCCTGGAACGCGCAGGCGTTCAGGGCGACATCGGCCCGAAGCTCGCTGAGGAGCAAGACCTCGAATACTGGAACAAGGATGCCGTCGCAAAGGGCAACCTCGCTCCGCAATTGAAGGTCGAGAACGAGAAAGAGAAGCCGGTAACGGTCAACTACGACGAACTGGTCAAGAGCTGGCAGTCGAACTGATCGTCATCGGGCAGGGCCGGAAGAAACAATGCTTCCGGCCCGCTCTCCAAAGGGTGCCGGGACCCATATGCTTCCGATATGCGCGTCATGGCAGCGTGCCCGCCAAGCTTGTCAAAGCGCGCCAATCGCCCGACCGCCGCAATGCCTTGCGCAAGCAGCCTATACTCCAGCCCCACGCTTCCTGTGTGTACCCTCTCTCAAACAGCCAGTTGAGGCGGTGCGCCAGATCGATGCGGCCGGAGCCGGGTTCGTTGCGACCCCTCGTGGTCTGCGACGTGTACATGACACACGCGCGAGATCCTCCGGCCGATCACATCCTCCGTTCGTAGACGATTCCGATCTCGGGGCGATCGATCTCGTCAGCGATGTCGAGGCCTTCGAGGGTGGTTCTGGGCGACCCTTATCGAGGCGGCCAGTCCTTCCAACCACGCTTGCTTGTTGGTGGATCTGTCAACGGAATCACCGGCTCTGCCAAGATGCTGGAGACGGCAAGACCGGTCTGCCTGAGGGCAGCGGAGATCGCGCCGAGATCCTTGTCCGTCCACTGCCGGAACTCGATTGCCGGCAAACCGGCGTTGCTGGCCGTCAATGCCTGCAGAAGGCAATGCGGATTCAATGACTGAGCAGATTGCGGCTGCATCACGTCAAACAACCTTCGTTTTGCTCCATCCGGGAACAAGCCGCACATTTCGGGCGTTTTCAGCGCACGATATTCAAGGGCGCTGGACAGCGAATGACAGATTTTCGAGCCGTATCCGATAGCCGAAAGACAACAAAAGCAATTGATTATATCACCACCGTCGCGCGTCGGCGCCGCAGTGCCCTTCCGGTCATCCCGGGCGGTATTATCCGCGCCGGACGAAACGTCTGGCAAACCGGTAAAGCCGATAAAGCGGCATTCCTGGTCGACGGCGCTGCCTATTTCGCGGCGCTCGACGAGGTTTTGAGACAGGCAAGACATTCGATCTGGATCATCGGCTGGGATTTCAATCCCGATATCCGGCTGAAGCCGCATCAAAGCTCGCAAACGCTCGGCGAACTTCTGCTGGCGCTTGCCGATGAAAATCCGTGGCTGCAGATCCGGATATTGATCTGGGGCATGGGGCCGATCTACTCGGGCAAGTCCTTGAAGCTTTTCAAGGGAAACGGCTTTTCCACCCACCCGCAGATCAGCCTGCGTTTCGATCTGCGCCATCCTCTGCGTGGCTGTCACCATCAGAAGCTTGTTTCCATCGATGACAGCATCGGTTTCCTCGGCGGTTTGGATTTGACCGCCCGGCGCTGGGATGAACCTGATCACCGGATCGACAATCCGCTCCGGAAGGATCCGGACGGTGTGCCATACGATCCCGTGCACGATATGCAGTCGATGGTCTCAGGCAGCGCTGCGCGCCTGATCGGCGAGGTGTGTCGGCGGCGGTGGAAGCAGGCGACCGGCGAGTTCATCGAAGGGGCGCCCCAGGGCAGCGTGCCATGGCCGCCTACGCTCCCCCCTGAAATGGAGAACGTGACGGCGGCGATTGCACTCACCGAGCCGAAATGGATCGGCAAACGCGGGCGGTTTGAAGCCTTTCGTCTGACGCGCGATGCCATAAATGCGGCAAGAAAGTACATCTACATCGAGACCCAATATCTTGCCTCCTTCGGCGTTGCGCGGGTCATCGCGAAGCGGCTCAGGGAGGTCGATGGACCGGAGATTGCGGTCCTGGTTACGAAGAGTTCGCATGGACTGATCGAAAAGCTGGCGATGGGCCACAACCGCGACCGGCTGATCCGCAGGCTGAAGCGCATCGATCGCTATGACCGGCTGTGCGTGATGTATCCGGTGGTCCCGGACGGGAAGGGCGGTGAGCAGGAGGTTGTCATCCATTCGAAGCTTATCATCGTCGACGATCGTTTCATTCGTATCGGCTCGTCGAACCTCAACAACCGTTCGGAGGGGCTCGATACGGAGTGCGACCTGGCGATCGAGGCGGAGACTGCTGCTCACCGGCAGGCGATAACGTCGCTTCGCCACCGACTGATTGCCGAACATCTCGATGCGACAATCGAAGCTGTCAAAGACATGGAGACGGCGAAGCGGTCCTTGCTTAAGGCCATAGAGGCGCTGAACGTCCGCAAGCGCGGCCTTCGCCAGTTTTCAATCGATATCGCGCGAGGCGAGACATCGCCGATGATCGGGACTGCTTTCGTGGACCCGCGGCGACCGTACCGGCCGCTACAGAAGCTGCGTATGCGCCTGAGCCGGCTGTTGAGGGCGATCTTCTGAAGGTGGCGGCTTTGGCTTGGCAATGACGAATTCGCTGATCGCAAACGTCGGCAGGCCGATCAAAAGAGGAACCAGAAAATAGATCACCCTGAAGGCCACCAGTGACCCAATCGAGGCGGCTCCGGGCAGGACATAGCTGACCGTGGCTTCGATGACGCCCAGACCGCCAGGCACGTGGGTAACGAGAACAGCGATATTGGCCAGCACGTATGCCGTGGCCGTCTGCACGTAGCTCGCCTGGCCTTGTACGGCCAGCATCTGATGCAGGCAGGCTGCGACGAAGATGAAGTTCACCGTGCCGATGACGACCTGGCCCAATGCGAGCTTCAGGGAGGGCATTTCGAAAGACCATTTCCAAAGATGCAGCGGCGCGCGGACGGTGGCGGACAGAACGACGTAGACTGCCGGCACGCAGACACAGATGCAGCCGAGGGCAAATAGACTGGCCGGGCCGAGTTTCAGGAGATTTGCTGCATCCTGCGGATTGATGAGCAGGGCGATGCCCGCAAGCGTCGAAAGGCCGATGCCTACGGTCACGCCGCAAAAAAGGATGACCTTTGCAACCTCTTCGGCATTCAAGCCCCAGCGTGAATAGAAGCGGTAGCGTACAGCGCCACTGCTCAGCGCCGCAAGACCGAGATTATGGCCGATCGAGAGGCTGGTGAACGAAGCAAGGGCGGCCCTTGGATAGCTCTGCGGCTTGCCGGCGTAACGCAGTGCCAGCCAGTCGAACCCGGTCAGGCAGAGATAGGAGGCGGCCGCAAAGCCGAGGCCCGCAAGAATGCGCACTCCCGGTATCGTGCGGATCGAATCCAAGACGTCGCTCAAGGTGTAACGGCTGAAGACCCTGTAGAGAAGAAAGGCCGCAAGCATCAGGCAGAGAACGAAAGCCAGATTGATCAGTACGCGTTTGATGGACATAAACGCCCCGTTTCGTTGGAGTTCCGCAGATGGAACGAAACAGGCTGAAAGCTAGTTCCCCCCGGATGAGCACATTCTCTCCCGCTCCGCTGCAATCAATCGGCAGCGAGCTGAAAATCCTGACCTATAATGTGCATAGCTGCATTGGCACCGATCGGCGGATCGAGCCAGCGCGCATCGCCGATGTGATCGCGCAAACCGGTGCGGACATCATTGCGCTGCAGGAACTGGATGTCGGCCGCAAGCGCACGGGCGGCATAGACCAGGCACATGCGATCGCCTCGCTCTTGAAGATGCAGGCCCATTTTCATCCGGCGCTGCATGTCGAGGAGGAGCAGTACGGCGATGCCATTCTGACGGCCATGCCGACCCGCTTGATGAAAGCCGGGCCGCTACCTTCCGTCGGCGAAAAGCGAGGGGCGATATGGGTGCAGATCGAAATGGCGGGAATGCATCTGAACTTGCTGAATACGCATCTTGGCCTTCGTGGCATCGATCGGATGCGGCAGGTGACGACGCTGCTCGACAGGGAATGGATTGGAAGCCAGAAATTCCAGGCGGCTCCCGCGATCATCTGCGGCGACCTCAATGCTGTCCCGTCATCGCCGGCCTACAAAATGCTGGCGCGGCATTTCCGCGACACGCAGCTGCTCGCCGCGCGCCGTCCCCGCCCGACCTATCCCTCTCGACTGCCGATCCTGCGGATCGACCATATATTCGTATCGGACGGGATTGGCGTGACATCTGCAACCGTCACCGCGACAGCGCTCGTGCGCCGGGCTTCCGATCACCTGCCGCTGCTGGCTACCATATTGCCGGGGGCTGCGAGCAGGCGAAGGGAAATCGCGTTTTGAGCGATCGCCGGAAGTGGCTGTCGAAATCAAATATTTCAACAATTTATCCATAAAGTCCGATTTTTCTCACGAGTCGAGAAAGACTTGACGCCGCTCGTTTTATAACGCTTTAAATTATCAACCGTGACTGGGAGAGTTGCGGGGCATGTTTGCCGCTTCGACTGCGGCAGACATCGGCGGACGAGGAGAGTCTCGCCGCTTTACTTGCGAACGGGAGGAATATCATGCGCAAGTTTTTGGGCACGGCAGCCGCTGCTGCCGTGATGATGGCAGGTACTGCGGCCTACTCGGCCGACGTGAAGGAAGTGCAGATGCTGCACTGGTGGACGTCGGGCGGTGAGGCTGCGGCGCTCAACGTGCTCAAGGAGGACCTTTCCAAGGAAGGCTTTGCCTG
>NZ_SMBJ01000014.1:0-110781 GCF_004342325.1 Rhizobium azibense | reverse complement strand
CGGAAACCCAAGAGCGAAGGACATCGTCGCCAGCAGCGCCGCCGCCCTCGTTCAGTGACGCGGCTTATACGGCTAACCCTCAGACATAGTCAACAGGCCTTTCTAGAAAAAAATGAAATTTCTCTCATTCCATTGTTTTTAAATCGAGATTCGCCTTAGGTCCGTTCACTGTGCCTTCGACGGTCCTGTTTGCTCCCCGCAAAAGGCCATTCCGATCGACCGCCGGTAAAAATTGACTTCAGCCATGGTTCCGCCCTCACAAGATCACAATCGGATGGTCTCAAAAGGACGCATGGTTCACGCAGGCATGGGCGTCTAAATTGCGTTTTGGGCGTGATTTGACTTCCATGCCCGAAATATGCACATCTTTCGGCCCAGCCGGAGAGGTCCGAAGACGCCCATGAAAGGACGCAGATAAAACTGCCATGATGACGGAGAAGATGATGATCCGCTCGTTGGGTAACGAGCCTCCGCTTCTCGCCGATGGCAGGCGCGCACCCGACAAGCGTGAGGTTTCTCTCCGCTGGCTTTCGGGCACGTTCCTCACTGGCATTACATCGAGCGTGTTGATGGGTGTCGCGCTCTTTGCCGCCCTTGATGGCCGGCAGCAGCTGGCGATCCCCGCCGAGGCCTTCGCCAGCGTCAATACCCACGAAGATAGTGCCGTTACCCGCGGTGGACGGCTGATCGCCCCGGCGATCGCCGCCAGGCCTTCGGACCGGGCGATCATGGAAGTCTCGACGGTCGTCCATGACGGTGACAAGGAAATTGTCCGCCGCCAGCCATTCTCGCATGTAAAGATGCGGCTCGCCGCCAATCACGTGGCGACCGAGGACTATCCCGATTTTGACGCGCTCGCCATTTTCGCGGCCGATGAGGCACAGCCCGCTCCGGCCGCGCGCACCGGCGCGATTTACGGCTCGGACGTTGAATCCGAGGTCAGCCTCAAGACCGTTCCCTTCCCGACCGGAAAGAGCGACTTTCAGGCAGCGCCCGGCATGACCCTGGATGAAGTCGAGGAGAATGTCCGCTCGAATGGTTCGGCGCTGACCGACGGCGCCACTCAGGTGGCTGCGCTCTATTATGTCGACCCTCAGCGTTTTTCGAACGAGGACAACGATGTGGATCTGACATCGGGCCTTTCGGCCCGCGTTCTTGAGCAGAACATGACGGTGTCCGCGCCGGAATCGATCACGCCGCAGACTGAGGAATTTGCCGACGACATCGTGCCGGCCCGCCAGGACGTCACGATCGTCAAGGCACTGATGGATTCGGGCTATCCCGAGCCGCAGGCGAAGATGCTCTCTGCCAACCTTGCCCCGCCACTCGGCAGCGATGATCTTGCCAAGGGCGACGTCCTGCGTGTCGGCATCATCCAGAAGGGCGAACAGGCCAAACTCATCCGCGCCAGCGTCTATCGTGGCACGCGTCATCTCGTCACGATCGCACTCGATGACAACAGCCGCTTCGTCGAGGCAAGCGAACCGCCCATGCTTGATGCGATCGCGACTGCCTTCGACGACAATTCGCTCTCGGTTCCCGCTGGCCAGAACCTGCCGCGCATTTATGACGGCATTTATCGCGCCGCTCTTTCCTACGGCATGACCAAGGATATGACGGCGCTGATCATCAAGCTGCTTGCGGCCAATGTTGACTTCCAGGCGCAATTGAGACCGACAGATTTCCTCGAGGCCTTTTTCTCCGTCACCGATTCGAGCGGCCGCGCGACGCCGAATTCCGAGCTGCTTTACGTCAATGCCCGTTTTGGCGATACGGTGACACGCTTCTACCGCTTCCAGGACGCAGACGGCAACGTCGATTACTTCGATCAGGACGGCAAAAGCATCCGTCAGTTCCTGCTGCGCAACCCGGTGCCGAACGGCATTTTCAAGTCCGGTTTCGGCATGCGACGCCACCCGATCCTGGGTTTTGCCCGCATGCATACCGGCGTCGACTGGGCTGCTCCCCGCGGTACGCCTATCATCGCGACCGGCAATGGCACGGTCGAGAAGGCCGGCTGGGATTCCGGCGGCTATGGCAATCAGACGATCGTTCGTCATGCCAACGGATACGAGTCCTCCTACAACCACCAGAGCGCCATTGCCAAAGGTATCGTGCCCGGAGCCAAAGTTCGCCAGGGCCAGGTGATCGGCTGGGTCGGCACTACCGGTGAGTCCACGGGACCGCATCTGCACTACGAAATGATCGTCAACGGCACCAAGGTCGATCCGCTCCGCATCCGCCTGCCGGGCGGCAAGTCTTTGGCTGGCGAAGCACTGGCTAAATTCCAGGACGAGCGCAAGCGCATCGATACGCTCCTGAACAACCAGCCGGTCGATCAGGTCGCCAGCAAATAGGCCAGACAAAAATGACGGCCGCAGCCGCCATTTGTTTTTCCGGATGCTCGCTCTTTACGCTGCTTCGCCGACGGCGGAATTGCGCGGGCGGAACAACAGGCGGTCAGAGCCGTTGGTGACCTTCACCGTAGACCCGTCCGGCACCTGGCCGGAAAGAATCTGCTCGGCGAGCGGATCCTGTACATACTTCTGGATCACCCGCTTCAGGGGCCGCGCGCCATAGACCGGATCGTAGCCTTTGTTGGCAAGCCAGCTGCGGGCATCCTCGTCGAGCTCGATCGTGATCTTGCGCTCGGCCAGCAACGCCACCAGCCGTTTCAGCTGGATATCGACAATCGCGCCCATCTCGTCGCGCTTCAGGCGATGGAAGAGGATGATCTCGTCGATGCGGTTCAGGAATTCCGGCCGGAAATTGCCGCGCACGACATCCATCACCTGCTCGCGAACCGTGTCGCTGTCCTGGCCCTCGCCCAGTTGGGTGAGGTATTCGGCACCGAGGTTCGAGGTCATGATGATCATCGTATTGCGGAAGTCGACCGTGCGGCCCTGACCGTCCGTCAGGCGCCCGTCATCCAGCACCTGCAGCAGGATATTGAAGACATCGTGATGCGCCTTCTCGATCTCGTCGAAGAGCACGACCTGATAGGGCCGGCGGCGGACGGCCTCCGTCAATGCGCCGCCTTCCTCGTAGCCGACATAGCCGGGAGGGGCGCCGATCAGCCGGGCCACGGAGTGTTTTTCCATGTATTCCGACATGTCCATGCGCACCATTGCCGTCTCGTCGTCGAAGAGGAAGCGGGCGAGCGCCTTTGTAAGCTCCGTCTTGCCGACGCCGGTCGGGCCCAAGAAGATGAATGAGCCGATCGGCCGATTCGGGTCCTGCAGCCCGGCGCGCGCGCGGCGAACGGCACGCGATACCGCCTGCACCGCATCGCCCTGGCCGATGACCGACGTCGCCAGCTCGTCTTCCATCCTGAGCAGCTTCTCGCGCTCGCCTTCCAGCATCTTGTCGACCGGAATGCCGGTCCAGCGGGAAACGACATGGGCTATGTTGTCCGGAGTCACGACCTCCTGCACCATGGCACTGCGGTCGCTATCCTGGCTTTCCGCATCGGCGAGTTGCTTTTCCAGCTCCGGAATGACGCCATAGGTCAATTCGCCGGCGCGCTGGAATTCACCCTTGCGCTGAGCGATTGCCAGTTCGTTGCGGGCGTCGTCAAGCTTCTTCTTGAGATCGGCGGCAAGACCGAGCTTCTGCTTTTCCGATTGCCAGCGGGCCGTCAGCGCGTTGGCCTTCTCCTCCAGATCCGTTAATTCGGCATCGAGCCGCGTCAGTCGGTCGGCGGAAGCCGCATCCGTTTCCTTCTTTAGCGCTTCTCGCTCGATTTTCAGCTGCATGATACGGCGATCCAGCTCGTCTAGCTCTTCGGGCTTCGAATCCACCTGCATACGCAAACGCGCGGCCGCCTCGTCCATCAGGTCAATCGCCTTGTCGGGCAGGAAGCGATCGGTGATGTAGCGATTCGACAGCGTCGCAGCCGCCACCAGCGACGAGTCCGAAATGCGAACCTTGTGGTGCTGCTCGTATTTTTCCTTGAGGCCCCGAAGGATCGAGATCGTGTCCTCGACCGTCGGTTCATCGACCATGACGGGCTGGAACCGGCGGGCGAGTGCTGCGTCCTTCTCGACATGCTTGCGATACTCGTCGAGCGTGGTGGCACCGACGCAGTGCAATTCGCCGCGCGCAAGCGCTGGCTTCAGCAGGTTGGAAGCATCCATCGCTCCATCCGCCTTGCCGGCGCCGACCAGCGTGTGCATTTCGTCGATGAAAAGGATGATCTCGCCGCTTTCCGACTGCACTTCGTTGAGCACGGCCTTCAGCCGTTCTTCGAATTCGCCGCGATACTTTGCACCGGCAATCAGCGCGCCCATGTCGAGCGCCATCAGTTTCTTGTCCTTGAGAGATTCCGGTACGTCGCCGTTGACGATGCGCAGTGCCAGTCCTTCGACGATCGCCGTCTTGCCGACGCCGGGCTCGCCGATCAGCACCGGGTTGTTCTTGGTGCGGCGGGAGAGGACCTGGATCGTGCGGCGGATTTCGTCATCGCGGCCGATCACCGGATCGAGCTTGCCCTCGCGGGCCTCGCCTGTCAGGTCGCGGGCGTATTTCTTCAGGGAATCGAAGCCTTGTTCTGCATTGGCGGAGTCGGCCGTGCGCCCTTTTCGAATATCGTTGATAACCTGATTGAGGCCCTGCGCCGTTACGCCGGCATGTTTCAGCGTCGCTGACGTCGAAGCGGACGTCTCGATCGCCAAGGCCTGCAGCAACCGCTCGACCGTGACGAAGCTGTCGCCGGCTTTCTTGGCGGCCTCTTCGGCCGTGGAAAAAACTCTAGCGAGCGGCTGGGCGAGATAGATGTTGCCGTTGCCGCCGGAAACCTTCGGCAACTTTGCAAGCGCAGCATCGTTTGCAAGCCGCGCCGCCTTGGCATCGCCGCCGGCGCGCTCGATCAGCGAAGCGGCCATGCCTTGATCGTCGTCAAGCAAGACCTTGAGGACATGTTCCGGCGTGAATTGCTGGTGACCCTGCGCCAAGGCATAGGTCTGGGCGGACTGAACGAAACCGCGCACCCGCTCGGAATACTTTTCGATATTCATATTCTACCTCCATGGATCGCCCTGCCCTTATAAGGCACAGGCCGATGATTGAGATTGAGCTCCCTCAAAAGGCGAGCCGTCGCTTTATCCTTTTTGGAATTGGGACGAAGCATTCGAGCAAGAATATGGGATGGATTTTTGCGAGTTTAAAGAGCCCGGAACCATGAAACCCGGGCTGAAGAATCCCTTCGGGAGCACGCGGCGCGGCCTGACGGCACGAACGTTCAAGACCCTATCGTGGCGCTTTTGGTATGCCTAGGAGCTTCCTAAACGGCAGGTTCTTGATGACCTTCGAGCAAACGGCTGCATTTTTGGCCTTTTCGGTCGTGGGCGCCATCACACCCGGCCCTAGCAACGTCATGATCATGGCGACCGGCTCGCTCGTGGGTTTGACACGCGGCCTGCCCTGCGTGCTCGGTGCGGCCTTGGGAATGTCGTCGCTGTTCTTTTGTGCGGGCCTCGGACTTGCGCAGCTGTTTCTGCTTTATCCGCTTGCGCTGACGATCATGAATCTGATCGGCGCTGCCTTTTTGTTTTGGCTAGCCTTCAAGATCGCGACCACGGACGTGGCGCAGGCCAAAGGCGGCACGAAAGCCGTGGGCTTTGTGCAAGCGGCGGTGTTTCAGTGGATGAATCCGAAGGGCTGGCTGGTTGCCGTAAGTGGGATTGCTGCCTACTGCGGCGCATCTCCAGAAAGCGCTTTCGGCTCGGCGGCAACCTTCGCAGGCCTGTTCTTTGTGGCAGGCTTCCCGAGCGGTCTAGCCTGGTTGATGGCAGGCGCATTGATGCAGAAACTGCTTCGAGACGCGCGCATTGCGCGCGCCTTCAAGATCGTGATGGCAGTCGTGCTTGCCGGCTCTGTCACGACGATTTTCCTGTGAGCCGGGAACGAAGCCTATTCCGTAGCCGCTTCGGCCAGAGCCGGTGCTTCGGCGGAAGCGGTCTCGCCCTCGCCTTCGGCACGGCGCGGGCGGCGCGGTCGGTTGCTGGCGTTACGGCGGCGCGGCTGGCGTTCGCGCTGCTGGCCGCCTTCTTCCTCCATGGAGACTTCGGCCGGAATGCCTTCGATTTCCGGCTGAGGGCCAGTTCCGTCGTTGGTTTCCTGAGCCGGGGCGGCGACAGAAGCAGCAGTTTCTGCGCGTTGTTCGCGACGAGGTTGCTCGCGCGGCGGCTGAACGACGACGGCATCATCGCTGTCTGCCGTATCCAGTTCGTCGCCATCGCGCTCACCGCCTTCGCGGTCGGTATATTCGTTACGGTCGTCGCGCTGGAAACGTTCCTGCATCTGCGTCTGGGCGGCCGCGATGATGCGATAATAGTGCTCTGCGTGCTGGAGGTAGTTCTCGGCTATGACGCGGTCACCAGAGCTCTGGGCATCGCGGGCAAGCTGCGAATATTTTTCAGCGATATGCTGAGCGGTACCGCGAATCTTCACATCGGGGCCGGAGCTGTCGTAGGTCCGCGTCAGCGGATTGCCACCCTTGCGGTTGAAATTATTGTTGTTATTTCCGCCGCCGTTATTGTTACTGCCACGCCCTCGACCGCGCTTGTTCTGCTGTCCTGGCCTCATAGATCGTTCACCTGAATTCTCTGTTTGTGTGGAGTTATGGCACCAACCGCCGTGGCCGGTAAACCGGCTCAGGGCCTTCGTGCCGCAAGCATAATGCGCCTTCGCGCCGACCTGCCGCTTGTTCTCAAGTCATATTGACTGATTCACGCATTGGGTCGTGTTCAACCTTTGAAACTCTCGTTTAAAAGAGTGGACCCCCGAGGCCGACCAAGTAGCGAACGAATCGACGTTCCTTCTTGACTGCCCAACGCGTGAGGGCAACCTATATCGCTTCCCCGGGAAATCCAAGCCTTTTCTTCGCAATAGCAGTAATGTCCTGTTCAATGCTGCAATTTGTCGCTCGAAGCGATGGGTGCGAACACGAGCACCCGGTCATTCTGGCCATAATCCTTTGCCGAGTCGACGCATTTGAAGCCTGCGGCCTCGAAGACCGCCGTTACGTGATTGCGCTGGTCGTAACCGATTTCCAGTCCTATGACGCCGTTTGGCTGCATGAACCCGGCAGCATCCTTGGCTATCGCTTTGTATGCGTCAAGCCCATCGGGGCCACCATCCAGAGCTGTCGCCGGATCAAATTTCGTTACTTCAGGAGCGAGACTGTCAAGGATACTGGAAGCAATATAGGGCGGATTTGAGACGATTGCGTGAAACATACCGTGAATGTTTTGAAACCAACTGGATTGCACAGTCTCAAACCGTTCCTTCAATCCGTTTCTCGCAGCGTTTGATTCGGCCGTTCTGAGGGCACCTGCGGATACATCGCTTCCGATACCCGATGCTTCCGGACATTCGCTCAAAAGCGCAAGGCATATTGCCCCGGTTCCGGTTCCCAGATCAAGGATATGGAGATGTTCCTCCGTTTTTGCAAGGGTTCTTAAATAAGGAAGCATCGTATCGACGAGGATTTCCGTGTCCGGCCGCGGCTCCAGCGTCTCGGCGGAAAGCCAAAGCGGCAGGCCGTAGAACTCCCGCTCGCCGAGAATACGGTGGACCGGCTCATGCGCTAGCCGCCTTTCGACAGCTGCAAGGATCAAGGCCTCTTTGTCGCCAGCGACGGGTTCATTGCCGCGTGATAGAATTTCGGTCGAGGAAAACTTCAGCAATCCGGCAACGAGTAGCCTTGCATCCGTTGCCGGATCGGCTATGCCGGCTTCGGTGAAGCGGCGGCGGACTTCGGCGAGAACTTTGGAAACCGTCGGCCGCGTTCCGGTCATTGCTGCTCGCCAAGCAGAGCCAGTTGACTTGCCTGATAATCGGCAAGCAGGGCATCCACCACCTCGTTGATCTCGCCTTCCATCATCCGGTCCAGCTTGTAGAGCGTCAGATTGATGCGGTGATCGGTAATGCGGCCCTGAGGGTAATTGTAGGTGCGTATCCGCTCCGAGCGGTCGCCGGAGCCCACCTGGCTCTTGCGATCGGCGGAACGTTCGTTATCGGCTCTTTGCCGTTCGGCATCATAGAGCCTCGAACGCAGTACCTGCATCGCCTTGGCGCGGTTCTGGTGCTGTGACTTTTCCGAACTGGTGACGACGATGCCCGTCGGCAGATGCGTGATACGCACCGCTGAATCCGTAGTGTTGACGTGCTGGCCGCCCGCCCCGGACGATCGCATCGTATCGATACGGATGTCTTCCGGTCGGATTTCAATGTCGATTTCTTCCGCTTCCGGCAGTACGGCGACCGTTGCTGCCGAGGTATGAATTCGCCCACCTGCTTCTGTTTCGGGCACGCGCTGCACACGATGCACGCCGGACTCGAACTTCAGCTTGGCGAAGACGCCTTTGCCGGTGATCGTGGCGATAATTTCCTTGTAGCCGCCAGCTTCGCCCTCGCTTGCGGAAAGAATTTCGACCTTCCAGCCATTCGCTGCGGCAAAACGCTCATACATGCGAAAAAGGTCGCCTGCGAAGAGTGCAGCTTCCGAGCCTCCCGTACCCGCGCGGATTTCAAGGATCGCGCTTTTTTCGTCTGCGGCATCCTTCGGCAGCAGCAGGATCTGGATTTCCTGCTCCAGCGCCTCGATGCGCTCCTTCACATCCGGCAATTCCTGCTCCGCGAGATCACGCATCTCACGGTCGACGGACCTGTCTTCGAGCAAAGCTTCGAGATCGGAAATTTCCGCTTCAGCCTTTTCATAGGCGCGGATCTTGGTGACGACCGGTTGCAGCTCGGAATATTCGGAGGCGAGCTTCACGTAGACGTCCGCCGACGGGCCGGCCGACATCCGCGCTTCGATTTCGCCGAAGCGGCGTTCCAGCTCGCGCATCTTTTCAACGGGAAGCTTCGCCACCCTTCACTCCGATTCTTCTTGTAATCTGCTAAAGGGGAATATTGTGGCTCTCGGCGAAGTGGGCAAGCACCTCGCGCATCGGAGTCGTTGCATGAATATCGTCCAACGCCTCGTTCATGACCTTTGCCAGGGCCGCGGCATCAAGTCCGAGCAGCATTGCCTTTACCGGCCCGATCGAGGCCGGCGACATCGACACTGAGCGAAATCCGAGGCCGAGCAGCGCCATCGCCGATATCGGCTTGCCTGCAAGCTCGCCGCACAATGTCACCGGCGTATTGTTGCGCTCACCGGCTCGCACGATGTCGCGCAAGAGCCTTAAGAACGGCTTGCCCAGCGTATCGAAGCGGTCGGAAACGCGCGCATTGCCACGATCCACCGCCATAGCGAACTGGAAGAGGTCATTGGAGCCGACCGAGACGAAATCGACAGCCGCCATTAATTCGTCGAGCTGCCAAAGTAGCGCCGGCACCTCCAGCATCGCACCGAACTGCAGCTTGCGCGGCAGGCCGTGACCAAAGCGCGAAAGGTGCTGCACCTCCTTCTGCAAAAGCTCGCGAACGGTAGCGATCTCGGAAACCTCGGTCACCATCGGCACCATGAGTTTCAGCTCAGCGCCGGCCGCCGCCTTCAGCATGGCGCGAAGCTGCGTGCGCAACAGCCCTGGACGGTCGAGCGACAAGCGAATGGCACGCCAGCCGAGTGCGGGATTCTCCTCTTCGTGGCCGCGGAAATAGGGCACGACCTTATCGCCACCGATATCGAGCGTGCGGAAGGTAACGACGCGGCCGGCCGCCTGCTTCAGCACGTTGCGATAGAAGATTTCCTGCTCATCGGCCTTCGGCATCGTGGAGGCGATCATGAACTGCAGTTCGGTGCGGAACAGGCCGATACCTTCGGCGCCCGATTCCGCAAGCTGCGGCAGATCGACCAGAAGCCCGGCATTCATCAGCAGCGAAATCCGCTGCCCGTCCCTCGTCAGCGGCTCGACGGAGCGCAGCGCGCGGAATTGCTCCTGGCGGCGCGCGCGAAACCGGACTTTTTCCTCGTAGGACCTCTGATGCTCCGGCAACGGCCTTAGATGCACATGGCCGCCGTCGCCATCGATGATCACGGCATCGCCGTTTTCGGCAAGTGCGACGACGCCGGCCGCCTGGCCGATCACCGGAATGCCCATGGCACGGGCGACGATGACGACGTGGCTGGTGACGGCACCTTCCTCGAGGACCAGGCCGCGTACATTGGCCCGCGGGTAGTCGAGCAGTTCGGCAGCGCCCATGGCGCGCGCGAGGATGATCGCGTCACCGGGGAAACCATCCCCCGAAGTGTGGCCAGTGTAGCCAGTCAGTTGCCGCAAAAGGCGGTTTGCCAAGTCTTCGAAGTCATGCATGCGCTCGCGGAGATAAGGATCCGTCAGACGGATCATTCGCGCCTTGGTGTCGCTCTGGACTTTTTCGACCGCTGCTTCCGCCGTCAGGCCGTTGCGGATTGCCTCTTCGAGCTTCCGCACCCAGCCCTGGTCATGTGCGAACATGCGGTAGGTTTCCAGAACCTCGCGATGCTCGCCCTCCATCGACACGTCGCGACTCGAAAGCAAGTCGTCGATCGAAATCCGAAGCGAGCCCATCGCCTCCGCAAGCCTGCGGATTTCCTTCTCCGAATCTTCGTTGAGAAGATTGGTGACGACGACGCGCGGCTCGTGCAGCACGACATAACCGAGCCCGATGCCTTCGTTATAGGTATCGCCGTTGATCGTGACGGAGCGCGTCAGGTCGAGTTCGAGGCCGGGCTTCGTGATCTTCTTGAGCTCGCCGGTGGCGATCATCTCGGCCAGCACCATCGCCGTGGTCTCGAGCGCTTCTAGCTCCTCCTCGCGGTAGGTGCGGCTCGCCTTGTTCTGCACGACGAGAACGCCGAGCGATCGGCCGGTGCGCAGGATCGGCACGCCGAGGAAGGAATGGTAGATTTCTTCGCCGGTTTCCGGCAGATAACGGAAAGCGGGATGCGACTGTGCGTCGGAGAGATTGAGCGGCTGCGCCGACGCGGCGATCGTACCGACGAGGCCCTGACCCATCTTCAGTTGCGACAGGTGGACGGCCTCTTTTTTAAGGCCCTCAGTCGCATAAAGTTCGAGAACGCCGTCAGAGCGCAGCACGTAGACGGAGCAAACCTCCGCCACCATGTTGCTGGCAATCTGCCGAACGATCCGGTCGAGACGCTCCTGCGGCTCCAGCGGCTCCGCCATCAACTCGCGCAGCCGCTTGAGCAGCACGCGCGGACCGCCGGATAGGTCTCTCATGGCGTCTCAAGCTCCAAAAACAAAAGCAAAGTAACCCGGCAGACGCCGCGTGACTTCACAACTTAAATGCGGCATTCCTGCTGGGAATCAATTCTTATCCAGACCGTAGCAGGAATGCAAAGTCCTGACAGCGAGTTCCGCATAAGGACCGTCGATCAGGATGGAAATCTTGATTTCCGAAGTCGTGATCGCTTTGATGTTGATCCCCTTCTCGGCAAGAGCCTTGAAGGCGGTGGCGGCAACACCTGCATGTGAACGCATTCCGATGCCGATGACCGAAACTTTGACCAAGCCCGATTCGTTCTGCACGACGTCGTAGCCGATCTTCTCCTTGTTCTCGCCGAGCACCTTGATTGCCTTCTCAACGTCGCCCGAAGGCACAGTGAAGGTCATGTCCGTCTTGGAACCGTCCTCTGAAATGTTCTGGACGATCATGTCGACGTTGATATGGCTTTCGGCGAGGGGGCCGAAGATCGCGGCGGAAACGCCGGGCCGGTCAGCAAGACGGCGAAGCGAGATCTGAGCCTCATCCTTGGCATAGGCGATGCCGGTGACTACTTCCTGTTCCACGATTTCATCCTCGTCACAAATCAGCGTTCCGGGCGGATTCAACAAATCACCCATGCCCGGAGCATCGGGATCTTCGAAAGAGGAGCGCACGAAGGTACGGACCTTGTGCACCATGGCAAGCTCGACCGAGCGGACCTGCAGCACCTTGGCGCCGAGCGAGGCCATTTCGAGCATTTCCTCGAAGGCGACCTTCTTCAGTCGACGCGCCTGCGGCACGATGCGTGGATCGGTCGTATAGACGCCGTCGACATCGGTATAGATATCGCAGCGATCGGCTTTGACAGCAGCCGCGATCGCCACCGCCGACGTATCCGAACCGCCGCGGCCAAGCGTCGCTATCCGATTGTCCGGCCCCAGACCCTGGAAACCGGCGACGACGGCGACCTGACCTTCGCCCATGCGCTTGATGATGTCGGCACCGTCGATTTCAAGGATGCGGGCAGCGCCATGCGCATTGTCCGTGCGGATCGGGATCTGCCAGCCCTGCCAGGAGCGCGCATTGATGTCCATGGCCTGCAGCGCGATCGCCAGCAACCCGCATGTCACCTGCTCACCCGAAGCGACGACCGCGTCATATTCGCGCGCATCGTAGAAAGGTGAATTGGCACCGACGACCTTCGGCGTCCCCTGCACCCAGCCAACCAGCTCGTTAGTCTTGCCGGACATCGCCGACACCACCACCGCAACCTCGTGGCCGGCATCGACTTCACGTTTCACATGGCGGGCAACGTTCTTGATGCGGTCCAGATCAGCGACGGACGTTCCGCCGAATTTCATTACGATGCGTGCCATAAGCCTCTACCACAGCAAACGCCGGGAGAGACGAAAAGCCAGACCCGGCATGACGGAGCCCTCAAAACAGCATGGCCGAAGGACCGGACAAGGAGTCTTTGGAACCCTTCTAAGGCCTTGCACCCGGGGGCCCAAGTTGCGGCGTCTCTTAGCGAGTTTGAAACGGGGTGGCAAGGTGGCCGTCGATTGAAACGGAAGGTCCCGCGGGACAATCTCAGCCACCTTGAGGAAATCCGCTGATCGCGTATCGGATTCGGTGTAGGATGTTTGTCATGAGTGAGGCTCGGTCATTATTCGCACAACTGCGCCAGTCGGCGCAGCCGGAAATCGTAAACGCTATGGAGCGGCTCGTCCGTGACGGACCCGACCGCATGCTTTGCCGTATCAATGCGCTTGCCTTCGCAGCCAGCGAGGACCTCGGCGAGGAGCCGGTGGTCAACGCATTTCTGCATGCGTCCCGCCTCGGCATATTCGATCTGTCATGGAACGTGCTGTGTCCCGGCTGTGGTGGGGTGCTCGATGCCAATACCTCGCTGAGGACCGTCCAGAGCGACGAGTATAACTGCGCACTGTGTGCTGCGGGCTACGAGCCGACGCTGGACGAGATGGTCGAAGTCACCTTCACTGTCAGCCCGCGCGTGCGCCGCATTGCCGCTCACAATCCGCACGAATTGCCGCCCTTGGAATATTTCCGCCAGATCTACTGGAGTTCAGGTGTCGACCTGCCGGAGGAGGATTTTGAGGCGAAGGTCGACGAATTCGTGCTTGAATGCCTCGAACTGCCGCCGGGAGAGAAAGCCGTCATCTCCTTGCAGCTGCCTTCGGATTTCGTCATCATCTTCGAACCTGTCACCCATGCAGCGCAGTTCCTGGATATCAAAGGCGCGCCAACCAAGGAGCGACAGAGCCTCTCGCTTGTATTCGATCGCGCACACCGGCACAGCGAGCCCCTTGAGCTGAGGCCAGGTCCGGTACGCATTTCGGTGGAGAACCACACCGAAGTCCGCACCTTGCCATCGGTTTGCGTTGCAAACGAGGCCCTTCATGGTTTGCTCGGCCGCCGCCGCCCGTTCCTGACTGCCAAGCGCCTGCTCTCTAACCAGACCTTCCGCGACATCTATCGCACCGACACGATAGAAGTGGATCAGCGGTTGAAGATCACCAGCCTGACCTTTCTCTTTACCGATCTGCGCGGTTCGACCGAGCTTTACGAAAGAGTAGGCGACCTCGCTGCATTCGACCTCGTGAAAACGCATTTCGGCATTCTCAACGACATCGTTGGCGCGGAAGCGGGTGCTGTCGTCAAAACAATCGGCGACGCGGTGATGGCCACTTTCCCGACCCCCGACCGCGCAGTCATCGCGGCCATGCGAATGCGCGAGGCGATGCGCAAGCTCAACCAGGAACGTGGCAGCGAAGATCTGCTTCTGAAGATCGGCATCCACGAGGGACCATGCATCGCCGTGAACCTGAACGAACGGCAGGATTACTTCGGGCAGACGGTGAACATCGCCTCGCGGGTCCAACATCTGGCCACATCGCGCGAAATCTTCGCGACCGGCTCGGTGTTAGGCGACCCGCGCGCCTTCAGCCTCCTGACGGATCGCGGCCTCAATCCCATGTCGCAAAAAGTCACGCTTCGCGGCATCACTCACGAAATCAGCATCTTTGCGATTCCGTAAGCCGTCTTCTTCCTGGCCTTCGAAACGCGGCTCAGCGCTCATTGATTTTTGATGATGCTGATGGCGCCACTCACCTCGAGGATGGCGAAGCGGATGTCCTTGACGCTGTCGACACCCTGTTGATTGCGAGCCGCCTCGAGCACGTCTTCCATCTGCAGCCTGCAGCCGCGCAAGGCCTCCTGATCCGCAACCCCGTTTGCAATCAGTATGGTCGGAACGCCGTCGATGACCTTGCCCGCCAGCGGTGACCAGCTCTTGAGATAGGAGAGCAGGATATCCGCAAGAAACAGGGTCAAGATCAGCGCGATCGCGTTGGTTATCGAAAAATCATCGCCGAGCATCGCCTGCTGCGTCGTCTCGGAGACCACCAACAGGATCACGAGATCGAACGGCGTCATCTGCGCGAGCGTCCGGCGTCCAGACAGGCGTATGATGACAAGGAGGGCAAAATAGATCGAAAGGCCGCGAATAACGCTTTCCATATCGAGTTCTCCTCACGGAAGGATCAAGACCAGCGGCGCCGAAACGTGATCGCCGATGCCGAGACGGATGCGATGAAAGCCCGGCGACTGGGTGTGCAGGCGGAACCTGACATCGATCGGCATGCCTGGATCGCCGGTAAACTGATAATGGATCGACCCGGCTTTGGTCGTCACCGCCTTTGGTGGCGGATCGATGCCCTCGACGAAGAAGCCTTTCAGAAACGCTGCATCGACCGTGAAGACGCAGTCCGCACCGCCAGGTCCGAACCGAACATGAATCTCGTCCGGCGCGTTCCATCGCGAGATGGCTGGATAGTCGACCGTTCCTTGGGGCGTTTCCACCAAGGCGCGTGAAAGATATCCGCCCTTCCCCAACGCGCCGAAGAGGCAGCCCGCAAGGATAAGGCCGAAGACGAACCAGGCAACGCGCTGAACGATCCAGACCCGCCGTTGAAAGCCGCGATGATCAGTGACGCCGTCGGGCAAATCGTCGCTGCCGGTGCCTTTGTTCGTCATCTGAGCCGCCTTAATCCGCTTGCGGGATAACGCCTTGGGCCGCAACGAGTTTCAATAATTCAAGGAACCAACGTATGCCGGGTTAGAGGTCGGAGGCGCCGTTGACAAAGGGCGGTTCGGAATGAGCGACATATCTGTGTCGACAGGCAGCCCCGATGCGCCCTGGCATGGGGAGTGCATGAGAGTATCCTCTCCGTTGACCGTGATTGCCTGGATAAGAGACCAGTCGCATGACCTTCACACGATCCAGGCAACCAAAGGGTACCGCGAAGGCTCGTGGCGGAACTATTGCGATAAGCGGTGACGATGACCGGCGGACAGTTGCTGGAAGAGATGCTGGAACTCGTGCCTCCATTGCAAGAGCTTGTGCCGCCAACCTCTTCATGGCTTGACGGCAGGCTCCTACAGTGTGTCAGGCGCAACCGCTCGAAACACTGGGAATTACAGGCGGCAAAACTGAAGCGTGCGTGATGGCGACCCTCTAGGAATTGCTCGGCTACCGCATCATCCCTGTCGAAAATGCGCTCTGCAGCAGACTTTTTGCAGCAAGCACGTGGTTGATCGAAGATGCGTCACTATATCCGGTGAAGCCAAGAGCCGCAAAAAAGCACGCACTCCTTCACGCCGGCAGAAGCCACGATGAGCAAGCCACTGGAAACTGCCACGCCACATCCGCTCGACCTTCCTGCATTGGAAATCGCAAGCGGCATCTGCCAGGGTCGGTTCACCTCCGAAAACGTTGTGGCGGAATCTCTGCGCCGCGCCAAGGCGGTGCGTGAAACGCTGAATCCGTTCACTGTCCTTCGTGAGGAGCAGGCGCTCGAAGCGGCCCGCGAGGCGGATCGCGCGGCCGCCCGCGGCGAAGCAACTGGCGCACTACACGGTGTACCGTTCGCCGCCAA
Source organism: Rhizobium azibense (assembly GCF_004342325.1). Classification (NCBI taxonomy): domain Bacteria; kingdom Pseudomonadati; phylum Pseudomonadota; class Alphaproteobacteria; order Hyphomicrobiales; family Rhizobiaceae; genus Rhizobium; species Rhizobium azibense. The sequence continues at coordinate 94,666 of NZ_SMBJ01000014.1, read as the reverse complement.
GGACCTCACGCCGACCGCAGGCGATCTGACGACGCTTGGCTCATGGACAAAGGGCGACTGGGTGCCCACCGAAACAGCGCTCTGCATCCGCCGTCTCCAAGCGGCGGGTGCCATTTTGATGGGAAAAACGACAACGCCGGAATTCGCCTTTGCGAGCTTTACCGAAAGCCCGCGCTGGGGCGTGACCCGCAACCCGTGGGATCCGGAGCGCACCTCGGGCGGCTCCTCCGGTGGGTCGGCCGTTGCGGTCGCGACCGGCGTCGTGCCCTTTGCGGAGGGCACGGATATGGGCGGATCCGTGCGTATTCCGTCCGCATTCTGCGGCACGGTCGGTCTGAAACCGAGCCTCGGACGAATTCCGATGACCATTCTGCCCAGCGTTTTCGACAACATTTCGCATTTCGGACCGCTGGCGCGCACGGTGGAAGACGCAATCGCCTTCATGGAAGCGGCCTGCGGTCCAAGCGACGAGGACATTTCCTCGCTGCCGATCGGCTTCATGTCACATGCGGCACGAGACGGCCGGTTGGAAGGCAAGCGCTTCGCACTGTCAATGGACCTCGGCTATTATCGTATCCAGCCCGAGGTCGAGCAGGCGATACGCGATGCTGTGGAGGAGCTGCGCCGGGCCGGCGCCACCGTCGATGAAGTCCCGATGCATTGGACGCGCGCGGTTAACGATGGATGGTTCGATCTCTGGTGCGTCTTCATGTCTGGCTTCTTCGGCGAGACAATCGTCGAATACCGGGAGAAAATGGACCCCGCCGTGGTAGCGATGATCGAGCGCGGTTATTCAATGAACGCCACCGCCTACAAGCGCGTGGAACTGCTGCGCAGCGCAATGTGGCGCAATATGGCAAAGCTCTTCGAGAGCTACGACGCCCTGCTGTGCCCCACCTGCGCCATCACCGCTCCGCCCGCCAACGGAACTGACGACGACTATGTCGCGACCTGTCCGGACGGCCGTTTCGCCGGGCTCGACATGACCTGTCCTTTCAACATGCTGCCGCAACTGCCCGCGCTTTCACTGCCGGTCGGTCCCGCAGCGAACGGCATGCCGGTCGGGCTGCAGATCGTCGGACGTCGCTTTGCCGACGAACACGTCCTGGCGATAGGCGCCGCACTGGAGGCGCGTCTTGCCGTTCCCCGTTTTCCCGGCTCTTGACTTATGCTGCTGAACGTCCGACTTCACTCACGACGAACGCGAGGAGCAGGGTCATGAGCGACGCGGCAAAAAGCACGATCGACCAGAGCGAGGTGGACCGCTTTTCCGCAATGGCGGCGGAGTGGTGGAGCCCGACCGGCAAGTTCAGGCCGTTGCACAAGTTCAATCCGGTACGTCTCACTTATATCCGCGACAAGGCAGCCGAAAACTTCGGCCGCGACCAGAAGAGCCCGCGTCCGCTGGAAGGTCTGCGCGTACTTGACATCGGCTGCGGCGGCGGCCTGCTTTCGGAACCTGTGGCCCGCATGGGGGCAAGTGTTGTCGGTGCCGATCCCTCGGAAAAGAACATCGGCATAGCCTCGACACACGCACAAGCGTCTGGCGTCACGGTCGATTACCGCGCAGTCACTGCCGAACAGCTTGCGCAAACAGGCGAGACTTTCGATATCGTGCTGAACATGGAAGTCGTCGAACATGTCGCCGACGTCGATTTCTTCATGACCACCTGCGCCAGGATGGTGCGCCCTGGCGGGCTGATGTTCGTCGCCACCATCAACCGCACGATGAAGGCCGCCGCACTCGCGATCTTTGCCGCCGAGAATATCCTGCGCTGGCTGCCGCGCGGCACGCATCAATATGAAAAGCTGGTTCGCCCTGAAGAGCTGGAAAAGCCGCTTGCGGCGAGCGGCATGACGATCATCGAGCGCACCGGCGTCTTCTTCAATCCGCTGTCGAACCAGTGGAACCTGTCCAAGGATATGGACGTGAACTACATGCTGCTGGCGAAGCGGCCCGAATAGCGATCAATTCACGTCTTCCGGCAGGACCGGAAGCGCTGCAATTTCGATACCTTCTTCGAGCAGCGCCTGGGCCTCGTCGATCGTCGCCTGTCCGATGATGCCGCGGGCGTCCGCCTCGCCGTAGTGAATCTTGCGAGCCTCTTCGGGAAACTGCGCGCCGACATCCTCGGCGGTTGCCTTGATGTGAGCGACGGCTGCCTTCAGCTTCTCAAAGGCGTCGCGGCGCGCGGCATCCATCGCCAGTGTCTTCATCTCGTCCTTCTTGCGGGCAGTCGAGACGGATGGCGCCATCAGCGCCTTGGAGATGGATGTGGAATTGCAGACCGGACAGGTGAGGTAACCGGACGCGATCTGCCGGTCGAAATCGGCACTTTCGGAAAACCATACTTCGAATTCGTGGGCATTCTCGCAGCTGAGGGAATAACGGATCAAGTGGCGACGCCTCCCACGACGGCCCCTGTAATTTTTTCGATCGAGAATTCACGGCCGTTCTTCAGATTCGGAATCTTGTCACGCGCGGCCTTGACCGCAGTTCGATCGATGTCCGCGACGATCACCGCCTCGCCGGTACCCCCGGTCGAGGCTAGAACCTTGCCCCAGGGATCGATGATCATTGAATGCCCGTATGTCTCGCGGCCATCTTCATGAAGCCCGCCCTGCGCCGCAGCAATGACGAAAACCCCGTTTTCGATGGCGCGGGCGCGAAGCAGGATTTCCCAATGCGCTTCGCCCGTCTGCCTCGTGAATGCGGCAGGCACCGTCATGACTTCCGCCCCGGCAATCGCCTGGGCGCGGAAAAGCGCTGGAAAGCGAACATCGTAGCAAATCGTAAAGCCCATTTCCGCGAACGGCAGCGACAGGACGCGCGCTTCCGAGCCCGGACGATATGCGGCACTCTCCCGCCAGCTTTCGCCGTTATCGAGATCGACGTCGAACATATGAATCTTATCGTAGCGATTGAGGATCTTGCCTTCCGGGCCGAAAAGAAAGCCGCGATTGGCGATTTTACCGTCGTCGAGTGCGATGGCCGTCGAGCCGACATGCAGGTAGATGCCGAGTTCGGCAGCTAGTGCGGATGCCGTTCTGACGATGATGTCGTCCGTCTCGTCGCGCAACACCACTTTCGCGGCAACCCTGTCGCGCTGGAGCATGCCGGTCATTTCCGGCGTCTGCACATAGATCGCACCCTGGGCTGCTGCCTCACGCACCAAGTGCATCATCGAGGCCGCGTTCTTCGCGGGATCGACTCCGGAACACATCTGAACGGCAGCGGCCTTGAACGTCATCGGACTTCCCTCAAGCTACCAGCATCGCATCGAGCCGGCCGGCCCGGTCCAAAGCATAAAGATCATCGCATCCGCCAACATGCTGCCCGCCTACGAATATCTGCGGGAATGTCGTCCTGCCATTTGACCTGCCAATCATCTCCTGACGGAGGTCCGGCGAAAAGGTCGCGTCGTATTCGACATAATCTATCCCCTTGTCTTCGAGAAGAGATTTTGCGCGCGCGCAATAGCCGCAGTATTGCCGCGTATAGATGGTGACTGGTGCCATACTTTATCTCCAGACGGATGTCGGTATCTTTCTGTCATATAGGTTCGGAGAAAGCCCTTGCAAAGGCCAAAAACCATGATGTTCACGGCGTCCGCACACCGAAGAACGCGGGGTTGCAGGCAAGCTCCGCCGTCTGACGGGACAGCATACGAGGAGCGGTGACGGCGAACCGGAACCAGCAGATCTCGGCCCCGACCATGCCGTTCCTGGCGCGAATTATCCACGCCGGCATCGGTGCGGTCGCGATATCTGTGGGGGGCAGACGAGATCGCCGACGGCATGATCGTGAGCGGAGGGCGAGCGGAGCCGGTCGAAGGAAGAGGATTTCAGATCGCCTCGGCGCTTACCTGCGCCGAGATCGGGCGAGAACTAGCTTGCCGCCCTTGGCGCGCAGGATTATGGACATGCGCATGGATATCATCTTCGACCGGACCGCGATCGCTGCAAACCGCCGTCGCGCACTGAAAAACGACGATCCGAAAGCTGCCTTTCTTCTGGATATCGCCGCCACAGAACTTGCCGATCGTCTGGCTGTCGTCGAACGCCATTTCGAGACCGCCGTGGAACTGCACGGGATGACAGGAGCAGCGGCGCGAACGGCAGTCGCGACAGGCAAGATCGGTACGATGATCCGGGTCGAGGCGGAACGGGGATTTGCCGCGCCGAATGAAGTTCTGGCCCTGGCGCCGCTTGAGGACGTGCCGATCGAGCCGCAGTCGGCCAACCTCGTTCTTGCGCCACTCTGTCTGCATCTCACCAATGATACCCCCGGCGTCTTCATCCAGATTCGCCGCGCTCTCAAGCCAGACGGCCTGTTTCTTGCAGCGATCCCCGGAGCAGGCACTCTCCAGGAACTCAGGGATGTTCTGCTTGCAACGGAAGCGGAGATGACCGGCGGCGCGAGCCCACGCGTGATTCCGTTCGCCGACGTTCGCGATGTCGGCGGCCTCCTCCAGCGCGCCGGCTTCGCGCTGCCGGTAATCGACGCCGAGACCTATACCGTCCGCTACGATTCCGTCTTCCCGCTGATGAAGGACCTGCGCGCCATGGGCATGACCAATCCTCTCACCGCCCGCAGCCGCAAGCCGCCCAGCCGCGCATTCTTTCTGCGCGCAGCAGAAATCTATGCCGAGCGCTATTCCGATCCGGACGGGCGTATCAGGGCCACGTTCTCGATCATTTATGTTTCAGGATGGGCACCGCATGAAAGCCAGCAGAAGCCGTTGCAGCCGGGCTCGGCGAAAGCGCGCCTTGCCGATGCTCTGCGTGTGGAAGAGCACAAGCTGAAGCAGTGAAGGTGCGCGCCTAGTGACTGTCGAGATTGTTGGACACCGTATTGAAGGTGTTTTGCAGGCTGTTTCCGAAGGTCGTCAGCCCCCCGACAACGGCGGCTGAAATCAGGGCGGCCATCAGGCCATACTCGACGGCAGTCGCGCCGCGAACATCTGCAAGGAAAGCTTTCAGAATGCGCATGCCCAACCTTTCCCGCCAAGGCGGATATCCGATTTCCTCAGCAGCCGGCTCCTGAACCATATCCTTGGACAACGCAGACCGAGCCGGGTGTCTCCTGCAGGACGCTACGTCGGATCGTGTAGCGCTTGCCGTTTTCGGTTCTCGGGATCGATCCGGTCGTGATCGTATCGAACTCGGCCGGAACGCTGGCGAAAACGCTCGACTTGGATTTGTCGGCGAGCATCGGCGTGAGGATGAGCGTCAGGGCAACGACCGCGGTGCCGAAAAGCAAAGCGAGATTGAGCGCGCCTGTCCTGCGCGAAGCATTCGAGCTTTGTTCTTTCTCCCGGACAGCTTTCCAGAAATCGTCGTCCATGCGTCAAGCCTTTTACTCACACGCCAGTTGCTTGAGTGAGGCCGATCTTTGGCAGAAGGTGATAAACGATCGATTAATAACTCCGGCCGAAACCGGTACTTTGCCGCAAAGAAGCAATTATTCGCTAAAGTAGATCCTGAAGCATGGGGATCAACGGCTCGTCGGCCGGCGGCATTGGATAATCCCTGAGAGCCATGGGTTTTACCCATTTCAAAGCCTGACCCTCCCTGCCGTGGGCAATACCCTCATAGCGGCGGCAGACATAAAGTGGCATCAGGAGGTGAAATGTGTCGTAGCTGTGGCTGGCAAATGTCAGCGGCGCGAGGCAGGCGACCTTGGTCTTGACGCCAAGCTCCTCCTCGAGCTCGCGCACCAAGGTTACCTCCGGCGTCTCGCCAGGTTCGACCTTGCCGCCGGGAAACTCCCACAGGCCGGCGAGCGACTTGCCCTCCGGACGCTGTGCCAGAAGGATGCGGCCGTCGGAATCGATCAGCGCACAGGCGGCAACCAGCAAAATATTCTTGCCGGCTTCGCTCATTGCGGCTGTTCCCGGCGCCAGTAGCTGTATCGGTAAGCTTCACGGAAACCGAGACGGTCATAGAGCGCCAAAGCCGGCAGGTTAGCAGCCTTGACCTGCAGCCAGGCCGAGCGGGCACTGCGCATGCGCGCCCAGCGAAGGGCAGAGGTCAGGATTTCGAGGCCGAGCCCCTCTCGCCGCCGCTTCTTGGCCACCGAAAGCGACATGATGCCGGCAAGATCGTTGTCCTGAACGCAAAGCACGGTTGCAAGCGGCCCGGTTTTCAGGTCCTCGATCATGAAGAGACCGCACGGCGGTCCGATCGCGTTAATGATTTCCGCAAGCGCCGGCTTCAGCTTCGGGGAGACTTGATCCGTCGCGAGATTGGCATCGACGAAGCGGCCGATGTCATGCGTCGGAAGGTGATCGAGAGTATCGGGCAGTTCGGCATGGGCCAGGTCGCAGGTCATGACGATCGTCTCATCGAAATGGGTCCATTGCTGCTCTTTGACGAGATCGATCAGGACCGGCGACGCAAGCGGTGTCTGGCGAAGAACGGCCGGGCGGCCATAAGCGTCGAATTTGCGGCTGGCCTTCTCCAGCCGGACTTCGACGTCGCGATGATCGGAAGGGTCGAGCGGCACGATGGAATTCAGCCGGTTCGACGGATGGCCCGCCGTCAGCCTGACCTGCCAACTGCCGTCGTATTGCACGGAAGAGGCCGGCCACGCCCGGAAACCGACAGCTTCCAGCCTGCGTACAAGCGGCAAATTTGCCTTTTGGGACAATGTTTCAGTCAATGAACGATCAGCTCCGGTAATCGCCGTTGATCGCCACATACTCCTTTGTGAGGTCGCAGGTCCAGACTGTAGCCGCACCCGTGCCGAGCCCGATATCGACTTTTACCGGAATTTCCTGCTTCCTCATCACATTCGAGGCCGCCTCCTCGGAGTAATCGGGGTCGCGTTCTCCGTTAACCGCGACACGGACATCGCCGAACCAGATGGCAAGTCGATCGCGATCGGCCATCTCGCCGGCCTTGCCGACGGCCATCACGATGCGGCCCCAATTGGCGTCTTCGCCGGCGGCAGCCGTCTTCACCAGGGGCGAATTCGCGATCGAAAACGCAATGCGCTTGGCGGCCGCATCGCTCTCGGCGCCGGTCACGCTGATTTCGAGCATCTTGGTGGCGCCTTCGCCATCACGGCAAACTTGCAGCGACAAGTCCTTGAGTACTTCATTGAGCGCCGTGCGGAAGGCGGCCAGGCGCTGATCGTCGGCACGTTCGATGCGGACCTGGCCGTCCTCGGCGGCGGCGGCCGTCGCAAACAGCATCAGCGTATCGGAGGTAGACGTATCGCTATCGACCGTCATCGAATTGAAGGTCGGGCCGACGCCGTCCGAAAGCAGTCCCTGCAGGGCGGCCGGCGCGATATCGGCATCCGTGACGACGAAGGAGAGCATGGTCGCCATGTCGGGTGCGATCATGCCGGCGCCCTTGGCAATGCCGTTGATCGTCACCTTCACGCCGCCGATTTCGGCACTGCGCGTCGAAACCTTCGGATAGGTATCCGTGGTCATGATCGCCTTGGCGGCTTCGAACCAGAAATCACCAGTCGCCTCGGCATTCATCCTGTCGAGAACACCTGCGAATTTCGTCGCATCCAGCGGCTCGCCGATCACGCCGGTCGACGCCAGATAGACTTCATTCTCGGCGCAGCCGACGGCAGCGGCAGCCGACTTTGCCGTCAAGGCCGTCGCCTGGCGCCCCTTCAGGCCGGTGAAGGCATTGGCGTTGCCAGAGTTGACAACGACGGCGCGCGCCACGCCATGCGGCAGATTGCCTCGGCAGAAGTCGACGGGCGCCGACGGGCACTTCGATCGCGTGAAAACCCCCGCTACGGCGGCCGGCTTGTCGAAGACCATCATCAGCACGTCCGTCCGGTTCTTATACTTGATGCCTGCAGAAGCGGTCGCCATGCGCACACCGCGCAGCGCCGGCATCGTGGCAAAGGTTTTCGGAGCGAGCGGAGAAACGGAACCGGACATGAGGATCGACCTGGCTATAGGCATTTTCAGGCGACCTTGAAAATCGGTTCGCCGTCGAATGCGACAACAGAGGATAGTGAAGGGCCCGGAAGAACCGGGCCCTTAGTGGAAATTACTGCTGCGGCTGCGGTGCTGGCGCCTGCTGCTTGTTCGCGTCGTCGTAACCCTTGCGGAGCGTTTCGTCCATGATATCGACCTTGGAGGTTTCCTTCGCCTTGGCAAGGAGTGCAAGGTACTTGTCGCGCATGACAAGCTGACGAACCTGGTCCTTGACCTGGTCAAGCGGGGGCGGCGGAGCGTCGCGCTTGTCTTCGACCTTGATGACGTGGAAGCCGAAATCGGTCTTCACGGGCGTCTTGGAATAGGTGCCCTTTTCGAGAGAGAAGGCCGCATCCTCGAATTCCTTGACCATGCGACCCTTCGTAAAGTAGCCGAGATCGCCGCCGTCCGCCTTGTTCGGGTCGGTTGACTTTTCCTTGGCAAGCTCTGCAAAGTCCTTGCCGCCATCCAGCTGCTTGATGACGTCCTTGGCCTCCTCCTCGGTCTTCACGAGGATGTGGCGAGCATGAACTTCTTCCTGCTTGGGAAGGGCTGCGACTTCCTTGTCGTAGCGCGCCTTCACTTCATCGTCGGTAACCGTATCGACGACATGCTTCTTGAAATAGGCATTATGCAGTTCGCGATCCGAGAGATACTGCATGCGCTTCTTGAATTCACTGGTCTGATCGAGCTTCTCGGCAGCGGCATCGCCGGCCAGCAGCTTGACGTCGATCGCGGCCGAAAGTGCCGCGACCTTCTTCTGATCGTCCGGGAGCTGCGCGAGCTGCGGGTCGAGGTTGGCGACGGCCAGGTCGAGTTCCGACTGATGGATCTCAAGGTCGCCGACCTTGGCAACGACTGCATCCGGCTTGTCTTCCGCATAGACCGGCGCCTGAAGCGCAACAAAAGTTGCAAGCGCCATCATGGCGAGTTTGTTGTAGCTCAACATCCAATAACCTTTCAGAGTTACATCACCGGCTTCAGCATTCGTGAGTCCAGCCAAAAACAGCCATCAACACTGGAATGTGGCCTTTCTATATCAGCCAAATCCGTTGACATCATTCGACCCCCCTCTTATCTGTCACGCAACCTCGCGTCCAGAAAAGTTTCCTGGCGTTTCGAGACGTGTGCCTGATTTTCGGCCGGGTGTGCGTATAAGAAAAGCCGGGGAAGAATATTGAGAAAGGACCAGTCATATGGTCAGCTTCGGCGGTCTCGCCCGCAAAATATTTGGCTCTGCCAATGATCGCCGCGTGCGGTCCTTCCAGCCGAAAGTCGCCGCCATAAACTCGATCGAAGAGAAGACGAGGGCGCTGAGCGACGAACAGCTCGCCGCCCAGACGGTCGAATTCCGCAAGATGCTGGCGAATGGAAAGACGCTCGACGACATCCTCGTTCCGGCGTTCGCCGTCGTGCGCGAAGCCTCGCGCCGCGTACTCGGCCTGCGTCCTTTTGACGTCCAGCTTGTGGGCGGCATGATCCTGCATTCCAACGCCATCGCCGAAATGAAGACCGGTGAAGGTAAGACGCTGGTTGCGACGCTTCCCGTCTACCTCAATGCGCTCTCCGGCAGGGGTGTTCATGTCGTTACCGTCAACGACTATCTCGCCCGCCGCGACGCCGCCAACATGGGCCGCATCTACAATTTCCTCGGGCTCACAACGGGCGTCATCGTCCATGGACTGTCGGATGAAGAGCGCGCTGCCGCTTACAATTGCGACATCACCTACGCCACGAACAACGAACTCGGCTTCGATTATCTTCGCGACAATATGAAGTACGAGAAGAGCCAGATGGTCCAGCGCGGCCACAACTTCGCGATCGTCGACGAAGTGGACTCGATCCTGGTTGATGAAGCACGCACGCCGCTGATCATCTCCGGTCCGCTTGACGACCGCTCCGATCTCTATAACACGATCGACGCTTTCATTCCGCTCTTGTCGGGAGAAGATTACGAAATCGACGAGAAGCAACGTTCGGCGAATTTTTCTGAAGTTGGTACTGAAAAGCTCGAAGGGCTCCTAAAGCAGGCCGGCCTCCTGAAAGGCAGCGCGCTCTACGACATAGAAAACGTCGCGATCGTCCATCACGTCAACAATGCGCTGAAGGCCCACAAACTCTTCCAGCGCGACAAGGACTACATCGTGCGAAATGGTGAAATCGTCATTATCGACGAGTTCACCGGCCGCATGATGCCGGGCCGCCGCTATTCGGAGGGCCAGCACCAAGCGCTGGAAGCCAAGGAAAAGGTGCAGATCCAGCCGGAAAACCAGACGCTGGCGCAGATCACCTTCCAGAATTATTTCCGCATGTACGAAAAGCTCGCCGGCATGACCGGTACGGCGCAGACGGAAGCGGAAGAATTCGGCAACATCTACGGCCTCGATGTCATCGAAGTGCCGACCAACCTGCCGATCCAGCGTATCGACGAAGACGACGAGGTCTACCGGACCTTCGAGGAGAAGTACAAGGCGATCATCGCCGAGATCGCAGACGCCCAGAAACGCGGCCAGCCGGTGCTCGTCGGCACGACCTCCATCGAGAAATCCGAACTTCTGGCTGAGCTGATGCGCAAGCAGGGCTTCAAGGACTTCCAGGTCCTGAACGCCCGCTATCACGAGCAGGAAGCCTATATCGTTGCACAAGCAGGCGTGCCGGGCGCAGTCACGATCGCGACTAACATGGCGGGCCGTGGTACCGACATCCAGCTCGGCGGCAACCTCGACATGCGCATCGAGCGCGAGCTTGGCGAGGTCGAGCCTGGCCCGCAACGCGACGCCAAGATTGCAACGATCGCCGAGGAAATCCAGAAACTCAAGGAGCAGGCGATCGCCGCCGGCGGACTCTACGTCATCGCGACGGAACGCCATGAAAGCCGTCGCATCGACAATCAGCTCCGTGGCCGTTCCGGCCGTCAGGGCGACCCGGGCCGCTCCAAGTTCTATCTGTCGCTTCAGGACGACCTGATGCGCATCTTCGGCTCCGATCGAATGGACGGCATGCTCCAAAAGCTTGGTCTCAAGGAAGGCGAGGCAATCGTCCATCCCTGGATCAACAAGGCTCTGGAGCGCGCCCAGAAGAAGGTCGAAGCCCGCAACTTCGACATCCGCAAGAACCTGCTGAAATACGACGACGTGTTGAATGACCAACGCAAGGTGATCTTCGAACAACGCCTCGAACTGATGGAAGCTTCAAACATCTCCGAGACTGTTTCGGACATGCGTCGCGAAGTCATCGAGGACCTCGTCGAAAAGCATATTCCCGAGCGCGCCTATGCCGAGCAGTGGAATGCTGCCGGACTGAAGGAGCAGGTTGCAGCACTTCTCAACCTCGATCTGCCGATCGAGGACTGGGTGAAGGAAGAAGGCATTGGCGAAGACGACATCCGCGAACGCCTGACGGAAGCTGCCAATGCTGCCTTCACCGAAAAAGCGGAGCGCTTCGGCCCGGATATCATGCACTATGTCGAGCGTTCGATCGTGATGCAGACATTGGACCATCTCTGGCGCGAGCACATCGTCAACCTCGATCATCTGCGCTCCGTCATCGGCTTCCGCGGCTATGCCCAGCGCGATCCGCTGCAGGAATACAAATCCGAAGCCTTCGAGCTCTTCCAGACCCTGCTGAACAGCCTGCGCGAGGCCGTGACCGCGCAGTTGATGCGCGTCGAGCTGGTGCAACAGGCACCTGCCGAGCCGGAATTGCCGGTCATGCAAGCCCAGCACCTGGACCCCGATACGGGCGAGAATGATTTCGCGCCGGTCTACCAGGCATCCGAAGTGATCGTCTCGCCGGAAAACCGGGATCCGAACAACCCGTCCACCTGGGGCAAGGTCGGCCGCAACGAGCCCTGCCCATGCGGTTCTGGCAAGAAATTCAAGCACTGCCACGGTGCGTTTGCCGAAGCCTGAGCGAGGGCAGCCAGTTCAAGAATGCCGCCTTCGGGCGGCATTTCTTTTTGCGCGAAATCGGGCTGGCGGTTAAGGATAACGTGCTCGCCACAACCGTTTCTTAATCCTGATCTGACAAGACTTCCGACACGATTTGCCTGAGTTCAGAGTGTTGCGTGTTCGTAATGGCGGTCATTGAAACAGCGGAAAGACTGCTGCCTGCAGGCCTGCGTCCAGCGGGAAGCCGCCTGCTGCGCCTGCTTGCCGCGATTCTGAGCGGTCACGGCGACAAGGCAACCGCACAGCGGATGGCCCTTACCGCCTTTTCGATCCGCATAATGAGTGCCGCCCTCGCCTTCATTTCACAAATCATCCTCGCGCGCCTTATGGGCGAATATGAATACGGGATCTTCGTGTTTGTCTGGGTCCTGATCGTCCTTTTCGGCGATCTGTCCTGCCTGGGCTTTCACACGGCGATCGTTCGTTTCCTGCCGCAGTACAAGGCTGCAGGCGCCTTCGAGGAAATTCGCGGCCTGACGGGAACGGCCCGCACCTTCGCCATGCTTTCGGGAACACTGGTGATGGCTGCCGGTATGGCGGGACTCCATTTCCTGGGCGACAGGATCGAGTCCTACTATCTCATACCTGTCTTCCTTGGCCTTCTCGCCATGCCGATGATCGCGCTCGGCGACATTCTGGAAGGTACCTCGCGTGCCAATCACTGGCCGGTCATGGCGCTGAGCCCGGTCTACATCATCCGGCCTGTCCTCATCATCCTCTTTATGCTGGCAGCGATGGGAGCGGGTGCGGAGCATTCTGCCGTCACCGCCATGAAAGCCGCGCTTGTAGCAACCTATGTCACCGCCGTCGGCCAGTACATTGCGACACTCCTTCGCCTGCGCCGCCACTACAGCGAGGGACCGCGCAGGATCGATTTCCTCAACTGGCTGAACATCGCCTTCCCGATTTTCCTCGTAGAAGGCGTGAGCTTCCTCTTGACCAATTCAGATGTGGTTGTTGTCGGCATCTTCCTCGAGCCGCATGACGTCGCGATCTATTTTGCCGCCGCAAAGACGATGGCGCTGGTGCATTTCATCATGTTCTCGGTAAAGGCTGCATCTGGCCCACGCTTTTCCAGCCTCATCGCAGAAGGCACCCGCGAGCAGCTTGCCGCAGCAGCAATCGACGCTGCGCGCTGGACATTCTGGCCCGCACTGACCCTCGGACTCGCAGTCGTAGCAGCCGGTCAGTTGCTGCTGTCGCTCTTCGGCGGAGCCTTTACGGCAGGTTATGTTCTGATGGCGATCCTGCTTGCGGGCATCCTCGCCAAGGCCCTCGTCGGTCCGGCCGAAACGCTGCTGATGATGGCCGGAAAGCAGAACCTCTGCGTTGCCCTCTATGCGGCGGCGCTCACGGCAAACGTCTCCTTGAATATCGCCCTGATCCCGCACCTTGGCACCGTCGGCACTGCGATCGCGACGGCATCGGCAATGGTTGTGGAAGCGATTCTGCTGCACATCGCCGTGCGCCGGGCGCTCGGCATTGTCCTTTTTGCATTCAGCCGCCCGCCGGCAACGACAGAAACGAGAGCCTGATTATGGTGCGTGTCCCACCCGTCACCGAAAGCACCGATACCAATGCCAATCGCATGGTTCACGAGCTCGCCTCGATAAACTTCGACCTGCCGCAGGCCGAAGCGCGCGTGGAGATCGGACGTCCGGGCCGGGAGCTCTGCCTCTATCCGGGCAGGCTCGGCTATGAATTGCAGGACGAACTGGATTTCCTTTCGAACCGTGCAATGGAGCCGAATGTTTTCTTCACCGGCCGCTTCCTCGCGCCCGCCATGCCGCGGCTTGAAGACCGGAAAGTGAATTTCGCATTGATCCGCGATGAGAACGGCCGGCGCAGCCGCTTGCGTTTGCTGATGCCTTTTTCTATCGAAAGACCCGGCTTTGCCGTCGGCCCCTCGATCATCCGTGCATGGTCGAACAGCTTCGCGCCGCTCGGCACACCCCTGGTGGATGCCGAAGATGCGGCCGAGACGCTGGACAATCTCTTTGAAGGCTTGACGGCGCGCGATCTGAACCTTCCCGCAACGCTGGTGTTGCCGGATATTCGCCTGAACGGCATCTTTGCCCGGATGGCAAAGGCGGTCGCGCTGGGCCGAAACCTGCCGGTCATGGTCACCAATCCATCAAAGCGGCCGATGCTGCAAAGCGATGACGACGCCATGGCCTATCTTGGCCGTATCATCTCTTCTTCGCACAAACGGGAAATGCGCCGCCAATGGCGGCAGCTCGAAGAGCTCGGTACAGCTGTCTATGTCGTCGCGCGCCAGCCCCGCGATATACATGCACGGTTCGAGGAGTTCCTGGCAATGGAAGCCGGCGGCTGGAAGGGCAAGAAACGTAGCGCGCTGGCAACCGACCGATACCATACGGCCTTCGCCCGCGAAGCCGTCTCGAACCTTGCGGCGATCGACGCTGTGCGCATTCACACGATCGACCTGAACGGCAAGGCAATTGCGGCAACAGTCGTGCTGATGATGGGCGGCGAGGCCTATACTTGGAAGACGGCCTACGACGAGGCCTATGCCCGCTATTCTCCGGGCAAGCTGCTGATGGCCGAACTGACGGAGTGGCATCTCGACGATGCTAATATCGTGCGTTCAGATTCCTGCGCGGTCCCGGACCATCCCATCATGAGCCGCTTTTGGCAGGAGCGCGAGGAAATGGGAACGCTGGTGATCGGCCTTGCACAGAACGGCGACCGCGATGTCCGGCAGGCCGCCGCTCAGTTGCATATGTATCGCAGCACCCGCAATATGGCGAAGATGCTGCGCGAGAAGATCATATCGCTCGCGCGGCGGGGCTAGGCCCCGGCCCCTCGCCGGCCGCCCTTTCACGCAGAAGTCTGCGGATGACCTTGCCGGTCGTCGTCAGCGGCAGCGCGTCCACGAATTCTACCTCGCGCGGATATTCGTGCATCGAAAGCCGCATCTTCACCCAATCGCGGATTTCCGCGCCGAGCGCATCGCTGGGCGTGCGGCCGGGTGAAAGCACGATATAGGCCTTGACGATCTCGGTGCGCACCGGATCCGGCTTGCCGACGACGGCAGCGAGCTGCACGGCCGGGTGACCGCACAGGCAGTCCTCGATTTCGGCAGGGCCGATGCGATAGCCTGACGAGGTTATGACATCATCATCCCGGCCTTCGAATGTGACATAGCCCTCTTCATCCTGACGACCGAGATCGCCGGTCAGCAGCCAGCCTTTGATGAACTTCTTCCTGGTTGCCTCGCCGTCGTTCCAATAGCCGAGGAACATAACCGGATCGGGCGCCTTGATTGCGATCTGGCCTGTCTTGCCGGGCGACACTTCATCGCCGCTCTCGTCGATGATGGCAACCCGGTGACCGGGCACCGCGCGGCCGATCGCACCGGCCTTCGTGACACCATAGCCTGCACTGGAGGAGAGTACGAAATTGCACTCAGTCTGGCCATAAAACTCATTGACGGTGATGCCGAACGCCTGGCGCGCCCATTCATAGGTTTCTCGACCAAGCGCTTCACCGGCGGAGCCGATAGTACGCAGATTGAGATCGTATTTCGCGCGGGGATCACTGATCGATTTCAGCAGGCGGAGCGCTGTCGGCGGAATGAAGGCATTGCGCACCTTCATCTCGGCCATGATGCGATAGGCCATGTCGGCATCGAATTTCTGGGCCGGAGAGGAAACGACAGGAACGCCAAGCAGGAGGCTTGGCAGCAGCGCATTCAAAAGCCCGCCCGCCCAGGCCCAGTCGGACGGCGTCCAGACCTTGTCTCCTGGCTGGGCAAAACTTTCATGCGCAAATTGCATACCGGGTATGTGGCCCGCTAGAACGCGATGGCCGTGCAAGGCGCCCTTCGGAGGCCCCGTCGTGCCTGATGTGAAGATCATCAACGCCGGATCTTCCGGCCTTGTCGCAGCAACGTCGAAAAGCGGCGGATGCGCCTCGACGAGCGCTCCGAAAGCAAGCGCTTGGCCGCCATCGGTGCTGACGACCGTCCTGAGTTCGGGCAGGTTTTCGCGGATCTTGTTTACCCGCTCTAGCCCGAACGTGTTGGTGACGATCGCAGCCGCGCCTGACGTTTTCAGCCGGTATTCCAGCGCCTCGACACCAAAGAGCAGCGCGAGCGGCAGCGCAATTGCACCGATCTTGTAGATCGCCACATGGGCGATCGCCGTCTCGAAACACTGAGGCAGAAGCAACGCGACGCGATCGCCGCGACGAACGCCAAGTGCCGTCAATGCATTGGCAAACGATGAAGAACGCTCCGCCAGCGCACCGTAGGTCATCGACGAATGACGGCCGTCCGGACTGAAATGTTCGAGGCAGATGCGTTCGGGCGCCTGCGCCGCCCATTCGTCGCTGACGGCCCGGCCGATGTTGAAATCTTCCGGAATCTCCCACGAAAAATCGCGATAAAGACCATCATAGCGATCGCGGGCGGGAAGTTTCATACTTAAAATCCAGTGAATGCTGCACCAGCTAACACCTTGTGGCGGTGGAGTGCAAGTTTGCTCGACCCCATGTTTCCAAGCTCCACCTCATGATCCCACGGATGCCTCTGGAATTTTTCTTTGGCCGGGATTGCTGACAATCCCACCGATTGCGCCCTACATCAGCCGAAGGTGCCTCGGGGGGTCGAGATTCATTTACGGAGTCAATCATGGACTATGTCAAATTCGGAGGCACTGGCCTCGAAGTTTCGAGGATCTGCCTCGGCTGCATGAGCTTTGGCGATCCGGGCCGTGGCAATCACGCCTGGACGCTCGGCGAGAAGGAAAGCCTGGCGATCATCAGGCAGGCGATCGATCTTGGCATCAATTTCCTGGACACCGCGAATACCTATTCCGACGGCTCGTCGGAGGAAATGGTCGGACGGGCGATCAAGGAATTGAAGCGCGAGGATATCGTACTTGCGACCAAGGTCTTCAACCGCATGCGACCCGGTCCGAACGGCGCTGGTCTTTCCCGCAAAGCGATCTTCGACGAGATCGACAACAGCCTGCGCCGGCTCGGCACCGATTACGTCGACCTCTTCCAGATCCATCGCTTCGACTACACGACGCCGATCGAGGAAACCTTGGAGGCGCTGCACGACGTCGTGAAGGCCGGCAAGGCGCGCTATATCGGCGCCTCATCCATGTACGCTTGGCAATTCGCAAAGATGCTCTACACCTCGCGGCTGAACGGCTGGACTCAATTCGTGAGCATGCAGGACCATGTCAATCTTCTCTATCGCGAGGAGGAGCGCGAGATGCTGCCTTTCTGCGAGGACCAGAAGATCGCCGTCATTCCATGGAGCCCGCTTGCGCGCGGCCGCCTGGCGCGCGACTGGGACGAAAAGACCGCCCGCACTGAAACCGACGAATTCGGCAAGACACTCTACAGGCAGGCCCAGGATGCCGACCGCAAAATCATCGATACGGTCGGCCGGTTGGCGAAGACACATGAGGTCTCCAGGGCCCAGATCGCCACGGCTTGGATCTTGCAGAAGAGCGCGGTGACCGCACCGATCATTGGCGCCTCAAAGCCGCATCATCTTTCGGACGCGGTCGGGGCACTGGCTGTCAAGCTCACCGCCGATGACGTCGCCGCTCTCGAAGAGCCTTATGTTCCGCATCACGTGGAAGGCTTCAAATAGGCCAGATACGTACCTGCGGGCGCACTCAGGCGCTGACAAAATTGGCCGGTGACAGCTTTTCCCGCATCGTCGAGAGGAACTGACCGGCCAATTCGCGATTTTCGACCGCGCGCGCCAGACTGACGGCCCCCATCATTGAAGAGAGCGTCGTAAAGCCATTCTTGCGGCGCTCCTCGGGCGTCTCTCCTGGAGCGATCTCCGCCAGGATATCGACAAGCGTGGATAGCCCGTCGTTAAAGGTTTCCCGCACCGCACCGCTGCTGCGGCTCACCTCTTCCATCAGCGCCACGAAGACACAGCTCGAGCCCGGATTGTCGACGGACAACCAGGAAACATAGTGGTCGAGAAGCGCATCCAGGGGGCGATCCGGTGCGTCGGCGATAAGTGCCTTCCACCGCACTTCCACCTTGGCAATCAGCGCCCGGCTGACCTCCAGCTGCAGCTCTTCCTTTGACTGGAAGTGCCCATAGAAGCCTCCATGCGTCAGTCCGCAGGCTTTCATGATATCGGCGACCCCCACCCCGTCAAACCCGTTTTCGCGGAACATCACGCCCGCGACTTCCAGAATCTTCTGGCGGTGTTCTGCAAATTTTTCGCGACTGACGCGCATGACCGGCTCCGAAAATAGTCCCTTGACAAATTATATGACGCCCATCATCAATACGCAAGAAACATGATGATCATCATCTAAATCGGTGATGCATCCATCATTCCCACGAATGGAACTTGCCCATGGTTTCCACTGTGCTTGCCTCGACCCTTGCACGCCGCAACATCCATTACGGGTGGATCGTTGTCGCCGCGACTTTCCTGACCATGCTGGTCACCGCCGGCGCCATGGGCGCGCCGGGCGTGCTCATCAAGCCGCTGCAGGACGAGTTCGGCTGGGAAACGTCGCAGATCTCCTCCGCACTTGCGATCCGCCTTGTTCTCTTCGGCCTGATGGGTCCCTTCGCAGCGGCCTTCATGAACTATTTCGGTGTGCGCAAGGTCATTGTCTTTGCGCTTGCGCTGATCGGCGTAGGCTTCGTCGGCTCGCTTTTCATGACATCGCTTTGGCAGCTTCTGATGCTCTGGGGCATCGTCGTCGGTTTCGGCACTGGCTTGACGGCCATGGTTCTTGCAGCGACCATATCTGCGCGCTGGTTCACGAAGCACCGTGGCCTCGTCGTCGGGATGCTTTCGGCAAGCTCGGCCACCGGTCAGCTCGTTTTCCTGCCGCTAATGGCGGAACTAACGGAACGCTACGGCTGGCGCTCCACGGTCTTCTTCGTCTGCGCGATGATCATGGTTGCAGCCCTCGCCGTGCTTGCCTTCATGCGCGATCGGCCCTCGGACTTAAACTTGCCCTCGCTCGGCGAAGCTCACGTCACGCCGCCGCCGGCACGCGGAACGCTTGTCGGCGCGCTGAAGACGCCGGTGACGATCCTGAAAGAGATCTCCGGAACTTCGACCTTCTGGATCTTGTTCGCCACCTTCTTTATCTGCGGCCTCAGCACCAACGGCCTGATCCAGACTCACTTCGTGACACTTTGCGGCGACTTTGGCATCCTGCCTGTCGCGGCGGCCAGCGTTCTAGCCGTAATGGGTATCTTCGATTTCTTCGGCACGATCGGCTCCGGCTGGTTGTCGGACCGCTTCGACAACCGATGGCTGCTCTTCTGGTATTACGGTCTTCGCGGGCTCTCCTTGCTTTTCCTGCCCTTCAGCGATTTCAGCTTCTACGGTCTTTCGATCTTCGCGATCTTCTACGGCCTCGACTGGATCGCCACCGTTCCTCCGACCGTCAAGATCGCTGCCGACCGCTTCGGCCGGGAAAAGGCCGGTCTGGTCTTCGGCTGGGTCTTTGCCGGCCATCAGCTGGGCGCGGCAACCGCTGCTTATGGCGCCGGCCTTTCACGGACCGAACTGTCGAGCTACCTGCCGGCCTTCTTCGTTGCCGGCGCCTTCTGCCTGCTCGCCTCGATCCTCGCGATCACGTTGAAGAAGTCCGGCTTGAGAGAATCGGCACCGGCTACCGCACACTGATTGCAAAGGGGTTTACGACGGAACATCGAGCCGGAAGCCGTATCAAATCAGCCTGATAAGCCCGCCCGCCGTCTTGCGCGGTCGCAGGTCGCATGGTAGACACCCGGCTCGTTGGTATCGGTTGCCCCATTGGCGGAATTGGTAGACGCGCTCGACTCAAAATCGAGTTTCGAAAGAAGTGCTGGTTCGACCCCGGCATGGGGCACCACCGACGCAAAACGACCCTCATCATTCGTATAGGCCGTCGTCTGGCGGTTGTCGTCTCAGTCAACGGCGCCAGTCTTGAAGTTTGGCCTGGGCGCACCAGTCACCAGTCCGTTGCCGAGATCGTTTGAGCACAGCGTCATGTTGCCGATGTCGTCTGCGTGGATCGTCTTCCTGAAGAACCGGGAGGATTGGCGAATCCGCAACGACCTGCTTCATCTCAGTTTCCCGCTCTCCGTCCTCCGGGATCAGCGATCTGCAATTTCTCGATCAAGGGGCTCGATCTCGGCGGCGATGCGGGCTGGAGCGCGCACGAGGTCGCGGTCGGCTGCGCCCTCCTCAATCGCATGTTGGCATGTGCGCCCGAATTCCGTCCATCGCATGACACCCACCGCATAGACGATAGCATCAAAGACTACGTCCGAAAAATCCCCGATTCGTGCACCAATGCTGTGACGCAGCCTTCCTTGCGGGCCGGAACATGACCGGCTGCTGGTTCCGAGCGATGCGATGGAGGCCACGTGCCATCGGGTGTTTCGGAAATCCGTCCTTCGTCAGCCCGAGACAGATAAGGTCGACGCACTGGTGGCGGGCGCGGGCGCAGAACCAGTCCTGTCCATCTTCCCAATCGTTCACATTTGTGTGGTGCGCGCCATTGGCGCCCCATGCGGCAAGAACCGGCGTGTTCTGCGAGCGGGCGAGCGTCAAGGCGGCATCGATGAACTGGGCGTTCTTCGGGCCGCGCGGATCGTGCCACGACATCATCACGATCGGGCTCGACGAGCGGAAGGCGAAGAGGTTGACGACCAGCAGGCCGCCATAGCTCCACACCCTACCAAAATCGATCAGCGCGCGGATCGTTGGATCATCGTTGTCGGCATCGGCCGTCGAAGGGTTCAGCATGCAGGTGACGAGCAGCGGCCCGCCCTTGTCCCACACACGCGTCAGCTCGTAGCGAAATCGGCCGCAATCGGAAATGACGGCGGCCTTTTCGATTTGACAGATGCTGCCCTCGAGTCCGAGCTGCGACATGCCGCCCAATCCTTCCGAGAAGTCGATGGAAGACGTTGCGCCATGCCGACGGCGTCGACCATCATTGCCGACTTGACTTCGCCGACCAGGCCAATGAGGTCAAAGATGCGGCCTTCGCCGACAATGATCTCCACTTCGTCGACAATCAGATGCTCAAGAGCGGCGAAAACGAATCATCCATTATATCCCTGGCTGAGTTGGCCGGTGCACTCCTCAAGCGGTCGGAGCTGCGAGCAACTCAACCAATGAGATTGTTCTTGTCGACCTTTTCATTCTGATGATCTAGCGTTTGGGAATACCTAATCCGCTGGCATCAAAAGTCTATGATCAAAAGGCGCCCCTTCAGCTTTCTCCTGCTTCTTGTCCTTCCGGTTGCTTCTTATGCAGCCGATTGCCCTTCAGCCAAGAGTGCAAAAAACGGTTTCTTATTGAGGAATTCGGACGCGATAAGCGAATTCCGGCCGGCACAAGGACCTGTGGTCGCAAAAAGCAATTCGTTCGGAAGTTCGAAGCAGACGGTCTATTCGCATCAGGGCTTTTCGATCTGTCTCGCTCCAGCAGCGATGAGCGTTACGCCATCTTTCCACAAGATGGCTTGGGCAAGCTTCTGCCCATCAAGAAGGAAGGACATCACGTGATCCCCTTCGTCCCCCTCGATCCTCAACAATCCAGCGACAAGTGGACGCTGGAGCTGTCGGTAACCAAACGCGAGACAGTTGCAGTCGGCCGGTGCAAATACGAGGTTTTCAGGATCAGGGAGGAAACCAAAAGAGGCGGCGAGCGGGTTGAGCTGTCGAGCGCTCTTTACTCCCCTGACCTGCATGCGACCCTCGCCAAGATCTACGGCGAGGGCACAAGCGAGGAATCCATCGTCAGTCACGATTATATCCAGTCCTTATCGCGCTGACTGAAGTCGATGCGGCAGAGGTTGCGGTTGCGAAAAGACCTGCAAGACGCGCTACCCTACTGGATCAGCTGAATTCTGATCTCCTCCTTAGCAGCGAAGGAGCGGCATTCGTCCAGGTCGTCGCCGACGAAGATCACATCGCCTTCGGAATCGAACAGACCCCAGCAGGCTTCGTCCTCCAGAAATACCTCCCGGACATATCCGAATTCGACGGCTCCGAAAGACCGATCGGACGCGACATCAACAGCTTCTATTTCTCGCATGGATATCTCCAATGAGACAGCGTTTCCTGTTTTAGTGTGCGCTTATATTGATCTCCGAAACTGACGCCAAACTGGTGTCGCGGCGAGAATGCCCCAATCTCGCTGGAGCTCAGCATTTGCCGGTGATTTGGAAACTCAAATCAAGTATTTAATTTCACTCACACTTCGGTCAAAGTGACGGTCGCCAACGAATATCAAGGGACGGATGTGCATCAGGAAGTAACGCTTATTGCGACAGTCGCCGTCAGCTTCGTCTTTGCAGCGGTGCTCGGATATATCGCCGACAGGCTGCGGCTGCCGCCGCTGGTTGGCTATCTCGTGGCAGGCATACTGATGGGACCGTTCACGCCTGGCTTCGTCGCCGATACAGGGCTTGCCGGACAGTTGGCGGAAATGGGCGTCATCCTGCTGATGTTCGGCGTCGGGCTGCATTTTTCAGCCCTTGACCTGCTTGCCGTGCGCGGTATCGCCGTGCCGGGCGCGATCATCCGGATCATCATCGCCACGCTGCTCGGCATTGGCCTTGCGAAATGGTGGGGCTGGGGGCTCGGCGCCGGGATCGTCTTCGGCCTCAGCCTGTCGGTGGCAAGCACCGTCGTGCTGCTGAAGGTCCTGGAGGAACGAAACCTGCTGAATTCGGCCAGCGGCCGCGTCGCGGTCGGCTGGCTGATCGTCGAAGACCTGGCGATGGTTCTGGCGCTGGTCTTGCTGCCTGCGCTTGCGGAATTGCTCGGCGGCCACGCCGCCAGCGATGCTGCACAGGGCACTGGGCTGCCGCTTTCTCTGGCGATTGCGCTCACTCTGCTGAAGGTCGGCGCCTTTGCGGGCATGGCGATCTTTGTCGGCCCGAAGATTGTTCCCTGGCTCCTGACGCTCGTCGCCCGGACCGGCTCGCGCGAACTCTTCACATTGACGGTCCTTGCCATTGCGCTCGGCATCGCTTTCGGCTCCGCCGAGATCTTCGGCGTTTCCTTCGCACTCGGCGCTTTCTTCGCGGGCGTCGTGATGAGCGAGTCCAATCTCAGCCACCGGGCCGCTGCCGATTCTTTGCCGCTTCAGAACGCCTTTTCAGTCCTGTTCTTCGTGTCGGTCGGCATGCTGTTCGATCCGTCGATCCTGGTCCGCCAGCCGATGGCCGTCATCAGCGCACTGATGTTGATCATCGTCGGAAAGGCGATCATCTCCTTTCTGATCGTCATCCTGCTTCGCTATCCGGTCGGAATGGCGTTGACCGTCGCGGGCGGGTTGGCGCAGATCGGCGAGTTTTCCTTCATTCTTGCCGGTCTCGGCGTTTCCCTCGGATTGCTGCCGAATGACGGGCAGGATATCATCCTTGCGTCCGCGATCATTTCGATCACGCTCAATCCGCTCGTCTGCGTCGGCGCTGAGGCGCTGCACACCTATGTGCACGCCCGATGGCCGGTGCTCAGCAATCATTATGGCCGCCGCCGGCATGAGGCGCTCGCACGCGAGCTTGAAAAGATCAGGGCACTTTCCGAAGCGCGGGAGCGCCAGCATCAGTTGGAGATGCAGCAACTGATCGAGACTTTCCCGCTTTTCGCCAAGGTCGATGAGCACTCGCAGGAAGAACTGCTTCTTCTCTTCCGCCCCAAATCGGCGCTTCCGGGCGAACGCGTGATGCGTAAGGGTGACCGCGGAGACGGCATGTATTTTCTTTCGTCCGGAGCCGTGGAAGTCCGTCTGCCAAGCGGCGCCGTCCGCCTCGAGCCGGGTGCGTTTTTCGGAGAAATGGCTCTGCTGAGCGGCGGGCGACGGACTGCCGATGTCATAGCCATCGATTTCTGCCAATTCCTGGTGCTGGAACGCCGCGACTTCAACATGTTCACCGCCCGCCACCCGGCGCTAAGGGCCGCCGTCAGCGAAATGGCACGAGAGCGCTCGCACATGAACGCCCTGAACGCAAAGCGCAAGGAACAGCCGGATCAACGCGAAGTGTCGGCGGAAGGCCAATAGGCATCGGCGGAGAAGTCATGGGGGATCGGATCGAGCCGCGACAGCGTCTCGGCCGCAAAATCGAGCTGCAGCTTCAGATATCTGAGCGCTTCGGGCGCAGGAACGCCCGTTGCAGCCTCTCTCACACAAGACGAATGATAGCCGCTTTCCCGAAGCCGCCTGAGGGCTTCGCGCCGCACATCCTCGCGGCTCGGCCTTCGACCTGAAGCTACTGTTTCGCGCCCATCGGCCGTTTCGCCGAGCCCGCCCTCAATCACCCTCAATTTCATTCTTAGCCACCTGCAAAACCGATCGGAAGCCAGCTTGCAGAAGATTTGCCGATTCGCAATCTCGCGAAGATCGGGGAGCACAGCCGCTCCATGCATCACAAAAATTTTCGTGGCACGCTGGCATCATTGCCACACTAGGCATTTACAGCGCCAGACTGCCCCCCTAAAGCTTTTGCACCGCAGCACGAAAGGAATGGAATGCTCCGCAGACTTTACGACTGGACCATGTCTCTCGCCGCCCGCAGATCGGCCGAAGTCTGGCTCGCCGTTATCGCCTTCGTCGAAAGCTCCGTCTTTCTCGTCCCGGCCGATGTCCTTTTTCTTCCCATGGCACTCGCCAAGCCCGAGCGTTCATATCGATATGCGATCGTCGCCACGGTCGCCTCGGTTCTCGGCGGCATCGCCGGCTGGGCGCTCGGCTTTTATGCCTACGAGACCGTGGCGCGTCCGGTACTGGAATTCTACGGAAAGCTCGATGCCTTCGAGCAGATGAAATCTTACGTCACTTACGAGACGATCCTGCTTTTGCTGGTGACGTCGGGACTAGCGCACCTGCCGCCTATCAAGATCGTGACGATCCTGTCGGGGGTGATTCAGGTCAATATATGGCTGTTCGTCTTCTCGGCGATCGTCGCCCGCGGTGCGCGCTTCCTATTCCTGGCCTGGCTGCTTCGCCGCTACGGCGAGCCCATTCGCCATTTCATTGAAAAGCGCTTGGGGCATATCGTCAGCATCGGTGCAGTGGTCGCCATCGTGCTTTATATTGTCTACCGCTACCTTGCCCACTGAGCCAACCTTGCGGAGTTCCGCCATGACTGCCATTGCCTCCCCTCTTTCCCGGCCGGTCGTTCTCTACTCGCTGCTTCTGGCGCTGGGCATGGCGGTCGTCGTCGGAACTGCACTCGGCTTTCAGTATATCGGCGGCTATATTCCCTGTGCCCTCTGCCTGCTGCAGCGCCAGCCCTATTACTACGGCATTCCGATCGCGATCCTCGGTGCGCTCGCATCGTTCTTCGGTCTGCCGAACTGGGTCGCTCGTGCCCTGCTTCTGGCGGCGGGTATCCTGATGGTGGTCGGTGCCGGCATGGGTGTCTATCACGCAGGCGTCGAATGGCATTTCTGGGCAGGGCCAGCGACCTGCTCGACCAGTGCGGGCGGCATGACGCAGAATGCCGGCGACCTGCTTTCGGAACTCAACACTGTGACCGGCCCGTCCTGCACGGATGCGGCGCTGCGCGTTCTTGGTCTTTCCTTTGCGGGCTGGAACGTGATCGCGAGCCTGATCCTTGCGGCCTTCGCGTTCGTCGGCGTCCGCAAATCGGCATAAGCGACAGCGGCGATCAAGGCTGCAGTTCGGTATCCCAGTAGAGATAGTCGAGCCAGCTGTCGTGCAGATAGTTCGGCGGAAAGAGCCGGCCGTTGTTGTGCAGGTCCTGCACGGTGGGCTGATACGGCTTCTGCGAGGGGAACATGCCTGCCTGCTTCGGCAGCTTGCTGCCCTTTTTGAGATTGCAGGGAGAGCAGGCGGCCACCACATTTTGCCAGGTCGTCTCGCCGCCATGGGCGCGCGGAATGACATGGTCGAAGGTCAGATCGTCATGCTCGCCGCAATACTGACATTCGAACTTGTCGCGCAGAAAGACATTGAACCGGGTAAAGGCCGGGTTTCTGGAAGGCTGAACGTAGGTCTTCAGGCAGACGACGCTTGGAAGCCGCATCGAGAAGCTCGGCGAGGAAACCGAATGTTCGTATTCCGCGATGATATTCACGCGGTCAAGGAAGACCGCCTTGATCGCGTCCTGCCAGGACCAGAGCGACAAGGGATAATAACTCAAAGGCCGGTAGTCAGCGTTCAGGACGAGCGCCGGCAGGGCCTGGGGGGAGACTGCAATCGTCAAGGTACTCTCCTGAGCGATTCGGCATCTGCATCCTTATATTAGGCCGGTTGTGACAGCCTTGTGAAGCCCAATAAATTCAGTCAATAACGGCAATTCGATGAGCCGTTGTCCCTCAGCTGACCGGAAGGAGTCCGCGCCCTAGCTTCTTGGCATAATAAGCCCAGAAAAGCCTTGCTGCGACCGATCTCCAGGGAGACCAGACCATGGCAAGCGAGGCGAGCACTTTCGCGTGCGGACGCTGTGCGAGGTCAAAGGCTGCAGCGACGGCGTTCTGCAATGCGACGTCTCCTGACGGGAAGACATCGGCGTGTCCGCCGCAAAACATCAGATAGACTTCCGCCGTCCACGGACCAACACCCTTCAATGCCGTCAACTCGGCAAGCGCCTCCGCCGGCGGCATCGAGGAAAGAAGTGCGAGATCGAGGCGCCCGGATACGACGGCTTCGGCGATACCCGACAGTGTCGTCGCCTTGGCACGCGACAGGCCGAAACTTCGCCACGCATCCGCCGGCAGGGCGACATAGCTCTCGGCCGTCAGCACTCCTCCAGCAAGCGCCATGCGCCGCCAGATGGCATCGGCGCTTGCGCGCGAAACCATCTGCGAAACGATGATGTGGGCAAGACCGGCAAACCCCGGCTCTTGAAGGCGCAGCGGGATCGGACCCGCCTCCTTGGCAATATCGGCAAGCCGCGGGTCGAGGCGAAACAACTGCTTCAGTCCCTCGTGGATATCCGCTTCGCTTCGAATGATCTGCACGTTGCCTCGCGATGGTTTCGAATTCGTGGCAGAAGAAAGCATGACCACGTTTCAGCGTCAAAAGACCATTTTCCGTTTTGCGCCCAGTCCCAACGGCCCTCTGCATCTCGGCCATGCGCTTTCGGCCTTCCTTAACCAGGATATGGCCGCCGCAATGGACGGACGGCTACTGCTGCGCATCGAGGACATCGACCAGGCACGTTGTACACCCGAATTCGAACGAGGCATCTATGCCGATCTCGAATGGCTGGGAATCGACTGGGAGAAGCCCGTGCGACGACAATCCGATCATTTCGCACAATATCAGACAGCATTGCATGGTCTGATCGAGCGCGGATTAGTCTATCCTTCGTTTCTGACACGCGGTCAGGTGAGGGCCAGGGTGACCGCTTCCGAAGCCGGCGGCAATGCCTGGCCACGCGACCCGGACGGTTCGCCGCACTATCCCTCCGACGATCGCGACCGGAGTGAAGGCGAGCGGCGCAAGATGCTCGACTCAGGCCTGAAACACGCTTGGCGCCTGGACATGGGGCGGGCACTGCAGGCTGTCGGTCGTGTCCTATACTGGAGGGAGACCGGCGACGGCGAGACCGGGTTGATTGCCGCCGATCCGTCGGTGTGGGGGGACTTCGTTCTTTCGCGCTCGGATGCCCCTTCAAGCTATCACCTTTCGGTGGTTGTCGATGATGGGCTGCAGGCCGTCACTCATATTGTGCGCGGGCTCGACCTCTTTCATGCAACATCAATCCACCGGCTGCTGCAGGTGCTGCTCGACCTGCCTCAGCCGGTCTACCACCATCATCGCCTGGTGACGGATGCAAAGGGACGCAAGCTCTCGAAAAGCGATGGCGATACCGGGCTTGCGGATTTGCGCAACAAGGGGCTATCGTCGGCCGATATCCGGAATCTTGTCGGTCTTTGAAAGCTTGCTGCCCTGCCCGCTCAGAAAATTACGGGCGAAGATGGCGCGCACCCGAAATTTCATCAGTGCCGCATTGATTTCCGCGCCGATGATGAAGATCACGCCGACCATATAGAGGAAGATCAGTACCACCATCACCGATGCCAGGCCCGCGTAAGTTGCTGTGTAATTCGCGAAGGTGGCGAGATAAAAGGCGAAAATCAGCGCGCCGGCGAGCCAGAGAAGCAGTGTCAGCAAGACCCCGGGGATAACGTCGTAAACCCGCCTGCGGCCGGCAGGCAGCCAGAGATGAACGACGAGCAGACCGACCGTCAGCACGAAGAGCGTTCCGTAGATTCGCCAGCTGAAGACGATTTCGAGCGTATCGGCAAAAAGCGGAAACCATTGCCGCGCGTAGTCGAGAGCGAAGGGCACGGCGACGAGCAGGATGCTGATGGCGGCAAAGATGATCACCGCGATCAAAACGTATCCGAGGCTGGCCAGGCGCGTGAGATACCAGGGTCTCGTCTCCGGTACGCGATAGGCACGGTTGAGAGATATGCGCAGCGCCTCGACACCGTTCGAGGCGAAGTAGGCGGCTGCCAGCACCGAGACCGTCAACAGTCCGCCGCGCGGAATCGTCAACACCTGCAGCACCTGGTCGGCCACGGGTTTGGCGATCGCTTCCGGCCAGGTATCGAAAATGAGATGCACGGCCGTGGAGGAGAACTGATCGGCGCCGAGGAAGTTTGCGAGCGTCGTGCCGAAGATCAAGAAAGGGAAAACCGCCAGCAGGATCGATAATGCGACGTGGCTCGCCATCGCGAAACCGTCATCCTCGATCATGTGGCAGATCGCGTCGTATGCCACATCATAGAGCGTACGCACAATCTTCGGCATTCCACCCCCGGGCTTCGTCATTGTATCGTCGCTTCGAATATGGGAAATGAGTCCCAATTTGTACAGGAATCATTCCATGGCGGAGCAGCGCACCATCATCGTGACCGGATGCTCATCCGGCATCGGTGCCTATTGCGCGCGAGCCCTGAAGACCGATGGCTGGCGCGTCTTTGCAGCGGTCAGAAAACACGCCGACCTCGGACCGCTCCAGGAGGAGGGGATCGAAGCCTTCGTGATGGATTATACGCGCTCGGATACGATCGCTGATTTCGTTCGCGATGTAACTGTGGCAAGCGGCGGACGCATCGATGCGGTCTTCAACAACGGCGCCTACGGACAGCCCGGCGCGGTCGAGGATTTAACGACCGACGTGCTGCGTGCGCAATTTGAAACGAATTTCTTCGGCTGGCATGAATTGACACGGCAAATACTGCCGCTGATGCGAAGGCGCGGCTCTGGCCGCATCGTACAATGCTCGTCTATTCTCGGCGTCGTGCCCTATCGTTTTCGCGGCGCATACACCGCTTCGAAGTTTGCGCTCGAAGGGCTGAGCATTACGCTGCGCATGGAACTTCAAGGCAGCGGCATCCACGTATGCCTGATCGAACCTGGTCCGATTGCCTCGCGCTTTACCGCCAACGCGCTCGCGAAGTTCAAGGAGCATATCGACCTGCGCAATTCGGTGCATGCGGCAGATTACCGCCGACAGCTCGCGCGCCTTGACGGGACTGGCCCGAAGAATCGACATAAGCTAGAACCCGACGCCGTCTATGCTGCGTTGAAACACGCATTGAACTCGAACAGTCCGAAGCCACATTATCCTGTAACGACACCGGCAAAACAGGGCATGTTCCTGAAGAGGCTAATTCCGGCGGACCTTTTTTATCGCCTGATGCGCTGGACCGATTAATCAAGGAAGCCTGCTGCCATGTCCACGGCCACTTATATTCTCGCGATCATCATCATGGGCCTCGTCGCGCTCGTGCTGGTCCGCGGCCTCTTCAACATGATGAAGGGCGGCGACGCGAACACTTCCAACAAGCTGATGCAGCTGCGCGTCCTGCTGCAGGCCGTCGCTGTAATCCTGATCATGCTGACACTCTGGCTGACCGGTGGCGGCCGCCCTAGTTAACGCCGCGAAGCGAGGGATAGGCATGGTAACACTCAACAAGATCTACACGAAGACCGGCGACGACGGCACGACTGCGCTCGTTTGCGGACCGCGCCGTCTCAAATACGACCTGCGCGTGGAAGCCTATGGCACGATCGACGAGGTCAATTCCGCAATCGGCGTCGCACGACTGCATATGCAGGGCATGCCGGTTCTCGAAAAAATGTTGACGTTGATCCAGAACGACCTCTTCGACCTCGGCGCGGATCTTGCGACACCCGACGACGGCAAGCCGCCGGCGCACGAGCCGTTGCGCATCATCGACACCCAGGTGGCGCGGATCGAGAGCGAGATCGATGAACTGAACGCCGATCTGCAACCATTGAAATCCTTCGTTCTGCCCGGCGGTCATTCGGCCGCCGCCTATCTTCATTTAGCTCGCACGATCGCGCGCCGCGCAGAAAGGCTGATGGTCGAACTTGCCCGCACGGAGGGTGAGATCGTCAGCCCAGCTTCCTTGAAATACGTCAACCGGCTTTCGGACTTCCTCTTCGTTGCCGCACGCCACGCCAACGACCGCGGCAATGCCGATGTGCTTTGGGTTCCAGGAAAAAACAGATAGGCTCTCCTCGGTCACGATAGCCGGGGGCTTAATGTTCATACCGCTGCACGACGCCAATACGCTGAAGCACATCAAGGTCCAGTGGGTGACGCTGGGCTTGATCGGCATGAATATCGCCGTGTGGCTTTTCACCGGCTTCTTCGCGCCGCAACAGACGGCTCAGGCGACAGCGATCGGCCTGGGCTACATACCGGCGGTCGCCTTCGACTATGCAACACTGGCGCCCGGCCTTGCGATCGTTCCGGAACCGCTGACCTATATCACCCATGCCTTTGTGCATGCCGGCTTCTGGCATCTCGTTTCCAATATGGTTTTCCTCTGGGTCTTCGGCGATAATGTCGAGGATGCCATGGGGCATCTCCGCTTCTTGATCTTTTATCTCGTTTGCGCCGCCTTCGGGGCGTTTTGCCATGGCCTGCTGGTGTCGGAATCGCAGGCGCCGCTGATCGGCGCCTCTGGTGCGATATCAGGGGTGGTTGCCGCCTATGTCATCCTTCACCCGCGCGTGAAGATCTGGGTGCTGGTCTTCTTCCGCGTTCCGTTGCCGCTTCCTGCCTTCGTGCCGCTGCTGCTTTGGATCGGCCAGCAGTTCTTCATGCTGCTTGTCGATCCGGACGGCAATGTTTCCTGGGGCGCGCATGCCGGTGGCATCGTCGCCGGCGCCGTTCTAGTCATTTTCATGCGCCGCAAGGGTGTGCCGCTGTTCGACCGCGAGATCGTCACGCCACGCGCCGTCTCAAGCACGCCGGCTGTGAGGCGGGTGGTGGTCGCCGCCGACGACGGAACGCCGGGACACTGAAAAAATTGGGCCGCATCACGATGTTGACGTGAACGTAAACGTCATATATTTGCAGACGCAATTTGTCTGTCTGCGACCGGCAAGCGTTGTATTTGGAGGAAAAACGCGTATCCATGTCGCCATTCGACAATCGGAGCGGCGCCGAAGCGCGCATTTTCTTGGCGAAAGAGTTGAAGGAAGGACCCCATGAAAATTCTGGTCCCCGTGAAGCGGGTGGTTGATTACAATGTGAAGATCCGCGTCAAGCCGGATGGCACGGGCGTCGAGCTTGCCAACGTCAAGATGTCGATGAACCCGTTCGACGAGATCTCGGTGGAAGAGGCGCTGCGGCTGAAGGAAGCCGGCAAGGCTGAGGAAGTGGTCGTCGTCTCGATCGGTCCGGCCAAGGCCGAGGAAACGCTGAGGACGGCGCTCGCCATGGGTGCTGACCGGGCGATCCTGGTCGAGACCGACGATCAGGTCGAGCCGCTTGCCGTTGCCAAGATACTCAAGGGCGTGGCAGACGCCGAACAGCCGGGCCTGATCATCGTCGGCAAGCAGGCGATCGACGACGATTCGAACCAGACCGGCCAGATGCTCGCTGCCCTCTTGGGCTCTGCCCAGGCAACCTTCGCCTCGAAGATCGAGATTGCCGACGGCAAGGCGACCGTCACCCGCGAAGTCGATGGCGGCCTGCAGACGATCGACATCAAGCTGCCGGCCGTCGTCACCACCGACCTGCGCTTGAACGAGCCGCGCTATGCTTCGCTGCCGAACATCATGAAGGCAAAGAAGAAGCCGCTCGACAAGAAGAGCCCTTCCGACTTCGGCGTTTCCACCGCCCCGCGGCTCAAGGTGCTGAAGACCGAAGAGCCGAGTGGCCGCAAGGCAGGCGTCAAGGTCAAGTCGGTCGCCGAGCTCGTCGAGAAGCTTAAAGTCGAAGCCGGCGTCCTCTAAGGTTCGAGAAAGGAAATTCCACCATGGCCATTCTGCTTCTGGCTGATCACGACAATGCAAGCCTTTCCGACCAGACCGCCAAGGCGCTGACCGCTGCCAGCCAGATCGGCGGCGATGTCACCGTGCTGGTTGCCGGCAAGGGCGCCAGGGCTGCCGCCGATGCCGCAGCCAAGCTTTCCGGCGTCTCCAAGGTGCTGCTGGCCGAAAGCGACACGCTTGCCAACAATCTGGCCGAGCCGCTGGCCGACCTGATCGTTTCGCTCGCCGCCAGCTACGACACGATCATTGCGGCTGCGACCTCGACCGGCAAGAACGTCGCGCCGCGCGTTGCCGCCCTCCTCGATGTGGCGCAGGTCTCGGAAATTATCGAGGTCGTGGCGCCCGATACCTACAAGCGTCCGATCTATGCCGGCAACGCCATCCAGACGGTGCAGGCAACCGACGCCAAGAAGGTGATCACGGTGCGCACCGCCTCCTTCGCCGCCGCCGGTGAAGGCGGCTCCGCCCCAGTCGAGGCGATTCCGGCCGTATCCGACCCGGGGCTTTCG
This sequence comes from Rhizobium azibense, assembly GCF_004342325.1. NCBI lineage: Bacteria > Pseudomonadati > Pseudomonadota > Alphaproteobacteria > Hyphomicrobiales > Rhizobiaceae > Rhizobium > Rhizobium azibense. The sequence goes on along the minus strand of NZ_SMBJ01000014.1, from coordinate 61,983 downwards.
AGCTTCGTCAAGGACGCGCTGTCCTCCTCCGACCGCCCGGAGCTGACCTCGGCGAAGATCATCATCTCCGGCGGCCGTGCGTTGGGGTCGGCCGAGAATTTCAGGCAAGTCATTTTGCCACTCGCCGACAAGCTGGGAGCCGCCGTCGGTGCAAGCCGTGCGGCCGTCGATGCCGGCTATGCGCCGAACGACTGGCAGGTCGGCCAGACCGGCAAGGTCGTCGCCCCCGAGCTCTACATCGCCTGCGGCATTTCCGGTGCCATCCAGCACCTTGCCGGCATGAAGGATTCGAAGGTCATCGTCGCCATCAACAAGGACGAGGAGGCCCCGATCTTCCAGGTCGCAGACTACGGACTCGTCGCCGATCTCTTCGAGGCCCTGCCGGAACTGCAGAAAGCTCTCTAAACGGGCAGAATGCCAGCTTTTCGCACTTGCGAATGACTGGAAAATTATCTCTTATGGGGCTACTACTGCTGCCGGGCGATCATTTTGCCCGGCAGTTTCATTAGAAGAAAAATACGGCGGAGCGGGCGGCTGCCACGGGGGTTTGGAGATGAGTGCGGTGTTGAAAACGATCGGTATTGTCGGCGCGGGCCAGATGGGCTGCGGCATCGCCCATGTTTCAGCAGCTGCGGGCTATAAGGTCCAGCTCTACGACCTGACGCAGGAGCGCATCGAATCCGGCCTCGCGACCATCAATGGCAACCTTGCCCGGCAGGTAACGAGCGGCAAGATGACGGATGAGGAGCGCAAAGCAACCCTTTCCCGCATCTCCGGCTCCGCCAACCTCAATGACCTTGCTCCCTCCGACCTCGTCATCGAGGCGGCGACAGAGGAGGAAGCTGTAAAACGCAAGATCTACGCACAGGTCTGTCCTGTGCTGAAGCCGGGCGCCCTGCTTGCGACGAATACGTCCTCGCTCTCCATTACCCGGCTGGCTTCGGCAACGGACCGGCCCGAGCACTTCATGGGCATTCATTTCATGAACCCCGTCCCGGTTATGAAACTGGTGGAACTGGTGCGCGGCATCGCAACGGACGAAATCACGTTTTCGACCGCAAAGGAATTCGTAGCCTCGCTGGAAAAGACCGTCACGGTGGCTGAGGACTTCCCGGCCTTCATCGTCAACCGCATCCTGCTGCCGATGATCAACGAGGCGATCTACACGCTCTACGAAGGCGTGGGCACTGTCGATGCCATCGACACGGCGATGAAGCTCGGCGCCAATCACCCGATGGGCCCGCTTCAGCTTGCCGATTTCATCGGCCTCGACACCTGCCTCTCGATCATGCAGGTGCTGCACGACGGCCTAGCCGATTCCAAGTACCGGCCCTGCCCGCTGCTGGTAAAGTATGTCGAAGCCGGCTGGCTCGGCCGCAAGTCCGGCCGCGGCTTCTACGATTATCGCGGCGACACGCCTGTCCCGACGCGATAGCGTTAGGACCCGGTAGCACCCTTGATCAGGGCCTTCGCTTCGCTGCTATCCCATGCGGCAGGCCCGTTCATCGCCGAAACCAGGCACCCCTTGTCGTCGATGAGCAACGTCACCGGCAGGCCGAAAGCGAGCCCCTCTTTCTTCAGGCTGTTGAAGACGCCGATCGTGTTGTCGCGATAGAGCTGCAGGGAATCGACGCCGATTTCGCTTAGGAACGCCCTTGGTTTCTCGTCGTCTCCGGTGTCGATATTGACTGCGACGACCTGGAATTTGTCACTGCCCATCTCCTTCTCCAACGCGTTCAGCGCCGGCATTTCCTCGCGGCAGGGCACGCACCATGTTGCCCAGAGGTTGAGAAGCACGGTCTTTCCGGCGAAATTCTCGAGCGTCACCGGTTTGCCGTCCGGACCGTTAAAGACGACGGATGTGAGCTTTCGCGGCGCGTCCACAGCGACCATCGCCGCCACCGCGCCTTTGGCGAGGGGCGTAATCGTCTCGACGAGATCCTTGGCCGCGGTGCATTCGGCAGAGGCCTTTTCGCCGCCGGCATTGCCATACCCGGCCTCCTTAATGTAAACCGCTGCCGCACCGACAATTACGCCTGCGACGGCGGCTACCGCGATCAGTTTCAAGGATGGCAGCCCGAACAGCTTTCTTGTCGTCATTTCATTCTCCAGGGGCATGCACCCTTAAGGCAGGCATCTTTTCATGGGCGACGGCACAAAGGACACCAAATCCTCCAACCAGATGTGGGGCGGACGTTTCGCATCCGGTCCCGACGCGATCATGGAGGAGATAAATGCCTCGATCGGTTTCGACAAGAAGCTCTTTGCCCAGGATATCCGTGGATCGATCGCCCATGCGACGATGCTTGCCCATCAGGGCATCATTTCCGTGGACGATAAGGACAAGATCGTTCACGGACTAGGCACGATCATGTCAGAAATCGAAAGCGGCAACTTCAATTTCTCCCGCCAGCTCGAAGATATTCACATGAATATCGAAGCCCGCCTTGCCGCGCTGATCGGCCAGGCGGCCGGCCGCCTGCACACCGCCCGTTCACGAAACGACCAGGTAGCGCTGGATTTCCGCCTCTGGGTGAAGGAAGAGCTGCAGAAGACTGAAGCGATGCTGACGGACCTCATCGCCGCCTTCCTCGAGCGGGCTGAAGAACATGCCGAAACCGTCATGCCAGGCTTTACGCACCTGCAGACTGCTCAGCCCGTCACCTTCGGCCACCATTGCATGGCCTATGTCGAAATGTTCGGCCGCGACCGTTCACGCGTACGCCACGCCATCGAGCATCTGGACGAAAGCCCCATTGGCGCTGCAGCGCTGGCCGGGACCGGCTATCCGATCGACCGCCATATGACGGCAAAGGCGCTTGGCTTTCGTGAGCCGACGCGCAACTCGATCGATACAGTCTCCGACCGCGACTTCGCCATCGAATTCCTGTCGATCGCCGCGATCTGCGGCATGCATCTGTCACGCTTGGCCGAAGAGATCGTCATCTGGTCGACGCCGCAGTTTGGTTTCGTGCGGCTTTCCGATGCATTTTCGACCGGCTCCTCGATCATGCCACAGAAGAAGAACCCCGACGCCGCCGAACTGGTGCGTGCCAAGACCGGCCGCATCAACGGCTCGCTGATTGCGCTGCTGACGATCATGAAGGGCTTGCCGCTGGCCTATTCCAAGGACATGCAAGAAGACAAAGAACAGGTGTTCGACGCAGCCGAGAGCCTGGAACTTGCAATTGCCGCCATGGCCGGCATGGTCCGCGACATGACGGTCAATACGGAGCGCATGAAAGCTGCAGCCGGTTCCGGCTATTCGACGGCCACCGACCTCGCCGACTGGCTGGTGCGTGAGGCAGGACTTGCGTTCCGCGACGCACATCATGTGACCGGCCGTGCCGTGGCGCTTGCCGAAAGCAGGGGCTGCGACCTCGCGGGGCTGCCGCTTGCCGATCTCCAGGCGATCAATCCGGCAATCACGAACAAGGTCTACGAGGTCTTGACTGTCGAGGCGTCAGTTGCAAGCCGCAGGAGCTTCGGCGGCACTGCACCCTGCGAAGTGAGGAAGCAGATCGCCTTCTGGCGGGCTCGCAACTGAGAAAACAATCAGGGTGCACAAGGCGGATAAACTTCGCTATGAAGATGTCCATCAGCGCCGCTCCAAGAGGAATCCCATGCAGACCAGCTTGCCGCACCCCATCCGCCTGACGGTCGTCCTTGCCGTCATCGGCCTTGCCGTTGCCGGATGCGGGCGCAAAGGCGATCTCGACCCGCCGAGCGCGATGGCAACGAAGGAAGGCGATGTATCGAAGTCGACGAAACAGCCAGGCACCGTCGACAGACCATTCCTTCTCGATCCTTTGCTCTGATAGGCGCCTCCCGTGAACCACTTCGAATATCGCGACGGCATCCTTTACGCCGAGAACGTCCCCGTTCCGGAGATCGCCAAGGCCGTCGGCACGCCGTTCTATTGCTATTCGACCGCAACGCTTGAGCGCCACTACCGGGTCTTTTCAGAAGCCTTCAGCGATATCGACTCCATGGTCTGCTATGCGATGAAGGCGAATTCGAACCAGGCTGTGTTGAAGACTCTCGGCAATCTCGGCGCCGGCATCGACGTCGTGTCCGAAGGTGAATTGCGCCGCGCGCTTGCCGCAGGCATTCCGGCAAGCCGCATCATGTTCTCCGGCGTGGGCAAGACGCCCGGGGAGATGGATCTCGCGCTTCAGGCCGGCATCTACTGCTTCAACGTCGAATCCGAACCGGAACTCGAGATTCTCAATCAGCGCGCGATCCGGGCCGGCAAGAAGGCGCCGGTCTCCTTCCGCATCAATCCTGACGTCGATGCAAAGACGCATTCGAAGATCTCGACCGGCAAGAAGGAAAACAAGTTCGGCATTTCTTGGGAACGCGCTCGCGCCGTCTATGCGCAAGCCGCCAAGCTGCCTGGTATCGAAGTCACCGGCATCGACATGCATATCGGCAGCCAGATCACCGAGCTGCAGCCCTTCGACGATGCTTTCAAGCTGTTGCGCGAACTGGTCGACACGCTACGTGCCGATGGCCACGACATCCATCATGTCGATATCGGCGGCGGCCTTGGCATTCCTTATAAGGAAGACAACCTTCCGCCGCCGCTGCCGGACGCCTATGCGGCGATCGTCAAGAACCAACTCCGCGGGCTGAACTGCAAGATCGTGACTGAACCGGGCCGCCTGATCGTCGGTAACGCCGGCATCCTCGTTACCGAAGTCATCTATGTAAAGGACGGTGGAGAAAAGACCTTCGTCATTGTCGATGCGGCAATGAACGATCTCATCCGCCCGACGCTTTACGACGCCTGGCACGAAATCCGGCCAGTCGTGATCTCGGCGGCAAATGCGCCGCGCATCAAAGCCGATATCGTAGGCCCGGTATGCGAGACCGGGGACTACCTGGCGCTCGATCGCGAGATGGCGATGCCGAAGCCGGGCGATCTGTTTGCAGTCAGTTCCGGCGGCGCCTATGGCGCGGTGCAGGCAGGCACCTACAACAGCCGCCTGCTGGTGCCAGAAGTTCTGGTGAAGGGTGCCGATTTCCATGTGGTTCGGCCCCGCCGCACCTATGAAGAACTGATCGGCCTCGACTCCGTACCCGCCTGGATCGAGTGACGACCTCATCACTTTTTGGCGAATAGAGGTGAAAAAACGGCTTCGCCGGCCGCCTGCCCTCGCCTTCGCCACAAAGAGTGTTATCCTTTCGTCATGCGAGCATGTTGCCCAGAAAGCGCCGGAAGCGCGCTCTGTCACTCCAGATCAAATGGCGGAGACCGGATTGACGAATAGCCCCCACAGGCACAGACGTGGTGCATTTGCCCTTCGGCCCTCGCTGGCGAGGCTTGTAGCGGTAAAGCGATTTTTTGCGCGCCTGGTCCTTGTTTCCGAGCAGGTCCTGCCACCGCTCGTTCCGGTTCTTTCCGTCATCGCCTTTTATTTGACAGCGTCCTGGTTCGGCCTCTTCCGCTCCGTTCCTGACTTCATGCGCGTCGGGCTGCTGATTGCCTTCGGCATCGCCTTCCTCGGCGCACTCGTCCCATTTCGCAAACTTCGCTGGCCCGATACCGCCGAAGCCGACCGCCTGCTCGAGGAGCGCAACGGCCTACCGCATCAGCCGGTGACTGTGCAGGAAGACGAACCGGCCTTCGACACGCCCTTTGCAAGGGCGCTTTGGCGCGAACATCAGATGCGGATGGCGAAGAAGATAGCAGCCCTCGACACTGGCTTTCCCCGCCCGGACATCGCAACCCACGACCGTTTCGCTCTGCGTGCCATCCCGGCCCTGCTTGTCGTCACGGCCTTCGGTTACTCGCTTTCGACCAACGGCGGCTCACTTACCGACGCGCTGCAGCCGCCCGTCGCGCCGGCAGCGACCAATCCGGCTGTGCGTATCGACGCATGGGTCACCCCGCCCTCCTATACCAGCCGCGCTCCGGTCTATCTGACGGCAACCGGCACGGAGCAGGCGATCAACGTTCCGCAGTTCTCGAACCTGACAGTTCGCGTCAGCGGCGGGCAGACGGACCAAAAGGTGGTATTCCGGAAGGAGAGCGGCGAGGTACAGGAAATCGCCTCCGAGGCAAAGGCTAATCAAGAGCCCGATGCTGCACCCCAGGCGAAGCCACAGACTCCTGCCACCCCGGCACTTGCCGCACAGACACATTTGATGAAGCTTGAGGAAAACGGTGCGCTGCTCGTCAATGGCCGCACGTGGAACTTCAACGTCATTCCCGACAAGGCGCCCGAGATTGCTTTCGACGGATTGCCCAAACCCAGCGTAAACGGGGCGCTGGAAATCGGCTTCACGGTGAAGGATGATTACGGCGTGCAGGAGGCACGTGCAGAAATCCTGCCGATGGCTTCCGATCCGCAGGCAACGCCGCTTTATCCACTGCCCGATTTCCGGCTGGACATTCCGCGCCGCAACGCACGTGATGCCAAGGCCGTGACCAGCAAGAACCTGACCGAACATCCGCTGGCCGGAAAGCGCGTACGCGTTACGCTGGTCGCCAAGGATGCCGCCGGCCAGACGGGCCGGAGCCCGCCGCATGAAATGACGCTGCCGTCGCGGCCGTTCAATGAGCCGCTGGCCGCAGCCGTTGCGGAAGAACGCCAGGTTTTCGCCCTCGATACCCGCAAGATGCCGGAAGCGATCGCTCTCAACGAGGCGTTGACGATCCGTCCTGAAGAAACGATTCCCAAGCTCACCAATTATCTGCTGCTGCAATCGGCGCAGACGCGCATGAAGCTCGCCAAGGGCGACGAGCAGTTGAAGGATACGGCCGACTATCTCTGGGATATCGCGATCGGCATGGAGGACGGCGACCTTTCGCTTGCGGAACGCAACCTGCGCAACGCCCAGCAGAATCTCGCAGACGCGCTTCAGCGCAATGCGCCGGACCCGGAGATCAAGAAGCTCATGGACGAGCTCCGCAAGGCGATGAACGAATATATGAGGGAACTGGCTCAGCGCATGCAGAATGCGCCGATGCAGCCGAACCAGAACGCGCAGAACATCATTCGCCAGCAGGATCTGGAGCGCATGATGGACCAGATTGAGAATCTCGCCCGTTCAGGCAACCGAGATGCCGCTCAGCAGATGCTTTCCGAATTGCAGCGCATGATGAACAACCTGCAGGCCGGCAGGCCGCAACAGGGCCAGCAGCAGCAGGGCGACAACAGTCAGATGCGCCAGCAGATGGACAAGCTTGGCCAGATATTGCGCGACCAGCAGAAGCTGATGGAGCAGACCTTCAAGCTGGACCAACAGTTGAAGGACCGTATGCAGCGCGGCGATCCGAACATGGATATGAACGATCCGCTGCTTGACCAGATGATGCCAGGCCAAGATGGCCAGCCGCAGGACCAGCAGCAGGGGCAGAACGGCGAGCAGGGGCAGTCACCTTCCGAGCAGATGACCGAGGAAGAACTGCGCAACGCGTTGAAACAGCTCCGAGCCCAGCAGGATGCGCTTGGCAAGCAGCTCGGCGAACTCCAGAAAGGCCTTGGTGAGATGGGTATGAAGCCCGGCCCGGGCTTTGGTCAGGCACAGCGCGAAATGGAAGGTGCCGGGCGCGAACTCGGCCAGGGCCGCGGCGAACCGGCTCTCCAGGGCCAGGGGCGCGCGCTGGAAGCATTGCGCCAGGGCGCCCGGGACATGATGAACCAGATGATGCAGGCGCAACAGGGCCAGCAAGGCCAAGGGCCACAAGGTCAGGTGGGCCAGGGCAACCAGAACGGTCGCGATCCGCTCGGTCGTCCGCGTCGCGCAGAAGGCCCGGATTTCGGCGACCAAGTGAAGGTACCCGACGAAATCGACGTGCAGCGCGCCCGTGAAATCCTGGATGCAATCCGTGAAAAGCTCGGCAACAACCCGCCGCAGGAAATGGAGCGGCGCTATCTGGAACGGCTGCTGGATATCCATTAGCTGGTCTTGGATGCGCCAGCCAAGTCCTTGGGTGCAGGCGTTTCTCTTTCAAACGATGCTGAACGCGAGCGTTCGCACTAGGACTGAATTCCTGTGACGAGAAGGGGAATGGAAAGCGGGAAGCTCCTCAGCCCGTCTCAGGCAGCCAACGCCCGGGCAACTGCCTTTCGGATGTCTGGAAGTGCAAACGGCTTTTCGACGACGTCCACGATCTTTTCTGCAAGGTCGTCGGCCCGTTCGCGCTGTTCGGCATAGCCCGTCATCAGCAGGATCTTGAGTGCCGGAAAGGCCGATTTCGCCTGATGCGCAAGCTCGATGCCGTCCATGACCGGCATGCGGATATCCGAAAGCAGCAGATCGTAGATCCCGACCTTGAGCTTCTCCAGCCCCTCGGCGCCATCGGCTGCTTCGTCGGTCTCATGACCGTCAAGGCGCAAGGCGCGGGCGACGAAAGTGCGAAGCGAATCTTCGTCTTCCGTGATCAGAATTTTTGCCATGATCTGCATTGCTCCGTCTTCATGCCCCGGAACGGAAATTGCACGGCGTTCCTTTGCGATCGGTAAACGGAGGAAAGCGATGGAAGGGATGGTTAACAACCCGTCTTATCATCGGTGAGGTCAGGCGTCGCCGGTAACCACGCCGACATAGGGCAGCTCGCGGAACGCATAGGCGACATCCATGCCGTAGCCGACGACGAAGTAGTCCGGGCATTCGAAACCCACATAGTCTGCCTCGAGCTTTTCTTTGCGCTTGACGCTCTTGTCGAGCAGCACGGCGATGCTGACGTTGCGCGCGCCCCGTTCATAGAGAAGTTCCTTGGCAAAAAGCAACGTGCGGCCGGATTCGAGGATGTCGTCGATCAGCAACACGTCGCGGCCTTTCACGTCGCTGTCGATATCCTTGACGATGCGCACGCCCTTAGATTCAGTTCCGGTGCCGTAGCTGGAAAGCGTGATGAATTCGACTTCGGGCGCAAGCCCGCTGTCGTGTAGAGCGCGGATGAGGTCTGCGGCGAAAATGAACGACCCCTTCAACACGGCAATGACGAGCAGGTCCTTTGTCGGACCCGCAGCGATTTGCTTTGCCATCTCGTGATTGCGCTCGGCAATCTGTTCGGCAGTGAAAAGCGGCTCGATAGTTTTTCCGCGCACGACAGGCATTACGGCTAGCTCCATGAAACGAAGGGTAAGCCGTTAGCACATAAGAAGGCCAGAAACACCCTCTTATGTTCGATTGCAGGCTCTTTGGTCATGGCACTTTTCGTTCCGGCCTCGATGACGAAGCACATGACGTGAAGCTGTTGAACAAGGCACATAAGTGCATGCCAGCCGTCGTCTAGATGCCCTCACTTTGGGCCTTGGCTGCCCACTTGGAAACTGTCGCCCCAACTCCGAAGAGATGTCGTGTAAAGACCGCATCCTGAAATCTTTAGCGTCGACGTATTCAAGCCGATGAAATCGACGCTATTCTTTTTTGTGGTTCGCCCTCACCAAGCGTGGGGCTCGGCTTCGGCCAATCCATAGAGCCTGAATTTTGCTTTTCGCGAGGGCGGGCCACCTTCATCTCGAAAAGATGCGCTCTAGGGCATGAACGAAAGCCGGACTTCCGGCATTTTTCCGCCAGAGTGCTGCACGCGTGCCGAAAAACCGCGGCTCTCTCCACCATAGATGACGTCTGCGGGCGGGGCGATGACCATGCTCGCCACCCGTCGCTCGCCCCTCATCAGATCGGCACGGATCGGCCGCACGGTCTGTGTCGTGCCACTGCCGTTTTCGATGATGCCGTTGATAACCAGGATGCGCATACCATTTGCCTCGCGCGGCGCGATCGTGACGTGGGTGAAGTGCAACGGCGAGGTCGAGGCGACCGTATCGCTCCCCGCCAGGCCGGAAAAACCGCCCGTCAGGCCGAAAACGAGAACGAAAAGCATGAAGACCAGGGCTATGAAGCTCTTTTGCGACGCCTGCTGCAGCCATTCTTCTGCGATCGCGAAGAAGATATTCGCCTTCGACAAAGCCGTGGGCGCGGCAGGGAACTTGGCAGCAGCCCGCTTACGATTGTCATTGAAACTCTTGGCATTGAAGCCCGGGCTGGGCTTGCCGATAACGACGAATTCGGCATCGGCGACATCAGCCGGGCGGCCAGGATAGCGGGGCTGACGCGCGGCAGGCTCCGGCGGCAGGAAATCGTAGGCGTTGCCCGGTGCGCGGCGCCTGAAGGTGGATGCTTCCATGTTGACGGTCTCTCCCATCTCCACATGGTTTCAGTGCACGGCGAAAATCCGGCATTGAAACGAATCCTGCCCAGTCGTAAATTTTAATGGTTAATGTATTGCTAAGCTTGCCTTCAAACAGGCATCTTTCCGACGAAATTCACTGATTGTTAACGGTGTTGGTTAACAAGTCGATGGCGTGAAACCATGAAAGACTGGGCTGCCCGTTGATCCATTTCGAGAATGTCGGTTTGCGCTATGGCATGGGCCCGGAGATTCTCCGGGACCTCACCTTCGATATTCCGAAAAAGTCCTTTCAGTTCCTGACAGGTCCGTCTGGCGCCGGCAAGACGACGCTTCTGCGCCTGCTTTTTTTGTCGCTGCAGCCGACACGAGGTCTGATCCGCATGTTCGGACGCGACATTTCCGACATTCCGCGGCCTGAGCTGCCTCTGCTTCGCCGCCGCGTGGGGATTGTCTTTCAGGATTTCCGCCTGCTCGATCATCTCACGACCTATGAGAATGTCGCGCTGCCGCTTCGCGTACGCGGCAAGGACGAGAGCTCTTACAAGACAGACGTGCTCGAACTGCTGAAATGGGTGGGGCTGGGCGAGCGCATCAATGTGCTTCCGCCGGTGCTTTCAGGCGGCGAGAAACAGCGCGCGGCAATCGCCCGGGCGCTGATCGACCGGCCCGAGGTTCTGCTTGCCGACGAGCCGACTGGCAACGTCGACCCGCCGATGGCACGCCGCCTGCTGAACCTCTTTCTCGAACTCAACCGCCTTGGTACAGCTGTCGTGATCGCAACTCACGATCTGACATTGATGGACCAGGTGGAAGCCCGCCGCATGATCCTTTCGGAAGGGCATCTTGACGTCTATGATTGAGCCCGCATCAAAAAACCGCGCGCAAAGCCCCGCCCAAGCACAGCAGAAGCGGGCGGAAATGCGCGTGCGGCCAACGGCGCCGATCCTTCCGCCCTCGAATATCCAGGGCAACGCACTGACCGTCGTCATCGCCATCATGGCCTTCCTCGCCTGCCTGACGCTTGGCGGCGTCAGCATGGTGCGTTCGACAGCGGCCAGCTGGGAGAGCCAGATCTCCCGCGAGATCACCATCCAGATCAAGCCGGACGACGGCCTCGATATGGAAAAGGCGCTGACGCAGGCACGCGATATCGCCATGACCTTTGTCGGCACCAAAAGCGGCCAGATCTTAGATGACGCGGCAACGGCCCGTCTGCTGGAGCCATGGCTCGGCAGCGGCCTTGACATCAAGGAGCTCCCCGTCCCCCGCCTGGTGATTATTACCATCGACGAGACGAACCCGCCCGATTTTGACGCGATGCGCTCACTGCTGAAGGAGAGCATCCCTCAGGCCTCGCTGGACGATCACCGCACATGGGTCGATCGCCTCGTTTCAATGGCGCATACGACTGTCATGCTCGGCACCGGCGTGTTGCTGCTCGTCTTCATCGCCATGGTGCTGACGGTCGTCTTTGCGACACGTGGCGCGCTTTCCGGCAACCGCCATATCGTCGAGGTCTTGCATTTCGTGGGCGCCGAAAGCTCCTTCGTCGCGACTGAGTTCCAGAAGCATTTCCTGAAGATCAGTCTCAAGGGATCGGCAATCGGCAGCGCTTTGGCGGCTCTCTTTTTCTTGGCGGCGGGCTTCCTGCAGAGCCGAACGATTGCGACGCCGCAGACCGATCAAGCGACGGCTCTCTTCGGCACCTTCTCGGTCGGAGCCCTTGGTTACCTCGGCATCTTTGCGACGATGATCGTCATTGCATTGCTGACGACGCTCACAGCGCGACTGACGGTGATGCGCACGATCTACGAAATCGATACGCTGCGCTCCGATCCGACGCGAAGCGATGGCATCGCGAATTGAACGGCTCAGTCTTTTTTGCCACGAAAGTGTCTGTTCCCTGCCGCAATCTCTATATATTCACGATTTATGACCATGGGCCATACTAGACGCACTCCGATTCGTCCCGACCCGGCGCTTGCCAGCTACGGCGTCGAAACGCTGCGTCGTGGTCCGCTGCGCCGGATGTTGCGATGGGGCGGTTTCGCCTTCGTCCTGGCAAGCGCGCTGCTTTTCGTCGGCTTCCTGCGGTTTGCCGATTCCGTAACCACCTTGAAACCTCCGGCCGAACCGAAAGCCGATGCCATCGTCGTTTTGACGGGCGGCTATCAGCGCATCGATCAGGCCGTCGAACTGCTTGAGAAGGGCGCGGGCAGGAGGCTGCTGATATCGGGCGTTCACCCGTCGACAACGCCGGGGCAGATTCGCAAAACCACATCGGCACCCGCTGATCTTTTCGACTGCTGCGTCGACATCGGCTATGACGCGATCGACACGATCGGCAATGCGCAGGAAGCTGCAAACTGGATCCATGCCAAAGGCTACAAGAGCGTTCTGATCGTCACCAACAACTACCACATGCCACGCAGTCTCGCCGAACTCGCCTATGTCGATGCCGAAACCCAGTTCATCCCCTACCCGGTCGTCAATTCCGACTTGAAGACCAGGGCCTGGTTCACCGATCCAAATGCGCTTCGCGTCATGCTCGCCGAATATGCCAAGGTGCTTCTGGCAGGGGCGCGCAACATCACCGGCTTCGGGCGCCATCCCGGCCTTCGCTCGGCAAGCATCACGGGCCCGGGCTGATTTCCATCAAGCGCTTTTTATGAAAGCCATTATCGTGTAGGCAGGTCCAGCCCGCCGTTTTCGCGGATACTGGCTTTGGAAAATTTCATGATCGCCCTGCGTTCCGTTCTCTTCAATACGATCTTCTACGCCAACCTCATCATCCGGATGATCGTGCTTTCGCCCTATTATTTCGTCGCGCCCCGCAAGACCGCCTATGCAATTCCCAAGAACTGGGCGCTTTCGAACCATTGGCTGATGGAAAAGATCGTCGGGACGACCTTTGAGATCGACGGCCTAGAGAACCTGCCGGACGGCAGCTACATCCTCGCCCCCAAGCACCAGTCCTTCTGGGACACCTATGCACTGCTGCCCTGGTTGAAAGACCCGGTTTACATCCTCAAGCGCGAATTGATGTGGATCCCGCTGTTCGGCTGGTATGCGAAGAAACAGCGCATGATCCCGGTCGATCGCGGCGCACGCGGCAAGGTGATGGTCGAGGTGCTGAAGCGCACCAAGCAAGAGCTTGCGACAGGCCGGCAACTGATCATCTATCCAGAAGGCACACGGCGGCCCCCGGGCGCAGAACCGCTCTACAAATACGGCATTGCCCGCATGTATCGGGATCTCGGCATTCCGGTCGTGCCGGTGGCCATGCATCCCGGCCTTTTCTGGCCGCGCCGCAGCGCCGTGCGCCGTCCCGGCCATTTCAAGGTTCGCATCCTGCCTGCCATTCCGCCGGGCATGGATCCGGATCAATTCTTCGAGCATCTGATCGAGGTGACCGAAAAGGCGAGCGACGAACTTCTGGTCGATACGGTTGCGCGCAATCCGCACCTGCCACTGCCGGCGAGCGCCGTCGAGAGGCTTGCGCAGTTGCGGAAGGCAACGGCTGCTTCCGCCTAAGCGGCCCGCAACCGCTCGACCTCGCCGGCGACCCGCTCCAGCCAATGGTCGCGAATGCCCATCTCCTTCAGATGCAAAAGCGTATTGAAGACATAGGCGTCGTTCGAACCGGATCGACCTTTTGCCCCATGCACCATGCGCGCAGCTGCCGAGGCATCGAGTGCACCAGCATATTGAGCGTGGTCGCGATCAACGACGTAGGCAATCGCCTTGATGTTGCGTCGGCCGGGAAGCGATAGCGGCACATGCCGCTCCCGATAGACGTTGGTGACGAGCTCGCGGGCGCGCAGATAGTCCATCACCTCGTCCCGCCTCTCCAAGGCCACGCGAAATGCTATGCCGCGGCAGGAGCCGCCACGATCGAGGCCCAGCACGAGACCTGGATTTTGCTGCGTCCCGCGGTGAACCCAGGAATGGACGCATAGCGATCGCCGGTAGCCGTAAACGAGAGCCTGAGAGCGCTCAAGAAACTCGAAGCCCGGATTCCACATCAGTGATCCGTAGCCAAATACCCAAAATTCGTCCATATCGCACGCCAGACCGAAATTCCCATTCGCGATTCACCATTGGAGATCCATCATGGCAGCGTCAAGCCAATCCGGCAGCGGCAGAAAATTCTGGTTGCTCGGCTTGGGCATCGTTCTGGTTATCGCGATCTATACCGGCGGCTGGTTTTACGCAGCCGCCCACCTCAAGGAGACCGTGCTGAAGGTTATTGCGCCGCGCAGCACGGCCGGCGTCAGCGGTGAATGCGCCGATATCGACTTTCGCGGCTACCCGTTCCGCATTGGCCTTTATTGCTCGAAGGTGGGTGTGGACGACAACACGAACGGCGTCTCGGCTTCCTTTGGTGAACTTCGTTCCGCAGCGCAGGTTTACGCGCCGGGCCATATCGTCTGGGAACTCGATTCGCCGGCCGAAATCCGCACGGCAAACGGCCTTTCGATCTCGGCGCAGTGGGAAAACCTGCAATCCAGCCTGGTAACGAGGCTTAACGGCATCGACCGTACCTCCATGGTCATCGACGGACTGAAGGCAATCGCTGTGTCGTCCCATACCGGACAAACGGTCAATGTCGATGCAGGACGCACGGAAGTCCACCTCCGCCAGAATGCCGGCGATCTCGACGGTGCCTTCTCCCTGCGGGATGCAAATGCCCTGATCAAGGACTGGCCGCAGGTCTTCCCCAAATTCTCGGCGAGCGCAGATATCACCCTTGCGGGCAAAGGCGGAATGATCGACGGCAGCGATCCGCAGGGGCTTTATGGAGCAAGCGGAGAGCTGCGCAAGGCCGTGGCCGATATCGGCGACGGCAAGGTGATGACGTTGACAGGGCCCTTCTCCTTCGATGAGCAAGGCTTTCTGTCCGGCAAGTTCAAGCTGGAGATCGAGCAACTCGGCCCCTGGCGCGACAGCCTGAAACAGGCCCTCCCGGAAATCGCCAAGACCGTCGATACCGCCGCCAAGCTTCTGAAGGCGCTCGCAGTCGGCGGCGACAGGGTTTCGGTCGACCTCGTCGTTCAGCGCGGCAATGCCACCGTAAGCGGCTTCATCCCGCTCGGTACGATCCCACCGATCTGAGGCTCAGTTCGTCTTCGTATCCTGCGCATGTGGGCGACCGAAGTCTGGCGTGTCCACATCCTGGCCTGCCTGGACGATCGAGCGGCGGATCGCCCGAGTGCGGCTGAAGAGCTCGAAAAGCTTGTCGCCCTCGCCCCAGCGGATCGCCCGCTGCAGATAGGCAAGATCTTCCGAAAAGCGCGCCAGCATTTCGAGGATCGCATCCTTGTTGTGCAGGCAGACGTCACGCCACATCGTCGGATCGGAGGCTGCCAGGCGCGTAAAGTCGCGGAAGCCCGAGGCGGAGTACTTGATCACCTCCGATTCAGTCACGGTTTCCAGATCGTCGGCCGTGCCCACAATGTTGTAGGCAATGATGTGCGGCAGGTGCGAGACGATGGCGAGAACCTTGTCGTGGTGGTCGGCGTCCATCTCATCGACCTTGGAGCCAAGGCTTTCCCAGAATTTGCGAAGCTTTTTGAGCGCGCCCTCATCCGTACCCGCAATCGGCGTGAAGATGCACCAGCGGCCTTCGAAAAGGCCTGGGAAGCCGGCGTCGGGACCGGATTTTTCCGTACCGGCCAGCGGATGGCCGGGGATGAAGTGCACATGCGGCGGCATATGCGGCTGCATTTGCGCGATGACCGAAGCCTTGGTGGATCCGACGTCGGTGACGATCGCGCCCGCCTTCACGCTTCCTGCTATTTCCTTGGCAACACTTTCCGAGGCACCGACCGGCACGGACACGATAACGAGATCGGCATTCTTGGCGGCCTCGGCCGACGAAACCGTATAGCGGCTGCCGAGCTGCAGTTCCTCGGCACGCCTCAGCGTTTCGGCACTTCGCGTTGCAACGACGACTTCGTTGGCAAGCCCCAGCCGCTTGATGTCGTGGGCGATCGAGGAGCCGATCAGCCCGATGCCGATCAGCGCGATGCGATCAAACTGCGCTGTCATGCCGGGCGTCCCATGAATTCGCCAAGCGCTTCGATGACGCCGCGATTGGCTTCTTCGGGGCCGATGCTCATGCGCAGTGAATTGGGAAATCCGTAGCTGCGAACCGCCCGCAGGATATAGCCACGGCTCGTCAGAAAATCGTCGGCATCGGCAGCGCGCTTGCCGTCGACATCCGGAAAATGGATGAGCACGAAGTTGGTCACCGACGGCGTAACCTTTAGACCGATCGTTTCGAACGCTCCGGTAACCTTCTCGATCCACATCTGATTGAAGGAGGTCGCCTCTTGAACGAAGGCCTGATCGCGGATCGCCGCCGCACCGGCGGCAATCGCCGGCGCATTCATGTTGAACGGGCCCCGCACGCGGTTCAGCGCATCGATGATCTCGGCAGGCGCATACATCCAGCCGACGCGCAGTGCGGCAAGCCCGTAGACCTTCGAGAATGTCCGGGTCATGACCACGTTCGCGTTCGAGGAGACGACTTCGATGCCTGATTCATAGTCGTTGCGCCGGACATATTCGGCATAGGCCGCATCGAGAACCAGCACGACATGCTTCGGCAGACCGGCCTGCAGGCGGCGGACTTCGCTGACCGGGATATAGGTACCGGTTGGATTGCCGGGATTGGCGATGAAGACGATCTTCGTCCTGTCTGTCACGGCGGAAAGGATAGCGTCGACATCGACGGTGTGATCCGTCTCCTTCACCACGATCGGCGTCGCGCCGGCGCCCATGATCTGGATCTTGTAGACGAGGAAGCCGTGCTCGGTGATGATGCCTTCGTCACCCGGGCTGAGATAGACGTGGCAGAGCAAGCCGAGCAGTTCGTCCGAGCCGTTTCCACACATGATGTTAGCCGGATTCAGGCCGTGAACAGCGGCGATCGCCTCGCGCAATTCGATCGCCTGCCCGTCCGGATAGCGCTCGAGATGGCCAGCGGCCTCACGAAAGGCTTCGATTGCCCTGGGGCTCGCGCCAAGCGGCGTTTCGTTGGATGAGAGCTTGTAGACGCGGGCGACGCCCGGTGCATGTTCCTTGCCCGGCACATAGGCTGCAATATCCAGGATACCGGGACGCGGAACAGGCTTGCTCATCTCAACGCTCATGGAATCGACCTTGAAAAAACGCCGGAAATTCCGGCCGGAATTGCCCTGTGGCAAATAAAGCGGAAAGCAGCCTTTGTCGAGTGAGACTTAACGGCTGCGTGTCGTCGGAACACCGTGCGGCGCAAGAACCGGCACGAAGACGCGGCGCGAAGCCCGTGCAGCTACCGGCAGGCCCTGATAGAGACGCTTCTGTGCCTCGACGATGATGACGCCCGAAAAGGCCGGCCAGAGCGTGCGGCCAATGCGTTCGAAGGCGCGACGAAGACTGAGAACCGTGCGAAGCTTCGATGGCGGGAAGAACAGCGCCTCGGCGCTCGCCCCGGGCGTGAAATTGGTCTCGCGAAGCAGATGCGTGAGTTGACCCCGTGAATAGGGGCGCCCGGAGCCGAAAGGCGTATGTTCCATGCGCGCCCAGACGCCGCGCCGGTTCGGCACCACGATGACGAGGCGCCCGCCGGGCGCAAGCACGCGCCAGAGCTCCTTCAAGGTTTCCCGCGGGCTCTCGGCAAATTCCAGCGAATGCACCATCAGCACACGATCGATGGACGAATCGGGAAGCGGAAGTTCTTCATCGAAGATCAGTGCGGTCGACGACAACGACCCCACCGGCCAGTTCACTGCGCCCTGCCCGGCGGGCATGAAGGCGAAGGTACGCTCGGTATCGGCGCTGAACCGGTCGAGAAAGGGGACGGCGTAGCCGACGCCGACGAGCCGTTCCTGCGGCAGGCGCACCCAAAGCGACGACAACGCCATGGCAATCGAGTGCTCGGCAAGGCGGCCGAGCTCGGAATGATAGAACTGGCGCAGATCGACAATATCCGTGTGCATCGCAATAAATGTTATCAGCCGGCGATTGGACTTCAAGGCCGGGGCCTCTACATTCCGGACATGTTCGTGGGAAAGGGGCCGCTTGGACAATGAAACCTCTGGAACTGGAAGTCTTTCTCTGCCGATCCGATAATTTCGGCGTTCTCGTGCATGATGCGGCGTCCGGGTTGACAGCCGCGATCGACGCGCCCGAAGAGGCGGCCGTGGCAGCGGCCGCCAAAAGGCGCGGCTGGAAGATTTCGCACATCTTCACCACGCATCACCACACCGACCACGTCGAAGGCAACCTGGCATTGAAGGAGCAATTCGGCTGCGAGATCATCGGTCCGGTCAACGAAGCCGTGGCAATTCCCGGCCTCGACAAGTCGATGGGCGATGGCGACAGCTTTCTATTCAGCGACCATGTGGTCAACGTCATCGAAACGCCGGGCCATACCGTCGGCCATATCTGTTACCATTTCGGAGACGACAAGCTGCTTTTTGCCGCCGATACGCTCTTTGCACTGGGCTGCGGCCGCCTATTGGAGCGCCCGGCCGCCGATATGTGGCATTCGCTGCAGAAGCTGGCCGCTCTGCCAGACGAGACGGCGATCTATTTCGGCCATGAATACACGCTTTCCAATGCTCGTTTCGCTCTGACGATCGATCCGGACAACGAGCGGCTGAAGACGCGCGCTGCGGAGATCGAGGCGCTGCGCGCCGAAGGCAGGTTCACGATCCCGACGACGCTTGGCCTGGAAAAGGAAACCAATCCCTTTCTTCGCGCTGCCGATCCCGCCATTCGCCGCAACCTCCTGATGGAAGGCAAGACGAACGAGGAAGTCTTTGCCGAGATCCGCAGGCGCAAGGACAATTTCTAATGTCTCCCGACGAGATTATCGAGGCGCTTTCGATGCAGCCGCATCCGGAAGGCGGCTGGTACGTGCAGACGTTTAGCGATGGCAATGGCGAGGAGCGCGGGCACTCGACGGCAATCTACTATCTGCTGAAAGCCGGCCAACGTTCGCACTGGCATCGCGTTCACGATGCTGCGGAGGTCTGGCATTATTACGCCGGTGCGCCCCTGGCACTCTACAGGTCCGCAGACGGCGAAAAAAGCGAAACCTTGATGCTCGGCATCGACCTGGAAAATGGTGAGCGTCCGCAAGCAATCATTCCGGCAAACTGGTGGCAATCGGCAGAAACGCTTGGCGAATACACGCTCGTCGGCTGTACGGTGGCACCCGGTTTCGAGTTCTCGAAATTCGAATTGGCACCGCCGGATTGGAAACCGGGCGGCTGAGACCTATTCGGCCGCCACAACCTGTTTTGCGACGCCTTTCCGGCGGAACATTTCCTGAGCCGCAAGCACTGCACCGCCGGTGACCAGCAGGCAGGCAAGCGCAATGCGCCAGCTCGGCTCGCCAAAGCCGAATATCGTCAGGACAAGCGTCGACAGCAACGGCGCCGCATAACTTGCCGCGCCGAGGATCTGAATGTCGCCGTTCTTGACGCCGTAATCCCAGGCATAGAACGCAGCGCCGACAGGGAAGAAGCCGAGGCCGGCAACGGCGATCCATTCAAAAGCCGTTTGCGGCCAAAGGGTTGTTTCCAATCCGAGATGGCAGAAGAACGACAGGATGGATGTCACAAGGCAAAAGCCGGTAACGACATCGGTCGAGACTGCATCGAAGCGCCGCGTCAGCAGCGAATAGCCGGACCAGGTGAAGGCGCAAAGGAAAGCCGCGCCGTAGCCGATCGCAAAGGCACCGTCGAAATCGATGCCGTTGCGGCCGACGATCAGGAAAGTGCCGCAGAGCCCGGCGAGCGCGCCTGCCACGTGATACCAGCGCAACCTCTCGCCCGGCAGCAACGCCGAGCCGACGACGATCAGCAGCGGCCAGAGATAGGCGATCAAGCCGGCCTCCACCGCCGGCGCGTTGCGAAGCGCGGTGAAATAGAGGAAGTGATAGCCGAAGAGGCCGGCAATGCCGGTGATCCACACCTTTGGCGGCTGCCTCAGCAGCGCCACCCGAGACGGGTTGAGGATCAGCACCGCAATGCCCGGAATGCTGCCGATCGCAAAGCAGATCGCCGACAGTTGGAACGGCGGCATCTTGCCGGATGCAGTGGTGAAGAGCGCCAGAAACGACCACATCAGGATGGCCGTGAACCCGATCAATGTCGCCCGAAGCTTCACCTGTCCCCCTTCACGGAGACCGTGCTCCGTCAGTTTGTACGGTATTTCACCGCGGTAATCGTCACCATTCCATATTGCGTCGGAATGCGAACATAGACCGGAGCATATACATTCGCCGCGTCCGCCTTTGCAAACCAGATTTCCATGTTGCCGCTTCTGCTCAGATAATCGATATCCTTGCGGCCTTTCCTGTAGCCAGACCGGGGCACGAAACGTACGCCGCAGACGGTTGCCGTGCCGGAAAACCCATCCGTCTTGAACTCCTTGGATCCCTTTGGCGAAAGCACAAGGTCCATGCGCATCTCGCCGTCATAGATCGGCAGGCGCTGCGAGCAGAGCTTGGTATCGGCCGGAAAGATCAATCCCGAGATGGGGTCAAGCACGGAGCGCATGTCGCCCGGCTTGACATCGACCCAGTTGCGGGGCTGGCGCCGTTCCGGCTTGACGGTAGTGGAGACGATATCGCCGTTTCTGTAGCGGACTTCGTATGTACGTGCGCGTTTGCCGCTCTTGTAATAAAGGTAGTAGCGCTGCGCTTGCAGTCGGTCGTTGCGCAGGACGCCGGTGACGTTGGTCTTCGCAGCAATGTTCGTCACAAGATCGGCAAGGCCCGCCGAACTGATATTGCCTGAAACCTGGTAGCGCTGACCATCGTCGATCTGGGTAACGAAGGCGGCGCGCGCAATCGGCAGGATTCCAAGAGCAACTTTATATTCCGTGCGATGACGGATCTCGCTTGCGACGGCCGGGATGGACATCAGCGCTGCAATCGACGATAGGAAAATCCGCTTGCCCAGATGTGTCATGAAGAGAGCCTTTTTCAAGGGCAGACAATGCCCTGCACTCGCGATCCATACTCCTACCGCAAAGAGAAGCAAACACGAGCTTTTTGACAGAATTGCGGGAAAGACCAAGGTTTGGCTTGACGCGGGCGGCCGGTCTGACTATAGAACCGCAACTTTCCAATTATGGCCTGTTGGATTGCAGACCCGCGTTTGCCGGGGCATCGCACTTCGATGGTCTAGAAAAACAAGAATAGGTGTTCAATGTCCCGCGTGTGCGAATTGACCGGCAAGGCCGTCCTGACTGGTAACAATGTCAGCCATGCCAACAACAAGACCAAGCGCCGGTTCCTGCCGAACCTGTGCCAGGTTACGCTGATCTCCGATGCTCTCGGCCAGCGCTACCGTCTGCGTGTTTCAGCTGCCGCCCTGCGCTCCGTCGAGCATCGCGGTGGCCTCGATGCCTTCCTGATCAAGGCAAGCGAAAACGAACTGTCGATGCGCGCTCGTCTGCTGCGCCGTCAGATCGTCAAGAAGACCGCCGAAGCCGCATAAGCTTCGACATCTTCTTCCATACGGCTTCAAAGGCTTGCACGGCTAATACCGGACAAGCCTTTTGCTTTGCCGGCCTGACACTCCAACTGGTGGCATCACCCAGGATAAAAAAATGCTGAAGAGCCGCTATACCCTCCTCTACATCGCTTTGATGACGTTCGTCGTCGTGGCTTCGAATTTCCTCGTCCAGTTTCCGGTGAACGCCGAGGTCGCGGGCATCAATCTCGCCGACATCCTGACCTGGGGTGCGTTCAGCTATCCGGTCGCTTTCCTGATCACCGATCTCACGAATCGCCAGTTTGGTCCCCAGGTGGCGCGCAAGGTCGTGTTCGCCGGCTTTGTCGTCGGCATCGGGCTTTCCTTTTTCACGTCAGTGCCGCGCATCGCGATCGCCTCCGGTTCCGCTTACCTCGCCGGCCAGCTGCTCGATATCGCCGTCTTCAATCGCCTTCGCCGCCAGACCTGGTGGCGTGCACCTCTCGTCGGCTCGCTGATCGGCTCGGCGCTCGACACCGCAATCTTCTTCTCCTTTGCCTTTGCCGCCTTCTTCGTCTTCCTCGGCCCGAACGATCCGTTTGCGCTTGAGCAGGCCCCGGTCCTCGGTGCATTTGCCGCTCAGGCGCCGCGCTGGATCTCCTGGGCGATCAGCGATTTCTCGGTGAAGATGATCATGGGCCTTGTCATGCTGCTGCCCTACGGCGCACTGATGAACGTGCTGCGGCCGATGCAGCAGGCCCGCGCAAGCTGATCGCCAGTGACGGCCTCCGGTGGGGCCTTACTCAGCGAGACGAAATTCCAGCATGAGGTTCCGCTCCAAAATCGAGTGGTTGTCATCCGAAACGATGATCACATGCGAGCTGCCATCCGGCGCCTGAAAAGTGTCGAGGCCCTCCATATTGTCGATCTGGTAACCGAAATCGGCTGTCAACAAGATGTCGCCATCGGCGACGGCGCCCGGCGTTATCTGTGCCGCCGGTATGCGCCGGATCCGCATGGCGATGCCGTTTGCGATGTTGAAACGACGCTCCAGTAGCAAGAGATCGCCGTTTGGCAGAAAGGCGCCATCGGTCGGATCGAAATCACCGTTGCGCGTCACCGTAAAGCGGCCCTTGAGCGGCCCGGATAGGATTGCGCCGTAGTTGTTTCCCTTCCGATCCCGGCTCTCTTCGGAAATGATGACGGCGGCGCCCTTTAAGGCGCTCTCGGGCGGAGCAGCCGCCAGCGTCTCGAAGCCCCGGCCGCTTCGCAACGACCGTGCCGGCACGAGAATGGGGATCGAGCCGACCGATGGCGAGGTTTCAAACCCGGGATCGGGGTAGGCTTCGACGCGATGGTCTTGTTCGAAGGAAACCAGGACCTTGTCGCCCTTGAGGGCAAGACCCTCCGCATCCATGCGTCCCTTGCCCTCGAACGTGTCCCCGCTGCCGTTTTTCATAGGCGTGATTTCAACGCCGGACAAACCGGAGAGCCTTCCCTGCTGATCGCGTTCGATGCTGCCGGTCAGCCAGTGACCTGTATCAAGCACACCAACGAAATGCTGCCGGTCGGGCGCGAAACGGATGGCCGACCATGATCCGAAAAGCCGGTTGCCGGACACCATTTCCAGCCCGCCAAGGAACTCCAGCGGACCGAACCTTGTCTCGCTGGAGCCAATCTTGAACGTCGAAATGACGCGGCTGCTGATATCCACGCTCTCGCGCGCAACGGCGATCGAATCAACCCCAGCAAGACAAAGAAAAAGCAAGGCCGCGCTGGACAGACGGATCATCAAGCGCCGATTCCCTTCGGCATCAGCTTGCGCGTTTCAAACGGCCGCCACGCGACTGCGCTGCCTGATCTTCGAAGAGCGAAGCAAGTTGCTCGGTCATGGCACCTGCAAGCTCGTCGGCGTCGACGATGGTCACGGCGCGGCGGTAATAGCGCGTCACGTCGTGACCAATGCCGATCGCAAGCAGTTCGACCGGCGAACGGGTCTCGATCTGCTCGATCACGGCGCGCAGATGACGCTCGAGGTAGTTGCCGGGATTGACCGAAAGCGTGGAATCGTCGACCGGCGCACCGTCCGAGATCATCATCAGGATACGGCGCTGTTCGCGGCGAGCAAGAAGACGATTATGCGCCCAGATCAGCGCCTCGCCGTCGATATTTTCCTTCAGCAGTCCTTCGCGCATCATCAGGCCGAGATTGGTGCGCGCACGGCGCCACGGCGCGTCAGCGGACTTGTAGATGATGTGACGCAGGTCGTTGAGGCGGCCGGGCGTCTGCGGCTTGCCGCCGGCAAGCCAGCTCTCGCGCGCCTGCCCGCCCTTCCAGGCCTTGGTCGTGAAGCCAAGGATCTCGACCTTGACGCCGCAACGCTCCAGCGTGCGGGCAAGAATATCGGCACAGGTGGCTGCAACGGTGATCGGGCGCCCGCGCATGGAGCCGGAATTGTCGATCAGCAGCGTCACGACCGTGTCGCGGAACTGCGTATCCCGCTCCATCTTGAAGGAAAGCGGCTGCATCGGATCGATGATGATGCGCTGCAGGCGGGCGGTATCGAGATAGCCCTCTTCCAGATCGAAGTCCCAGGAGCGGTTCTGTTGGGCCATCAGGCGACGCTGCAATCGATTTGCGAGGCGGCCGACAGCCCCCTGGAGATGCGCGAGCTGCTTGTCGAGGAAGGCGCGCAGGCGCTCCAGCTCGGCAGCGTCGCAAAGTTCCTCGGCGGTAATGATCTCGTCGAACTCTTCGGTAAAGACGTGATAATCGACCTTCTCGTTGAAATCGGCAAACGGCATGTTTGGACGACGGGTTTCGCCCGGTGTTTCTGAATCGTCCTCGCCCTCTTCCATCATGTCGTCGTCGGAGATCTCGGCGCCTTCGGTCTCGCCATCTTCCATCTGCTCGTCGGCAACTTCGCTATCCTCGACCGGCGCGGCATCAGTGCCGGCGTCGTCATCGACCTCGTCCTGATCCGACTCGTCGCCATTCGGCTGGTCTTCCTGATCCTGCTCGTTGTCCTGATCGGGTTCGCTGTCGTCGTCGCCGTATTCTTCCGCCATTTCCATGGCCGAGAGCATGTGGCGGATCACCTTCGAGAAAGCCTGCTGGTCGTTGATGACGCCTGTAAGGTCATCGAGTTCGGAACCTGCCTTCTCCTCTATGAAGGAACGCCAGAGGTCGAGAACCTTTCCCGCAGAGGCCGGCGGCTTCTGTCCGGTCAGCTTCTCACGCACCATCATGGCGACGGCCTCGCCGATCGGCGCGTCCTCCTGCCGCTCGATGCCGGTGAAATTCGCCTTGGAATACTTCTCCTCGGTCATCGACCGCAGGTTGGCAGCCACGCCCTCCATGCGCAGGGTGCCGATCGATTCGACGCGCGCCTGCTCGACGGCGTCGAAGATCGCACGGGCGTCCGAGCCCTGAGGCGCCATCGTCGCGTGCACTTTTTCATCGTGGCAGGCAAGGCGAAGCGCCATGGAGTCGCCAAGACCGCGCGTCACCGCCAGCTCATGCGCCGTTGGCCGCTTGGAAAGCTCGGGCAGGCGAATGCGCTCAGCCGTCATGCCGGGGCGCTCGTTGGCAAAGGTCACCTCGACCTCGCCGTCGCCGGCAATCGCGCGCACGCAGCCGGTTATCGCGCGCCGCAAGGGCTCGACGTCGACCGGGCCGTTTGGCCTTGCTTTCGAATTGTCACCACGTGATGCCATGATCGACGGGCCTTAAGCCTCCAGCACGATATTGGCCGCGCTCTCCTTGAGCTCGACACCAAAGGCGCGCTGATAGTGCTCGGCGACCAGCGGGCGCTCCAGCTCGTCGCACTTGTTGAGGAATGTGACGCGGAAGGCGAATGCGAGGTCGCCGAAAATATCGGCGTTTTCGGCCCAGGTGATGACCGTACGCGGGCTCATGACGGTCGACAGATCGCCGTTCATGAAGGAAGCGCGCGTCAGATCGGCGACGCGCACCATCTTGGAAACGGTATCGCGGCCGTTCTTGTCCTTCTGGAAGCTTTTCACCTTGGCGGTGACGATGTTCACTTCGTGGTCGTGCGGCAGGTAGTTCAAGGTGGTGACGATGGACCAGCGGTCCATCTGCGCCTGGTTGATCTGCTGCGTGCCATGATAGAGGCCGGTGGTATCGCCGAGGCCAATGGTGTTTGCCGTCGCAAACAGGCGGAAGGCCGGATGCGGACGGATGACTCGGCTCTGATCGAGCAGGGTCAGGCGGCCTGAAGATTCCAGCACGCGCTGGATGACGAACATGACGTCAGGGCGGCCGGCGTCATACTCATCGAAGACAAGCGCGACATTGTGCTGATAAGCCCAGGGAAGGATGCCGTCCTTGAATTCCGTGACCTGGAGGCCGTCCTTGACGACGATGGCGTCCTTGCCGACGAGATCGATACGACTGACATGGCTGTCGAGGTTGATGCGCACGCAGGGCCAATTGAGGCGGGCAGCGACCTGCTCGATGTGAGAGGACTTACCGGTGCCGTGGTAGCCGGAGATCATGACGCGGCGGTTGTGGGCAAAACCTGCAAGAATGGCGAGCGTCGTCTCGCGGTCGAAGAGATAGTCGTTATCAAGGTCCGGGACGTAGGCATCGCCCTTGCTGTAGGCCGGAACGCGGATATCGGAATCGATTCCGAAGACCTCCCTGACCGAAACGGTGGTGTCTGGAAGCTCGGAAATATCAAGGTCAATCTTGCTCATCATGTCTCCAAGGCGGGTGCTTCCACCCGGCCATACTATCTCAGGCCATTTCGCATCCATGACGCCGCAGCTTGTTCTGCGCCCGTTCAAGGTGGGAACGTCGGCGATACCTCTCCGGGACTGAAGCGAAACCTCGGCGGGAAATGACCGCTTGCGAGCATTCAGGAACAAAGTCCCGGACAAGAAACGCCGCGTCCGGAAGGTTGGCAAAGGCGGCGTTGGCAAAACGCACAGATGCATGCCGCGGTTGCCTGCGGCCTCAGCCGATTTGGACCATACCCGATTGAAGGCGGAGAGCAAGGACAGGAACTAACAAAAACCGTTCTGCTTCAACAATTGATAGGCCTGGATGACGGCACGGAAGCGCTCTTCGGATCCGCGGTCGCCGCCGTTGGCATCGGGATGATGCTTCTTGACCAGCTCCTTGTAGCGGGTCTTGATCTCGGCAGAGGTGGCGCTTGCCTGCAGCCCCATGGTGTCGAAGGCCTTGGCCTCCAGGCTCTTCAACTTGCGTTGCTCGGGAAAGCGCGGACCGCTGCCCTTGGCGCCACTGACGAAACCGAAGGGATCGCGCACACGGCTATAGGCGCCGGAGCGGATGTCGGAATGAAGTGGGCTGTCCTTCGCCGCCTTGTTGACGCCGACGGTCCAGGTCGGACGATGCCCGGTGATCGCCTCCTTCTGGTAGCGGGCGATTTCGCCGTCCGAGAGGCCGGAGAAATAGTTGTAGCCCTTGTTGTACTCCTTGACGTGCTCAAAGCAGAAAAGAAAGAACTGCCCTTCGGCATTGCGGCCGACAGGAGCGCGATGCACGCCTTTTTTATCACAGCCGTCCCACTGGCAGGTCGGAGGAGCCTGCTCGGTTTCCTGCTCGCGTTTGCGGCGGGTGCGGATGCGATCGAAATATTTGGAATCGAGTCTCATGACGGCGCTAATTATGGGCCTGCCGCGAAGCGACGACAAGAATTGACAAACACGAATGTTGCTGGCTTGGTGGGAACCCCCTTTTTGCGAAGCAACCGGACGAAATCGTGACCCTCCAGACCCGCATCGAAAAAAAACTGACCGAAGCTTTTGCCCCCGAGCGCCTCAGCGTCATCAACGAAAGCCGCCTGCATGCCGGCCATCAGCCGGATTTCACCGGCACCGGTGAAACCCACATGCGCGTGCGCATCGTTTCAGCCAAGTTTGCAGGAATGACGAGGCTCGCCCGCCACCGCGCCGTCACCGAACTGCTGAAGCCGGAACTCGACGCAGGGCTGCATGCGCTCGCCGTGGAGCTCGCCGCCCCCGGCGAAGCAACCAGCTGGTAGCGGAACACGTCCCTCATATAGGCGTTTGCCCTCCTTTCATTCAAGGAGGAAATAGGCATGACGAAGCCGACGATTGCCCGCATCTGGCGCGGACGTACGCAAAGAGCCAAGGCTGACGAATACGAAGCCTACAACTACGAAGCGGGCATCAGGCCGCTGATCGAGAAAGCCCTTGGCGTCCAGACCTTTCGCGAAGACTGCGAAACGGAAAGCGAATTCGTGACGATCTCATATTGGGAGGACATTGAGGCGATGAGCACCTTTACCGGCACCGATCCGACGAAGATCCACCACCTCGAACGCGACAGCGAATTTTTGATCGAACTGCCGAAAGAAGTGCAGATCCTGCGTCTGCTCACCAGCCACGGAACGGTCGGATAAGGCTCAGAGCGGTTTTGTCTCGTTCTCCGCGGCAGGACGGATGCGCAGCCTTGTGATGCGGTTCTTCTCGCGCTTCATGACGATGAAGCGCTTGCCATAAAAAGTGAAGGCCTGCCGCTCCTCCGGGATCGTCATCGATTCATGGATGACGAGGCCGGCGATTGTCGTTGCCTCTTCGTCGGGCAGCTGCCAATCGAGGGCGCGGTTCAGATCCCGGATCGGCACGCTGCCATCGACAACGATCGAGCCGTCGGATTCCTGGCGCACGCCCTGCATATCGATATCGTGCTCATCGGAAATATCGCCGACGATTTCTTCCAGGATGTCCTCGAGCGTCACGATGCCCTGCACCTCACCATACTCGTCGACGACGACGGCGAAGTGCTGCTTGCGGCGCAGGAACGCATTGAGCTGATCTTCGAGATTGGTGCTGTCCGGTACGAACCAGGGTTTCTGGGCGATCTTGACGATATCAAGATTCTCCGGCTCCACGTTCGGCTCGGCCAGCGCACGCAGCAAGTCTTTTGCGTGGACGACGCCGATGATGTTGTCGATCGTGCCGCGCCACAGCGGCATGCGGGTATAGGGGCTTTCGAGGATCGTGCGAACCACTGCCTCAGGCGCGTCATCTGCATTGATCGCCCGCATCGCGGTGCGGTGGACCATGATGTCGGAGAGTTCAAGCTGGCTAAGGTCGAGTATACCGCCAAGTCGATCCCGGTCGGCCTTCACCACCGCACCCTCGCGATGCAGCAGATCGACGGCACCGCGCAGTTCCTCGTGCGCCGTCAGCATCGGGATTTCACGCGAAAGTGTGATGCCGAAGGCCCGCAGGATCCGGCGGACGACGGCATTGACGAGGGTTGAAATCGGACCGACGACAGCGACAAAGAGCTTGATTGGCAATGCCGCTCTCAATGCAAAACGGTCAGGCGACGAGATTGCCCAGCTCTTCGGCAGAACTTCCGCGAAAATGACGAGGATCACCGTCATCGCAAGCGTTGCAAGCGCCACGCCCGGGCTGCCGAAGACACTGAGGAACAAGCTTGTGGCCAGAGCCGAAGACAGGATGTTTGCAAGGTTGTTGCCGATCAGCAGCGCCCCGATCAGCCGGTCGCGCCGCTCGATCAGCTGGCGCACGACACCGGCGCGCATTTCGCCGTTTGTTTCCAGCGTATGCATGCGGCTGCGAGAGACCGCCGTCAGTGCAGTCTCCGAACCAACGAAGAAGGCTGATATGAGCACGAGTGCGACGATGGAAACGATTTCCGGCCAGTAAACCGCAAGAAATGCCAGCGTGCCTTCGAGTGTCATTGCTGCTCTTTTTGCTTGAGAAAGCCCAACACTTCGGAAGCCGGCACGTCATCGGCGATGAACGACCGGCCAATGCCGTGCGTCAGGATGAAGGTGAACTTGCCGTCTTTCACTTTCTTGTCCTGCGCCATTGCGTCGAGCAGCTTTTCAGCCGGCGGAAGAGCGCCCGGAATATCGGAAATGCGCGTCGGCAGGCCGACTTCTTTCAAATGCTTCTCAACCCGTTTGGCGTCATCGGGGCTTGCCAGATTCATCCGCGCGGAAAATTCATGCGCGAGGACCATGCCGATCGAAACCCCCTCGCCGTGCACCAGGCGTGCACTCTCATAGGCTGTGGCCGCCTCCAGAGCGTGCCCGAAGGTATGGCCGAGATTGAGAAGCGCCCGCGGACCGTTCTCGCGCTCGTCAGCGACAACGACATCGGATTTGGCCTGACAGCTTGTGGCAATCGCCTCGATACGCGCAGAGCCGCCGGCAAAGACGGCGCTCCAGTTTGTTTCAAGCCAGGCGAAAAATTCCGGCTTGTCGATAAGGCCGTATTTGGCGACTTCTGCATAGCCGGCACGGAATTCGCGCTTGCTCAGGGAATTGAGAACATCCGTATCGGCAAGGACCAGATCCGGTTGGTGGAAGACGCCTACAAGGTTCTTGCCGTGTCGGCTGTTGATGCCGGTCTTGCCGCCGACGGAAGAATCCACCTGCGAAAGCAGCGACGTCGGCACCTGCACGAAGCGCACGCCGCGACGCACGATGCCTGCGGCAAAGCCGGCAAGATCGCCAATGACGCCGCCGCCAAGCGCAATGACGTAATCATTCCGCTCGACACGCGCCTCCAGGATCTTGTCGCACACGCTCATCAGATGCTCGAAGCTCTTGGTCTTCTCGCCGGCGGGCAGCACAAGCTGCGCGGAGATGATACCTGAGCGTTCGAGGCTCTTTACGAGGGCTTCGAGATAAAGTGGCGCCACGTGCTCGTCGGTGATGATCGCGGCTTTGCGACCCTTCAGCCGTGACGCTATTTCCGCTCCGGCTCTGGCGATCATCCCCGGTCCGATCAATATGTCGTAGGCGCGCTCTCCGAGCGGTACGTGAACCTTTCGTTCGGCCGAGGAGGTGATCGCATTCATGGCAGGGTACTTTCGGTTTGGGCTTCGATCACGGCTTTCAACACTTCGTCGGCCATGACTTCCTTTCGCACGTCGCGCGACAGCACGGTGATGTCGGCTTCGGCATAGATCGGGTATCGCGCGTTCATCAGGTTTTCGAGCGTCTGCTTTGGATTCTCGGTCTTCAGGAGCGGGCGCGTGTCGCGCTTGCTGACCCGTTCCCACAGCACCTCGAGATCGGCCTTGAGCCAGACGGAAAGGCCGCTCTTCTTGATGTGCTTGCGCGTCCGGTCATTGATGAAAGCGCCGCCGCCGGTCGATACCACGCGCGGCCCGTTCTTCAGCAACCGCTTTATCACGCGTGTTTCCAGCGCACGGAATTCATCTTCGCCGTAAGCGGCGAAGAGCTCCGAGATGGTCATTCGCGAGACGCGCTCGATCTCCACGTCGCTGTCGATGAAAGGTATGCCCAGCTGATGGGCGACGATGCGGCCGACAGAGGATTTGCCGGCCCCCATCAGGCCAACGAGGATCAGATTGCGGGACCCGAGCGCGGCGCGAGCTCTGTCTTTCAGGGTGTCTCCCACTTTCAGAACTGGGTCACTCATCGGTCCATTCACACTTTGTTTGCAAACGGTATCGACAAATGCGGGTGTAGCGTCAAGTCGCCGACCGGGGAAACATGGTTCAAAACCCGCTTCTTGCACGCAAACCCGCTTCTTCATAAAAGAGGCAGAGCTCATGGAGTTGCGAAATGCCGACCCTCTTGCGTCTATTGGCTGTCCTGGCGATGATCGCTGGGGCGATTTATGGCGGTATGGTTGCGCTCGTGACCTTCGTGGAGCCACAGCCGCGCGACGTGACGATCCGCATCCCGTCGGAACGGATCAACCCGCCGGCAACTGGCGCGATCAAGCCGGCGAAGAAGTGAGCCGATGAAGGATCTGAGCCGCGCCCATGTGGAAGCCTTTCTCGAGATGATGAGTGCAGAGCGGGGCGCTGCGGTGAACACGCTGCAATCCTACGAGCGCGATCTGGACGACCTCCATGCATTCCTGAACGGCAAAAGCGTGCGGCTGAGCGAAGCGGCTTCCGGTGATCTTGCTGCCTACCTCTCCTCGCTTTCGAAACGGGGCTTCAAATCCTCGTCCCAGGCTCGCCGGCTGGCAGCCATGCGGCAATTCTACAAGTTCCTTTATGCCGAGGGCCTGCGGGTTGACGATCCGACAGGCGTTCTCGACGCGCCGAAGAAGGCGCGGGCGCTGCCAAAGACTATGGGTGTCGAGGAGGTGACGCGGCTTTTGACACAGGCCGAGACCGAAGCCGACAATGCCTCGGACGGCCGATTGCAGCGCCAGCGGATGTTGGCGCTTCTGGAGCTGCTTTACGCCACGGGAATGCGCGTCAGCGAGCTCGTTTCGCTGCCGGCACGCGTTCTCGACCAAGAAGGACGTTTCCTGATCATTCGCGGTAAGGGCAACAAGGAGCGGCTCGTACCTCTATCGCAATCGGCAATGGCTGCACTGAAGGCCTATGGCCGGTCGCTCAAAGAGGAGAATGCCAAGACGAAGGATCCGGTCGACAGTTCCTGGCTTTTTCCGGCAGCCTCCAAGGAAGGCTATCTGCCCCGCCAGGTTTTTGCCCGTGAACTGAAAAACCTCGCGATCCGTGCCGGATTGACGCCATCAATGATCTCGCCGCACGTCATGCGTCACGCCTTTGCAAGCCATCTGCTTGCGAACGGCGCCGACCTTCGCGTAGTCCAAGAACTTCTCGGACATTCCGACATTTCAACGACACAGATCTATACGCATGTCCTTGAAGAAAGGCTGCAGCAACTGGTTCAGACGCATCACCCCCTTGCCAAACAGGCGAAAAAGCACGAATAGGACCGGCAACATGGGGCAAGGCCAGCGAAATGCCCCGGGCACAAGGAACGGAAACGCACCTCATGCACAACTATCTCGACTTCGAAAAGCCGATCTCCGACCTCGAAGGCAAGATCATCGAACTGAAGAAGCTCGCTTCCGAAGACGAGAGCATCGATACGTCCGATGAGGTCGGCCGGCTGGAGGTTCGCGTCCGCGAAGCGATGGTCGATATCTATTCCAAGCTCAACGCCTGGCAAAAGACGCAGGTCGCTCGCCATCCGCAGCGCCCGCACTTCGTCGATTATGCAAAAACGCTCTTCCAGGAGTTCACGCCGCTCGCCGGCGACCGCAAATTCTCCGAGGATGCGGCAATCCAGGCAGGCCTTGCACGCTTTCGCGGCCAGCCGATTGCCGTCATAGGCCAGGAAAAGGGCAGCGATACGAAGAGCCGATTGAAGCACAATTTCGGCAGCGCCCGCCCTGAAGGCTACCGAAAGGCGATCCGCATTCTTGAAATGGCCGACCGTTTCGGCCTTCCGGTCGTCACCCTCGTCGATACCGCTGGCGCTTATCCAGGCGTCGGGGCTGAAGAGCGCGGCCAGGCTGAAGCAATCGCCCGCTCGACGGAAATGTGCCTTGGCGTGAAAGTGCCGATCATCTCCGTCATCATCGGCGAAGGAGGCTCCGGCGGCGCCATCGCAATCGCGACCGGAAACAGGGTCTATATGCTTGAGCATTCGATCTATAGCGTGATTTCACCGGAAGGCGCGGCCTCCATTCTGTGGCGCGATTCGACCCGCGCCAGGGAAGCAGCCACCAACATGAAGATCACCGCCGAGGACCTGAAGTCGCTCAGCATCATCGACGGCATCATTCCCGAACCGCTCGGTGGCGCGCATCGCGATCCGGGCAGCGTCATCGCCGCCACCGGCGATGTCATCGCCAGCGCCCTTGCCGAACTTTCGCCGCGTTCGGGCGAGCAGTTGCGCAGCGACCGCCGCCAGAAATTCCTCGCCATGGGACGGAATCTCGCCTAATTCCCCAGCATGCATGACCGGATTGCGGCCAAACCTTGGCCACAATAATGTTATCTGTAACAGTCGCTTGCGGGACATCCTTGGGCAAGTCATAGGCTGGTAAGAAATTGTGAAGTATAAGCCGCCTATGATTTTAGGGTCGCCCGGACCTTATGGACGCGGATCGGGTCTTATCGATTTAATGGGCTTGTTGGGAAATGCGCATTCGACATTTTGCCTATGTTTCGCTGATGGCGCTGGCTCTTGCCGGCTGCAACGACGCTTTGGAGGTCACCCACACTGATCTGTCGAAGGTCAAGAACAAGGTTGAGCAACCTCTTCCGGCGCGTATCCTCGCCGATATGAAAACGAAGGGCATGGATCGCAATTCCCCGATCATGATCCGTATCTTCAAGGAAGAAGGCGCTCTCGAAGTTTGGAAGGCAAAGACGGACAATCGCTTCGACAAGATCGCGGATTACAAGATCTGCGCGTGGTCCGGTCGGCTGGGCCCGAAGGTCAAGACTGGCGACCGGCAGGCTCCCGAGGGCTTCTACAACCTGACACGGGCGAACCTGAACCCGAACTCCAAATATTATCTGGCGATCAACACCGGCTTTCCGAACCGGTACGACGCCGTCAACGGCCGCACGGGCTCCGACCTGATGATCCACGGCGCATGTTCGTCTTCCGGCTGCTATTCGATGACCGACGAGCAGGTTCTGGAAATATACGCTTTCGCGCGCGATGCCTTCAAGGGCGGCCAGACAACCGTTCAGCTGCAAGCATTCCCCTTCCGCATGACGGCGGAAAACATGTTCAAGCATCGCCTGAACCAGAACTATGACTTCTGGAAGATGCTGAAGGTCGGCTACGACAATTTCGAGGTCACCAAGCGTCCGCCGGAAGTCAATGTCTGCGAGAAGAAATATGTCTTCAACCAGCAATTGGCAGACGGCAGCGGCGCCTTTAATCCTGCAGGCCAGTGCCCGGCGATGTCCACGCCTCCGGCGCTGGCGTCGGCACTTGCCGCCTATAACAAGACATACGCAGCCGACTTCGCCAGGGCCGAAAAGAAATTCGACGGCATGGCCTGGTACGACCCAACCGAAGCCGAGCGCAAGGCCGTGGTCGCCAAGCAGCGCAAGGGCCGCGAGCTTGCTTATGCTCCGACCGGCACGTCGCTGGAGGCAGGCCGCATGGTCAAGGCATCCGAACTTGAGGAAATGATGTCGAAGCCCGCTGCACCCGCGGCAAATCCGACGGCGACCGCCGCTGCAACACCTGCGGCACCGGCAGCAGCACCTGCTCAGGACAATGTGACGGCGGTTGCAGCGGTCGTGCCTGCCAATGTCCCGGTTCCGACGAAAAATCCTCTGGCCTTCGCGCCGGAACCGGCTCCGCAGGAAACGGCAGAGGCGAGCAAGAAGCCGTTCTGGAAATTCTGGGCCAGGAACTGATCGGCTTGGACGCCTTTTGCTATGACCTGCGCGGCCTGAAATGCCCCCTACCCGTGCTGAAGACCCGCCGCAAGCTTTCTTCCATGGCAATCGGGGCGCTGATCCGGGTTGAAACGACCGATCCCCTGGCTCTGATCGACATCCCACATTTCTGCACGGAAGACGGCCACGAGTTACTGGAAACGGTGAAAACCGAAACCGGTCACAGTTTCCTGATCCGCAAGAGGTAGTCTCAGATCTTCATGCCAGGAATGGCGAGCGGATTGTCGTTGAGAGCCGCGCGATCGGGCGTGTCGACCCGCGGCTTTCCGAGGAATGCATCGAAGAGATTCTTCACGAAATCCTCCGGCAGATCCTTGGTGATCAGTACCATTCGCGTGCGCCGGTCGACCGGATCGGGCCAGGCCGGAAGGCGCACGGGCGGGTGAAAGACGCTCTGCACGCCATGCAGGACCAACGGTCTCTCCGGCCTGTCGGAAACGGCAATGATGGCCTTCATGCGCAACAGCTTTTCGCCATGCGCCGAACGCAGCAGGTCGATGAACATCTCGAGCGCCATCGGATCGATCGGCTTGTCTTCGACAATCGAGAAAGACCGGATCGAGGCATCGTGACGGTTCACATCATGGGGATCCTGATGGTCATGACCATGATGGTGATGGTGATCGTGTCCATGATGGTGATGAGCGTCATGCTCGTCTTCGTCGCGAAGCCAGCGGCTGACGTCGGCGATCTTCGTTGCCGGATTGTACAGACCGTTTGCGAGAACCTCCGCGCTACCGGCAGGTGCGCTGTCAGCATCCATCGGCACTGCACGCGGATTGAGGTGACGCAGCCGCGCCTCCAGCACCGGCAACAGCTCGGCGGATGCCATTGACTGCTTTGACACGATGAGGCGATCGGCGACTGCGACTTGCCGGCGCGCCTCCTCGTGATTTGTGAGCGTCTGAAGACCATTGACTGCGTCAACGACCGTGACAACGCCCTCGAGCTCGAAATTGGTTGCTATAATCGGGTTGCCCATGATCGCCTGCATGACCGGGGCCGGATCGGCAAGTCCGGTCGTTTCGATCACGACACGTTTTACGGGCCTGACCCGGCCGGTCTGCACAGCATCCATGAGATTTGCCAGCGTATCGACGAGCTCGCCGCGAACTGTGCAGCAAAGGCAGCCGTCAGAAAGCTCGATGATCGCATCGCCCGAGCTTTCGACGAGCAGATGGTCGATGCCGACATCGCCGAATTCGTTGATGATAACGGCGGCATCCTTCATCGCCGGATCCTTGAGGATGCGGTTCAGCAGGGTTGACTTGCCGGCGCCAAGAAAGCCGGTCAGAATCGTGACCGGGATTGTGTCGTGATGAATGCTCATTTCTTTTGCCTTAGAAGGACGTCGGGCGCGGCAGCGGTACCGGAACATTGGCAAGGTCGCCGATTGCCTCGGCCTTTGCCATCTTGTCCGGCTGGACATCCTGGCCAGGAATGAGGCCGGCAAAGACGTAACGCGGCGGGTGATCCATTTCCTGGATATAGGGCGACTGCACTTTCATGCGGCCGACCTCGTCGCGCGTTTCGCTGCGCACCTTGGCACCCTTTGCGCTGCAGATATCGGCGCTCAGGTCGGCAACCCGGTCCTGCCCCAGTCCGTATGGCTTCAACGAAGCCAAGGTATCGACTGCGGGAAACTGTGCGGTAAAGCCCTTCTGCAACAGGTTCGCCGTCGCGTCCGCACGCGCCGCCAGGCTGTCTGTGCCCAGAACGACCGAAATGATGGTGCGGCCGTTACGGGTCGCCGAACCGATCTGATTGAAGCCCGACGCACAGATAAAGCCGGTCTTCATGCCGTCCGCACCGGCGAAACGGCCGATCAGCAGATTGATGTTCGGCGTATTGGTCTTGCCGTTGGTAAAGCCTTCAAGAGCAAAATAGCCCGAATATTGCGGAAACTCCCGCCGTAGCGCGACCGTCAGGACTGCGAGATCGCGTGCCGTCGTATATTGGCCCTTGCCCGGCAGGCCGTTCGGATTGACGAAATGCGAATCCGACATGCCGAGCTTTGCTGCGTCGGAATTCATGCGCAGGACAAAGGCATCCTGGGTGCCAGCGACGGCCTCTGCCACGGCAACTGCGACGTCGTTCGCCGACTTGATCATCAGGATTTTCAACGCGCTGTCGAGCGTCAGCTTCTGCCCCGGCTTGTAATACATTTTTGCAGCCGGCTGGGCAGCTGCCTGCTTGCTGATGACGATCGGCGTTTCGAGACTGATCTCGCCGGCGCGAATTGCGTTGAACACCGTATAGGCCGTCATCAACTTCGTCAGCGATGCCGGATACCATTTGCGAAAGGCTTCCTCATGCTCCAGCACGCGGCCGTTTTGGACATCGACGAGGATGTGCGGATTGGCCCGCGCCAGCGGAACCGAGAAGAAAAGAGCGGCGGTGGCGGTGGCTGCGAGTGAAATCAAACGTTTCTGGCGCGTCGACACGGTTCGTTCCTAAGATGCCCGGATATCTCGAAAGCTTCACCTATTTAGCCTATATGGCCATGACATGGCAAAGGTCATTGAATAAGTTATTTCCGCGGCACAGCGTTGCGCAAGCCGCCGGACAACCCGATTACGCGACAGGAAGTTACGTATGCCGATTTTGAACAGAGCCGCTGAAATGCAAGCCGAAGTGGCCGAATGGCGCCGCTATATCCACGCCCGGCCGGAGCTTCTTTTTTCGGTCGAAAACACGGCGGCCTTCGTTGCCGGCAAGCTCAGGGAGTTCGGTGTTGACGAAATTGTGACCGGCATCGGCCGCACCGGCGTGGTCGGCCTGATCAAGGGCAAGAAGGAAGGCAGCCGTACGATCGGCCTGCGCGCCGACATGGACGCCTTGCCGCTGACGGAGATCACCGGCAAGCCCTGGGCCTCCACGTCGCCTGGCAAGATGCATGCCTGCGGACATGACGGCCACACGGCAATGCTGCTCGGCGCCGCGAAATATCTTGCAGAGACGCG
The DNA here is from genome assembly GCF_004342325.1 of Rhizobium azibense. Lineage (NCBI taxonomy): Bacteria > Pseudomonadati > Pseudomonadota > Alphaproteobacteria > Hyphomicrobiales > Rhizobiaceae > Rhizobium > Rhizobium azibense. Next base: position 24,169 of record NZ_SMBJ01000014.1, on the reverse strand, counting down.
CAATTTCAACGGCAACATCGCCGTAATCTTCCAGCCGGCCGAAGAGGGCGGCGGCGGCGGCAACCTGATGGTTCAGGACGGCATGATGGAGCGCTTCGGCATCGAGGAGGTCTATGGGATGCATAATCTGCCCGGCCTTGCCGTCGGGCAGTTTGCAATCCGCCGAGGCGCGATCATGGCGGCAACGGATGAGTTTACGGTAACGATCAAGGGTCGAGGCGGCCACGCCGCCCAGCCTCACCGGACGATCGACCCGATTGCGATCGGTGCGCAGATCGTGACCAATCTGCAGATGATCGCTTCGCGCAGCGCCGACCCCCTGCGTTCTGTCGTGGTCTCGGTTACCAAGTTCAATGCCGGTTTTGCCCACAACGTCATTCCGAACGACGCGCAAATCGCCGGGACGATCCGCACGCTCGACGCCGAAGTCCGTGATCTGGCGGAATCACGCCTGAAGCAGATCATCGACGGCATAGTCGCCGCCCATGGCGCGCAGGCCGATATCAGTTTCCATCGCAACTATCCCGTCACAGTAAACCATGCCACGGAAACCACCCATGCGATTGCCATCGCCAGCGAAATAGCCGGCGCTGCGAACGTCGATTCTGAAATCGATCCGATGATGGGAGGCGAGGATTTTTCTTATATGCTGAACGCCCGCCCCGGCGCTTTCATCTTCATCGGCAACGGCGACAGCGAAGGCCTTCATAATCCGGCCTATGACTTCAACGACGAAGCCATCGCCCACGGCATCTCTTATTGGGTCCGCCTTGCCGAACAGCGTTTGGGCGCGTGACATCTATACTCGATAAGAATGTCGAAAAGGCTTGGCTTCCCGCCAAGCCTTTTGTATGCATGGCACGGAGTGGTCCCGTAGCTCAGCAGGATAGAGCATCAGATTCCTAATCTGGGGGTCGCGCGTTCGAATCGCGCCGGGATCACCATTTAAATGCAAATACTTAAGTGCGAAAGCCGGCCGAGCTGATGAGCCGTCCGATAGGATTTGGCTATCGATTCGCTAACAACGGGACCTTTTAGTGGCCGCCGAGTTTCGCCCTCCGACGCACGAACGGCTGCTCTCGACCCGTTGCAGGGGCACCGAATGGCTCCTCTCAGCCCCATTGCAGCCGCTCGGCTCGTCGCAAGAGGTGTGACCTTTTATCCTTGCCTCAACACAAACCAAGACACCGGTAATTAATCCTCAGGTCGCGCTTCCCACGCGTGCTCGCGAATCGTCAATGCATCCTTGTTATGCGAGGCCGACAACGCTCCATCGCCGCCGGCCCGCAGTTTCCTAGCTCTCGATGAACGCGAGCAGGTCAGGATTGATCACATCGGCATGAGTGGTCAACATGCCGTGCGCGTAGCCCTCATAGACTTTGAGCGTGCCGTTCCTCAGCAGCTTGACGGCCAGCCGCGCGGAACTGTCGATCGGCACGATCTGGTCGTCGTCCCCGTGCATGACCAGCGTCGGCACCTCGACCTTCTTCAAGTCATCGGTGAAGTCGGTTTCGGAGAAAGCCTTGATGCCGTCGTAATGGGCCTTGGCGCTGCCCATCATGCCCTGCCGCCACCAGTTCTGGATCGCGCCCGTCGAGACCTTCGCATCGGGGCGATTGAATCCATAGAACGGACCAGCTGGGAGATCGAGGAAGAACTGAGCACGGTTGGCCGCAAGCTGGGCGCGCAGACCGTCGAAAACGTCCATCGGAAGCCCGCCGGGATAGGCTTCTGTCTTGAGCATGATTGGCGGCACTGCGCCGACCATCACCAGCTTAGCGACGCGGCCCGCTCCATGGCGGGCAACATAGGCCAGAGCCTCGCCGCCACCCGTGGAGTGGCCGATATGGACCGCGTCCCGCAGATCGAGTTGCTCCGTAAGCGCGGCCACGTCCGCCGCATAATGGGCGATATCATGGCCATCGCTGACCTGGGTCGAGCGACCGTGCCCGCGGCGGTCATGGGCAATCACGCGATAACCCTTGCTCACGAAGTAGAGCATCTGCGCGTCCCAATCGTCGGAGGAAAGCGGCCATCCGTGGTGGAACACGATGGGCTGGCCCGAGCCCCAATCCTTGTAGAAGATCTCGACGCCGCCTTCTGTCCTGATGAAGTTCTGGGTCATGGGAACCGTTCCTTTGCTTTGGTTTGAGAGAGAGTTTTTCGCCGCGAAGGCGCCGGCCGCGATCGCAATCATGGGAGAAATACAGAGGCTCTTTAGGCGCGTCCGGAAGCGGCGGCGCCAAGGCGCGGATCAGAGCGTCGCGCTGTAATTCAGAGGGACCCAGTCGAAATTGTCGCTGTCCGTGCGGACATGGCCGATGCCAGGGAAACGCGTATGGGCGCCAGCAACAAGGTATCGCTCCTCGACGGCCTCGGCGAAGGCAGCATCGCGCGCACTTGCGGCCGCCGCCTGGTCCTCATCGAAGCCGATCGTCACATACGGTTCGTCGAATTGGACGACGTCACCATGGGTGATATCGCCCCAGAACACCAGTTTCTGGCCCTTGCTTTCGACGGCGATGGCGCTGTGACCGGGAGTGTGTCCGGCACGCAGGGTTGACTTAAAGCCCGGCACCGGTTCGGCCCCGTCCAAAAAGGTCTTCAGCCGGCCCGCATTGCGGTAGGGCGTTAGTGCCTTAACGGCTGCGGAGAACAAGTCCCTTTTCGCCTCCGGCGCGGTGTCGCGGTTGGCCGCACTCAGCCAGAAATCGGCGTCGCGGCTGTTGAGGTGGACCGTGGCATTGGGAAAGACGATCCTATCTCCTGCAACGAGGCCGCCGAGGTGATCGACGTGGGCGTGGGTCAGGATGATATCGTCGATCTGTTCTGGCTGATAACCAGCGGCGACGAGGTTGGGAATGAGCTTACCGAGAGTCGGACCAAAGAAGTCGCCGGTGCCGGCGTCGATCATCACCAACCGCTCATTTGTGTTGACCAGAAAGGCATTGATCGACAGCTCCACAGGCGAGTCGAGAAACGCCCTCTCTAGCATGCCGGCGATCTGGTCTTTGGCACCAATATAGAGGGTCTCTGCCGGAAACTTCGCCGTCCCGTCGGAAAGCGCAGTGATCTCGAAGTCGCCCAGCATCATGCGGTAGTAGCCTGGGGCAGCGGTCTTGACTTGCGGCGCCTTTGCCGCCACGCCGAGCGGCGCAAGCGTCGTCATCGCTGTCGCGGTCAGCATGAGGGACAGCGTGCCCTTGAGTATCGTTCTGCGATTGGTCATCCTTCTCTCTCCTAATCCGTATTGAAGCGATGCTGACGCGGGGCAACCAATGCGGTTGATGGCTGCTCTGCCCCTCATCCTCGCACTGCAAAACCTAAAATACCGCCCTCGATCCATCTTGTCAGTTTCGTTTGTCTTTTTTGATAAAAGCGTCCGCGCCGCGTTTGCGCGCGTTCAGGTGCGGCCGGGATGGGGAAGATTTATCGCCAACAGATGGTTCACTACGGGCGCCTCCGGCCCCTTGTGAAAGCGGCGGACCTCATGCTGAACGTCGGCGTCGGCCTTCGAGACACGCCGGTGCTGGCGAAGGTGCTCGGCCCAGGATTCGACCATGAACCACTCGACGATTCTTTCCGGATCGGCAGCGTCCTCAGTGACACCCCAGCCATAGGCGCCATCTCGGCGACGCTCTCCGGAGAGCCTGGCAAGTCCCTTCAGAAAATCGCTCCGGTCGTCTTTGTCGACCCGGTATTCGATCGTGACGAGCACCGGACCGCGATCATGTTCGACGGGAGCAGCCGTGAGAGGTTCCGGCCAGTGATTGGATGCCACCAGGTCCGCATCGCCCTTTGGCAGCTTGACGAGATGAAAAATGAGCCCGGCCACGCCAAGTCCGGCGGCGCCGAGGACAAGGGTCGTCGAAACGCCGACGACCTCTGCGACGGCACCCCACGCGAGGCTCCCGGCGGTCATCGCACCATTGAACACAGTGAGATAGACGGCGAGCGAACGTCCCCGAACCCAATTCGGCAGGATCGACTGTGCCGCCCCGTTCAGTGTTGTCAGCGCAGTGATCCAGGCAGCTCCGAGCGCAAGCAGAGCCAGTATGGCGACCGATCGAGGCGGCGCGAAGGACAGCCCAGCCATCACGGCAGCCGTGACCAGCACTGAACCGAGCAACAGCGCATCCGCATTGAACTTTGCGCGAAGTTTCGGCATGACCAGCGCGCCGCCAATGGCACCGGCGCCGACCGCGCCAAGCAAGATGCCGTAGAAACCCGCGTCGCCGCCGAGAAGATTGCGGGCGACCAGCGGCAGAAGCGCCCAAACCGAACTCGAGAAAGCGAAGAATGCAGCCGCCCGAAGAAGTACGACATGCAGCTCTCTGCTCGCCCTCGCATAGCGCAGACCAGCGCGGAAAGCTCCGAAGAAGCGTTCGGCCAAGCCGTCGTCGACATTAGGGGCGCGTCTCCACCAGATGAGGGCAGCGATGACGAAAATATAGCTGATGAGGTCCATGCCATAGGTGAAGGCAGCGCCGAACCAGGCAAGCAGCAGGCCACCGACTGCCGGGCCAATCGCTCGGGAGATGTTGATGCCGAGTGAGTTGAGGGCCACGGCACCTTTGAGATCCTGCTTCGGGACGAGTTCGGGAACGATGGCCTGCCAGGTCGGGGCCATCAGCGCCGCTCCAATACCGCCGACGAAGGTGAGCGCGATCAAGGAGGTAACGGTTTGCAGCCCCATGGCGGACAGCAACATGAGGCAGACACTGGCTGCGGCCAGCAGGAGCTGGACGATGATCAGGAATTTGCGGCGGTCGAGAATGTCCGACAGTACCCCTGCAGGGATCGCGAGGAGGAAGATCGGGAGCGTTCCCGCCGCCTGCACCGCCGCGACGGCGGCGGGTGCGTCCGAGAGGTCGGTGACAAGCCACGAGCTTGCGACATCGCGGATGAAGCTGCCAGTGTTGCCGACAATGGTCGCCACCCAGAGAATGGCAAAGGTCTTCTGGCGAAGCGGCGTGAACCCGCCAGCCGTCGGGGTTGCAGATGGAGAACTCATGAAGTCGGTCCCTTTCCGGATGCGCCATGTTCACGCAGGTCGTGCCATGCCACCAGAGTGAACGCGCCAACGAGCCCGACATGTTCGAAGAAGCCGTTCATCGCCATCGAGCGTTCCATGCCCAGCGGCAATTCCCAGAAGCGAAGCGCGATGAAGGTCGCGGCGAGCGGGAAGACGGCAAGCGCAAGCGCGGCCGCCCAGCGGAAGATGCCGGCAAGGATGAGTGCGGACATTGACAGCTCGAATACGATCACGCCGACGGCGAAGACCGGCGCCGGATGTAGGCCGAAATGCTCCATTTCGGCGATCGCACCTGGAAAGTCGAATATCTTCGTCAGCGGTCCCTGGAGATAGGCCGAGCAGAGCGCCAGCAGGCCGAGAAACAGGGTACGCCCGTCTGCACGCCGCCGCCGAAAGGGAGCGGGTAAATGGTTCTCGAAGGAAGGCATGCTCATCGTCTTGGCTCCTTCTCGGGCCTCTTCAACTCAACGTAGGGCGGGACTACCTTCACCAAGGTCGCTGCCATTTGTATGGGGGATACTCCTTTATAATAGGCGCCAAGCTTCGGCGTTGGATGGTTCACGACGACTTTCGCCCAGGGGTGGCGGGAACTGCCCGTTGATCGGGCCGGATCATGGCCGAGAGCGACCGATGAGCTGATTAAGATTGACATTGCTGTTGTCGCCGCTGCGCTAGCGATCTTTTTCATTTTTGATCCTTACCGGGAGCTTTGGCTGACGATGATGTCCTGGTCCGCTGTCTTCACACAGCCCAGCACGAACAGCCAAGCGCGCCGAAGAAGCCCTTGAGATCGGAGATCGGCAGCTTCGATGTCCAGGCGCCGGCGTGATCATGCCCGTGGACGCCGCAGTTGTTGGCGCAGCCGCAGGAGGCGATTGCCGTTCGCCGCAGCGAATGCCTGCCGGCGCCATCCGGTTCGCCCCATGCGGCATAGCCGCCATAGGTCCTGACCGGCGACCAGTCCGGCATCGCCGGCGGCAGCGGGTTTTCATCGAGGCTGGCGAATTCGTTCGCAGCATAGACGATCCTGCCGCCGACCATCGTAAGGTCGGAGGTCAGGAACGATATCTCGTCCTCAGCACAGGCGAAGTAGTCCTTGCTCGGTACGATCAAGTCGGCGAGTTGGCCCTTCTCGATGCGCCCCTTTCTGCCTTCCTCATTTGAGAACCACTGCACCTTCTCCGTCCACATGCGGAGCGCCGTTTCGCGGTCGAGGCAGTTGGCGCGCGGATAGAGCTGCATGCCGCCAAGTGTCTTGCCCGTCACCAGCCAGGAAAGCGATACCCACGGGTTATACGAGGCAACCCGCGTGGCGTCCGTGCCGGCAGAGACATTGACGCCCTTCTTCAGCATGCGTGCGACCGGCGGCGTTGCCTCGGCCGCACCATGACCGTAGCGCTCGACAAAATATTCGCCCTGATACGCCATCCGGTGCTGCACGGCGATGCCGCCGCCAAGCGCAGCGATGCGGTCGATCGACTGTTCCGAGATCGTCTCGGCATGGTCGAAGAACCAATTGATACCGGAAAGCGGGATATCCTGGTTGACCTTCTCGAAGACGTCGAGCGCGCGGCTTATCGTCTCGTCATAGGTGGCGTGCAGCCGCCAGGGCCAGCGGTTCTCGGCGAGGATCCGTACCACTTCTTCGAGCTCGCCTTCCATTTCCGGCGGCAAGTCGGGGCGCGGCTCGCGGAAGTCCTCGAAGTCGGCGGCCGAGAAGACCAGCATCTCGCCAGCGCCATTGTGGCGGAAGAAGTCGTCGCCCTGCTTGTATTTGACTGAGGACGTCCACTTGAGGAAGTCCTCCTTCTCCTCCTTGGGCTTCTGTGTGAAGAGATTGTAGGCGAGCCGCACGGTCATCTGCCCTTCGTCGGCGAGCTTCTGGATGACGGCGTAGTCGTCGGGGTAATTCTGGAAGCCGCCGCCCGCATCGATGACGCTTGTGACGCCGAGGCGGTTGAGCTCTCGCATGAAATGGCGCGTCGAATTGACCTGATACTCGAAGGGCAGCTTCGGCCCCTTGGCAAGCGTCGAATAGAGAATGCCCGCATTTGGTTTGGCGAGCAGGAGACCGGTGGGATTGCCCTTGGCATCGCGGGTGATCTCGCCGCCCGGAGGGTTTGCCGTCTCCTTGTTAAAGCCCACGGCGCGAAGTGCAGCCGCGTTGAGCAGGGCCCGATCGTAAAGGTGCAGGAGGAATACTGGAGTATCGGGAGCGATCGCATTGATCTCGTCGATCGTCGGAAGCCGCTTTTCAGCAAACTGGTGCTCGGTGAAACCTCCGACGACGCGAACCCATTGTGGCGGCGGCGTCACAGTGACCTGCCGTTTCAGCATGTCCATCGCGTCGGAAAGAGAGCGTACGCCATCCCAGCGCAGTTCCATATTATAGTTCAGACCGCCGCGAACGACGTGGGTGTGATTGTCGTTGAGCCCCGGCAGGACGCGCTTTCCCTTGAGGTCGACGATCCTGGTATCAGGCCCGGCAAGCGCCATGATCTCCTGGTCCTGCCCGACGGCAAGGAGCTTGCCGTCCTTGACGGCGACGGCCGTCGCGTTCGGATTCGTACGGTCAAGCGTTGTCAGCAAACCTTTGTGTAGGATCAGATCGGCGCTCATTGGATTGTCTCCTGAGGTCGAAGCGGAATTGGCGGCGCGCGCCGGTGAAAACAGGTTTGGAAGCGCGAGGGCAGACGCCGCTCCCAGAAAGCCGCGGCGGGTCGGCATCAGCTGATCTCCCGCGTCGGTGCCCGGTCGGGCACGCCAGCATGATCATGATCGGCCCCGGTCGGCAGTTCGCCGAAAACGTGCGGGACACAGTGGCTATGGAACCAGGAAACGGTGACCGGATTGCCTGACGTCAGGCGCTTGACGAGGGGCACCGCCTGTTCGCCGACGAGGATCCCCAGGAGCCCCACCAGGGCGATCACCGGCGGAGCCGGGGAGCGAACGTTAAGTAGGCTGTAGATAACGCCGACGAGCAGCCCGGCCCCGAGCGAGAGGAGATACATCTTCATCGTCAATTCCCTTTCTTACGGTTTGCGGTCGCCACTCCGACCGCGAGCACGCGGCCGGAGCGATGCTGGACGGATCATCCAGTGGATGTCAGTGGCCTTCGGAAGCGCCGAACATGGTCTTGGCGTAGATGATGCCGAGGCCATAGGCGCCACCGAACCTCTTGGCGATGCCGGTGGTCATGTCGTAGGTCTCGGTGCGCGCCCAGTCGCGCTGCAGCTCGAGCATGTACTGGAGCGCCGTCATAGGCCGGACGCCGGCCTGCACCATGCGGTCCATTGCGCGCTCGTGCGCCTCGTCGGACACGTCGCCACAAGCGTCGGCAATCACATAGACCTCGAAGCCTTGATCGAGCGCCGACAGGGTCGGACCGACGATGCAGACGGAGGTCCACAGACCGCAGAAGACGAGGCGCTTCTTACCGATGCGATTAACCTCTTCGATTACGGCCGCATCTTCCCAGGTGTTCATGGAGGTGCGGTCGAGAAGCGCCTGTCCGGAGAAGGCATCGGTGATCTCGGCGAACATGGGGCCGGAGAAGCTCTTTTCCGCGACCGTCGTCAGGATCGTGGGGACCTTGAAGCCGGCAGCCGCATTGGCGACCAGCGCCGCATTGTTGCGCAGTTGCACAGCGTCGATCGACTTTGTCGCAAACGACATTTGTGATTGAAAGTCGATCATGATCAGTGCGTGGTCCTTGGGCGAGACGAGAAGGTTGCCGGGGGTCGGTGTTGCGTTCAGCGTCATGGAACTAGCCTCTTTCTTTTGGTTGCCGATGTTCGCTACTGTGCCGGGGATGACCGCGCGTTTCTTGAAGCCAACGACGGACTTTTGTACTTTTTGATCGCCGCTGAGACTGAAGCCGGTGCGCGTTTACATGCCGACGTTGAGCGACCGAGACACGCTTCAACCGTACGGTTGCGAGGGCTCTTGACCCTTCCCGCAAGGCTCGTTGATCGGATCTGCTCTTTGTTGTCGGGCCTTGCTCAGGACTGCCGGCTTCGTCTCCAGGCTCGGGGGGCAATGCCCATGGCCCGTACGAACGAACGGGTGAAATGGCTTTGGTCGACGAAGCCGCAGACGCGAGCGATCTCGCTCAACGGGGTTTGTGAGAACTGCAGCAAATCAACCGCCTTTTCGATGCGCTGTTGCTGCAACCACCGATGCGGGGTTTTTCCCATGGTTTCTCGGAAGGCCCGAAGAAATGTCGCCTGCGACAGATTGCAGGCCGAAGCGAGCTGTTCGACGGTCAGGTCGCCATTCAATTGGCTCCGCACGAGATCCTTGATCTTGGCCTGGCAATGTGAGGAGAGCCGCCGTCCGCTGGCGGCCCCACCGCCTCGACCGTTACCATATTGCTGAACAACGTGAACTCCGATTGCGACCGAGAGCTGGTCAACAAACAAGGTGCTCCTGTCCGCGCTCCCATCCACTGTGGCAAACAGGGCGCCGAGCATGCCGCCGAGCACCGGATCGGGGTGCCCGGCAAAGGACCGCAATTCACTGACCCCTCTGAAGTCGGTCGCATCGGCGATCCGCTGGAGCGCATTGTGATCGATTTCGAGCAGCATGAAATCGAAGGAACCGCTGAGATCAGCGCGATAATCATCTGCAAAATTCCGCAAATACACGGCGTTTTGCTCGAATTCATGGACGGACGAATGATGCTCTTTGAAGATCCGGCGCCGGTGTCCACCTGCTGCGGAAAGACCGAGCAGATACCCGCGCCCGGTCGCTGGTGTCGTGACCCTGTCTGGCGGCGCCGCCGACCTCTTGCGATAGAACGTCATGTTGCGGCCCTCGATCGCTCGGTCGTCGTCGAGTCTGTCCATGGAACAACCGAGATTGTCATGTCTCTTGATTGCTGCCATGGAAGAGACGTCCGTCATGCCTTGGTCCCGTACGTTGAGCTTACCTGAAGCGAAACCTCTTCGACTACAATCGCGGCACAGGACCGAGCCGACGCGAGGATCCCTGTTCGAAGGGGCAACTTCACGCAGGTGCGCCGAGTCGCGATGAATGGCCGCATCATCGCCGCGGCCGGGGTAACGTTCTTGAACGAAACTCACGCGTTTTGAACGATTTGAGCCAATGATCGGGATCAGTCACCAAGTGGACCGAAAGCTACGTTGGAAGGCTTGTTCTTTCGTCTGAAGCGTGCCGGTGTGTCTCCCGTCAGACTTGTGAAGACCCTGGTCATGTGGCTCTGATCTGCGAAACCGCAACTGATCGCGACCTCCGCAATAGACAGGTCCTGCAACAACAGCTCTTTGACCCGCGCGACCCGGTACTCGGTGAGCCATTTCGAAGGGGTGCGCCCAAAGCTCTCCTTGAAAGCTTTATTGAAATAGCTCCGCGACAGTTCGCAGCGAGATGCCAGATCCCCGACCGAGAACGGCTCGTTGAAATTCGCAGCCAGAAATTCGGTAGCCAGTCTTTCCTGCCAGGGCGCCAGGGTGCCCTTCCTGCCTATCGGGAAGTGCAGACCGCCATAGGTCTGACTGAGATGTGTCAGCATGGCGAGATTGATCTGCTCGAGGAACAGTGGATTGGCCTGTTGCGGGTTGTCGAGCGATGGCAGCAATGCCTGCGCAAGCCCGTGCATCACCGGATCGATACGGCCCTCAACGCAAGATAGCGCTGCGTATGCGCTGCGCCCAACCTCTTCCGAAAAGGCGCGCAGCCGGGCAAATGGAATATCGAAGCGGATGTTGTCGAACGGCGAGAGTTGATGACTTTGCCATTGATACCGAAGATCGGTTATCGCAAGCGAAGCCCTGGGACGGCGGCCCTCAAACACCAACTCGCCAGCTCGCCACAGCCTATGGGAGGCGAAGTCACGTAATTGAACGGTGACGCCGAATGCTTGCGCGCACGGAATGGCCGCCGCATCCAGATCGGGACGTTCGGAATAGATCCTCGTTACGGTTATATCGCCAGAAGCAATCGACTTGACGATGGGCCACGGCCCGCGAGTTATGCCGCTCAACCCCTCATGCAGTTCCATCGGCGTTTCTCCGAATATCTGGCTAGGTACGACCGTTCGGCGCTGTTTCGAATGCTGCAATAGCCCAGGATCGGACGGCGGAGCGACTGCGCAATAGTCCCAGGACCGGCCTCATCGCACGCAATCAATGCAGCCAACGCCCCCGCCATGCTGCCGGGGTCGTACCCGTCACCCGACGGAAAGCCTTGGTAAAATGATCCTCGTCAACGAAGCCGCACCGGTTGGCGATCTCCCCGAGTGTCAAGGAACGCTCGCCGAGATACTCCTTGGCACGTGCTGTTCGATAACGCACAAGCCACTGTTGCGGCGTCTGGCCCGTCACTCCCTTGAAGCCTTCGATAAAGCGACGGAGGGAAACACCAGCCGCCGAAGCTGCTGCCCCCATTGGGAATTGATCTGCAAAATGGTCGATCATGAAGTCCTTGGCTGACTTTTCCTGCCAAACCGTAAGCTGCGTTGAATGGGCCTCCCCCCCACCGCCATGGTCGCCATAAACGTGAAGCAGGTGGGCACCGATGGCGATGGCAATGTGCTGTAAGAGCGGAGTGTGGGAGTTTCCTTGCCGATCGAACAACGGCAAAAGAGCCCCTCCTAGATTGCGCATGACATCATCTTCCTCACCCCGCCGGCATCTGAGCCTGATTGCTTTTGGGGCGGTGGAGAACTCGGCAATTTCCCGAAGAAGTTCTCGCGGCAGTTGGAAGGCGAGGGAATCGAGATCGCTGACCAACCGGATGCAGGCGCCATGGGCAAGATCGACGAGGCAAATGGAACCTTGCCGGAAGCGGCGAGTCTCGCTCTCGGTGCCATCGGGAGCAACGTCGCAATGCGACGCGTCCTTGATGTACAGCATCAGAAAGTAGGCTTCGGCCGGCGGCAAGGAAACCAGGCGGTTGGCATCCCCGTTGCTCCGCCACTCCAGGCGCGTCACGGAAAATCCGGCGTCCCGAACCGGCCGAGCCGGGAGACACGGAGCATCCGGCAACCCAAAATGAGCGCCGACGCCCTCTTCCGTTCCCGTCCTCATCCGCGCCTCCAGTTAAATTTGCTATTCTGCTGCAAGAGGTCCGGCCGCGAGCGGGCCGAAATATATCGACACCAGAAGGGTTCCCATATAGACCCTTCATGTTCGATTCAAAGAAAGAATGCCCGCGAGCGCGTTCAATTTCTTGTAATATCTGCTCGCCTTTTGCCGGATAAGGCACCTTTTACGGGAAAAATTGACCGGCGTTCGCCCGCGTTTCACAGGGGGCGTGTATGAGTCACGTATCGCTCGAAGAAGTCCGAGAATCTTGCGACGCGCATTGGCAGTTTCTCGTACGGCGGATAGTATAATGTCAGCCAGAGCTCGGGAGGCTCCCACTCAGCAAGAACCTGCTTTAGCACGCCCCGCGCAAGCGCGTCGTCCACAATGAAATGCGGCAGCAGGGCTACGCCTTGTCCGTCTTCGACAAGTCTGGCGATAAGCTCGCCGTTGTTCGCCGCCAATACTTTCCCGGCCAATGCCTTTCGTGTCCGCCCGGCGTGCGTCAGCTCCCAGCTCTCGGCGATCGCCTCCTCGTCGTACGCGATACAGGTATGTCGATGGAGGTCATCGGGACTTTCGGGTGTTCCGAAAGCGGCGAGATAGCCTGGGGAGGCGACAAGGATGCGCCGCACGCGACACACTTTGCGCCATATTGTCGACTTGTCGCGCGGCGTCTCCGAAACCCTCAATGCGAGATCGAACCGCTCGGAAAGGATGTCGATGAACCGATCCGTCAGGGATAGCGAAACGCTCACCTGCGGATATTCGGCCCGAAACCCTAAGACGATGTCCGGCAGGAGCTGTTGACCGAGCGATAGCGGCGCGTTGATGCGGATCAGCCCGGCCACGTCCCCATGCTCGTCGCGAATTTCCTCCCTCACTTGGTCGAACTGCCTGATCAGTGGCTCTACGCGCGCCGCGTAGACGGCACCGGCGGACGTCAGAGAGACCTGACGTGTGGTGCGCAGCAGGAGCTGCACTCCCAGACTCTCCTCCAGCGCACTGACGGCGCGGGTCACCGTCGGCGGTGTCATCGATAACTGTCGCGCCGCCGCCGTGAAGCTGCGCTGCTGCGCTACAGCCAGGAATACTCGGATATCGCTGAGATCACCCATGGCCCTTTTATTGCAGTTTTTGCAGCAATATTGTCAATATTATTGCTATTCACTTCCGTTAAGACCTGACCGATTTTGTCTCCAGATCAACCGATAGACGCTAGCCCCGGAGAGAAATCTGCCATGCTCACACAGATCAAAGGCCTTCATCACGTCACCTCGATGGCCGCCAGCGCCCAGGAGAACAGCGACTTCTTCACCAAGACGCTCGGCCTGCGCCGCGTAAAGAAGACAGTGAATTTCGATGACCCTGAGGTGTATCACCTTTATTACGGCGACGAGATCGGCACGCCGGGCTCGGTGATGACCTATTTCCCGTTTCCCCATATCGCCAAGGGACGTCAGGGTGCCGGCGAAGTCGGCGAGACCGCTTTCGCCGTCGCTAAGGACGCGCTCGGCTACTGGAGGGAACGACTCGTCTCGCACGCCGTCACGGGGCTGTCGGAGCACGAACTCGGCGGTGAAAAGTGCCTTCGCTTCAAGGGTCCCGACGGCGATGCCTTTTCGCTGGTCGAAGTCGATGGTGATGCTCGCCCCGGCTGGGCGAGCGTAGAGATCGACGCGGACAAGGCTATCAAGGGTTTCCGCGGCGCAAGTCTGCGCCTTAGGGATCCGGGCGCGACGCGGGAACTGCTCAGCTTCATGGGTTACCAGGAGGTGGATCGCAAAGGCGATTGGTCGCGCTACACCGTTAGCGGTGGCAACGGTGCCGACATCATCGACCTGGATATCGCCCCCGCGGCCGTTCTCGCCCGCATCGGCGCCGGATCGGTACATCACATCGCCTTCGCCGTGGAGGATCGGGCAGCTCAGCTCGAAGTTCGCAAGTCCCTGATCGACACCGGCTATCAGGTCACGCCTGTTATAGATCGCGACTACTTCTGGGCGATCTACTTCCGCACGCCCGGCGGCGTGCTGTTCGAAATCGCGACCAACGAGCCGGGATTTGACCGCGATGAAGACACCGCGCACCTCGGTGAAGCCCTGAAGCTTCCCACGCGCTACGAGCCTTATCGCGACCAGATCTCACGGCATCTCGAGCCTATCAGGGACTAACCGGCTTAAAGCCGCGGCAATTCGGGTCCAGCCCGAGGGAGAATACTACCATGACGATCTCATCCTATCAGGCGCTCGTAAGAGCGCCGCGAGGCAACGCGCCCATCGTCTTCGCATTTCACGGCACGGGTGGAGACGAATATCAATTCGCTGAGCTGGTCGGGCAAATTTTGCCGGACGCGGGGCTGATTTCCCCGCGTGGGGACGTCCCGGAGTTTGAGACTTTGCGCTTCTTTCGCCGAACGAGCGAAGGCTCCTACGACATGCAGGATCTGGCGAGACGAACAGAAAAGATGATCGGTTTCATTGCTGCCCACAAGGCAGAAAATCCGGGGAGGGAAATATACGGGCTTGGTTATTCAAACGGAGCAAACATCCTTGCGTCAGTTCTGTTCAGAGAGCCACAGCTTTTTGATCGAGCCGCCCTGCTCCATCCGCTCATCCCTTGGATCCCCGCAGATAACCCACAGTTGAGAGAGCGCTCAGTCCTCATTACCGCTGGCCAACACGACCCGATCTGCCCCCTCCCGCTGACAGAGCGACTGGTTGACTATTTCGCGGCACAGAAGGCTCGCGTAGAGGCATGCTACCATTCTGGGGGACATGAGATACGAACTGAGGAGTTGGGCCCATTGTACTCGTTCCTAACCTGGAGGAAGACGGGTGCGGCCGACCTCGGCCGCAGAAACAACCGCTAGACTCTCTGCGGTAACAAGCCAGGGCCGCCCTGGGCGTGGCGGTCTGGTGAAAGCGTATGTTTCTGAAGCGCTTGTGATAGTCAGTCCGACCACCGGATCAGCCCACTACGCCTGCTGAGGATTGAAGACAGAATCTAAGCACCGGGCCCGCCACGCTGGATCACCAAGACATTCCGCGGAAGCCCTGATGCCGACAGCGCCTCACTGAATGGGCTTGTGAGGGCTGGCAGCGTGTTCCTTTACCACTTCATTTGAACTGTCGACTTCCTGAAGCAAGACGTCATAGCCCCAAAGATTGGCGAGATGCTGCAGGACGAGCTTCGTATCGGCTTCCTGAAGAAACCAATCGTTCGTGACGTTGTGGCGCAAGAGAAGGCGGCGGTCACCGGCAAGATCGACATCGACGATGTCTATTCCCGGGTCAATCCAGCCGATGTCGTATTCGCGGGAAAGCTGGCGGCGGATGCGCCGATAGCCGCGTTCGTCGTGAATTGCCGAAACCAGGATTCCTTCTTCCTGCTCCGGATCGTCGTAAAGATGGAAAAGGCGCAACTGGCGAATCAGGTTGGGGCTCAGGAACTGATTGATGAAACTCTCGTCGCGATAATCGGCCCAGATGTTACGCAGCACCGACATTGCATCGCCTTGTCCGGCAATGTCCGGGAACCACGCCCTGTCCTCCTCCGTCGGTGCCGTCACGATCCGCTCGATATCTTGCATCATCGCAAAACCCAGCGCATAGGGATTGAAGCCCGAGAAACGACGATCGTCGTAGTTGGGCTGGAAGACGACATTGGCATGTGATTTCAAAAATTCGAGGAAGTTTCCGTCACTGATCTGCCCGCGCTCGTGAAGTCTGTTCATGATCCGGTAGTGGACGTAGGTAGCCGTACCCTCGTTCATCACCTTGGTCTGACGCTGCGGATGAAAATACTGCGCGACATGGCGGACGATCCGCAAGATCTCACGCTGCCATGGCTGCAGCAATGGCGCTGATTTTTCGAGGAAGTAGAGGATATTGTCCTGTGGAAGGCCAAGCGCGAGGCGCCGCTTCTCCAGGCCGACATCGGCTGCGGTGCGCTTCTTGCCGGTGGGAACAGTGCGCCAAAGATCGTTGAACACCTGCTCTTCGTGGACGCGGCGCTCCTGCTCCCGCCGCTCCTCGTCGCGAAGGTCGACCTTCGTCTTGCCGGCGTGCCGATGTACGCCGTGCGACATCAGCGCGTGCGCGGCATCGAGCGTCCGCTCGACCTCGACCTCGCCATAGCGCTCCTCGCAGCGGGCGATGTAGCTCTTTGCGAAATTGAGATAGTCGAGAATGCCATCAGCATCCGTCCAGAGCTGGAAGAGATAGTTGTTCTTGAAGAAGTGATTATGTCCGAAGGCGGCGTGTGCGATGACCAAGGTCTGCATCGTCGCCGAGTTTTCCTCCATCAGGTAGGAGATGCAGGGCGAACTGTTGATGACGATTTCATAGGCAAGGTCGCGCATGCCGCGCCGGTAGAATGCCTCGTGATGGGCAAAATGCTTGCCGAAGGACCAATGGCGATAAAAGAGCGGCATTCCGGTCGATGAGTAGGCATCGAGCATCTGTTCCGATGTGATGACCTCGATCTGAT
The DNA here is from genome assembly GCF_004342325.1 of Rhizobium azibense. Taxonomy (NCBI): domain Bacteria; kingdom Pseudomonadati; phylum Pseudomonadota; class Alphaproteobacteria; order Hyphomicrobiales; family Rhizobiaceae; genus Rhizobium; species Rhizobium azibense. The sequence continues at coordinate 7,597 of NZ_SMBJ01000014.1, read as the reverse complement.
TGGGGTAGACATCCAGGCCGAGCTCGCCGAGCGCGATCTCCTCGCAGGCGTCATGGACACGCTGGAGCGTTGGAAAATCCCAGTCGGCGCCGTTAAAAAGCAACCGCTCCTTTGACATCGCCGTGGTCGTCATGGGGCAACCTTCGATTGTGCATCGCGTTTCTGGAAGAGATCGTGGAAGACCGGGAATATCTCGTTCCGTCGGCACACCTTGCGCATGGACAGGGGCACCTGCTCGGCGCGGATCCCTTCATAGAGCGTCCAGAGCGGTGAGCGGGATACGGAGGAGTCGTTGTCTTCCTCGCCGACCTCGATATAGGCGAAATACTGGCATAGGGGCAAAATCTCATGACGCAGCAGTTGCCCTGTCGTGGTGCCGTCCGAATAGGAGTTGTCGCCATCGGAAGCCTGGGCGGCATAGATGTTCCACTCAGCCGGATCGAACCGGGCCGCGACTATCGCGCGCATCGCCGCAAGTGCGCTTGATACCAGCGTACCGCCTGTGGCCGGGCCATAGAAGAAGGTTTCCTCGTCCACTTCCTCGGCCTTGTCCGTATGGCGGATGAAGACGATTTCGACCTTCTTGTAGCGCTGCGACAGGAAAAGGTAGAGCAGAAGGTAGAACCGCTTGGCAAGATCCTTCATATGCTCCGACATGGAGCCGGAGACGTCCATCAGGCAGAACATGACGGCTTTCGCCACCGGTTTCGGCTCGCTTTCGAAGCGGCGATAGCGCACATCGAGCGGATCTATATAGGGAATGCGCCGGCTTTTTTCCGTCAACGCGTTGAGCTTGGCCTCAAGATCCCGGCGCTTCTCGTCGTCTTCGCATTCCCCGATCTCGCGCCGAAGTTCCTCCATCTCCTGGATGCGCGGGCGGCGAAGCGCGATACGTCGCATCATCGCCATCCGCGTCGTGCGCCCGACAGCTATGTTGGACGGTGAACCGGACACCGAATAACCAGCTCGCACGGGGCTTTCTTCCTCGGTTTCCGTCAGCCGGCGCTTGGCAAGATCGGGCAATTCCAGATCATCAAGAAAGACGTCGAGGAACTCCTCGCGCGTCAGCACGAAACGGAAACCATCCTCCCCGTCGCCTTCACCTGCCTCCTTCGGCCTGCCACCGCTCCTGCCAGGCGGCCGAGGGATGATGTCCCCCTCGACGAAAGCTCTGTTTCCGGGCAGGATTTGATCGCTGATGCCACCCTCGCCCCGGCGGAATCCCGGCTCCGTCAGGCCGTCAATCGGCAGTGTGATTTCGCCACCGTCGAGCACATCCCGAATATTACGGCTTTGCAGAGAACGTTTCACCGCCTGCTGCACGGCGCTTTTCGCGCGCCGAAGAAACCGTTGACGATTCTCTAAGCTTTTACCGCGCGGATTCAGCCGGCGGTCGACAATGTGCATGATAGCTCCCGCGTGAGCGTTAACTTGCCTGCTTAACGCGCATGTACCATTCCACTAGGCGCCGAACCTGTCTTTCGGTGTAGCCGCGCGAGGTCATGCGCGAAACGAATTCACTGTGTTTCTTTTCGGCTTCGCCGTCCTTCTTGGTGCCAAACGAAATAACTGGCAGCAGGTCCTCGACTTGTGAGAACATGCGTTTTTCGATCACCTCCCTGATCTTTTCATAGCTTGTCCAAGACGGGTTTTTCCCGCCGTTGTTTGCCCGCGATCGCAAGCAGAACTTGACGATCTCGTTGCGGAAATCCTTCGGGTTGGCGATACCCGCCGGCTTTTCAATCTTCGTCAGCTCCTGATTGAGCAGTTCCCTGTCGAGAAGCTGGCCGGTGTCCGGATCCTTGAAGTCCACATCCTCGATCCAGGCATCGGCATAGTCCACGTAGCGATCGAAAAGGTTCTGTCCGTAATCGGCATAAGATTCCAGATAGGCTTTCTGAATCTCGTTGCCGATAAACTCCGCATAGCGCGGCGCGAGCTCGGCCTTGATGAATTCCATGTAGCGTTTCTCGGTCTCGTCAGGAAACTGCTCACGGCGGATCGCCTGTTCCAGAACGTACATCAGATGAACCGGATCGGCCCCCACTTCGCTCGTATGATGATTAAAGGTCGAAGCGAGCACTTTGAAGGCGAAACGTGTCGATATTCCGTCCATTCCCTCGTCAACGCCGCCCGCATCCCGATATTCCTGGACGCTACGGGCGCGCGGATCGGTTTCCTTCAGGCTTTCGCCATCATAGGTGCGCATCTTGGAAAAGTATGTCGAGTTTTCATGCTTTCGCAAGCGCGAGAGCACCGAAAAGCGCGCCAGCATTTTGAGCGTCCCCGGTGCACAAGGAGCATCCGCGAGTTCCGATCCTTCGATCAGTTTCTCGTAGATCTTCTGCTCCTCGGTGACCCGGAGGCAATACGGCACCTTGATGACGCAGATGCGGTCGATGAAAGCCTCATTGTTCTTGTTCGCCTTGAAGCTCTGCCATTCGGCCTCGTTGGAATGCGCAAGAACAATGCCGGAAAAAGGAATGGCGCCGATATTTTCGGTACCAATGTAGTTCCCCTCCTGAGTCGCGGTCAGAAGGGGATGCAGCATCTTGATCGGCGCCTTGAACATCTCGACGAATTCCAGCAGCCCCTGGTTGGCGCGATTGAGCGCGCCTGAATAGCTGTAGGCGTCAGGATCGTTCTGGGAATAGGTCTCAAGCTTGCGGATATCGACCTTGCCCGCCAGCGAAGAAATATCCTGGTTGTTCTCGTCGCCCGGCTCGGTCTTGGCGATCGCGATCTGGCGCAATCGCGAAGGCTGCATTCGCACGACGCGAAATTTGGAAATATCGCCGCCGAATTCGTCAAGCCGCTTCAGGCACCAAGGGCTCATTAGCCCGGTCAACCGCCGCGTCGGAATACCGTATTCCTCAAGGAGCAGCGACCCCATCGTGGCTGGATCAAAGAGGCTGAGCGGACTTTCAAAGACCGGACTGACCTCCTCGCCCGCCTTCAGCACAAAGATCGGATGGACTTCCATCAACTGCTTCAAGCGTTCAGCTAGCGAGGACTTGCCGCCGCCCACCGGACCGAGGAGATAAAGAATCTGCTTGCGTTCCTCGAGCCCCTGGGCGGCATGGGTGAAGAACGAAACGATCCGCTCGATCGTCTCTTCCATCCCGTAGAACCCAGCGAAGGCAGGATATGTCCGGATCGTCCTGTTCATGAAGACCCTGCCCAGGCGCAGATCCTTGGCGGTGTCCAATACTTCCGGTTCGCCTATCGCCGCAAGGAGACGCTCCGTCGCGTTGGCATAGGCAAGCGGCTCCTGTTTGCAGAGCGCCAAGTATTCTGCGATGGACATCTCAGTTTCGCGTCGCGTTTCGTAGTTACGCGTAAACGCATCGAACACGGATTCATTCAGCATGGGCCCTCCATTCAAGGTTTATGCCACAGGCTCCCGAAATAGCCGTACCACCGCAATGGAAACAACATTTCGTTGAGAATCAATATGTTTCGTGAATTGATTGGACACCCGTCCGCCGTCTATGGCAATGCACAAAAGTGTGCATCCACCGGTGGTTTTTGGCTCCAATCAAACTAACTATACTATATCCTAATTCGTAAGGCGCCAGTGCGATATCAGCACATTTCAGGACGTGACATGAGGCCGCAAAGGGCTTCTAATGCCGCTGCTACTGATTCCCGCGCGCGGAAAACCGAAAGTTTCCACGCTTGAACCGTTGCGCTTACGATTTTGATCTTCCCACGAACCGGCATAAGCAGCCCGGGACCGCGAGCCTTGCATGCTCCAGCGGACACTTTTGCTATATTTGCCGACTCAAACATCAAATTCCTCATCCGAGGTTACGCCCCTTGTTGAAAGGGGCGTAACGAAAGCTGTCAAGCAGGGGTGAGCGTCATCGACGCCCCGGCTGCTGCAATATTGAGACCAAGCTGGCCTGTTACGCTGAGAGGCTGGAGATGGATCGATCCCGCGGTACCACCGACCAGGACATTCGCACCGACACCGGCGCCAAGCGTGGCTTCAGCCACGGCGCCGACATAAAGGCCACCGAGCGAGCCGCGGTGATAACCGGCAGTCGGCGCGAAGACGGCCCAAATGAGGCGGCTGCGCGTCGTGAAGCCGAGATCCACACCAAGTTTCCTGATGTCGCCGGTATAGTGATCGGAAATCTCCTGACCAACACTTGAAGTGAAAACGCAGTCGGCTTCCTTTGCTGAGCCCAGCACGTAACCGAGGCCGCCACCGACATCGCATGTCAGGAGGCCAATCTTTACTCCACCGCGTACGTCCGGCTCTTGGTAGCGCCGAATCGTGTCTGCTGCACTTGCAGCCGTCACGCAGGCTTGAGCCAGTGATGCTGCGGCAACTATCATCGCAATGGACTTTTTCATCATGGTCTCCTTACTAAAATGGCGATGGCATTAGTGTTCAGCCAGCGAAGAACCAACTCTGAAACACATAACGTGTGTCGTCGAAGAATGATCCAAGCTGACTTCACCTATCTGCATGTCTTGGCGCCGCGCCTTGGTTGCATGGTGCGGACAACCAACACTGCTCACATCGCAAACGGACATTTCGAAGGCGCAGCCCAAATCGGCGTGGGTCGGCTTCCTTTTTCTTTCGACACGTGGCGGAAAAGCGACAGCGAGCAAATTGGCACTCGATATCGTCTTTGGGAACTTTGAAACAGGGTTGGCGTTGAGGGCAAAACAGGGAGTGTTTCGTCATGCGTACAAAGATGACTATCCTTGCAATTGCTTACGTCGCAATCAGTGGCCTGTTGCTTGCAGTCGCTCATCAGTCGTCCGGCCCAGTCACAACAGAAAAGACCGACCGCGCTGGCGGTGCCGACAACGGCGCGGTATTCCTTAGCGAGCGCTTTGCCGGCTGAGCTGCATTCAACCAACCAGTATCCGGTTTCGAACCGAAGCTACGCCCTGAACGCCACGGGCCACGGCCGTCGCGCGTTCGATTTCATCGGCAGTACCAACCGTGCCGGTAAGTACGACGTCGTCGCCATCGGCGGTGACCTCGACGTCCGAAGCGTCAATGCCGCCAGCTGTCGCAAGCGCGCCAGCCACTGCCCTTTCAAGCGATGCATGATCCATCGATACTGCTTCGATTTCAGGCTGCCTCCCGTGGAATGTAGCCTTCTTGAATACCATGATCGTTCCTCCTGTTGGATTGCGGAGAAACGCAAAGGCATCCGGCTTTGTTGCAACCTCGATCTTGGGATCGCCTACCAGCTTACCCGGTAGTTGACATTGACGCTGGCTGAACGTCCCGGCGAAAGCGGATCAGTGACCGAAGCATTGAGATTGAGGTTCGGAAGAACAGCCTGGCTGACGCCGACCGAAGTCGAAAAGTCCTTGCCGAAATCGGTCAAGCTGCTTCCTGCCGAAATTGACGTTCCCGTCCAGGGATAGATCAGTTTCAGCGCCTGGGTTGCCGTCACCGACGTCTGACGTGTTTCGACGGGAGCGTAGCCGAGGCTGACAGCGCGGCTTGTCTGCAGATCGAGCGAGTCAGAGAGAATAAAACTGCGCGAGCGGCTCAGCATGAGCGAACCACTGCCGCGCAACGTATCGATCCGGAGGCTTGCATCCTCTTGCGCCCTGCCTGCCGGCGTGACGCGCGCCTTTGTGATTTTTCCCCAAAAGGTCGCCTGTCCGGAGCCGGGCTGGATGGCTTCGCCATCGGTCGATGCGAGCGCCAGGTCGGCGCCGGCGCTCGTTTCCCATTCGAATGGAAGGCGAAAGCCCATCGTCGCCTTGTAGGACTGCTCGGAAACCCGCACCGGCGCCCAGATCAGGAGATTGTCCGCCTTGGCGGGAAGTGGCCCCAGAAGGCATGCCCCCGACAATAGTATTTTCTTCAACGTCGTCATCAAATCCAATCGCACTCAGCACGCGAGGCGCAAATACCCGCTGATGCGCTTTCGCGCATCCCTTCAACTCCTCCCGATGTATGAACTGGCCCGGCATCTGATGCCGTTTGCCATGCGGCGCAGCATCAATCGTAGGCGACCGCAGACCAACCGCGGAGCTAAATCCCGCAGAACCGTTACAAAATTACATCCGAAGCTGATCGTGTAAACCCCTCAACGGCAGAAAAGTGCTGCACTGCACACTTGCCGCCCATTTCAAAGCCTTGTAGAGCCAGAGGCTAATGGCAAATTTTCGGCAAAAAACCCGCATGACGACCGGCACAAACGCGCCGCGGCGCCTCAGCATCTTTGGTTCAACGGGCTCGATCGGACAAAATACGCTCGATGTCATCCAGCAGCTGGGCGGCCGTGAGAGCTATGAAATTTCCGTGGTGACCGGAAATGAGAATGTTGAGCTCCTTGCGCAGCAGGCAAGGTCGACCGGCGCGCGGCTAGCAGTCACGGCAAACGACAGCAAATACAGATTGCTGAAGGCCGAGCTCTCGGGCAGCGGCATTGCGGTCGCGGCCGGCGCTCAAGGACTGGCGGAAGCCGCCGACATCGAAGCGGACTGGGTCATGGCCGCCATCGTCGGCACGGCGGGGCTGGCGCCGACACTGGCGGCAGCGGGCAAGGGTGCGGTGATCGCGCTGGCAAACAAGGAGTGCCTTGTTTCAGCAGGCGATCTCTTCGTCGAAGCAGTACTCAACGGCGGCGGGCTGTTGATCCCGGTCGATAGCGAGCACAGTGCCATTTTCCAGTCGCTTGACGAAAATCAGCGGCACGCCGTCGAACGGATCATCCTGACAGCATCGGGCGGGCCTTTCCGCACATGGTCGCGCGCCGAGATGGCGAATGTGACTGCGGCAACCGCACGCGCCCATCCGAACTGGTCGATGGGGTTGAAAATCTCCATCGGCAGCGCCTCGATGTTCAACAAGGCCTTGGAGATGATCGAGGCTAAGCACCTTTTCAGCGTCTGCCCGGACCAGATCGAGGTGGTCGTGCATCCGCAATCCATCGTCCATTCGATGGTCGGTTATACCGATGGATCCATCATCGCCCAACTCGGCAGCCCGGATATGCGAACGGCGATCGGTTATGCGTTGGAGTATCCGCACCGGCCGAAGCTGAATGTCGAGCGCCTGGATTTCGCAAAGCTTTCCCGTCTGGACTTCGAAGCGCCGGACGAACGTCGTTTCCCCGCTCTCAGGCTCGCGCGCACGGCATTGGAGCGAGGCGGCTTGCAAGGGGCAATCATGAACGCTGCTGAGGAAGTAGCCTTTCATGCCTTCGTCGACGAAAGGATCGGCTTCCTGCAAATGGCCGATATTGTCGAAGCCGTTATGGACAGGATGGCCGGCACGGGCGGCGCGCACTCGATGGATGACGTCTTTGCGGCCGACGCCGAAGCTCGCAGACTTGCAGCCGAACTGGTTGCAGTCAACGAAAAGGCCGCCTGAGGGCGGACCGGTCCTTCTTTCCGCCCGGTGTAGCGGTGCAACCGCAACGTCGAGACAAGCCACTGGTCCCGATGGTCTGGTGACGAATCCGAAGCAGGGAACAAGTCTCGAGTGCTGGCTCGTCTTATTCGGTGAAGCCGATCGCCCTTATGCGACCTGCCTTGCGAGCGCGCATCGTGACCAGAGGGAATGGAGTGCTGCGACCAGTTGTTCGATGTCGGCATCGGAATGCAGCGG
>NZ_SMBJ01000013.1:0-112454 GCF_004342325.1 Rhizobium azibense | reverse complement strand
ACGAATCCAATTGAGCGTCTCAACGGCGAAATCAAGCGACGCACCGAGGTCGTCGGCATCTTTCCGAACGACGAAGCCATCGTCCGTCTCGTCGGCGCACTGCTGCTCGAACAGAATGACGAATGGGCCGTTCAACGCGCCAAGTATATGACGCTTGAGACCATGGCCCAAATGAGATGAGCCCCAAATCAGCCTGCCCCGCTGTGGCACGCTGATATCCCCTTCCGACCCATGTCGGGAAAGCACGGCCATCAGCCGCGACCTACACCACCTCCCGGGACACGATCGTATCACCTTGTATTCCGGACTAAACTTATGCCGACAGCGTTGCGATAGAGGGCATTCGGAACCAGCATGCGGCTATTCCGGAAGGTCGGCACTCGCATGACGTCATCTGACCGACATCGTGGGGTTATTCGACAAAAATTGCGAAATGTCCTTGATCCAGTTTCCGCTGTTAGATCTAGTTGTCGCCGGCAGTCCTTCTCCTTCTCTATCATATTTGCTGGAGCGTGCCGCAAGTCCGACAAGAGCTGCGCCTAGGCCAACAGCTCTGTGCTGTCATTGACGGGTTAGGAACACGTCAATGATCAACGAGGCTGGAGCCTTATACCCGGTGTTCCTGCCTCAAATGTAAGGGCATGACGAGTGCCGCCCTTTCCTTCACTTGACCAGGTGGTTTCCGATCGAGGAGCCGCCATCGACCGTCAGAATGCTACCGGTCGCGAACCTCGAACGATCGGACGCAAGAAAAAGCATTGCTTCAGCAATCTCTTCAGCTGTCCCCATCCGATCCATGACGGCACGGGCGTTGAAATCGCTGCGAAGCTTCGCGGGGTCCTTCGCTTCGGCGAAGATTTTCGTGAAGTAAGGAGAGTCGATTGTCCCTGGAGCGACCGCGTTGACACGAATTCCCTCTTTCGCATGATCCATGGCCATCGCGCGCGTCAGCGAAGATATTGCTCCTTTCGATGCTACGTAGGCAGTCCTGTCCGCGATTGCTGAGGTTGCGGTGTAGGAAGTCGTATTGATGATCGAACCTCCGCCGTTCCGTCGCATAACAGGAATGACGTACTTTGAGCAAAGGAAGATCCCTTTGACGTTTACGGACATAATCCGGTCCCAAGTTTCTTCAGGAATGGTCACCACATTCCCCGTCGTTCCGAACCCGGCATTATTGACGAGCACGTCGACCCGGCCCCACTTTGCGGTCGTCTTCTCAACCATGCTTTCCGCGTCCTTGGCGGACGAGACGTCGACGCGAACACCGAAAGCCTTCGAGCCGATCTCGTTCGCCACACGAACCGCGGCGTCTTCATTGACATCAGCAACAACCACATAGGCGCCGTTCTTTGCGAAAAGCTCGGCTGTCGCACGACCAATGCCGCTGCCGCCCCCTGTGACGATACAAACTCTTTGATTCAAATCCATCGACCATCTCCTCATTTTTGGGTGCCTTAGAAGACATTTTAGCAGACAATCTGTCAATTGTGAAAATCCAGTTGACAGATTGTCTGCTGATCTGTTTATCTAGGCTCGATCGAATTTGGCCGTGGGAGGACAATATGGCCGATACCAGCACTGAGGCGCAGTTGACTTTTAAGGCAGCTATGCGTCGGTTCACATCAACCATCTGCTTGATCACGACCGAACTCAACGGGGTCCGTCATGGCATGGCCGCCACCGCGGTCCAGTCGGTTACCGCGGACCCACCAACTGTTCTTGTCTGCATCAACCAATCGGCTTCGGTGAATCAGCCTTTGAAGATCTCCGGGAAGTTCGCCGTGAACATGCTGCATCTTTCACATGCCGATCTTGTGCCGCTGTTCAGTGGGCAATTGAAGGGTGAAGAGCGCTTTCATTACGGCGAGTGGCTGTCTCTCGACGGCATGCCGGTCCTGTCCGATGCGCAGGCGGCGTTTGTCTGCAAGCTAAAAGATGTCGTTCACGTTGGAACGCATGATGTTGTGCTCGGAGAAGTGCTCGAAGCACGGTTCATCGAGTCAATCGCGCCGCTTCTCTACGAAAACGGTCAACTCGTCAGGTCGTCGTCCATCAGTGGATCGGCCGCATAGTAGGTGGCTTTAACCACCAATCACATCACTCATCGAAAGCCCAAGGGCGGCAAGGAGAAAAGCGTGAGCAATATGGCACCCGCAAGAGAAATTCATGGACGTGAAGTCACAGAGCGCTTTGAGCGCGGACTAAAGACCCGGCGCGAAGTCTTGGGGGGGGGCTATGTTGATGCGTCGGTCAGCAAAGCCACCGACTTCAATTGGCCGATGCAAACCCTCGTCACAGAATACTGCTGGGACGCGATTTGGAATCGGCCGGGCCTGGAGCGCAAGCAGCGCAGCATCCTCAATCTCGGGATGATTTCGGCCCTCAATCGTCCGCATGAGCTGAAACTGCATGTTCGCGGAGCAATCAACAACGGTCTTACCAAAGAGGAAATTCGGGAGGTTTTCCTCCAGGTTTCGATTTACTGCGGTGTTCCTGCGGCCATCGACAGCTTCCGCGTGGCAGCGGAAGTTTTCGACGAGATGGGCATCTAGTTATTCAACGCATTTGAGTGGGCTGAGCATCATCCGTTGCCAGCCCGAGGAGGGACTACAGTGACCGCACAAGACGATTTCCGCGCTGCCGGAAACCCAATGTTCAATGATAACAAGCTCAAGCTCGGCGTATTTGGCACGAATTGCTCGAATGCATGCGCGATTACGCTCGCTGAGACAACGTTCGAACCTACCTTCGACCACAACGTCGAGATTGCAAAGAAGCTTGAGGCAGCCGGTTGGGAATGCATGGTGCCGATTGCACGCTGGCGTGGTTTTGGCGGTCCTTCAAACTTCAATGGCGTGAACATGGATACGTTCACCTGGGCGGCCGCTCTCGCGGCGGTCACCACGAAGCTCCAGTTCTTCTCAACGACTCACATTCCGACGCTAAACCCGATTGTTGCAACCAAGATGGCGACAACAATCGATCACATCTCGAAGGGTCGATACGGCCTCAATCTCGTTACCGGCTGGTTCACTCCCGAAATGGAAATGTTCGGAGTTCCTATGATGGAGCACGACACCCGCTATGAATACGCCACTGAATGGATGGATATCGTCGAGACGCTCTGGAAACGCAATGGCGTTACCTTCGAAGGCGAGTTCCTCAAAGTCAAAGACGCCTTCAGTGAACCCAAACCCTACAACAAGGCGGGTCGCCCGCTCCTGATCTGCGCCGGCGCCTCGGGCAAGGGACTGCATTTCACCGCCAAGTTCTGCGACTTCAACTTCGGCTTCATGCAAGACATGGAATCCGGCGCTGCCTGGGTCAAAAAGGTGAAGGACCTGGCGCGTACTGAATATAACCGTGATCTTGGCACATTCACAGCTTGCCCCGTTATCGTTCGCGAAACGGAGAAGGAAGCAAAGGAATACTACGACTACTACGTCAACCAGAAGGGTGACTGGGAGGCATGCGAGAACATCTGTGAAGTTCTGCAGGTGCAATCTCAAAACCATTCTGCCGAAATGTATCAAAAATTCAAGGAACGCTTCGTCGCTGGCTGGGGTGGATACCCGATCGTCGGCAATCCAGAACAAGTCGCCGACAAGCTCGTGGATCTCAGCAATACAGGCGTCAACGGCGCCTTGCTGACAATGGTCGATTACAACGAGGAACTTCCCTTCTTTAACGACCGTGTCATGCCGCTGCTCAAGCAAGCCGGTCTGCGCAACTGAACCAGTCCTCGGGACGGCGATTGCCGTCCCGACACGAACTCTGCCAGATTCTGGCAGGATTTTCGCGGCTGGCGGCCAAAGGGGCCGGCGGTTGAGCGGAACCACAAGGGGAGGAGGCCCTGAATGCTGAAGAAAATCGTTGCAGCGCTTTTTACGCTGTCGAGCCTTTATCACATGAACGGCGTGGCGAAGGCTGACGGCCTCGATTCGTTGCCGCCGGACCAAAAGGCGCTTTACGAGAATATCGATCCCGCCATTCCGCTCGGGGGGACGGTGTACAAAGATTTTGTTCCAAAACGTCCACCGCCGTGGAAAATTGGTTATGCATCCACATATGCCGGTAATACCTGGCGCGCGAACATCCTGGACGAATTCACCAACGTATTGCTTCCGAGATATAAGGAAGCAGGCCTAGTCTCCGATCTAATCGTCACGCAGTCTGACCTCAAAGACGCTGTCCAAATCCAGCAGATGCGGCAGATGGTTGACGACGGTGTTGATGCGATCGTCATTTGCTGCTCGAACATTACCGCACTTAACAAGACCATAGAGTATGCTCATTCGAAAGGCGTGCCAGTCTTCTCAGTCTCGGGCTATGTCACATCACCCTACGCAATCAATGCCACAGAGAATAACACCGACGGTGGCTACAAGGCTGCTGAATGGCTTGCCAAGGAAATCGGTGAAAAAGGCAACGTCCTGATGGTATCGGGCATCCCCGGTTTCGCATCATCGGACAGCTTCGACATCGGCGCGAAGAACGCGTTCGATAAATTCCCCGGTATCAAAATTGTAGGCACGATAGCTGGCAAATGGACCGACCAGGTCGCCCAGGTTGAGGTTCAGAAGTTTCTTGCCACCAATCTTGCTGAGGTTAATGGCATTCTCGTTCAGTCCGCTTCAGAAAACGGTGTCGTGAACGCAGTACAGCAATCCGGCCGCGACATGATGCCTATCGTGCTCGGGGGTGAGGCTTCGGCAGCCTGCTACTGGCGTAAGAACCCTGATTTCATAAGCAAGAGCTTCCATTTCTGGCCGCCGCGGTCTGATGCCCGCCTTGTGTGGGACGTCATGATGCGAACGCTCGAAGGCCAGGGACCAAAGATCCAGTCGATTCTTCGTCCTGCGCTTCCTTACACCATTGATGACGTGAAGGAAGTGCTGAAGGAAGATTGCGATCCCAATTCCACGGATTGGATCGAGCCGAAGAACAACGGCTGGTGGCCTGCAGACGTCGCTGCAAACTACTTCGAACGTCCTGAAGATCCGTTAGCTTGGCGGCCGAAGAAGTAATGAATGTTCTCCGGAAGGAGACCTCCCAGCCTCCCGCGTCGGTTTCTATAATCGGCGCGGGAGGTATCTGCGATTTGATTGGAAATAGTGTGCTGGACTTTCACAGAATTCAACGTTTGCCGCCTTATGTTTTCGAACAGGTCAACCGTTTGAAAGCAAGCGCGCGAGCGGGCGGCGCCGATATCATTGATCTCGGCATGGGAAACCCCGACCTTCCCACTCCTCAGTCGATCGTCGACAAGCTGTGCGAGGTCGTGCAGGATCCGCGCACCCACCGCTATTCCTCCTCCAAGGGCATTCCGGGGCTGCGCCGTGCCCAGGCCGCCTATTATGCCCGCCGTTTCGGTGTCAAGCTCAACCCGGATACCCAGGTGGTCGCCACCTTGGGCTCCAAGGAAGGCTTCGCCAACATGGCGCAGGCGATCACCGCGCCCGGCGACGTGATCCTCTGCCCGAACCCGACCTATCCGATCCACGCCTTCGGTTTCCTGATGGCGGGCGGCGTGATCCGCTCGATGTCGGTTGAGCCGGATGAGAGCTTTTTCCCGCCGCTGGAGCGGGCGGTCCGGCATTCGATCCCGAAGCCGTTGGCGCTGATCCTCAACTATCCGTCGAACCCGACGGCCCTCGTCGCGACGCTCGATTTCTATAAGGACGTCGTCGCCTTCGCCAAGAAGCATGACATCATCGTGCTTTCCGACCTTGCCTATTCCGAGATCTACTTCGACGGCGCTCCGCCGCCATCGGTTCTCGAAGTGCCGGGTGCAATGGATGTGACCGTCGAATTCACCTCGATGTCGAAGACCTTTTCCATGCCCGGCTGGCGCATGGGCTTTGCCGTCGGCAACGAGCGGCTGATCGCGGCGCTCACCCGCGTCAAGTCCTATCTCGACTACGGCGCCTTCACGCCGATCCAGGTGGCCGCGACCCATGCGCTGAACGGCGACGGTTCCGACATTGCGGAGGTTCGCAACGTCTACAAGCGTCGCCGCGACGTCATGGTCGAAAGCTTCGGGAAGGCCGGCTTCGACGTGCCGCCGCCGGCTGCCACCATGTTCGCCTGGGCAAAGATCCCGGAAAAGTTCCGTCATCTCGGTTCGCTGGAGTTTTCCAAGCTGCTGGTCGAGAAGGCCGACGTCGCCGTTGCACCGGGTATCGGCTTCGGCGAAATGGGCGACGACTACGTCCGTCTGGCGCTCGTCGAGAACGAACACCGCATCCGCCAGGCTGCGCGCAACATCAAACGCTGGCTTAGCGGCGACGAGAAATTTGAAATCAACGTAATGAATCAGTGAAAGGATACCCGATGCCAATCTTCGGATCATGCCAATGCAAAGCGGTAACGTACCAGGTTCAGGAAATTGATGGACCCATGTGGAATTGCTTCTGTCAAACATGCCGGAAGTCACACGCCGCTGATCACAATACCGCTGCGAAGGTGAAAAGCGAGCACTTCAAGATCCTTACAGGCCAAGATACGCTTCATAGCTTCGAATCGACGCCTGGAAAGCTGCGGTGGTTTTGTTCGGTATGTGGCTCGCACGTTTATGCGGAGCGGCCGGCCAGCCCGGAGCTCAAAGTCGTTAGAGCCGGCACGTTCGATACCGATCCTGGAAGTGTGCCGATGTCAAACGTATGGGTATCGCATGCGGAACCTTGGCTCGCCCATGATCCATCGAAGGCAAGCTCACCAGAGTTCCCGTAAGTGACCGGGATACTACCTGTCGTAACTGAGGTGGAGCCACGGCGACCGTATATCAAGCGGCAACGCCTCATTCCGTGTCCAGGAGGTTCTAACGCAAACGTGCTGGGTCGGTAAAAGCGGCAGGGATTGCAGACAGTAGGTGCGCTTGCACGGCGAGCCCACCCATTGAGAGAATAAAGTCGTACGAGACAGAAGACTTCTGCGAAGCAATCCAGCCTTCGAGGTTGGGAAATTACGGGTTGTGAGGGCTCAGGACACCGCAGGACTATTTTTGCCCCCACGGGTCCTCAACGACCTCCATTGCGGTGTGAGTGAAAATTGTAAGATTGTCTTATGCGAGAATGTTGGGAGTCCTGTGACATGAAAGTTGTTGTAATAACGGGGAATTTATCGCGCCCCTCGAAAACCCGGGCCGTAGCAGACTTCATGGTGGATCGGGTGCGCGCGTCCGGCAACGAAGCAAGCTGCTGGGACCTTGTCGACCTTCATCCGCACCTTGGGGCAACAGTGTTGCCCTCCAGCGCCGCTGAGATTGTTAAAGCGGCACTCAACGATATTTTGGCTAGTGACGTGCTAGTTGTTGGTAGTCCGGTCTACAAAGCATCTTACACTGGGTTGCTGAAGCATTTATTCGACCTTGTCGACATGAAAGCGCTTAAGGGCCGCTATGTGATCCCTTTTGCAACCGGTAAAGCATCGAGTCACAAGCCGCTCGTCGAAGCCTCGATGGAAGCCTTATTCGACTTTTTCGAAGCGCAAATACATAGCCGTTTCATTTTCGCTCTCGATGAAGATTTTCAGAACGATGCTCTTTCTGAGAACCTGCGCGCGCTTGTCGACAGAGAGCTCGATGCCGCGCGTCGCGCCGTCAGCCCATAATAAGGAGGAGGATTCCATGTCTTTTTCGAGCATAGATGAGGCGATCGAGGCGATCGAAGCGGGCGAGATGGTTATCGTGGTCGACGACGAAAACCGGGAGAATGAAGGCGACCTAGTCGTTGCTGCCGAAAAAATAACAGCTGAGCACATCGCTTTCATGATGAAATATGCGAGAGGCCTTATCTGCGTGCCACTTCCAGCCGAACGTCTCGACAAACTCGAGATCCCCCTGATGGTCACACGTAATTCGGACTCACTGCAGACGGCATTTACCGTTTCCGTCGATTGCAAACACGGCACAACGACAGGGATTTCAGCCGAAGATCGAGCAGCAACCGTCAAGTCGCTCATCGATCCGCAGACGCGGCCGGAAGACCTATCGCGACCGGGTCACATTTTTCCTTTGCGTGCAAATCGTCTCGGTGTCCTGGGCCGTCCTGGCCACACCGAAGCTGCCGTGGATCTTGCACGACTTGCCGGCCTGGCGCCGGCTGGCGTAATCTGCGAGATCGCCAATGACGACGGAACCATGTCTCGACTGCCAGATCTCGAGAAGTTCGCAATCGAACATGGCCTGCACATAGTAACGATCGACGCTTTGATTGAGTACTGCAGGAGTCGTGATACGAGGGTAAAGCGTTACGCGCAGTCCTTTATGCCAACGCGGTTTGGGGATTTCAAGGCAATTGCTTATCGCGATAGTTTGACGGGAACGGAACACTTAGCTTTGACACTTGGCGAGTTGTGCGAGAAGGAAGACGTTCTGGTACGGGTGCATTCTGAATGTCTGACAGGTGAGGCGTTCCGGTCCATGCGATGCGACTGCGGTCAACAGCTCGAAATGGCTCTTCGGGCGGTCCAGTTAGCGGGCGCTGGTTGCGTGATCTACATGCGTGGGCAAGAGGGGCGTGGCATTGGCTTAGGAAACAAAATTGCGGCTTACAGCCTGCAGGATCATGGTCGTGATACTCTTGAGGCAAATCGGGAACTCGGCTTCGCATCTGATTCCCGCGAATATAACGCAGCGGCGGATATCATCCGCGACCTCGGTATCGGCAGCGTTCGGCTTCTGACCAACAATCCTACAAAAATAGAGGCGCTGCGAACGTCAGGCGTCATCGTGTCGTCTCGCCAGAGTCTGATCGCCGCATCTAGCGCGTCCAACATCACTTATTTTAAGACAAAGCGCGATCGGTTTGGCCACCTGTTGGACCAGGACACGTCAGCTGAACACGTCGGCCGGAGCAACGTCTTTTCAGTGTTTGGCGCGCAGGTGTTCTCTGGACCCCTGGGTTAACGGAGCCGCCCTCGCCACTTACCTGCCGGTGATTGTAGGGGGCCGCCTTTGACCGGCAGAGTCCTAGAGCTTTTGCGTGGGCCCTGCCAGCACATCATTCGTGCAGGCCTATCGGAGTGATGTGGCCCGCGATTGCATCGAAAGCAGCGTTCGACCATATCTCGTCTTGAGCACGGCTGTTCCGACGGATCGCATTTAATCGCGGTCCGTCTTGTCTTTCGAAAAGTCTCGCAAAACTAATGCTTCATGCGAAGGATCGGCTTAATGACTTTGCCGCTCTCGGAATCAGCCATCGCCTCGTTGATCTGGTCGAGGTCATAGAACTGAACCAGTTTGTCGAACGGGAAAAGTCCCTGCTGCCAATACTCGATCAACTGCGGGACGAACTCGGACGGAACGCTTTGTCCTTCGACAACGCCGATCAATGTGCGGCCGAAAAGGAAGTTCCCGATATCGATCGTGCCTTCAGTGCCGAGAGCGGACGAGCCAACGAGACCGCATGTTCCCGGCGTACCAAGGCAGTCGACTGCCTGACGGAAAACTCGCGGCGAACTCGTGCATTCCAAGCTGAAATCAACGCCTGCGGGGACGATCTTCCTGATCGCGGCAACGCTGTCCAATTTGCGGGCATTTATCGTGTGCGTCGCCCCGAGTTCGCGCGAAAGTTCCAGCCGTTCATCGTTCAAGTCGATCACGATGATGGTCGCGCATCCGGCGATTTTCGCGGCCATCGTAGCCGCCATGCCAACCGCACCAGCACCGAACACTGCTATTGACGAGCCGGGCTTCGGCTTGAGGCAATTCAGTACCGCGCCAGCACCGGTCTGAAGCCCGCACCCGAGCGGTCCGATCAACTCGAGTGGAACATCCTTTGCAACCTTCACGGCGTTTCGTTCGCTGGCGATGGCGTAGGTTGCAAATGACGACTGCTCGAAGAAGCAGCCACTAATCTGTTTCCCGTGAGAATCATGGATCGGGCAGGTGCCATCCGGACGAGTGCCGCGGAAATTGCGACCGAAGAAGTCCTCGCAGTAGAAAGGTGTACCGGAAAGGCACTTTTCGCACTTGCCGCAATAGGCGTAGCTCAAAGCAACGTGATCACCGGGCACAAGATCTTTAACTGCGCTCCCGACGGCCTCGACGACGCCAGAGCCTTCGTGTCCCAACACAACAGGTTGAGGTACGTCATATCCCTGGTCCCTGACCACCAGGTCGGTATGACATACCCCCGATGCGACGATGCGGACCAAAATCTCGTCTGCACGAGGTTCCTCAATCCCTATGCACTCCAAGATCAAGGGCTTCGCCTTTTCGCGCGAGACCGCCGCATATGCCTGCTTCATGTAACTGTTCCTCCAAGGCTCACAACGCAATTCGCGCGAACGTACTCATCGTCAGACAATCAGTCAATAATTACTCTATTAAATTAGATCAGTTCAACCGGAGCAGGGCTGCATTTTTGCAAAGTCACGAGTGAACGCTGATTTGAAGTGATCAAAGGGTTCCGATGCATGTTCGAAAGGGAGCATGCGTCTTGTCCCGCTTTGGGCTGAAAGATCGGCAGACGAAAATTTAGTAGCAACGTGTGAGGCGAGCCGGATGGCGTCGCTTGCCGACGTCGAGCCGGTTCTGAAGGCTATCGACAGCTTCGAGACACCGGTATTGCCAAGTTCAACCGACTACAAACGATGCTACTGCCAGCCAGGCTTAACAGACAGTACCAACCAGGACGTTAGTCTTCTCGATGATCGAGAGGTCCGACGCAATCCGGTATACAGTTGGCGCGGCGGTCGGTGACTCAATAGCGAGCGTATCCTGGATCGTGAGGCGTTCGATGCCCTGCTTTAGTGACCTGATCGTATTCCCGTGGGCCACCACAAGAACCGATTTCCCTCTCAACAAGGGGGGGAACGCTTCGCTTATCAAAAAGGGCAGAACCCTCGCGCTTATGTCCCGTATGCTTTCTCCCCCAGGTGGTGGAGTGCTGTACGAGCGGCGCCAAACCTGGACAACATCCTGGCCCCACCGCTCACGTGCCACGTTCTTGTTGATGCCGGTGAGCTGTCCGTAGTCGCGTTCGTTCAACTCGGTTCTCCTGATTGGCTCCAGCAGATCGCCGTTGGTTTCGTTCAAAATCGCTCTGCAAGTGTCGACTGTGCGCAAGAGGGCAGAGCTAAACGCAATATCGAACGAGATGCCGAGGTTCGCGAGCAGTGAGCCGGCTCGCCTGCTCTCAGACCAGC
The DNA here is from genome assembly GCF_004342325.1 of Rhizobium azibense. Taxonomy (NCBI): domain Bacteria; kingdom Pseudomonadati; phylum Pseudomonadota; class Alphaproteobacteria; order Hyphomicrobiales; family Rhizobiaceae; genus Rhizobium; species Rhizobium azibense. The sequence continues at coordinate 101,300 of NZ_SMBJ01000013.1, read as the reverse complement.
CCTCCTGTGTGAGCGGCACGTCGCTCGTACCCGTGAACTCCCCGCGCGCGTTCCCTTCGCTTTGGCCATGCCGGACAATCACCAGAGTGGACATTCATAACCCTCCCATCGATTTAGCGAACACGAATATTGTCGCACTATCGGACAATCCGTCAAGTGCGACTATGTGCAAGTGAAAACAAAACGATGTCGAAAAAACAAACGTCGAAGTTTATATTTATTGACAGATTGTCTGATAGCTCATACCAATGCACTCCGCCGTATTGAGGAGAGTCCGGCACGGCTTGGGAAGGCAAGGCTCTCGCCTTAACAGACAATGCCGCCCAGAGCGGCCGGAGGAGGAATTTTCATGAAGAGACGTACATTTCTACAAGCGAGCGGGGCAATTGCTGTAGCCGGCACGTTCGGAATGCCGGGGATTCTTCGCGCCGACGACGCGATCAGTCTCCTACCTGACACTTGGCCCTCCGAAGGCGCCAACCCAATTGTCGACGCGGGTAAGTTCAAGAAGTCAGGCCCGTGGAAGATCGGACACAGCCACTACGGCCTCGCTGGTTCAACGCATACCTACCAGACGGCGTTTGAAGCCGAATATGAAATAAAAAAGAACAAGGATCGGATCGCTGATTACCAGTTCCGGAGCGCTGATCTCAATGCCTCCAAACAAGTTGCCGATATCGAGGATCTGATCGCCCAGAAGGTCGATGCGATCATCATCGCACCGCTAACCACCGGTTCCGCCGTCGAGGGCATCAAGAAGGCAAAGGCTGCTGGCATTCCAACCGTAGTCTATCTCGGACGCGTCGACACCGAGGAGTTTACGGTTCAGGTCCAGGGCGACGACTTCTATTTCGGGCGCGTGATGGCTCAGTTCCTCGTCGACAAGCTTGGCAACAAGGGCAAGGTATGGGTTCTGCGTGGCGTCGCCGGGCATCCCATCGATGCAGATCGTTATGCAGGCGCCATGGAAGTCTTCAGCAAGTCTGGACTTCAGATCACGTCGACCCAGCACGGAAGCTGGTCTTATGAGGACTCAAAGAAGATCGCCGAAAGCTTGTATCTCTCCGACCCAGATGTCGCGGGCATCTGGACCGATGGAGCCAACATGTCTCTTGGCGTTTTGGATGCCTTGCAGGAGGCTGGCGCCTCAACGATCCCGCCAATCACGGGCGAAGCACTTAACGGCTGGATGCGTCGTTGGAATGACGAAAAACTTTCCTCGATCGGTCCGATTTGCCCACCCGCTCTGTCTACTGCCGCGCTACGGGCCGCCTTCGCCTTGCTGGATGGGAAGCCGATTCAGCGTAACTGGACGAACCGCCCCAAGCCGATCACCGACGAGACGCTCTCCCAGTTCTATCGCGCAGATCTCACTGATGCGTACTGGGCGCCGACCGAAATGCCGAACGAAAAGCTCCTTGATTATTTCAAGGCTTGATGAACTACGGGCACGATCACTCGTGCCCGTATCCCTGTCGAAGATGGAAATTCCCATGAGCACGCTTGTCGAGATGGTCGGCATCAACAAATCGTTTGGTTTCACGAAAGTCCTTTCGGACGTTCGCTTTTCCCTGGAACGTGGCTCCGTGCACGCTCTGATGGGGGAAAACGGCGCGGGGAAGTCCACCCTGATGCGTATTCTGGCGGGGGTATATCAGCCGGGCGCAGGAAGTGTTCGGCTCCGCGGGGAGGAAGTCAATTTCCGTTCCCCTAAGGAGGCACGGTTGGCGGGAGTGTCGACGGTGTTTCAGGAGTTTACCCTGATCCCCAATCTCACCGTTGCTGAGAACATGTTCCTGGGCCACGAACCTCGTCGCATTGACGGTTCGATCGATAGCGTCGAGGTAGTGAAACGCGCTCGCGCTTTGCTGGCTGACGTATTTCCACAGCTCGACGCAACCGCGATCGTCGAGACACTGACTGTCGCGCAGCAGCAGGCAGTAGAGATCGCGAAGGGACTTACGTCGAACGCGGACGTATTCATCTTCGACGAGCCAACGGCGGCGTTGAACTCGACCGATGTCGCGCATCTTTTCAAGGTTATCCGCGACCTTAAGGCTCAACATAAGGCTGTCGTCTACATCTCTCATCGCATGAATGAAGTCTTCGAACTATGCGACACCATCACCGTCATGAAAGATGGCGCTTGGGTAAGGACTGCAAGAGCGCAGGACTTCAACTTGCAAACGCTGGTAGCGACAATGGTTGGTCGCGAACTTCAGAACTTCTTTCCGCCGCGCTCGCAGGCCACCGGAGCGGCAATGCTGGAGGTTTCGGACTTGCGCCTCGACGACAGCAGCTCGACAGTCACTTTCGTTGTCAGAAAAGGTGAAATCATCGGGCTGGCAGGGCTCGAAGGACAGGGCCAGCGAGAGATAATGCGTGCCATTGTGGGCGTTGAATCGCCAAAGGCCATCGCCGTGTGGCGTGCCGGCCCCGACAACAGCATGCACGTGGTGAATGTAGGGTCAGGGTTCGCTCGCGCGGTCGCATCAGGAATCGGTTTTATCCCTGAGGACAGGAAGCAGGAAGGGCTGTTCCTGCGCCTGCCTATCTACGACAACATCGCGCTGGGAAAACAGCTCAATCGGAATATGGCAAGCGTTGCGTGGCGATCGGTGTCGAGGGTCCGCGAGGTGATCAAGTCGTTACGAGTTGCGGCCGCCGATCCCAATGCGCCCGTAGGTAAACTCTCGGGCGGGAATCAGCAGAAGGTGCTGCTGGGCCGCTGGTTGCTCTCCGGAGTGGACATCCTCGTTATTGAGGAGCCCACGCGCGGCGTCGACGTCGGTGCAAAGGCAGAGATTTACAGATTGCTGCGGGACTTCAGTGATCGTGGCGGTGCGGTCGTGGTTTCGTCGCGCGAGCACGCTGAGCTTATAGGGCTCTGCGACAGCATTTTGGTCGTTCATGACAGGAAGATCGTCGGGCAGATGTCCGCAGAGGGGGCGACCGAGGAAAGAATCCTCGAGACTGCGCTGGGGGCGAGTGCGTCACCGGATCCCCGTGCTGCGGTGCATTGAGGAGGATAACTTATGAATTCATTTGCCAGTCGCCTGAAGCTCCCTTATCGCGCGGGAGCGATCGGGCTTTCCATTGGAACGCTCCTGGTGATGGTTGTCGCCTCGGTAATATTATTGCCGGACTTCATGGATCCGGAGAATTTGTCTAATCTCCTGGCGCAATCGACGGTGCTCGTCATCTCGGCTCTCGGTCAGACGTTCGTCATTCTCACTGGCGGCCTCGACGTGTCGGTTGGGTCCGTCATCAGTCTAACGACGACGATCATGACGCTTGATCTTCCTGAGATAACCCGCGTGCTTATCTGCATCGCGGTGGCGATGGGGTTCGGAGTAGCGAACGGTTACGGTGTCGCGCGCCTCAATGTACATCCAATCATCATGACGCTGACAACAATGGGCATCGGCCAAGGTATCGCGTTGATCATTTTGCCAATCCCAGGCGGGCGCGTGCCGGAGTGGCTTTCCGGCTCGGTAGCCGGATCCATCGGCCCCGTACCTAACTCATTGTTTTGGTTGATCACGGCATCGCTCTTCGCATCCTGGATTCTCTATCGTCGTCCCTTCGGCCTCTACCTCTTCGCTTCCGGCGGCAATGACTTCAACGCACGGATGAACGGTGTTCCCGTCGAGCGCACCATCATCAAAGCGTATGTTCTTTCTGCTCTATTCGCATGCGCTGCGGGGATGTTTCTTGCAGGTCGCCTTGCATCGGGTGATCCTAAGGGCGGCGCTTCATTCGGGATTGAGTCTGTAACGGCTGCAGCATTGGGTGGGGTCCACCTCGCCGGGGGCATCGGAAGCATTGTGGGAACCGTCGTTGGCGCGGCGATCCTCGGGACAGTGAATAATGTGATGAATCTGGCCAACGTCTCTGCATTTCTTCAGTCGGTCGTCAAGGGTGTGTTGCTTCTCGTACTCGTCGTTTCGCAGCGACGCAAAACAATCGGACTTTGAAAGAAATGGACTTCTCGATGACCACATCAGACTCGAAAACTGAAGCACCATCTCGCTCATTGAGGGGTAAGAGCGCCATTTCGTGGATACTCGGGCTACCGCCCGCATACTATGTGCTCGCAATCCTGGTTGCGGTTGCTCCAGCAGTGAGCGCCACGCTCATAAATCCCAACTACTGGTTTGTAATCCTCAAGCAGTCAGCGCCGCTCGGGATCGCGGTGCTCGCCCAGTCGCTTGTCATGCGGGTGCGATCCATCGATCTCTCTGTCAGCGGTATTTTCGCGTTCGCGATTTATCTGGCCAGCTCGGGCCAGCTCAACAACTATCCACCGCTAATGACCGTCCTCATGCCTGTTGTGATTGGGCTAGCTGTGGGGGGTGTAAACGGAATACTCGTAGCATACGTGCGCGCTTCTGCCGTTATCTCCACACTAAGTGTTTCGGCCATTCTGATTGGGATCGTCCAATACATGAGCGCCGGCCGCGCGCCCGGTTCAACGCCAAGCTGGCTTCGAATACTTACGAGCGGCAATATCCACGGCCTTTCCTATTCCGTGGTCCTGTGGATCGTCATCGCCGCCCTGATTTCTATCGCATTTCGCTTTCTCATCGTCGGGCGTTACTTCAGGGCCGTCGGCGACAATCCGAGGGCGGCGGAAACTACAGGAATTCCGTTGGCACGTACGATTTTTGTCTCGCACACGCTCGCGGGCGCCCTGACAGGCATCGCGGCCCTGGTCCAGGTATCCGCGTTGGCGGTCGGCACCATCAAGCCAGGCTTCGACACCTTCATGAATGCTCTCGCCGCCACGATCCTCGGCGGTGTGACGTTCGGCGTCGACCGGGGCGGCGTCGCCGGGCCGTTCGTTGCCGTCGTTGCCTTCAGCTTCCTGTTCGCGATGCTGACCGTCTTCGGCATCCAGGAGCCGGGCAAGCTTATCGTCCAGGGCGTGATCATTGCATTTGCCGCAATCATCTACGGTGCGCGCGCGGGTCGCGTCTAGTCCGTCGGGCCGATCAAGTCATTCCCGTAGCAATTGCGGGAGAACGCAGGAGAATATAATGGTGAAAATCACTGCGGCTGTCGCCGTGAAGCCAAAGAGCCCGCTGGAATTCCGTGAACTCGAACTGGCTGACCCCGAAGGCAACGAGATCCTGGTTCGCACGGTTGCGAGCGGGATCTGCCACACGGACTTGCTGCTTCGCGACGGTATTTTTGGCCCGCCGGCACCGGTGATCCCGGGGCACGAAGGCGTCGGCGTCGTCGAGGCGGTCGGACCAGAAGTTCAGAGCCTCAAAGTGGGTGATCACGTCGCACTGAGCCAGAGCTCATGCGGATTCTGCGCCGACTGCCGCCGTTCTCACCCAATGAACTGCCAAAACTATACCCAGTACAATCTTACGGGGCTTCGTCCGAATGGTAAGAAGGCATTGCTCTGCGATGAAGTTGGCATTGGCAGCAATTTCGTGGGCCAGTCGTCCTTTGCGACGCATATCCTTGCGACTGAAAACAATGCAGCGCTTTTGCCGAAAACAGACCTCGACCTTACCGACGCTGCGCCACTCGGGTGCGGCATGGCAACGGGTGCAGGAACAGTGATAAACGCGATGAAGCCGGAAATAGGGTCGACGATAGCCGTTTTCGGCGCAGGTGCTGTCGGCATGGCCGCCGTGATGGCCGCCAAAGTTCGTCGGTGCAGCAAGATTATCATCATAGATCTGAATCAGCAGAGGCTAGACATGGCCATGGGGCTTGGTGCCACACATGCGATCAACGGCAAAGATCCCGACGTAGTCAACCAGATCCATGCGCTGACGGGCGGCGGTGCCGACTTCGCGATCGACGCAGTTGGCATCATTCCGGTTATTCTGAACTCGATCAAGTGCACCCGTGCCGGCGGGCACGTTGTCTTGCTCGGCCTCGACGCGCTCGGGAACGACATTCCCATCCCCCTCGATCTAATGGTGTTCAATCGCAAGATCCAGGGTGCGATCCTTGGTGATCAGATTCCACAGCTGTTCATTCCGCAGATGATGGATCTTAATCAGGCTGGGCTTTTCCCCTTCCAAAAATTGATCACCAAGTATCCCTTCGAGAAGATCAACGAAGCGATCGCGGACGCCGAAGCCGGGCGAGTGATCAAGCCGGTCGTCGTTTTCAATTAGGAGCCAGCGCAAATGACATCGAAGAAGTCAGAGGAACAGCACCTTGTCGTTGAATTCAAAACCACGTCCCAAAATCGAAATCGCGTAAAAGAACTCCTTCAGGAATTCATTGGACCCGCCCGCGAAGAGTCTGGTTGTCTCTACTACGACCTCTACCAGCGGTCGGACGATCCGAACACTTTCATCATCTTAGACGGCTGGCAGAATGAGGCGGCTGTCGTTGGCCATGGCGAACATCCTAATGTCAAGCGGGTGCTGGAGCCTCTTCTTCCACTGTTGGTGAGTCCACCGTCGATTAATGTAAATACCCGTATCAGCGACTGATCGGGCGCAATGGCCATTTCTACGAGGCGCGCGCCCCGAGCGCGCAGGTTTGAGGGAGACGAAATGGATACGCATCGAGTTGTCGTAGTCGGCGGTGGCTTTGCCGGACTCCAGTTAGCGAAGGACCTCAAGTGTCCCGACACTTCCATAACGATCGTCGACAGGCGCAACCATCACCTCTTTCAACCGCTCCTCTACCAAGTTGCCACGACTGTATTGGCAACCTCGGAGATAGCCTGGCCCATCAGAGCATTGTTCAGAGGACGAAAGGATGTATCGACGCTGCTGGGCGAGGTTGTTGGCGTTGATACCGAGGCACGCGTAGTATCGCTCAAGGATGGGAATGCTATTCCCTATGACACGCTCGTTCTCGCGACAGGTGCAAGGCACGCCTATTTTGGCCGGGACGAGTGGGAGCCGTTTGCGCCCGGGCTAAAGGCACTCGAAGACGCGACGACCATCCGGCGGCGGCTTCTTCTCGCGTTTGAGAAGGCCGAATTGGAGGCTGATCCCGAACGGCGGAAGGCAATGCTCACGTTCAGCATAATCGGAGCAGGCCCGACAGGCGTGGAGATGGCTGGGATTATAGCGCAACTGGCCCAACGAACCCTTGTTGAGGAGTTCCGTAGCATCGACACCAGATCGGCGCGCATCCTTCTCATCGAGGCAGGTCCACGTGTCCTACCCGTGTTCCCGGAAGCACTTTCGAGATATGCCGAGCAGTCGCTAATCAAGATGGGCGTCGAAGTGAGAACAGGCATTCCCGTGACGGCATGCAACGAGAACGGCATCGCGATCGGAGATGAGTTCGTTTCAAGCCGGACCGTCATCTGGGCTGCGGGGGTGCAAGCGTCGAACGCCGCCGCCTGGGTCGGTGCTGAAAAGGACAGGGCGGGTAGGGCGGTCGTGCAGCCAGATCTGACTGTTGGCGGTAAGCCCGAGATTTTTATTATTGGAGATACTGCCTCCGTGAAGGCCGCTGATGGAACACCCGTCCCCGGAGTGGCTCCCGCCGCCAAACAGCAAGGCAAATATGTCGCTTCGGTAATTGAAGCACGACGTCTGGGTACACCCACTCCAAGTGCGTTCAGATATAGGCATCTGGGAAACCTGGCTACCATCGGGCCGAATTCGGCTGTTATCGACTTTGGGAAGATCCGGCTCAAGGGCGGAATTGCATGGTGGATTTGGGGGCTTGCCCATATCTACTTCCTGATAGGTACGAGGAGCAGATTGGCAGTGGGACTAAGCTGGCTATGGATCTTTGTTTCCGGCCATCACTCCGCACGTTTGATCACGCAAAAAGAAACCTTAAAGGATGAGGTTTAGTCGCTAGCGCGAGCACGCCCGAGTCTGCTGGGCCGTGAATGGAGACCATCAAAGGCCAGACATTTGGGAATCGGTTGCGAAGCGATGGTTGGCAGCAGGTAACAATTCTGTCGGAGTTCCATATATAACAATGATTGATCTTCGCACTATCAACTTAGGCGACTTCGACTGCGTCGAATTCACGGCGAGGACTGGCCGCGACAAGTCAATTGCCCTGTCCGCCTGTCGTTAGCGATAGGCGGGCCTCATGCTTGAATACCGTTTCGGGAAGGAAGTGATGATGTGGAGAGTTGAGAGTGTCCCCCTCTAAGATTGACCATTTCTCGCTCAAAGGTACCTGCAGCGAGGAACTCGCGGCAGCGCTTTCGAGGCTTTCCCCGCAATCTGAAGCGCATGTACATGGCGATAAGACGATCGCCTACGATGTACATGCGATTACCAATGGTCCGATTGCAGTTATTGCCGCGCACTACGAGGGCGACCTAACCGTCCAGCACCGGGGACCGGCGGAGGCAAACATCATCATGCTTCCACTACATGGGCGATCGGTCGTTACCGTTGACGGCAGACAAATCCCGTCAGAGGGAACGCGGGGCGTTTTCGTGAACAGTATGTCGGCGAGTACGACCCAATTCATTGGGCCCAGGAAACATTTGGGGCTTAGGATCGCCCATGATGAGCTGACGCGCCGTTTGGGATGTCGGCTCAATACGCCAATAAGAGGCAGCCTCGATTTTTCGCCAGAAATCGACCTATCGGTCGGGTTCGGCTCCCTTTTGGTTCAACTGGTACCAGTGCTGTATGCTGGATTACGAGACGGAACCCTCCTTCAATCACCGATAGCACTTCATCACCTCACTGAAACGACGATGGAGCTTTTGATCGAAGCTGCGCAGCATCGCTACTCATCTGAGTTATGCCGCGTTGCTGAATCACCCTTACCCAAGGCCGTTAAGCGGGCGGTCGACTATATGCGTGCCAATATTACTCGGCCGCTATCTCTTGAGGAAATCGCAACGGCTTGTGGCGTAAGCCGACGCACTCTTCAAAGCGGTTTTCGCAACTTTCGGAATACGACCCCTCTGGCATTCCTGCAGCACCTACGGTTGGAATTAGTGCATCAGGAACTGATGACAGGCGAACCTGGCCTCTCGGTCACGCAGGTCGCTCTGAAATGGGGCTTCGTGCATAGAGGCAGATTTTCTGCGGACTATCGCAAGCGCTATGGGGTACTTCCCTCGGAAACATTGCGTATATCATAAGCAGATTGCGCCGACCGAGCTACGATCAGCCGGCACGCTCGACCGTCCTCAAGGCTTGCAGCAACAGCACTCTCCAGAAAAGCCGACTGCCTCGGCCCAAGATCTGTCTTGCAGATGATCCCCTGAACGCGACGATGTTCCGATCTGCGCAACGCAGTTCAAGACCACTACAGGGGTTAATCTTATAGTAATTATGCCGAGGTCATCTCACACATAGCGGTCAATGTCGCAATGTTCTGGACCGCGTCGCTAATGGAAGCCGGTGTAATTTATAGTCGTCTATGAGGAACATATGTCGAGACTGCCGCTATCTCTACTTTTAATGATTTTGGCAATTATCCCGTTGACGGCGTTCGTAATCATCGGAGTATCAACATCACTGGGATATTACCGAGAATACTCTACCTTCCGCAGCGCACAAACAACGCAGCGACTTGGGCGGGAAGGCGGATTCCTCGCCCAAGCTATAGCGGCGGAAGCGTTTGCAGGCGCCGACGTGCGTCGGGCAAAGCAAGCTGCATCGGACAGGGCTTTTACAGCGGTCTTTTCCGCTTACGACTCTTGGAAAAAGGCATTCGACGATCCGGCCATAGAACGGGCGGTACAGATCATTCGTGAAAGGCGGGACAATATCGATAGCTTCCGCCGGCGCGTCGATGACGGAACGGCTAGCGAGGCGGAGGGAGCTGTTGCTTTGCGCCCAGCTGCCCTTGCGGGCTTGGAGCTCGTCCGTCGCACTGGGGCGACTGTCAATGATTTGGATTTAGCACGCCAAATTACCGGTTTTCACGCGCTCATGCAGATCACGGAAGCTAGTTTGCTGGAGATCAGGCCCGGCCGAGCCTACGTCAAAAATTCAGCCATGTCCGTCGATCTATTTTCGTCCCTCTTACAGTCAAAAAATCTAAAGCAGCTTTATGTGCCTGCGATGCAGGAATTTCTCCCCGCCGATCTCGTCAAATCTTATGACGACTTCGAGGCCAGCGCCGCAGGCAAGTTCATCGCGGGCGTTCGCGATCAGATGTATGCAAACCAGCCGGGCGTTTCCTTCCCCCCCGAGACGTTGGATCGATGGAATGAAATCACCCAACAGCGGGCTGCTTTGTTGACCGCACTCATTATGCGCACCGGCGACGAGTTGGACGAGATGGCATTTCAGCGTTACGCCGATCTTCGCAATGCCTTTATCGGCTACTCCGGCGCCACGCTTCTGATCATGTCTACGGTACTCATTTTGTGCATTTCGGTCGTTCGGAGAATTTCAAGCTCCATTCGGACTCTGACAAGCCGAATGAAGGCACTCGCAGAAGGCGATACGTCGGCGCCGGTGCCCTTGACGATCCGACGCGACGAGATCGGGGACATGGCGCGTTGCCTTGAGTTTTTCCGCGGCGCGGCCATACAGAAAAGTAACCTGGAGACATCCGCGGAAGCTGAGCGCATTCGTTCTGACCAAGAGAAGCTGGATATTCAGGTAAGGGCGGAAAAAGAAGCAGAAGAGCGCCTCATCCGAGCGACGACGGCATTGGCAACCGGGTTGAAGCGGATGGCGGATGGAGACTTGATTTATGAAATTGAGGAGCCGTTAGCGCCACAGTTTGAAAGTTTGCGCAGGGATTTCAACGCTTCCATTCGTCAGCTCCGGGACGTGCTTGTTACCGTCGGCCATTCAGTCGAAACGGTCACGAATGGCAGCTCGGGCGTCTCGGCCGCATCTGAAAATCTTTCAAGACGCACGGAGCAGCAGGCGGCTTCGCTCGAGGAAACTGCAGCGGCGTTGGAGGAGATAACCGTCAACGTTGCATCGACCACGAAGAGGACGGCTGAGGCGCGCGGAGCCGTCCAACAGATGCGAGATCATGCGGAAATGTCCGGTCGGGTTGTACGCGATGCTATCGGCGCCATGAATCGCATTGAAAACTCCTCCAAGCAGATTTCCCAGATCATCAGCGTCATCGACGCGATCGCCTTCCAAACGAACCTCCTGGCGCTGAACGCCGGCGTCGAAGCAGCGCGTGCTGGCGACGCGGGAAAAGGCTTTGCGGTTGTTGCCCAGGAGGTCAGGGAGCTTGCACAGCGCTCAGCGACAGCGGCAAAAGAAATCAAGGATCTCATCGGCAATTCAGCTCTTGCCGTCGACGAAGGCGTAAGGCTCGTGAGTGAAACCGGATCGGGCCTGAGAACGATTGAAGAGCTTGTGCAGGATGTAAATCTTCATATGGACGCAATCGCAACGGCCTCCCAGGAACAATCGTCGGGCCTGCGCGAGATCAACGGCGCGGTTAACCATATGGACCATGCCACTCAAGAAAATGCGAGCATGGTCGCGGAGATGAATACTGCAGGATCGCACCTCGCTCAAGAGAGCCAAAGCCTAGCCGCACTGTTGAAACATTTCCACTTCAAAGACGAGAGCGGGAAGCCACAGAAGGTCACGGGCGAACTTGGGAAGAGCTTCCCGCCCGGTCAGACAATGGTTGACCGCGGAGACTATCCGATGCGCCGTGGTAACCTGGTGCTCGCGCCTTCGAATGATGATTGGCAAGCGTTCTAAATGATATGGGCGGCGTCGCCGACCACATGCAAATACACGTCTTTGATGATTCTGAATGAGAGCGATATCCCGGTGGGGTAGCGGCATGGTACTCCGCCAAATGACTTGTGCGGTCCTAACAAAATGCTGGCTTGACGCATGATTGCTCAGCCACGTGACAAAGCAGGACAGGCACATGAAACACGTACGTCAATCGGAACGCACATCCCGCCCCGAACAGCCTGTGGAAGTGCAGATGCCGACTGATGCTCAAATCGACCAGGGGCGTGGAGCCTTCCGCAACGCGGTCAATGCCAGCCCTCCGCTTGCCACGGGCACGGCCCCGCCATTTTCGGAAGCCTCCGTTGTCCGGCCATCGCACGGTCACGACGCAGATGTCGCAAGTCTGAAGCAACCGTTTGAGAAGGCTTTCCGGGCGAATCCGCGGCATCCTGCGACAAACATCGACTTGCCATTCAACGCCGAAGAGATGTCCAGTGCCGTCGTACTCGACGCGATCCCGTTACCCGTCTTCTTCAAAAACAGAGATGGGATACACCTTGGTTGCAACAGGGCCTTCGAAAGCTTCTCCGGCCGCTCAAAGGGAGATATTATCGGAAAAACCGTTTTCGATTTGGTGCCCGCACCCATAGCCGAGACGTATGCCGCGTTGGACGAGGCGCTTTTTGCAAATGGCGGTGTTCAGCAATATGAAGCAAAGGCCACCACCGAGAATGGTGGTGTCGTTGATCTTTTACTCAGCAAGACCGCAATCACTGATATCGCTGGTAACAGGATCGGCTTGGTTGGCGCGATGTTGGACATCACAGAGCGAAAACGTGCGGAGCATGATCTCAAAGAGGCTCTTGAATTCGCAGAGGGAATTATTGCCGCCATTCCTGACGTTCTGTTCGAGGTAAATGCCGACGGTCGCTACCTGCAGGTCTGGGCAAGGAATCAGGAGATCCTGGCGCAGCGAAAAGAAGTGCTGCTCGGCAAGCTTGTCCGCGATGTGCTCCCTCCAGATCAGGCCGACATCGCTATGCTGGCTCTTGAAGAAGCCGATGAAACCGGCGCCTCCTACGGTCGTTGTGTCCGTATAGCCCTACCAAACGGCGAATCCCGTTGGTTTGAACTGTCGGTCGCAAGGCGACCAAGCAGCAATCACTCAACCGTCACTTTTCTGGTGTTATCTCGCGATATTACCGAACGAAAGCACGCCGAGGGCACGACTATTGAAGCTCGGGCTCGCCTCCTAAGTGTCCTGCAGACCATTCCGGATATGGTATGGCTGAAAGACGTAACAGGCAAATATCTGTTGTGCAATCATGCCTTCGAAGAATTGGTCGGCAAGGCAGAAGCGGAAATCGTCGGGAAAACGGATTATGACCTGTTTACTCCCGAACTCGCCCAGTTTTTTCGTGACAAGGATGAGGAGGCCATGCAAGCCGGCCGTATTCTCATCAATGAGGAACGGTTTACCGCTCACGAGGACGGTCGATCAACGCTTTTGGAGACTCGTAAGGTTCCGGTATTCACGGGGGGAAAGCTGATGGGGATCCTCGGCGTCGCCCGCGATATCACCGAACTGGACACGTCCCGTAAGAAAATCCATCAGATGGCATTCTACGATTCTCTGACCGGCCTGCCTAACCGGACACTTTTCAATGAACGGCTACGCGAGATGATCGGGGACGCGGCTTCGGCGGGCCAGCGAGCCGGGGTGATGCTGATCGATATGGACCATTTCAAAGCGATCAATGACACTATGGGACATCCCGTCGGTGACGAGTTGCTGCGGCAGGTGGCGACACGCATGAAAAAAGGCGTCCGTGCCAGCGACACCGTGGCGAGACTCGGTGGAGATGAATTTGCAGTCTTGCTGCCCAATGTTCAGGACAATGACGATTTGGCTCAAATTGCCAGCAGAATGCTTGCCGCATTCGGCGAACGCTTCATGCTTTCCGACAGGGAGATCTTTGTATCCTGCAGCATCGGGATATCGGTATTTCCAAATGACGGCGACGCTCCCGACGATTTGGTGAAATATGCGGATTCTGCGATGTATTTGGCGAAGCGCTCGGGGCGTAGCAACTTCCGCTTCTACTCAAAGGATCTCACGATTGGGGCTGAAAAGCGCCTAGCGCTAGAATCAGACCTACGCCTAGCTTTGAAACATGAGCAACTTGAACTCCATTATCAGCCAAAGGTCCTATTGGACAACGGAAAGGTGATCGGTTCAGAAGCACTGCTACGATGGCATCATCCGAAGATGGGAATGATCCCTCCGGGAGAATTCATAGGTGTCGCCGAGGAAACGGGATTGATCATCGATCTTGGACGATGGGTGCTGCATGAGGCGTGTTGCACGGCTGCCGTCATGAATGCAGATGGACTGCCCCCGCACAAGATTGCGATAAATTTGTCTCCTAAGCAGTTTCAATGCCCGCGTTTGTCGCAAACGGTGGCGGACGTATTGCAGGAAACCGGTTGTCGTGCGGAGTGGATCGAGGTTGAAATAACTGAGAGTCTCCTGCTCCATAACTGCGAGGGCGTTTCGACGACACTCTCTCAATTGCATGCGAGCGGAATTTCCATAGCGATCGATGATTTCGGCACCGGCTACTCATCTCTGAGCTATTTGGCTAACTTTCCCATTGATACCCTCAAAATTGACCGGTCATTCATCAATCGATCCGACAAGCGAAGTAGAGAACTGGTCAAGGCAATTCTCTCAATTGCGCGCTGCCTAGGGCAAAATGTAGTCGCTGAGGGCGTGGAGACGGTCGATCAAGAAAAATTCTTGGCTGAAAGCGGCTGCGCTGTGGCACAGGGGTTCTACTATAGCAAGCCCATCCCGAAGTCCGAACTTCTCGCTGCAAACGCAGTGCTCGAGTTCTCTCGCGGTGATTCCCATCTTACGCCGATGCCCGCAGAGGAAGGGGTGGCACTCATGCGCTTGCCTCCCGCATCTGTTGGGACCCGAACCGCGTGAAGCCTACGGCTAACAGCGCGCAGGATCCACGCCACCTGCGGCGCTGTTTATACCGCACTCATCCAACGGAAGCCCAAACTACTCTGGGCGATTGGATAAAACGCGGACCAATAGGAACTACTTAAAACTTCAGGTGCTTTGATGTTCCGAAATATGCAGGCCCTGTACCGAATTGCGCGACGAAACATACGTTGACGTGTTTTCGCTTTCGATTGCCATTGCAAAGACTTGCCCAGTACAATCTACTATTCTGCGTCAATATCGTCAAAAGCATAACCGTGCAAAAGCTCATCCCATTTCCCCATCCGAATAGAAGTTCTGCGGATTTGAAAAGTTCAACTGCGAATTCGAATGGCTCCGGACATTTCGACATCATCCAATCGCTGAAATCGGAACTTCACGATTTGGCTAGTGCCGTAAATCAGTTGGAGGCGCTATGTGAGTCATACCGATCCCAAGCTGATACGTGCTCGCAACCTGACTGAACGACTGAGCGTCCGCGCTTGTCATCGTATTCCCTATGACCCTCTCTGGGCGTGGCGGCCAGTGGTTCGTTGAATCTTGCCAAACGTTCCCGGATCCCACCACTTCCCGAACACGGGAGCTTCAATTCGATCAACTCGAAACTTTCGGCCATTTGAACGGGTGGCGGAAAAAAACGCCAGCGATTGCGCCGTGATTTCGTAATGGTTCTGCCTATTTGCTGAGTAAGCCCACGGTGAAGGCCGTCTTGCGATAGAGGGCTTCTGACTGCCAGTCCTAGTGGTAACACTAGGAGTAGTCATATGACGAAGCATCCAATTGAGGTGATCACGTCTGTAGAGCGCCGTCGGCGCTGGTCACGCGAAGATAAAGAGCGCCTTGTCGCTGCATGCTTTGAGCCAGACGCGGTCATCTCCGAGATTGCCCGCGCGGCCGGCATCCATGTCAGCCAGTTGTTCCGTTGGCGCAAAGAGCTTTGCCGGATCGAGGAGCCAAGGTCTGATACGGCGACTTTGGTGCCGGTGATCGTATCCGAGGCCGCTTCGACAGTCTCTCCCGTTCAACCGGAATCGCCCACCACATCCCACCCTCGTCGGAAGCGTAGCGATGTGACAATCGAGCTTGGACGGGGTCGGCGCGTGCGCGTGGATAGCGACATCGATACGGATGCCCTTGGCCGGATTCTCGATTGCGTGCTGGGGCTGCGATGATTCCGGTTCCGAGTGGCGTGAAGGTCTGGCTGGCGACAGGCCACACCGATATGCGAAAGGGCTTCCCCGGTTTGTCGTTGATGGTGCAGGAGGCGCTGAAGCGCGACCCGATGTGTGGACACCTGTTCGTATTCCGCGGCCGCGGTGGCGGTCTGATCAAGGTGATCTGGCATGACGGCCAGGGCGCTTGCCTGTTCACGAAGAAGCTGGAGCGCGGCCGCTTCATCTGGCCATCAGCGGCCGATGGCACGGTGGTGATCACGCCTGCGCAGCTCGGTTATCTGCTGGAAGGTATCGACTGGCGGATGCCGCAAAAGACCTGGCGGCCGACGTCGGCCGGATAAGCAAAAACACTGGAATGACAGGGTCGAATATGATTCCATCCTGTCATGAGCAATGCGACCGAAGAGCTTCCGGACGACCTTGCCAGTGCGCTTGCACTGCTGGCCCAGGAACGCGCTCGACGTGTCGCAGCCGAAGCAGAAGCAGCGACCTCCAAGGCAGAAGCCGCCAGCGCAAAGGCACTCGTATCGCATTCCGAGGCGCTGATCGCGCGGCTGAAGCTGGAGATCGACAAGGTTCGCCGTGCACTCTACGGCAGCCGGTCCGAGCGCAAGGCGCGGCTCCTGGAGCAGATGGAACTGCAGCTCGAGGAGTTGGAAGCGGACGCCGGTGAAGATGAACTGGCGGCGGAGATCGCAGCCAAAGCTTCAGCCGTCAAAGCCTTCGAGCGCAAGCGTCCGTCACGCAAGCCCTTTCCCGAACACCTGCCGCGTGAGCGCGTCGTAATCGCCGCTCCCACGAATTGCGCCTGTTGTGGATCGGTTAAACTGTCGAAGCTTGGCGAAGACATTACCGAGACCTTGGAAGTCATCCCGCGTCAGTGGAAGGTCATCCAGACGGTGCGGGAGAAGTTCACCTGCCGCGAGTGTGAGAAGATCACGCAGTCACCCGCACCCTTCCATGTGACACCCCGCGGTTTTGCCGGGCCGAACCTGCTGGCGATGATCCTGTTTGAGAAGTTCGCCCAGCACCAGCCGCTCAATCGCCAGAGCGAGCGCTACGCCCGCGAGGGCGTCGACCTCAGCTTGTCGACGCTGGCCGATCAGGTTGGAGCATGTGCCGCGGCGTTGAAGCCCATTCACTCCCTGATCGAGGCGCATGTCCTTGCTGCCGAACGTCTGCACGGCGACGACACGACCGTGCCTATCCTGGCCAAGGGAAAGACCGATACGGGCCGCATCTGGACCTATGTCCGGGACGATCGGCCGTTCGGAGGGCTCTCTCCGCCGGCGGCCCTTTACTATGCCTCGCGGGACCGACGGCAGGAGCATCCGGAGCGCCACCTGAAGACCTTCAACGGCATTCTGCAGGCGGACGCCTATGGCGGCTACAATCCGCTGTTCAAGGTTGATCGCGATCCAAATCCTCTAAGGCAGGCGTTTTGTTGGGCACACTCGCGGCGTAAGTTCTTCGTGCTCGCCGACATCGCCGCAAATGCCAAGCGTGGAAAGAATGCCGCGCCGATCTCGCCTATGGCGCTCGAAGCCGTCAAACGGATCGACGGCCTGTTCGATATTGAGCGCGAGATCAACGGGCTTACGGCCGATCAACGCCTGGAGCGTCGCCGGAGAGACTGTCTGCCACTCGTCGATGATCTGCAGGTCTGGCTTCAAACCGAGCGGGCAAAGCTCTCACGCAGTTCTCCGGTGGCGGAGGCGATCGACTACATGCTCAAGCGCTGGGATGGCTTCACATCATTTCTGCAGGACGGCCGGATTTGCCTGACGAATAATGCGGCAGAGCGAGCGCTCAGAGGCTTTGCGCTCGGCAGAAAATCCTGGCTCTTCGCCGGATCAGACCGCGGTGCAGATCGTGCGGCCTTCATGGCCACATTGATTATGACGGCAAAACTCAACGACATCGATCCGCAGGTGTGGCTGGCCGACGTTCTTGCCAGCATCGCTGATACGTCGATTACCAGGCTGGAGCAGTTGCTTCCGTGGAATTGGACGCCGCCGACCGTCAACGCTCAAGCGGCCTGACCTGCGGCCTTCACCGGAGGCTTACTTTGCTGAAGGCGGTCGGCCGATTGGAATGCTCCATCAGACCTCAACTTACCGGCAGCAAGGACTGCAGGTTCGATAGCTTCTTTTCGTGGATGAGGATATACGGATCCTCGAACTCTACCCGCATCTTGTCCTGGTTGGCGACGAAGTAGGGGCTGAGGTACGGGTCGAATGCATGCGCGCGAAGACTACGAGTTTGGTCTCGGCGGTCTTGGCTTCCTCGACGAAATGGCACTCTCGTTGCTAACCTTCTCCATTGCGTCGACGAGGAACGGCCGCGCAAGGTCGATGCCACGCTTCGGGTCCATCGATTCATCCCGGACGCTCCCGCCTTGCGTAATAGACTGGATTTTTCATTTCTGCCTGGGTTTCAAACCTGTCTCGCCGTGGTGTTGCTGCATCCCGTCCTGCCCCGGCTTTTGGTCCTGCCAGGCTCGCGCTGCCCGCAACGGCTTTGCCGTCCTTCACTTCGTTGCGGCCCTGCGGGTGCTGGCCGCACTTGCAGCCTGGCTTTTGGACCGCCGTAGCAGGTCGCGATGGCCGCGACCTCGAACGGAGGTTCAGAGATGAACAGGCAGCAATCCAATCAACGATCCGATATCTACAGCCGCATCACCACCAAGATCATCGCCGATCTCAAACAGGGCGTCCGTCCATGGACCAAGCCATGGACGACGGGAGGCTGGACAGCCGAGGTCAGCCGGCCACTGCGCCACAATGGCCAACCCTACACCGGCATCAATGCTCTGCTCCTCTGGTCTGAAGCCATCGCCCGCGGCTTTGCATCACCAAGGTGGATGACGTTTCGCCAGGCAATCGAGCTCGGCGGCGCCGTCCGCAGGGGCGAAACCGGCACGACCGTCGTCTTCGCCAGCTCTTTCATCCGCGCCGAGACGACGGAGACAGGCGCCGAAATCGAACGCGACATCCCCTTCCTCAAAACCTACACCGTGTTCAACACCGACCAGATCACCGGCCTTGATGGCCTTGCCCATTCCATCGCGCCTGACCAGGATTGGATGAGCCGCATCGGTGCTGCCGGCCGCTTCTTTGCCAATACCGGCGCCCTGATCCGCCATGGAGGATCGGCGGCCTATTATGCTGCTGCCCGTGACTACATCCAGATGCCGTGCTTCGACGCCTTCCGGGACGATGCATCCTATGTCGCCGTTCTCAGTCACGAGATGACGCACTGGACCGCTGCACCGCGAAGGCTCGATCGGGATCTCAGCCGCTATGCGAAAGACAGGAGCGAACGCGCCCGCGAAGAGCTCATTGCCGAACTCGGCAGCTGCTTTCTCTGCGCCGATCTTGGTATCGTCCCCGAGCTCGAACCACGCCCCGACCATGCAAGCTATCTCGATGACTGGCTCAAGGTTCTCGGCAGCGACAAGCGTGCCATCTTTTCAGCGGCAGCTCATGCCCAGCGCGCGGTCGACTATCTGCATGACTTGCAGCCGGACCTCAACGAGGAGGAGGCGGCGTGAGCCGTCTCCTTCTTAGCCACCCGGACGCCGCCCACTGCCGCGACCCGACGGCCGCAAGCTCCTATCCCGCGAACCGGCGTCTAAAATCGTCAGGCATTGACCTCGCGCAGCTAGTGGGGCGTGTTCACCGGCATATTGAAGTGACGCGCGAAGTATTCCGACGGCGTCGTCATGCGGCCCGTGGTGAGAACCAGCGCATCCCCTCGACCGTCGATGCTGAAAATCACGCGACTGTGCAGGCTTGCAACCTCCTCCGGCAGATCCTCCCTTAGCATCGCGATGGCGGAAGCCATCGTCCGCCGAGGGCGAACGAGAACGATGTCCCGCGCGAACGAGTCGTCGTGCGTAGCATCGAGAGAAGCGTTGATGACAGCGGGTCGTCGGATGATCTATTTGGAACTAGCAAAAAATATTGCTTTGATAAATTTGCGCTGACAGCTTTGGCCGCGGCCTCAACACGAGCGGGTGCCTGCAGCCGCTGGCGCGCATTGGAAAGATGGAGGCGGACGGTTTGAATGGATAAGTTTCAGTCTCCTATGGATAGCACCGTCACTATCGCCGTCGGATAAAAGCTGCAAACAACGTCTTTCCTGTTTCGTCAGATCCTGCCTGGGATTAGCGATCTCTCCGTCCAAACGCGTTGGACCCGTTCATGAAATCTGTTTTCGCTTGGCGCGTAATGCCGGATAGACACTGGAGAGCCAACCATCGGCGCCCTCACCGGTAGGTCATGTTCCAGCCGAGTTCGCCGGTGCGCAACGCGCTCCATATGCTGAGCGGCGACGGAGATAGGGAACGCACGGGCGGGGGCAGTCGGTCCCGCCTCCCTTGACGGCCGCTATGCTGAGGCTCCTGCGGCTGCCCTTGTTCCGCCCTTAGCGTGGCGAGAATTCCCGAAATCCGCCTCACGGCGCCGCTATGCTGATTTCTCCGATACTCTTCATTGTTTGATTGCAACCCGCCTGCGGACGGGTTGCCTGATCGTCCCTGATGACTACCGGCAGCCATGCGATCGGGCTGGCGGATGATTCGCATCTCACTCCATTAAAGCCGAAGATCAGTCAGTTTAACCCCGCCTCCTGGCTGGCGCGGAAAGAGCTCAGCTTGCTCAGGAGGTCCTGAGAGATCTCGAATTGCCGCGCCGTCCCCCGGCCCATGGCGTTCTTCCCCATCGTCTCCACCAGCATTCCCCGCTTTACCAAAAGGTCGACCGTCTCCTTCACACCGCTGCGTGTTAGCTCGGTAATCTCAATTATATTAGAGAGGGTTAGCTTCTGATGGGCCTGAGTCATCGTATAGAGGATCGTCATCATGCCGATCTGCTTCAGCCTCGCCTGCGGGGTCTCGTCCTCCAGCGGATGGTCGAGGATCTCATGGAGAATGAGTCCCGAGAAGGCAAGGTTGTGCCATTGCGTTTTAATCGCGCTTGTCATGTCATTTAACTATGTTATATACGACAGTATAAACGCGGGCAGGCAGATTGAGTCTCCCGAAACGCAATAGGGCGCCATCGTCTCGAAGGATCCTGTTCATGAAAAGCCTTCTCCTGAATTCACTGCTTACGGTCTGCTTCGTTGCGCCACCCTATCTTATTTTCGGCAGTAAAGCGCGGGCCGAGGATTGGGGATGCCAGGTTATTCTATGCCTTTCCAATCCCGGCGGGCCGACGCAATATGCAGAATGCCGGCCGCCGATCCAGAAGCTGTGGCGGGAGCTTGCCGAGGGGCACTCATTCCCGACCTGTAGCGGCGTCGGTTTTCAGAGTTCGCGGCCTGGCTATGAACCCTATTATTGCGATGCGGGGTACAAGCTCACGACTGATAGCGGTCGCGGCGGTCGGCAAGCAACCTGCGTATCGACATCGCCGCAGCCGGTGAGCAACAGCCTCTGCTGGGATGGGAACGACTATACTTCCCGCGACAATTCGGTCCTGTCGCCACATTGGCAGCGCGTGGACGGGCACCGCCAGTGCATCGGCTATCCGACAACGCGCCCGAATGTGCGATCGCAGCCGCACTATGTCGATGTCACCATCGACGGCGCCGGTAAACAGCGCGTTTGGTATTGACCGATGGGTGCTGCATTCGTCGAAATCGCGCAAACCTGCGCGCCGATGGTTCAGGTGGAGACGCTGGCCGGCATTGTCAGCCTTGAGAGCCGGTTTCAGCCCTTCGCCATCCGCATCAACAGCGGCCCACCACTCGCTGCTCAACCCGCATCGAAGGCGGAGGCGATCGAGGTCACGACGTCTCTGATTGCCGATCACCAGGATATTCAGATCGGGCTCGGCGGTATCGCGATAGAGGCGCTTCAAAAATTGAAGCTATCCGTCGCCGACGCCTTCGATCCCTGCATGAACCTCAAGGCCACGGCTACGCTTCTCGACGGATACTACCGCGCCGCATTACGCGCGGGGGATCCGGCTCAGGCCGAAAGGGTGATGCTCCAGTCCTATTATGGCCGCGATGATCGATCCCTCGGCGCCATGGTCAAATATGACGAGCAGGTACGCCAGGAAGTAAAGCAGTTATCGCCGACGCTTGCCTCGCTCACCATCGGCGAACGAGGTGACCAGGCCGGGTCTGGCGTGCCGACGCAAGATGAGGCGCCGCCGGCGCTTGCGAAACAATCCTCCCAAACCGCTGAGGCCGCATCCTGGGATGTTTTCAGCTCAGGGCGGCGATCCACGGTTCTCGTTTTCCAGAATGATTGATCGGAGCAAAGTGAATGATCTCCAAAGCCAGCCTTCGCCCCTTTGCCGCATCCACGCTGATGGCGGCCGCCATTGTCATCTGCCTGGTCGAGCCGGCCTTCGCCCAGGCCGCCGGCATCGAAACCGTGCTGCAGAACATCGTCGACATGCTGACCGGCAATATCGCCCGTCTGCTGGCGGTCATCGCCGTCATCATCATCTGCATTGCCTGGATGTTTGGCTACATGGATTTGAGGCGGGCCGGCTTCTGGATTATCGGGATCGGCGGCATTTTTGGCGCCACCGAGCTGGTCAACACCATCGTCGGAGGCTGACGGGCATGGCAAACGCTCCCAGCCTCGAAGAAGACATCCTGTTCCTCGCCTGCACCCGCCCGGCGACGATCGCAGGCGTGACGATGGAGGCGATGGGCGTCAACATCATGCTGACGACCATTCTCTACATCACAGCGGGGTCGATCGCCTATGCGCTGATCGGCGTCGTCTTCCACGTCGTGTTCCGGGCGCTCGTCAAGCACGACCACAACATGTTTCGGATCCTGATTGCGTGGATCGAAACCCGTGGCCGCTCCCGCAATGCCGCCTATTGGGGCGGCGCCACGCTCTCGCCTCTGACGCTCACCCGACGTTATGACGAAAGGGATCTCAGCTTTGTCTAACATTGCGACGCTCCGGTCGCGCGAGCTCGGGCCGGAAACCTTCATCCCCTATGTCAGGCATGTCGACGAGACGACCATTGCGCTCGAATCCCGAGCGTTGATGACGATGATCGCTCTCGACGGCGTTTCCTTCGAAACTTCGGACGTCAGGGACCTCAACGACCTGCACCGCAGCCTGAACACGCTCTATCGCAATATCGCTGACGAGCGGCTGGCGCTCTGGACGCATCTGGTGCGCCGCCGCGACAATGCTTATCCCGAGGGACGCTTCGCCAATCCCTTCTCCGACGGTCTGAACGCGCGATACCGCGAGCGCATGGTGAGGGAAGATCTGTTTCGCAACGATCTTTACCTCACCCTTGTCTGGCATCCCGGCCGGGATCCTGCCGAAAAGGCGGCCAAGCTTCTCTCCCGGCTGCGCAAGGCCCGCCGATCCGATACCGAGCTCGACGGGCAGGCCCTGAAGCATCTGCGTGACCGCGTGGCGGATGTCGTCGCCGGCCTGAAGCGCTTCGAGCCGCGGCTGCTCACCCTCCACGAACAGGACGGGATCCTGTTCTCCGAGCCGAGCGAAGTGCTCCACCAGATCGTCGGCGGCCGGCGGGAGCCGATCCCATTGACGGAGGGACGAATTTCCTCGGCAATCTATTCCGACCGGGTCATTTTCGGGCGCGAGACCGTCGAGATCCGTCACGAGGCCGACAGCCGCTATGCCGGCATGTTCGGCTTCAAGGAATATCCGGCGACGACGCGCAGCGGCATGCTCGACGCTATCTTGACCGCACCTTTCGAGCTTATCCTGACGCAGTCCTTCGCTTTCACCTCAAAGGCCGATGCCCGCACGATCATGGGCCGCAAGCAGAACCAGATGGTCAGCGCCGGCGACAAGGCGGCCTCACAGATCGAGGAACTCGGCGAGGCGATGGACGATCTCGAATCCAATCGCTTCGTTCTCGGGGAACATCATCTTGCGCTTGCCGTCTTCGCGCCCTCGGTCAAGGAACTGACTGATCACATGGCGAAAGCGCGGGCCTATCTCACCAGCGGCGGCGCGGTCGTCGCCCGCGAGGATCTTGGGCTCGAGGCTGCCTGGTGGGCGCAAGTGCCGGGCAATTTCCGCTACCGGGCGCGCTCGGGAGCGATCACGTCGCGCAACTTCGCAGCCCTTGCTCCCTATCATTCCTATCCGGCGGGCAAGAAGGACGGCAACGAGTGGGGACCGGCGGTCGCCATGCTCAAGACCGCGTCCGGCTCGCCCTTCTATTTCAACTTTCATCACGGCGATCTCGGCAACAGTTTCGTCTGCGGTCCGTCGGGTGCCGGCAAGACGGTGCTCTTGAATTTCATGCTGTCCCAGCTCGAAAAGCATGACCCGCATATGGTCTTCTTCGACAAGGACCGTGGCGCCGATCTCTTCGTGCGGGCGGCCGGCGGCACCTATCTGCCGCTGAAGAATGGTGTCGCCACCGGCTGCGCGCCGGTGAAAGCACTGGAATTCACTGCGGAAAACAAAGTATTCCTCACCGGTTGGATCGCCAAGCTGGTCCGATCCGGATCTGGCGAATTGTCGATCACCGAGTTGCGCGACATCACCTCGGCGGTCGACGGGGTGGCGGACCTGCCGGTGGAGCGTCGCTCCATCGGCGCCCTGCGCACCTTCCTCAACAACACCGATCCCGAGGGCATTGCCGCACGTCTCCGACGATGGGAAAAGGGCGGCCCGCTCGGCTGGGTATTCGACAACGAGGCTGACGATATCGGCATCGGCGCCAGGTTCATCGGCTACGACATGACCGATTTCCTCGACAATGAGGAGATCCGCACGCCGTTGATGGCCTACCTGTTCTATCGGATCGAGCAGCTGATCGACGGGCGTCGCATCATCATTGTCATCGACGAGTTCTGGAAGGCGCTGCAGGACGAAGGCTTTCGTGATCTCGCCCAGAACAAACTCAAGACGATCCGCAAGCAGAACGGTCTCATGCTGTTTGCGACCCAGAGCCCGCGCGATGCCATCGTCTCGCCGATCGCCCACACGATCATCGAGCAGTGCCCGACACAGATCTTTCTTCCGAACCCGCGCGGCGACCGCGCCGACTATGTCGACGGCTTCAAGCTGACGGAGCGCGAATTCGAGCTCGTCTCGCGCGAACTCTCCGTCGAGAGCCGCCGGTTCATCGTCAAGCAGGGGCACAACAGCGTTGTCGCCGAGCTGAACCTCAACGGCTTCGACGACGAACTTGCCATCCTCTCCGGCCGGACCGCCAATGTCGAGCTTGCCGATGCTATCCGTTTGGAGATCGGCGAGGGACGGGAGGACTGGCTTGCCGTGTTTCATCAGAGGAGGAAGACAGCATGATCCGAACAGGAACGATGCGGCCATTGTTTGTATCGGCCGCTCTTTTGGCGTCGGCGATGCTAGCATCGGCGCAGGGCATCCCCGTCATCGATCAGACATCGATCGCCAAGCAAATCGAGAGCATCGCGCAGCTGAAGTCCCAGCTCGACGCCTTGAACCAGCAGCTCCAACAAGCCCAGCAGCTCTACGGCTCGCTGAACAAGATCACCAACATGGCCGACGTCGCCAACCTGCTGAACGATCCGTCGATCCGCAAGGCGCTTCCGCAGGACTTCAACGCGATCGAGGGGCTGTTCAAAGGTTCCGGCAGCGGCGTCTTCGGTAGTTCCGCTTCCAAATTCGTTCAAGACAATTCCACCTACCGCACCGATGCCGACGATTTCTATGCGCAGGAACTGTCGCGCATCCAGAACCAGAACGCCGGGCAGATGAGCCTCGGCCGGCAGATCTACGATGCGGCGACCAAGCGCATCGGCGGCATCGATGAGCTTCGCCAGAAAATCTCCGGTGCTGCCGACGCCAAGGACATCGCCGATCTGCAGGCCCGCCTCCAGGCCGAGACCGCCTTCTTGCAAGCCGACGTCCTGCGCATGCAGGGCCTGCAGATGGTCCAGCAGGCTCAGGTGCAGGTCGATGACCAACGCAAGGCTGAGGACTGGCGCAAGCGAATGGACACGATGGGAGCGGCGCTGAAATGAAGTGGCTTCTTTCTAGCGCGGCCATGCTTTTACTGGCGGCCTGCTCCCCACAGGCGGATAAGATTTACACCGTCGATGAGCTCATGGCGGACGATGGTCTGCTCGCTAGGATTATCGGCGAATGCCGTAACAATCCCGGAGAACTCCGCGATACGCCCAATTGCCGCAACGCCGAGGCAGCCGACGGCAAGCTGCGGCTGGAGCGGATGGGCAAATCGTTGGGAGGCTGACGATGTATCAGGTCTTCAGCTTCGTCGACGGACAGTTCAAGACACCGCTGGAAAACTTCATTTCCTCCGGCACCTCGAATATCGCCAACTGGGTCAGCGGCCCGCTGACGGCGGCACTCACCCTCTATGTCGTGCTCTACGGCTATCTCGTCCTGCGCGGCTCCGTGCAGGAACCGATCCTCGAATTCGCCTTCCGGGCGATGAAGCTCGCCATCATCGTCATGCTGGTGAGGAACGCCGGCGACTATCAGACCTACGTCACCAATATCTTCTTCGATGCGCTGCCGCGCGAAATCTCGCAGGCGCTGAATTCGGGCACGGCGCCGAGCGCGTCGACCTTCGACAGCCTGCTCGATAAGGGCCAGAAATGCGCCAAAGAGATATGGTCGCGGGGCTCCTGGCCTATCGATATCGTCACCGGCGTGGGCGGCCTACTGGTTATCGGCGGAAGCTTTCTTGTCGCGGCGATCGGTTATATAGTTTCGCTCTATGCCCGGCTGACGCTTGCCATCGTGCTGGCAATAGGTCCGATCTTCATCGCGCTCGCCATGTTCCAGTCGACCCGCCGGTTCACCGAATCCTGGATCGGCCAGCTCGTCAATTTCGTCATCCTTCAGGTCCTGGTCGTTGCCATCGGCTCGCTGCTGATCACCTGCATCGATACGACGTTTACGGCGATCGAAGGTTATAGCGACGTGCTGATGCGGCCGATCGCGCTCTGCGCCATTTGCGTCGCCGCACTCTACGTCTTCTACCAACTGCCCGGCATTGCTTCGGCTCTTGCGGCGGGCGGGGCGTCGCTCACCTACGGCTACGGCGCCGCCCGCGATGCGCACGAAAGCACGCTCGCCTGGGCGACATCCCACACAGTCAGAGCGGTCGGCCGCGGCGCGCGTTCCGTCGGCCGCCGCCTGACGCCAGGCCGGACCGAATGACGGTCACCAACGCTTCAGACAATTGAACAGGTTTTTTCGATGCTTCGTATCGTTTTGTCGTTTTTGCTGACCGCCGGTCTCGTAGGCTGCGGTTCGATTTCCCACCCGCTACCGAAATGTGATGGTTATTCCCGCCGGCCGCTGAACCGCGCCATGTGGCAATGGCAGGACAGTGGAGGCGAGCAGCCGGCGACCCGGGCCGTTCCCGCTGAGCCGACCAGTCACGCCGCCGCCTATGTGCCGGAACCATCTTCAGCCACACCGGCCGCTTTCGCGCATTTCGATGTCGCGAGCTCCTACCGTCCATGCGAGGGCGAGTGACATGGTGACCACGGATAACCTCAAAAGTTACTTCGACAAGGCCCGCCGATTCGATCAGGACCGGGTGATCCAGGTCGAGCGCTCCGCCCGCATCGCTTGGTTCATCGCTGCTTGCGCCGGTACGCTTGCTGCCGTTTCCGTCTTTGCCGTTGCCGGCCTCACGCCTTTGAAAACCGTCGAGCCCTTCGTCGTGCGGGTCGATAATTCCACCGGCATCGTCGATGTGGTTTCGGCGCTGACATCGACCGCCGGCACCTACGACGAGGCCGTCACCAAATATTTCGCGGCCAAATATGTCCGTGCCCGCGAAGGTTACGTCTGGAGCGAGGGCGAGGAGAATTTTCGCACCGCGGCGTTGCTATCGGCGCAGCCGGAGCAGACTCGATTTGCCGCAGTCTACCGCGGCAGCAATCCAGACTCCCCGCAGAACATTTATGGCCGCAGTGCCACGTCGCGGATCAACATTGTCTCCATCTCGCTGATCAACGCCAATGTGGCATCCGTCCGCTATATGAGGACGGTGACCCGCGGTGACGAGGTGCGCACGACGCACTGGGTTGCGACCCTGACCTTTTCCTATGCCAATGCCCCGATGTCCTCGACCGACCGGCTGATCAACCCGATCGGCTTCGTCGTCAGCGAATATCGCGCCGATCCGGAGGCGATCAATTGAAACCGCGTTTCCTTCTCCCGCTCATTCTGGTTACCGGTTTCTCTTCGGCGGCGCTCGCCCTCGAGACGCCACGCGGCGCCACGCAGGACAGCCGCATCCGTTTCGTCGACTACCAGCCCTATAACATCACAAAAGTCGTCGGCACGCTCCGGTCTTCCGTGCAGATCGAATTCGCCGCCGACGAGGAAATCGCTCATGTCGCCCTCGGCAACAGCGTCGCCTGGGAGGTGGCGCCGGCCGGCAACATCCTGTTCCTGAAGCCTCGCGAAAATCAGCCGGTGACGAATATCTCGGTCGTGACGACACGACGGGACGGCTCGACCCGCAGCTATCAGATGGAACTCACCGTCCGTGACGGCAGTGTTGAAGCCGGTCAGAACACCTATTTCTATGTGAAATATCGCTATCCCGCTGATGAAGCGGAGCGGCGCCGGCTGGAAGCATCTGCGCGCGCGCAGGCGGCACAAGCCGGCGAGGCCGATCGCGTGCTTGCCCTTCACGAAGCCTATGGACCGCGCAACTGGCGTTATTCGGCGCAAGGGTCCCAGGCGCTCGAACCGCAAGCGGTCTATGACAACGGCAAGGTCACGACCTTCGCCTTTGCCGGCAACCAGGAAATGCCGGCGATCTATATGGAAAACTCCGACGGCAGCGAAAGCCTGGTTCCGAAGTCAGTCGACGGCAATCTCGTCCTCGTTCACGCGATCAGCCGCAAGTTCATACTGCGCCGTGGCGGCGACGTGCTTTGCGTCTTCAACGAAGCCTACGATCGCGTCGGCACCAATCCCGAGACTAACACGACGTCACCATCGGTCGAGCGCGTCGTCAAAGTGCCGCCCGGCGCGGCGCAATAGGAGGCGTTATGGCCGAGGAAGAGATTACCCAGATTCCGGGCGAGCGCGCCGAGACGTCGGCCGGCGGCCGGCTCGACAATAACCCGATCCTCAAACGCGGCGCTGTCGCCTTGGCGATCGTCGTCTTTGTCGCGTTCGCTCTCTGGTCGATGCGAGGGCAGGACAAGCCGTCAGACGGTGCCCAGCCGGAGCGCGTTGTCATCCGGCAGACATCGGATTTCGAACCGGCGAAGGAGCCACAGCCGGTGGCGACACCGCCGCAGGTCCAGCTCCCGACGCCTGTCGCCGCCGAGCAGGCGCCGACCGACGGCGACAAGCTGCTCGATGCTGCCCGCCGTGCGCCGGTCATCGCCTATGGCGGCGAGAAATCGCCGGCAACGCGGCGGCAGGATCAGGGCGAGGCGTCGGATCAGGCCTCGAATTACGTGCCGCTCGGCGCCAATCCCGGCGGCTTCGCCTCGCAGGGCGAAAACGATGACCAGCGCTTCGACCGCTTGCTGACACCGACGCAATTGCAGGGATCGCGTGCCGGCACGTTGGGCAATCGTGATTTCATCGTCGCAATGGGGACATCCATTCCTTGCGTTCTCGAGACCGCGCTCTCCTCCGATCAGCCAGGGTTCACGAGCTGCGTCATCAACCGGGACGTTCTTTCAGATAACGGCCGCGTTGTGCTGATGGAAAAAGGCACGCAGATTGTCGGTGAATATCGCGGCGGTATTCGGCGTGGACAAAAGCGCCTGTTCGTTCTCTGGAACCGGGCGAAGACGCCGAAAGGCGTGATCATCACTTTGGCTTCGCCCGCAACCGACGCGCTTGGCCGGGCCGGCATCGATGGTTATGTGGACACCCATTGGTGGGAGCGTTTTGGCAGCGCGATGCTCCTGTCGATCGTCGGCGACGCCAGCTCTTATGCCAGCAGCCGGCTGCAGGACAGCGATGTCGACGCGCAAAACACCACCAGCGCCGGTCAGCAGGCGGCGGCGATCGCCGTCGAGCAATCGATCAACATTCCGCCGACGCTCATGAAACATCAGGGCGAGCTGGTTTCGATCTTCGTCGCACGCGACCTCGATTTCTCCACCGTCTACCGGCTTCGTGTGACCGAGCCCCGCAACCGCATCTACGACCGTGCTGCGCTTGGGGATTTCAGCCCCTCCTCGAAGCTCGTGACGAAATAGGTTCGGCAATGACTGAAGCTGCCGACTCCGGCGTCGTGCGCGAACTGCTTTCGCCGCTATCACGCTTTCTGCGTGACAAGACCCTCTACGAGGTCATCGTCAACCGGCCGGGACAGGTCGTCACGGAGGGGAGGGAGGGATGGCAGACCTATGAGATGCCCGAACTCTCATTCGACAGGTTGATGCGTCTCGCCCGCACGGTCGCGAGCTTCTCCAATCAGTCGATCGACGAGACGCGGCCGATCCTGTCGGCGACCCTGCCGGACGATGAGCGGATCCAGATCGTCATCCCGCCGGCAACGACGAAGGGAACCGTCAGCATCACCATCCGCAAGCCGTCCTCTGTGTCGCTGACCCTCGAGGATCTCGATCATGGAGGATTGTTCGCCGATGTCGCGCCTGTCGAAAGCGACGGGAGACGATTGGACCAAAGGCTGTTGGAATACTATCGGATCGGCGCCTACAAGGCGTTTCTGCGGGAGGCGGTGTTCGCAAGGAAGAACATCATCATCTCCGGCGCCACGGGGTCGGGAAAGACGACGCTGTCGAAAGCGCTGATCCGCCACATCCCGCAAAATGAGCGGATCATTTCCATCGAGGACACACCGGAACTGGTGGTCCCGCAGCCCAACCATGTTCGGCTCTTTTACTCCAAGGGCGGGCAGGGTCTCGCCAAGGTCGGCGCGAAGGACCTGCTCGAATCCTGCCTGCGCATGCGGCCCGACCGTATCCTGCTGCAGGAGCTGCGTGACGGGACGGCATTCTACTACATCCGCAATGTCAACTCCGGCCATCCTGGCTCCATCACCACGGTCCATGCCGACTCCGCCCGCCTCGCCTTTGAGCAGCTGACTTTGCTGGTCAAGGAGTCGGAGGGTGGTGGGGACCTCGAACGGCACGACATCCGCGAGATGCTGACGATCGCGATCGACATCATCGTCCAATGCAAGCGGATCGACGGCCGGTTTCGGGTGAGCGAGATCTACTATCGAGACGCCGCGACTGACCTCGGCCGCTCTTCGTCGGATCGAGCTTAACGGGTTGCGTCCGGGCCTCTAACAATTCTGTCGGTTTCGACCGTCAGTCCAATTGTGCGGCCTTCTCACGCAGGACCACTGAAAACGCGCGGAGCCCCTGATGGTCCAGTGCATCAATGAATTCGTGAACCGCCGGCACCGTCTTGCGTAAATTCAACCGGGCGCGCCTGATGCTGTCGATCAATGCGCTCTAAAAGGTGGATGGAGGCCCACGAGGAAATTGTCCGGCGATACGCAGGTCACCCCATGAGGCCGAAGCTCCGTGACAGGGAAATCCTTGAGATTCCACGTGACAATCACGGAAGCTTTTCCGGCGATGGCTGCAGCTAAAACATGACGATCATCGGGACCGGTAGCGAGAGGTTGGGGATGAGGATTTGGTGGTTACCGACATCGGCATCGGGCAAAACTTCCTTGATCCGATCACGGGTCGCTTCCAGACGGGAGAAGGGTATCTCGGGTGAGCCGATGGCCAGATTGCGAATCCACTCGGCGTGGATGTCGTCGGTCCAGCGTGCGTCGACGAGACCGTCGAAAGCACACTGGACCAAGACATTGCGTAAATGGAAAGGGTAGAGGACGCAGGCATCGTAGACCGCGACGGGCGGCTTAGAGGCCATGATTGACGATCAGATCCTCTGTGTCCTCGGCCAGCGCGTCGAGGCTTTTCTGGCGAGCATCGAGCTTGGCCTTGAGCGCAAGAACATCCTTCAACTTGGCTCGGCGGTGCTTGCCGACATAGCGGAAGGGCAGATCGCCGCGATCCATGCGCAGCACCACGAGAGGACGTGAGATGCCGAGGATGGTGGAGGCGTCGGTCGGGCTCAATTCCTGATCTTCCGTGAGCACGGCAACACGCTTGCCGCGCAACAGATGATCGAGGAGTGCTTCGACAGGTGCGAAAGCCGAGGCTGGAAGAGAAAGGGTTTGAAGCTGTCCACCTTCGCGGCGAATCCGCAGTTCCAGGTGGTCGCCCTCCGCCAGCTTTGGGATCGGCGCGACGGCCTTGCGGTCGCGATCCGACAATTCGGTAAATTGAAGAACATGGCTGGTCATGGCGAACACCTCTGACCATGTATATAGGGCAAGTCGCTCATAACTGCAATACCTGAAATATCCTCCGCTTTCCATCTCCGATTTCCGGGTGCCATAGGAGCGCGCGGCGAACGAGCTCGACCCGCCAACTTGAAGCGTGGGTTACCGCCAACGGCAAGCGCTCCGCTTCCGATGTGATCGTGCAATGCAAAGGGGCCGCCTCACCAACTATGCAGAAAAATAGGGCCGCTGGAAAACCAGGGCCCTTTAAGGTGTGAAGGTCAATAACCTCCAGAGGGGAACAGCTGATACGATGGCACTGGGAGGAAAACCATCGACTGCATCAACTTGAGGCAATATGCTCATATTTTGACCGCTTGGTAAAACATTTTTTGTGCAGTGCAGCTATGCAGAAATGGCAGAGAGTTCTCTGGGCCGATTTGACCGGGATATAGCTTCACGCATTCGAGATCGCCCGGGCGATGGCTTCCTTTTAGGGCGCCTACGTCGCTGACCAAGGAGGCTGGTGTGGATCATGGCAGCCGCGGCATTTCGCCGTCGGCCACACGCCAGATCCACGGCGTCATCTCGGCTCTCGCGGCGATCATCTCATTCAGTGCAACGTCATAGTCTTCGTCGGCCTTCGTCGGAACGATGAACATGGCGATCGGCGCTGGCTTTGCCTCCGGTAAGGTCACGGAGGCAATCGGCTGGTCGCGCGAAAGATCGAACCGGAGTCCTTTCACGCTTCTTCGCTTCAGGCTTGAGAGCCGCTCCAGGAGACGCTGTTCATGGATGGTTTCGAACGGGATCCAGTTCTCGTTGACCACCATCAGCGCCACTTCCTCGACCGAAGCTATCCCCGCTCCCGAAATGCCGAACGTGGCGATGCCGATGAGATGAAACCCCTCGTTGGATCGCCACAGTTCCAGTTCGGTTTCATATCGGGCATTCAACCGTTTCCACGCACCCTCATCGAGCATGAAGGGGAAAGGCAGGTGGCGCACCAGCATCTTCTGGCCATCGCGCGCTGAGGAAAATTCCTTTACCTCTCCGACGGTCATCATCAGTTTCCGCGGACCGGGACCGGTTAACTGGGCTCCGGCCAACATCGCTGCGCGCCTGGCGGAGATCCCTTCCTTGTCCTCCTGATGAAACACTTCCGGCACGAACAGGATGTCGCTAAGCGGACCGCCGCGGACAATCATCTGTCGCGCTGCGTTCAGCAGGCTGCTGCGGACGCGACCCCAGCCGCGTCTCCCAGCCCACAGCGCCGTCCATTCAGTCAGTTCCCCTGTCTCCCAGAGATAATGGAGCATGGCCTTGAGCGACAGCTTTTTCGGATCGTTTCGCACCGTTTCCGACGGCTCCGAAGATGAGGCCGAAGCCGATCGGTTCCCTCGTTTCGACAGCGAGAAATCGAGTTTCAGCACAGCCGCGCCCGTCGCTGCGTCGATCTGGATGGCATTGCCGATCAATGGACCAAGACCCGACAGCTCATATGGCGGTTCATAGGATGGGCAGCCGGGATCGTGATCTCGTCCTGAAAGCGGCATCCGTTTGATCAGGAATTGGCCATCCATCCGGGCGATATACATCGGCACCGGCGGTTGCCGACACGGGCAAAGTGGCCTGAGCTTCTGTTCGTAAGCGCGTTCGAGCTGCGGCAGAAACTCTGGAGAACTGTCGTCGAACGCCTGGTTGCCGATCAAAAACTGTCGCACGTCGTTCCTCCCTTGCCTGGCCAAAGGCTGATCGAGCCGTAAAAGGAAGGCGTAGCATGAGCTTCGCGGACTTTACTAGCGCAAAATAGTTAGTATGTAAATGTTACGGCCGCTGGGGCCGATTTCAACGCCAAGGCAGGAATGATCGTTAATTTTAATTTTTGGAGGCTGGAATGCACGTATCTTCTTTTGATAATTAGAAGTCAACGGTGCGTTGATTAGAAGTCAGCCGGTCAAAATGTAGAGGCTGCGCCAGCATGAAGTGAGTTCTAATCGCGTGCTACCCAGCCCTTCGAGCCGGCCGGCACTGAACCGCCGATCACCTTGCCGCCTTCCGACTGCCCGATGGCTGCCGGCGTCTCTACATCGCAGCTGACGCCGATGCGGCCGGCCGGCACCCTGTCCACGCGGCAGACGGGCCGGAACCGCGGCGCCTGACGCCGCGGCGAAGCGCCGGGCGGCGGAAGGGAGGTTTCTTGCTGTGCCAGGAATGGCGGGCCGCACGCGGCCCAAGCCAGGGGAAGAAACCTGAGCGACCCGCTGAAGGCCCGCCCGCCGCATGGTAAGGGTCGCCTCTCGGCAGGCCCGCGGGCGGGCGCCTACCCGTGCGGCGACCGGCAGAGACCTGCCATCCTGTAGGCCCTCACGCCCTCACCTTCCCCGTCCGGCTCGATCATGCGGGCAGAAAGGCCAGAGCGTTTCAGAACGAGCTGCGCCCTGAGATTAGCGATGAGCCGTTCCGGACTGAGCCGGCGCAGATCCTCGTTGAAGTCGCCGAACTCCGGGGCAAGCACTAGCGGCAGGATCCCCAGCGCCTACGTATCGAGGGATTGAGCTACCGCGCCCAATCGCCGTCAGGCCGCGAGAGGCGCGGCCCAAATCCGACGGAGACCATCTGAACCTATGTCTTCCCATCGACGACGCCTTCGAGCCCCGCCCCGCCTCGTCCCCAACCGACCGTTTCATCTACGAGATGCAGATCTACGGCCATCGCCCCTTCCAGGATGAACCGGACCCGCGTCCGCTGCCGGAGGAGCCGGTCGTCCAGTCGGCGCTGACCGCCATGTTCGATGCTCTATTCGAAATGCTCGGCGATACCCGCCTGGAGCCCGATCTCGAAGACCTCCTGTGGTCGACGGTCAATCTCTTCCACCGCGCCGGCGAGCGCATCCAGCGGGAGCTTCAGCGTAATGAGGATAGCCAACGCAACGGTCAGCGCGAGCAGGACGGCTCGGAGGTCAAGAGTGTCGAGTTGGAGCGCCTCGTTGCCGAAGGCATCACGCTGCTTGAGCGCCGCAATGCCTTCGAGTTCATGCGCGCCTATGCGGGCGACCACTTCGAAGCCAATGCGGCTCGGCATGGCGGCCGCGGACGGGCTCCAAGGTCAGCCACGCCAACATGACCGCGGCGATGATCGACTCCAGAGACTTTCCATCCGCCCGCCGGCGCGCCGAGACCGAAGTGCTGATCCCGGCAGGCACCAAGATCGCCTTCGGCGGCGGCATCGACTACAATGATCACGAACGAATCTGGGCGAAACTCGATCAAGCCCTCGCCAAATATCCCGACATGGTGCTGCTGCACGGCGGCTCGCCGAAGGGCGCCGAACGTATCGCTGCCTGCTGGGCAGAAGCGCGCAAGGTGATACAGATCGCCTTCAAGCCGAATGGACGAAGCACGCCAAGGCCGCACCGTTCCGCCGCAATGACGACATGCTCTCGGTCATGCCGGCTGGCGTCGTCATCTTCCCCGGCTCCGGCATTACCGGCAATCTTGCCGACAAGACCCGCCGACTTGGCATCTCCGTTTTGGCAAGCGGCGGGAGATGGCGCGTAAGCGCCATCTGTCCATACGGCTGAAGGAGATGCTTGCATTTCGCAAAAATTGTGTACACATTTGCCGCTGAAACGGAGCTTCGCCATGACCCAATCTCGGCAGCAGATACCATCTCCCCGCCGTGTCGGCGTGCGGGAATTTCGCGGCAACCTGACGTCTTTCCTCAAGCAGGTCGAAGACGGCCAGCGGTTCGTCCTGACGTCGCATCACAAGGTTGTCGCCGAAATCGGCCCGCCGTCAGCCGGCGTCGTCATGCG
Source organism: Rhizobium azibense (assembly GCF_004342325.1). Taxonomy (NCBI): domain Bacteria; kingdom Pseudomonadati; phylum Pseudomonadota; class Alphaproteobacteria; order Hyphomicrobiales; family Rhizobiaceae; genus Rhizobium; species Rhizobium azibense. The sequence continues at coordinate 65,454 of NZ_SMBJ01000013.1, read as the reverse complement.
GAAACCAGGCGCGTTGCGCGGAAAGATCAAAGTTGCCGATGACTTCGATGGTCTGCCGGCGGATGTTCTGAAGTCCATGGAAGACGGGACGTGAGGCTGCTGCTCGATACACATGCCTTGCTGTGGTGGCTGAACGACGACGAGAAGCTAGGGAACCATGCGCGTCGCCTTATTGGCGATCCCGAGAATGATGTCCTCGTCAGTGCTGTCTCCCTTTGGGAAATCACTGTGAAGCTGCGCATCGGCAAACTTGATGCCGATATCGAAGAGATTGTTGCGATTTTGCCGGATCAAGGTTTCGACCGGCTGGATATCTCGGACGCGCATCTTATCGCTCTCGCTGCTCTTCCACTTCATCACCGCGATCCTTTCGATCATCTGCTCATGGCGCAAGCCGTGGCGGAGGGAGCGTATTTGGTTTCGGACGATCAAAATGTCGCGCTTTATGGCATTCCGTTTGTGACTTGCTCCGATCCTGTTGCCTTGTGATCTCACCGAGCTTGGCTCCGCGGATGAAGCCGGCTCACATCGTTCCGGTTGCGTGTTTGCCAATGGCGATGTACCTGGCGACCCATCGGCGGCTCAGGTGCTTGGGAGCGGGCACGTTTGGGGAAGATCACTCATTCGACGCCCGCGTGAACAGCTTCACCCGGGATTGGAGCACGGTCTGCAGACGGCAATGCGGTGCCGCGGCGACCTCGCCGATCAGCAGAAATGTTATCGAGGTGCTCACAGCCTGCCGCAGCCGGGAGCGGGCGAGGGTATTATGTTGATCGACATGCGGGCGAAGCGTCCGTGGAGTGTGCGGCCAATATCCCCCAGTGCTTGGACCGGGAGGCCATGGTTTGTTGTCTCCTTCGATTGCCCCGAACCATTCCCGTTTTATATCGCTCGTATAGACGACCGCCTGCTTTGGCGGCCAACCCCTGAAGGGGTAAGACTCGCCCGAAATTTTTGCAAATTCGATTTCGGTTCGTTTATCCTGGTGGAAAATAGAATTTTGCAAAATTTTCAGGCGAGCTGACCGCAGCAGGTCGGCCGTCTCTTCGTGCGCCATCGGGAATGGTCCCGAGCAACCGAAGGAGACAACAACCATGGCCACCACGATCGCAACGCTCACGCAGAAGACCGACGGCATCCTCGAAGGCGTCTTCGCCACGATCCGGGTCAACGCCCCGATCGCCATCGTCCCAAATGCCAGCAAGGCAAGCGAAGAAGCGCCCGACTACCGCGTCATTCACCGCAAGACGGGCTTCGAGATCGGCGCCGCCTGGAACCGCATCGCGCGGCAGACCGGCGAGGAATACCTCTCAGTGAAGCTTGAGGCTCCCGAGATCGGTGTGATCTTCGGCAATCTCGCACCGGCACCCGGCGGCGATCCTAGCAAGAAGGTGATCCTCTGGAACAGCCCGAACTGAAGAACAAAGCGAGCGGCCTCGAGCAATCGGGGCCGGCTTCGCCGTATCTCAGGTTTTGCGCGCAATAGCGGGATTGAAAGCGGGCATCGAGCCCGCCTTCAATCCTCCTGTCGTGCCACACGAGACCAAGGACCCTGTCTGCTCAGATACTTGAAGTCTGCCGTGAGGCTCGTGCCGCCTCAAGGACTTCGCGGCCCCTCCAATTTTCAGCCGGCGCCCTGAAGGGCACCGTCAGAAAATCGGTTCCTCCGCTCGCCGGCTCCGCCGGTCGCTGACGCGATCCTTGACCCGGCCCGATCCTCACGACCCCGGGCGTCATCTTTCACATTTCAGGAGACGACGACGATGACGATTGCACTCGAAATTCAGGTTGAGGAACTGCGGGCCGAGCTCAGGAACGCCGATCCGGCTGAGCGCCGCCAGATCGAAGCGGAGCTGGAGATCGCTCGGGCCGAACTGAGGGTAGCGATCGCCGAGCAGGAGGGCGCCATCGACGCCGCGCCACCCTTCTGAGGCGGCGTTTGCCTCCTCGCCTGGGCCGGTACGCCGGATCGACCGGCGCGTCGACCCGAAGCTGCGCTTCACGCCGATAATTACCGGCAAGGACCAGGAAGACTTCCGCGGACAGCCCGGACCATGGGTTCCCGTCCGACATTTGTGTTCGGCCTATAGCCGCGCGCCCGTTTTGATCGGAGAAGTTCGAGGAACATACGGACTGCATCCTCCTCTCTGTCGAAGTGATGCACCATGGCTTGTCCGATCGTTCCGATGCGTCCCCATCGCCGCGTCAGGCATGGTGTGCCGAACAACGTCGGTTCGATTGCGAGCGCGTAGAAGCGCGCCATGTTTTTCGTCGCGTCCCTGCGTTCGATGTAGAGCTGATAGGGTTGAGTGAGCATGACGGAGAGTCGCCTCTTCCAGCTTTTGCGTCTAACGACACTTATGAATCGGTCGGCCCACACCGATTCATTTTTGTGATGATCGTTGAAGCCGAAGATCATGGATTTGGGCGAGCCGGCCAATCGGCGGCCGGGTGCTATTCGCTCCGCTCACGGAGCCCGAACACCGTCTCCGCCTCCGGTCACGCCCCCTCTCGCGGAATGACGTGAGCGAATTGCCCAGCCGCAGGGCGGCGGTTCTATCCTCGACACCTCCTGCCGGCTCACGCCGGAAACGGTCGCGTCCCCTTCGGGTCCGCGGGTCTCTTCTCTCTCTGACGTCCAATTTTACTCCAGCAAATCCGGCGTCAAGGACGGCGCGTCTCCCCCAATTTTTCCGCTGCTGCGTTTCACTGCGCTCTGGAAAAATCGGTTCCCCCGCTTGCGAGCCGCGTTCCGCGGTCCTTGACCCCTCTTTGCAAGAGAGTGGCCGATCTCCGTCATCAACGAAGGAGATCACATTATGACAACCGATCAGAACCTTATACTCTACACCAAGTTTGCCGGCTTCCGGCTCGTCGTCCTGGCAAACCGCTTCGGCTGCGACAGCGATTTTTCGCGAGAGCTTCACGATCGCCTGGTTGAGGGGCTCGACGCGGCAATCGATCGGATCAGCGTCATCATGGAATTGGAACGAAGTGTTCTCATCGGGGAGGATGAATTCGCCGAATATCAGCTGGAGGGCGAGATCGAGATTTTCGGGCGCTTCACTATCAATCTGCTGGACGAACTCGAAATTGATTACGACACGCATGAATTCCGCGTCAACGGCGGCGATTGGATGAGCGCTTGGGCTGCCGACGACACTGGCGTCGATATCAACTATCCTGAGCTCGTTGCGCTGATTGCGGACGAACTCGGCTCGCTGGCGCCGATCATCAAGGATATCACGTTGGCAACTCGCATCCCGGTCTATGCGGGGCGCGTCGTTTGGTCATGGTGGTAGCAGCACCATCTCACATACTGAGAGGCGACAGACGAGGTTGCCTCTCAGTTGCCGATGGCCCTCAAGTGAGCCGAGGAAGGACGGCTGCGAAGTTTCACAACAATCGCAGTAATGTTGTAAATGCTCTAAATTCCAGCGATAGCAAGGAAGCCCAATGCCGAAGCCAAGCGGGACGTATTCAACCAGTGACCTCTCACGTAAATCCGGCGACATCATCGCCGAGGCGCTGCGTCATCCGGTGACGATCACCCAGCGGAACAAACCCCGGCTGGTTCTCCTCAATATCGAAGATTATCAGCAACTGATCAGGCAGGCAGACCGACGCACCGTCGGCACTATCGAAACGATGCCCGATGAGCTTTTTGCCGAACTCGAAAACGCCGTCGACGCCTATGCCGGCGAGGACGAGGTGGGCCGCTGATAAAACCACGATCATAGCACCGGTTTGACGAAACGATTGACCTTCGCTGCCTGATCCATCTCCTTTCGCCGGAAGTAGATCGCCCGGCCGCAGCGGATCGGACTATGCCCCTGGACGATGATGATCTGCTCGTCCTTCCTCATCGACTGGGTGATCTCGTGCGGCATGATCAGCGGCCGGCGCTGGAAGTTGACGTTCTCGGATCTCCTGGATGCATTGTTCTTCGTGTCCCAGCCGATGTTGCGGGAACTGCCCTTCACCTCCACCGTCATCTCGCCACATTGCGCAGAGAGGTTGCGCGCCGTGTCGAGCGCCTTGATCGCTGCGTAAGAGGCGAAAGCGCAGCCATCGATCCATGACGTCGCGCCATCCTTCCCGAAATGCCGCTCCAACTGCCCGACCGACTGGTACATCAACATCATCGAGATGCCGTACTTGCGGCCGCGGTCGCGCGCCTCCTCGAGCACCCTCATGTAGCCGAGCAGATCGACCTCATCGAGCATGAACAGCGCCCGGCGCTGGAAGGCGCCGTCGGCCTGCACCATGGCGTTGATGAGCGAGCCGATGATCACACGAGCGATGCCCGGATAGGAGCGCAAGATCGATGCGGAGATGTTGAGGAAGACGTCCTTCTTGCCCGAAACGATATCACTCGATTTGAAGGCATTGCCGCAGACGAGCGCGGCATAGCTGTCGAGCGACAGCCACTGGGTATCCTTCGATGCTGTGGAATAGACGCCCGAAAACGTCTGCTCGGTCATGTTGGTGAAGACGCCGAGCGTTTCGCGGATGAAGGCCGAACCGGAATGCTCCTGAATGTCGCGCAGCATAGCGAGCACCGAGGGCTCCGGTTCGGAAACGATCTGGCGGAGACTGCGCAAGCTTCGCCGGCCCTCATATTCGGGCGAGAGCATCACATGGGCGAGCAGACCGGTCAGGAGGTTGTGCGCCTGGTTCTGGAAGTAGGATCCCGTCGAGCTTTCGAAGCGAAGGCTTTCCGACAGCAGCATATGGGCAATGCCGACGATGTCCTCTTCCTTTTGCTTGGATGCTTCGATCCCGTCGAGCACGTTGAAGCCCATGATCGGGTTCGTCGGATCGAGCACCATGACCTCGCGCCCGAGCGCATTGGTGCGGTGCTCGACGACCATGGGCGCGACCTCAGTGGAAGGATCGAGGCAGATCATGGGTCCGGTATATCTGAGCGCCGTCGGCACGACGTTGCTGGTCGTTTTGTATCCGCCCGATCCCGCGAAAAACAGCATATGGGTGGAATCGAAGTCCTGTCTGTAGGTGAGCAATGGCGCCTTCCCGCCCTGTCCCCATGTGCTGCGATCGTTTACATCGAAGGGAAGCGCATGGATGATTTCCTTGTCGACCCGATAACGCTCGCCGACCACGATTTCCCCATCCGGCGGGAACAGCTTTCCTGCTGCCGCCATCGGCAGCCAATCGGCATCTCCAAATATTCCACGCCGGGCACGCTTGATTTCATCTGGCACGACGACGGAGATGCGGGCGGACACCGCCACTGCCATGAAGCCGGCGACGGCAGCAATGACTGCGGCCATATCAAGATAGGACAGCGCTCGATCCCACGGAACGACCCGGGCCTGCACAGTAGGTGCAAGCCGGCCGAATTCGCGCAGCGCATAGAAGGCGGCAACGCTGAGAAAACACAAAAGACTTGCCATGGCGACCGGCCTTCGCCGATGCAGCGGCAAGACCCACACGGTCAGAAGTCCGGCAAGAGGTCCGAACAGTAGAGGCGGTACAGGTGCTGCCCGCAGGAACCAGTGTTCTATCTTCCCGGACATGCCGGCGGCGAGTCCCGGCCATCGCCAGCCAACAATGTAGATTGTGATCGTGGTGACGGCGATCGGTACCAAAACGAGTAACAGGCTCGGATGCGGTTTCCCTCTTAGGCCCATCTTACTTTCTCCTCGAGATGCGATGAACCGTTCCTCAGCGAGGGGGCCTTGAAAGCCTCTTCGCCGATATCGCGCAGCCGCCGATGCTCGATGGAGCCTGGGACGAGCCTTGCCATTTCTATGAGGCCGCCGAGCAGGAACGCCCGATCCGCCTTCGATAGCCCGGCTTTGACGACGATCCCGCCGAGCAGGATCTTTTCGCGCGTGTCGCGCTTGCGCTCAGCCGTCATTTGGAACCTGCCCCTGCGCTCCAGCGCCGCTATCTGCTGGTCGACGCGTTTGAGGAGTGGGGCCAGCGGCGCCTTTCCTTTCCCCCTTCCGAAATCGCGCGGCGATTTCCTCGATGATCCGATCGACCTCCTCGTCGGCGATCTCCATCTCCGCCAGCCCGGTTCTGGTCGCGGCGCGGGCAAACCGCTCGGCCGATTTAACTATCAACAATCGTTTGCGTTCGCGCAGCTTTTCGATCTGGGCGTCGAGATCGGAAATCGATGATTTTGTCGCCATTCCTGGTTCCTTTTCTGCTTTGATGTCGAAGGTGCGATTATACTAACTAGAATAAAACAGTAAAATGCGCTACCGTGCAACCAGAAAAGCGGCATCGGCCCTTCGGTCCGATCTGTTTGAGGGCGCAATATACGTCGCTGTCGCGACGTGCTTGGGCCAGTCTGGAGACGCCAGTGGCGATCATGTTCGTCAGAGCGCAGGTGATCAGCAGGGGATCGGGACGCAGCATCGTCTCGGCTGCCGCCTATCGCCACCGCGCCCGGATGATGGACGAGCAGGCGGGAACGTCGTTCAGCTATCGCGGTGGGGCGGGCGAACTGATGTATGAGGAACTGGCGCTGCCGGATGAGATCCCGGATTGGCTGCGGTCGGCGATATCAGGTCAGTCCGTCAGCAAGGCCAGCGAAGTGTTTTGGAATGCCGTTGACGCCTTCGAGACGCGGGCAGATGCGCAGCTCGCCCGCGAACTGATCATCGCGCTGCCGGAGGAGCTGACGCGGGCCGAGAATATCACGCTGGTGCGCGAATTCGTCCGCGACAATCTCACCTCGAAAGGAATGATCGCCGACTGGGTCTATCACGACAAGGACGGCAACCCGCACATCCACCTGATGACGACGCTCCGGCCGGCGACGGAGGAGGGGTTCGGGGCAAAGAAGGTTCCAGTGCTTGGTGAGGGTGGCAAGCCGCTGCGTGTCGTCACGCCGGACCGCCCGAACGGCAAGATCGTCTACAAAGTCTGGGCGGGCGACAAGGAAACGATGAAAGCGTGGAAGATCGCCTGGGCGGAAACGGCCAACCGGCATCTGGCGCTGGCCGGACATGACATCCGCCTCGACGGTCGCTCCTATGCCGAACAGGGCCTCGACGGGATCGCGCAAAAACATCTCGGGCCGGAGAAGGCGGCGCTGGCGAGGAAGGGCAGGGAGCTCCACTTCGCGCCGGCCGATCTCGCCCGCCGCCAGGAGATGGCCGATCGGCTGCTTTCAGAGCCGGAGCTTTTGCTGAAGCAGCTCGGCAATGAACGCTCTACCTTCGACGAGAGGGATATCGCCAGGGCGCTGCACCGTTACGTCGACGATCCCACCGATTTTGCCAACATCCGCGCCAGGCTGATGGCGTCGGACCAATTGGTCATACTGAAGCCGAAGGAGATCGAGGCAGAGACAGGAAAGGTGTCGGAGCCCGCGGTGTTTACGACGCGGGAGATGCTGCGCATCGAATACGACATGGCGCAGTCGGCGCGGGTTTTGTCGGAGCGTCGCGGCTTCGGTGTTTCCGAGCGGAATGTGACGGTGGCGATCGAACGCGTGGAGAGCATCGAGAGCGGCGATCCCAAAACTCCGTTCCGGCTCGATGCAGAGCAGGTCGATGCTGTCCGTCATGTCACCGGTGATGGTGGCATTGCCGCTATTGTAGGCCTTGCCGGCGCCGGCAAATCGACGCTGCTTGCTGCCGCACGTCTTGCCTGGGAGGGCGAGGGACACCGGGTGATCGGTGCAGCCCTTGCCGGCAAGGCCGCAGAAGGGCTGCAAGACAGTTCCGGCATCAAGTCGCGGACACTTGCCTCCTGGGAACTGGCCTGGGCCAATGGCCGCGATACGCTCCATCGCGGTGATGTGCTGGTGATCGACGAGGCCGGCATGGTGGCCTCGCAGCAGATGGCCCGTGTGCTGAAGATTGCCGAGGAGGCTGAGGTAAAGGTCGTGCTGGTCGGCGATGCGATGCAGCTGCAGCCGATCCAGGCCGGTGCTGCCTTCCGGGCAATTACCGAACGCATCGGCTTTGCAGAGCTTGCCGGCGTGCGCCGCCAGCGTGAGGCCTGGGCACGTAATGCCTCGCGGCTGTTTGCCCGCGGCGAGGTCGAGAAGGGCCTCGACGCCTATACCCAGCAGGGCCACCTGGTCGAGGCGGGCACACGCGAGGAAACGATCGACAGGATTGTGGTCGATTGGACAGAGGCACGCAAACACGCAATCGGTCGCTCGATCTCCGAGGGCAGGGATGGCCGTCTTCGCGGTGATGAACTGCTGGTGCTCGCCCACACCAACGACGATGTCCGCAAGCTCAACGAGGCGCTGCGTGAGGTGATGGCCGGCGATAATGCCCTCGGCGAAAGCCGCAGCTTCCGGACCGAGCGCGGGGCGCGAAAATTTGCCGCCGGCGACCGCATCATCTTCCTGGAGAACGCCCGCTTCCTCGAGCCGCGGGCCAAGCACTCCGGGCCGCAATATGTCAAGAACGGCATGCTCGGCACGGTCACCGCGACCGGCGACAAACGCGGCGATCCGCTGCTGTCGGTTCTGCTCGACAATGGCAATAAAGTCGTCTTCGGCGAGGACAGTTATGACAATGTCGACCACGGCTATGCCGCAACGATCCACAAATCTCAAGGGTCGACCGTCGACCGCACCTTCGTGCTCGCCACCGGCATGATGGACCGGCATCTGACCTATGTGTCGATGACCCGGCATCGCGACCGCGTCGATCTTTATGCGGCGAAAGAGGATTTTGAGCCGAGACCGGAATGGGGACGCAAACCGCGTGTCGATCATGCCGCCGGTGTCACCGGCGAGCTTGTCGAAACCGGCGAAGCCAAATTCCGGCCCGAGGACGAGGATGCCGACGACAGCCCCTATGCCGATGTCAGGACGGACGACGGAACCGCCCATCGGCTCTGGGGCGTCAGCCTGCCGAAAGCGCTCGACGATGCCGGCATCTCCGACGGCGACACCATCACGCTGCGCAAGGATGGTGTCGAGCGGGTCAAGGTCCAGATTGCCATTGTCGACGAGGAGACAGGTCAGAAGCGTTACGAGGAGAGGGAAGTCGACCGCAATGTCTGGACGGCCAGACAGATCGAAACCGCCGAAGCGCGTCAGGAGCGCATCGAACGGGAAAGTCATCGGCCGGATGTGTTCAGCCGTCTCGTCGAACGCTTGTCGCGCTCCGGTGCCAAGACGACGACGCTCGATTTTGAGAGCGAGGCGGGCTATCGCGCCCAGGCGCAAGACTTCGCCCGGCGCCGCGGGCTCGATCATCTCTCGCTTGCTGCCGCCGAGATGGAGGAAAGCCTTTCCCGGCGCTGGACGTGGATTACCGCAAAGCGAGAGCAGGTGGAAAAGCTCTGGGAGCGGGCAAGCGTGGCGCTCGGTTTTGCCATCGAGCGGGAACGGCGCTTCGCCTACAACGAGGCGCGAACTGAATCCCACACCATCGCGAGCGCAAGCGCTGGCGAACCACAGTATCTGATCCCGCCGAGCACGTCCTTCGTTAGGAGTGTCGAGGCGGATGCGCGGCTGGCGCAGCGTTCGTCACCGGCCTGGACGGAGCGGGAAACGATGCTGCGACCGCTGCTTACTAAGATCTACCGGGATCCGGATGCAGCACTTGTCGCCCTGAATGCGCTCGCCTCGGACACCGGCACCGAACCCCGCAGGCTCACTGCTGATCTTGCCGCAGCACCCGACCGGCTCGGCCGGCTGCGTGGCTCCGAGCTGATCGTCGACGGAGGCGCGGCGCTTTCCGAGCGCAAGGTCGCAAAGGCAGCCCTGGAGGAACTGCTTCCCCTGGCCCGGGCCCATGCGACCGGGTTCCGCCGGAATGCCGAACGGTTCGAAATGCGTGAGCAGACGCGGCGCTCCTACATGTCATTATCGATCCCGGCGCTTTCCGAGCGCGCGATGGCGCGCCTTATGGAGATCGAGGCGGTGCGCAACCGGGACGGGGACGACGCCTATAAGAGCGCCTTTGCGCTTGCCGCCGAGGACCGCTCGGTCGTGCAGGAGATCAAGGCGGTCAGCGAAGCGTTAACGGCACGCTTCGGCTGGAGCGCATTCACCGCGAAGGCGGATGCGGTTGCTGAACGCAATATGACCGAGCGTTTGCCGGAAGATCTGACGGCCGGCCGGCGCGAGGAGCTGGCCCGGCTGTTCGAAGCGGTCAAACGTTTTGCCGAGGCGCAGCATCTCGCCGAGCGGCAGGATCGCTCGAAGATCGTCATGGCTGCCAGTGTTGTTCGGGGCCAAGAGACAGAGAACGGACCGGGGAAGGAGAATGTCGCCGTGCCGCCGATGCTTGCTGCCGTCATCGTGTTCAAGACGTCGGTCGACGATGAGGCTCGATTGCGGGCGCTCTCCAACCCTTTCTATCGCCAGCAGCGTGGCGCATTGGCCAACGCCGCGACAATGATCTGGCGCGATCCGTCGGGCGCCGTCGGCAAGATCGAGGAGCTGCTCCGGAAAGGCTTTGCTGCTGATCGAATCGCCGCCGCGGTGACCAATGATCCGGCCGCCTATGGGGCTTTGCGCGGTTCTAATCGCCTGCTGGACCGGATGCTGGCGTCCGGCCAGGAGCGGAAAGAGGCGATGCGGGCCGTGCCGGAAGCTGCAGCGCGCCTGCGCGCGCTCGGTGCGGCCCACCTCAATGCCCTCGATGCCGAACGCCAGGCTATCACGGACGAACGGCGGCGCATGGCGGTTGCCATTCCAGCTCTTTCGAAAGCTGCGGAAGAGGCTTTGGCGCACCTGACGGTCGAGGTGAGGAAGGACAGCAGGAAGCTGAGTGTTTCCGCCGCTTCCCTCGAGCAGGGCATTGCCCGGGAGTTTGCCGCTGTCAGCCGAGCGCTCGACGAGCGCTTCGGTCGCAATGCCCTCGTCCGGGGTGACAAGGATCTTGTCAACCGCGTGCCGCCGGCGCAGCGTCGAGCTTTCGAGGCGATGCAGGAGCGGCTGAAGGTCCTGCAGCAGACTGTCCGTCTGCAGAGCAGTGAGCAGATCATAGCGGAGCGGCGCCAAAGGGCTGCTAGCCGCGCTCGCGGCATCAACCTCTGAGACTCGAAGAAAAGCGGGGGGACGAAATGGTTGGTCGATTGGAAAAGCACTACGACCCGATTGTCCCGAGATCGATCTTCCTTTGGGTGGCGGAGCGGTCGAAGCTACTGTTCGTCCGTTCCGCAGCGGTCGTTGTAGAGGCGATTGCAGGTTTCACCAGATCGGGTGCCGTCTGCGTGAAGCCACTCTATAGCCCCCTCGGACACGGACGTGGCCAGAAACAAGCCTGCTTCCAGCAGCGCGCGGATGCCACAGAAAGTGACGAGGTCTCGCGCTGAGACCGTGAAGAACAGGCTTTCACTGGTCGGCCTTATGATCGCGCCTCCACCTTCGAAAGCTAGAAACCTGTCAGGTCCCACGGAGACGAGGGATTGGTAGAAGTCCTCGATTTGCGTGCAGATCTTGTCGGCAACGTGCTGCGTGCGCGTGATTGCGACACACGCTTCGGCGACGTGCACGCACTTTGGAACATCTTCCTCACCCGCGAATGATGGCGCTCGTGGCAGGACCAGATGCGCGTTGCACGGCGGGCTCAGCTCAACGAAGTGACGGACTTCGCCAATCGATTTCTTCATGCTGTTCCTGCCTATTTGGAGAAAAAAGGCTTTTAGAGGTGGCAAAGCGCTGAGGGCTGCTCAACGTGATGGAGCGCTTTCTGCTGACGCGAACGTTGTTCCAGTTGAGGCTCGTGAAGACGTGACGCAGTTGCGCTTACGCGACGGTGAAGATGAGGAATCGCTAAAGGGTCCAAGATCGCCCCGATAGCCGCCTTGCTTCGGATTCCGGGTAAAGGCGGTAGGGAAGGTCCGCATAGACATATTCTGCCGGAATCGCGGGTGGGGACAGCTTCGATAGGAACAGGTCGAGATTCTCCCGACTGTTGCTGGAGACAAGCGTGTAGAAATTGCCGCTGTTCCAGGTGACGAATGAGTGTCCAAAGAACCGGCGTAGTGTTTCGCTCATCTCCGAAAGGGTGACTTCGTTTCGATCCATTCGCGTTAGCACCGTCTCTTCCTTGGCGCGAATATCTGACGCGCTGAAGAAGCGAGCTTTGAAGCTATGGTCCTTCTGGCGTTCCCGCCGCCGATATTCCTCGGCGTCTTCATGCCTGAACTTCTCGACGAACATGAAGAGCCCGTTGGTCTTGAGATGCTGCGAGACGAAACGGATCTGATCGAAGCGATTTGGCGAATACATCTGGAAAGTCGTGTCCTCGAGGATGATATCGAAACCGCTGCCAAACTTTCGGAGCTCCACGTCTTCTTGGACCCTTTGCGATGTCAAATAATGAAATGGTCCGTGAAAAAACATGGCATGAGGAGGAACGCCATAGGCATAGAAGCTTCTAAGGTTTTCGACGTTGGGACTGCATGACAGTGTTTCTATCCTGCCCTTGCCAAGTTCGCCGATCACACGAGCCATCGTCCCCTCGGCTGTACCTAGCGTGTAGAGTTGCAGTTGACCCTTTCTGGCCCGCGCGTATTTGAGGATCGCGCCGCCTATGCGGCACTCCTCTTCGAGGCGGTAGGGTATGCTGCTCAAGTAGTGCTTATCGAATGGACCTCGGCGCAGCGGATGAAGGGCTGAAAAGCGCCTGAACGTCATGTCCACTGGGAACAAGCGGCGATCGAGCTCAGGCGGACGGATAGGCATTCCGGCCTCACCGGATGCGGTGGTCGAAAAAAACTCAGAAAGCTCGTTAAGGCGAGGGGCACGGTCGCACTCCTCAATGAAGTCGGCAAATTCACGCATGCGAAAGCCTGCCTTTCTCTCGCACCATCGCGTTTTTGGGGTTCAGGGGGAAATCGCGCATCCCGAAAAGATTGTGCCGTCAGCGATGATGTCGGCAGAAGATGATCGCGAACGTCATCTTTTCGCATCCACGATTTTGATTGGTTTTCATGAAATTGACATGAAATTCGACCTGAGGTTAAAGCCTGGCTTGTTGACAACTTGGGGTGAGGTAGGGTCGCTACCACACCGGTTTTTCAGGGGAGCAGCTTTCGAGTGGGGATCATTCCATCAATTCACCCCGAGAGGATGAAGAAGTCACAAGGGGAGATCATCCTTCACCAGCAAGGCCTTTGGAGCCATGCCCGCGCAGATGTCGTTCGCCGGCGCAGTCTCGGGCGACAGGTTATCGACGTTGTCGCGGATGACCACCTGATCTTCCTCAACATAAGGGGTACGGCGGCATCCGGCGAAAATTTTGTGGACGGACGAAGAGTCGAGTTCAGTCCGCGTCCAGACGGCTCGCTTGTTTACATTCCGCCCGGTTGCCATTGGAGCGGTTGGGATGAAGGCGATGCTGAGGGTTGTTATCTTATGATAACCGTGACGCAGGATTTTTTTTCCAACCTCACGACCAAGCTCCCGCGCGTAGGCACCTTACGTCCGGAGCTTGGATTTAGAGATCTGCCGATCCAATGCTTGGCGCGGCAGATTGCCGGAGAACTTTCACACGACGATTCCGTGGGGAGTCTGATCGTTGAAGGGCACCTCGCGGCTATCTTCGGACTTCTGCAGCGCCGCTCCGGCACATCTGGCAGATTGTCTCGAGGAGGATTGTCGCCTACGGTTCTCAAGCGCGTAATAGGGCGAATTGAAGCTCACATTGATCGACCTCCGAGCGTGCGCGCTCTGGCTGAAGAGGCGGGATTGACCTACGAGCATTTTTCCCGCGCTTTCAAGCAGTCGCAAGGCTCGACGCCCTATGGCTTCTATAACCAACGCCGTCTTGAACGCGTGACCGACCTTCTCCGCACGACTGCGATCAGCGTGACCGAGATCGCCATCGCCTGTGGCTACTCCAGCGGGAGCCACCTCTCGACCAGATTTCGCCGAGAGACGGGATTTTCCCCTGCCGAGTACCGGGCGCTCTGGAAAGAATAGCTGGTTCTGGACGAGAGATAATATCAATTTCATGAAAGCCGCCAGCTCTTCAGAAGAATAGCATGTCCCCATGAACCTGCCAGTAGGGAGTTTGGATGAAGTGGGCGCAACAGAAAACAGCGGCATAGGGTGTTATGCCTCTCGCGGCATCTATCTCTTCTGTGTTCTGGCGTCGGCCATTGGCCGGAATGTCTACTTCGTGCTGGCGGCATGGGCTGCGACAGATGTCAGCAAGAGCGCGAGCGCTCTAGCTATCCTTTTGGCGCTCGGCAGTGCCGCCGAGTTGCTCACCAGCAATGTTGGTGGGGTTCTAGTTGATCGATTTGATCGTCGCTTCGTCTGTATCGCTTGCGATTTATCCAGGTTGATCCTCATATTTTCAACTGGTATTGGTCTCTCGTTCGGTGACCCACTTGGTGTTCTTTGCCTATCGTGGACCATCTTCGCGTTCATCGACAGAACCTATTCGACTGCGCTGCAGGCCATCATTCCAGACATCGTTCGTCCTAAGAACCTCACTTCATTCAATTCGGCGTCTTATATTGCGATGCAGGCGGGCAATCTCATCGCCGCCATCGTCACCGGGTACAGCTTAACCGCCATCGGGATGAATCTGACGTCGATCCTGCCTGGCGCCTTTTTCGGCCTATCACTGTTGGGGCTGCTGGCACTGCTCGGCCGACAGCCGCCTTCTCGTTCTCGATCGGATTTGCAGGCAAAGAGCATTCGTCGGATGGATCTGTTGCCGACGACCTTCGTCGTTCACTCACTGAAGACCACCGCCGTCATGTATGCGTTGACCTATGCGATGGGCATGCTTGTGAGTGTATTGGGCGTCGCATATGTCACCCGCGAACTCATGGGGTCGGCGCTAGAGTTCGGTTATCTCGAGGCAGGTTGGGCCCTCGGTTCGATGGCGGGCTGTTCAACCCTTCTTCTCAGAAGGGCGCGTTCGCGACGACAAAGCATCCTCTTCCAGTCGGCGCTCGCTGGCATTGTTCTGTTGGGCTTTCCGGTTTTCCAGAGCTTTTTGTCAGCGCTCGTTCAACTGGTGTTGCTCGGCTTCTGCTACAATGTCACGCGAATCCTGATCGATGTACGGGTTCAATCGACTGTTTCGATTGACATGTTGGGGCGGGCGCGAAGCCAGATCCACACGATCTGTGTTTCGATAGGGCTTCTTGCGTATGGCATCATCGGGACGATCGGAGACGCAATTCCACCTTCGGGGATTTTCGGCCTCTTCGGGGCGCTGATGGTGACCGTCGCGCTCTTCTTTTACTTTAACATGGATCGGGGAGCGCCGGCGGAAAGCCGGTTCGTCTGAGGATGGAGACGTCGCCCAATAGCGACCTGGTTTCAAAAGGTGAGGTGTTGGCCCTCATTTTTGAATTATTCCCTTGGTTGCGTCAGTTTGAGCAGGCATCGCTGAACGACTACGCAAAGGCGGCTTTCTCGGTTGGATCGGATCAATCGGGGTGCGTCGCGCGAAGCCAGGCAATGTCTTTATTGCGGTCACGCGTGGCGGCCGTCGCGCAACGTCAGGGTTATTCAGCAGAAGCCGCATCGCGCTTTCAAACCGAAATCGAAGTCGCTCCGGTGCTGCAGTGTGGCCCCCACCTCCACCTGTTGATCGAGCCTGACGCATTTTACACCCATCTGTTCTCCCTGATGGGACTTCGCGCGCATGGCAGGACATCCTATATCTCCTACGCTTGCTCGACAGTGAAGTTCGTAGAACGCGGTCGCAAGGGTCCGGCCTGGCTCCACGTCGATGGCGATGCAGTCAACGTCTTCGGGCTGTCGCGCAGCAAAATGATCCCCTACAGCATTCTTGGCAGAAACGGCTGCTACAGGTTCCATCTTCAAAACGTCGACAGGCCCGGTGATGACTCGGAGGCAATTTCGTGCTTGCGAGACCTTTTGCCTCGGGGCGAATTCCAGTCGGCGGCAGAGGCGATCAAAGCGGCAAATCTTTGCCTCTGGAAGCGGTATTCTGACAGCCAGGTCGATTTTCTTCAGCTTGACGATACCGACGTTGCCGATCTGGTCGCGGATCACCTTTCCGATGGCCGGTCCTGGCTGCGAGCCTCGCTGATCGAGGACCGAGCATTCGCGATGCGCCTCATCCACTGCATCGATCAACTCGCTGACACGGCTTGGCGAGGCTGGCTGAAAAACTCGACGCATTTTTTCTGGGGCTGCATTGAAGGGCGGCTTTTTCCACTTTGGCTGGATGGCAGGGTCCTCCGGTCGAAGGCGACAGATGATGTCTGTGTTGAATTCTCGCCGCCAAGTCTTGTGGAGGCCCTGAGAACTGGCCGGATCGTTCCGAACCTTCTGCTGATGTTCATCGTAACGTCGATCCTGCCTGGCGTGCGTGTCCTGGGTGGAAGTCGGCATACGATCTATTATCCGTTGATGCGCTGGGCATTCTGCGAGGCGTTGAGGAACAACCATCGTGACACACAGCTTCTCAACGCACTGTCAAAGGACGAACGGCCGGGGGTTTGGGGCCATCGCATCATCTCCTCGCCGTGCGAGCCATTTTCGCTGTTGAATGCTTTTAGCCGTGGGGGAATTGAAACGCTTCTCGGGCTGTTCGGCAAGATGAGCATTATCGACGCTTGCGGGCCCCTTTCCAGCTTCACCCAGGACCCCCTATGGGCGGAGCTTGCGGTAGCCTATTCCTCCGGGAGAGTGGGCAGACAATCCTGGCAATGGGCGTTCCGCTGATCGCACCTCCTTTGGTTTTCTGACCACTTTACCGCCCGAAGCGTGACCTCTCGCTTTGAGACAAGTGTCCGCGCGTAAAGCGAAGCTATTGAATTTTGTAAAGAATTCGGTTGCGCGGCGGGCGGATTTCAACTAAGCTGGCAGCGAGGCAGTACGCGCTGCCTTGGGGCTTCGTAACCCCTGTTAGCGGTTGGTGCCGGCCGATTCGGCACCACACTCCTTGACCTTCGGTCGAGGAGCCTGTGGCGTATGTCCAGGTTCCTCGGAACTAAAGGCCACAGGGCCGTCTAGCACGGTTACGAACTCCCCGATCAGTGGGTTGAGCGAGTTTTCAGCGGGGGCGCACCGCGTGAAACTCTCCATCGGGGTGACCACCATGAAGCGCTATGTAGCAGCCCAGGTTCGGACTTCGAGACCTGCGCAAGCCAAACAGTCGGATGTTGCACGCGAGTCGGTACATCCAGTCGATCGGCATGTCGGACAGCAAATCCGTATCCGCCGAATGCAGTCGAATGTCTCCCTAGGGGATCTCGGCGCCGGCATCGGGGTGAGTTTGCAGCAGGTACAAAAATATGAAAGCGGTAAGAACCGCGTCAGCGCTTCGATGCTCTACGAGCTTGCCAATTGCCTCAAGATCCCGGTTTCGAGGTTTTTCGAAGGCCTTCCAGATCCCGAAACCACTCAGGGCCAGCAATTCATAACAGAGATCGATGGGAAGATTGCCTACATATCCACGGCGGAGGGACGGCGTCTGATAGACGACGTTTTGCTCCTTTCTCCGCGTGTGCGCAGCCGGGTCGTTGCCCTCGTCAGCTCGATTGTCGATGAAGAGATGGAAGAACACAAGGACGTTTCCCCATAAAAAGACCAACAAGAGCGCGGCCGCAAAAATTGGTCAGCGGTTCGTAGAGTTATCGCCGCATACTGCAGGTTCTAAAAAGCGATCTGGCCAACGTTCTTCTCTCGGTCAAGCACAGTGCCAAAACCGGCACTGCGGTCGGCAAGATCGTCAAGGATGTCTGCCGCCATTCTGCCATCGGCGAGCACAGGGAAGGGGAGGCGATCGCGTGCAGGATTCGATAATGCCTCGGTTCCACCGATCACAATCGGACGCAAGCGTACATTTTCCAGCTGTCCGCTAGATCCAAAATTGCAGGTCGCGATGACGCTCCTCCACACTTCCGGCGGGCTCCATTCCTGTTCGTCCTTTTCCGTATGGAAGAGGAAGTTGCCAAGGCCGTAGAAAATTGGCGTATTCCGATATATCTCAACCCCTTGAAGGACCGGAGCGCCATGGCTGACAAAGAGGCCTGCGCCCGCGTTAACGCAATCGTGCGCAAATTCGCGGACCCAGACGGGGACTTGCTGCCAGTTCGGCTCCCAATGGTGATGATGCAAATACACGATGACGAGCGTGTCGCGGCCCGCTTCTTCCGCGATCGCCGAAAGGTGAGCCCTGGCGCTGTGCCGGTCCATGACGATGCGGCGAGCGGTCTCATCTGATCTGCGAAACACGGTTCCATAGAAATCAATTTCGTCTTGGCCATGAAGATCAGGCGGATCCTCTGGCTGGGCATAATTCGCGCGCTCCAAGGGCGAACTTAGAAGACGCTCCTGAATGGAGCGAAGCAAGTTGAATGTTCCCGCTTCCAGGTCGAATACCCTGGAGACTTTCAGACTATTGATGCCGGGCCTTGCTATCCTGCCCTCAGTTGCGTCCTCGGCGTACATGAAAGACGGGCCTGGCCCGGCATCCATGGCAATCAGCGCGACATTTCGGGATCCGAACGTCATTTTCTGTGCCGTGGAAGCATGATGCTTGTTGTGGCCGATGCCGGCATGCAGGAAATTGTGTGCCGCAACCTCCTCCAGCGTCGAGAGGATCCCCGGCGGTCCAAGATCGAAAGCATGGTTGTTCGCCAGAGCCAGGCTATTGAAACCGAGCTCCTTCAACGCCGCCAAGACATCCGGCGCTGCAGCGCCGAAATAGCTGCCTTTGAGCGGCCATCCACCATGACGACCATAGATAGTCGTCTCGAGATTGGTGAAGGCAACATCGCTTGCTTTGAGGATCTCGGCGATCTCAGCGAGCCGTGGATCGCCGATCGTTCGAAGATCATGACGGATGAGCGACTGGCCGGTGACAGCAATGGAAAAGGGTGCGGACATATGGTCTACCTTCGATCTTTGGGACTGCCGACTGCTCACGCGCTATGGCTTCGGGGGAAATGCGTGTCGGAAAGCCAGTGTCTAGTTCGATGTCTGCGGCGAAACATCGATCTTGAACCATTGCTCGCTCAGCCGCTTCAGGGTTCCGTCGCTCGTGGCGGCCTCGATGGCGCTATCGAATGCCGCAACCAGTTCGCCGTCATCTTGCCGGAGCCCGACGCCGACACCCGGGCCCCACAGGCCACCGGAGAGCCGCGGGCCGTAGAGCGTCGCAATCCCGCCATCCGTGCTGTCGAGGAAGGCTTTCCAGGTGAAATAGTCGGCAAGACCGCCATCGATGCGCTCAGCCACGAGATCGAGATGCATGTTGTCCTGGGAATCGTAGCTCCTGATCGTCGCGACCTTTCCGAACAGTTCATTGAGCACCGCTTCCGAATTCGATGATCGCAATACGCCCAAAGTTCTGCCGTTGAGAGCGGCTCGAAGCTCCTCGATCTTTGCCTGCTTTTCAGGGTCGATAGTTGTGAGGTCGAGCTCGGCCAACGTATCCGTGGGCGGAAGATTGAGATCTTTGCGTATGACAACTTGGTTGAAACCTCCGGCGTAGGGCTTGGAAAAAGCGATAGATTTCTTCCGCTTCTCAGTTATCGCCATCCCCGACATGATGGCATCGAACTTTCCAACGGTGAGCGCCGGTATGATTCCGTCCCAGTCCTGAGGCACGAAAGTGCACTCGAACTTCATCCTCCGGCAAAGATCGCGGCCGACGTCGATGTCAAAGCCGGCGAGCTCCCCTTGGGGGGTGATGGCATTCCAGGGCGGCGAAGCACCTTCAGAGGCGATTGTCAGTGTCTTCCTGTCCATTGCTCCCGCGTTGTTGGCGCAGACGACAAGAGACAGGGCAAGCAGAAGTGTTCGTTTCACGACGATGTTCCTTTCATTGCTGAGTTTGATTGTTGGCGTCCGGGATGTGGGCTGGCGTCAAGTTTCAGCCGAGGCGAGAGGCGGCTTTCCGTTCGCTCTTCGAGGTACAGGTTGCGCCGGCGGTGGACGGTTTGCCGTCGGCGTCCAACGCGTCTCCAGCATCTGGAAACCTTGCGTGATCAAGAGGGTAAGCAGCAGATAGAAAGCCCCCGCGGCAATGAAGACCTCGTATGGGGCGAATGTCTCCGACACCAGCTGTCGGGCGAGCCCGGTCACCTCAAGCAGCGTGATGGTGCTTGCAAGGGAGCTTGCCTTCAGCATTCCAACCACCTCATTTGCATAGGCGGGAAGAGCGATCCTGAGGGTCAAAGGGAACACGATAAGACGGGCAGTGTGGAAACGGGAAAGGCCCAAGGCTTTGGCCGCTTCAATCTGCCCACGCGGGACCGCCTGGATCCCGCCGCGCAGAACTTCTGTCGTATGGGCGGCGCTGTTCAGGGTGAAAGCAATGAAGGCGCACCAGAATGGCTCTCGCATCACGGCCCATAGAAAGCTTTGGCGGACGAGGGGAAGCTGGCCAATCCCGTAGTAAATCAGGAAAAGCTGAACCAGAAGTGGCGTGCCGCGGAACGCATAGGTATATGCCAGCACGGGCGCGGAAGCCCACGGATTTGATGATGCCCGTAGGAAGGCGAGCGGGACCGAGACGGCGAAGCCTGCGGCAAGCGATGCGAATGTCAGAACCAGAGTGAGAAGAAGGCCGCGGGGAAGGGTGAGAAACGCTTCAAGCGCGATGGTCATGCTCATTGCCTCAACCTTTCATCGCCGGGAGCGAATAGCGGCGCTCCAATAACCGGAACGAAAGAAGCGACAGGCTTGTGAGGGCGAGGTAGATTGCAGACGCTGCGAGATAGAAGGGGAGTGGAGCGCGCAGTGAGCCTGCGCCTATATAGGCGACGCGCATGACATCCGTCAGCCCGACGACGGAAATCAGCGATGTATCCTTTATCAAGGAGATGCAGAGGTTACAGAATGCCGGCAGAGCGATCGGGATCATCTGGGGAATGATGATCAGAAACCAAATCTGCGCGTTCGAAAGCCCGAGCGCCGCTGCAGCCTCTCGTTGGCCTGGTGCAACCGCGTTGATCGCACCACGGAATATTTCCGCGGCGTACCCACTGAATACGACGGTCAGTGCCGCGACACCGGCCGCAAATGCATTAATCTCGATGTAGCCACCGGTAATCGCGCTCAAAAGGGCGGTTCCGCCGAAATACGTCAGGAGGATGATCAGAAGTTCCGGAACACCCCGGATGATGCCCGTGTAGGCCCGCATGCACGATGAAACCGACTTGCGGGTCGAGTTGCGGAGAACGGCAATAAGCAAACCTAATAGGGTCCCGAAAGCGCAGCTCAAGGCAAACACTAAAAGTGTGTTCTTCAATCCAGATAAAAATTGATCTACAAATGCGTACAATGCAAGTCTCCAATATTCTTGCGAGCGCGCCGAAATAGGAAAGTTATTCTCCCGACATATACAAAGGGCTTGCCGAGATTAACCGAGGGTAGATTGGATTTATTAGCTTAACCAGCGCTCTAAGTTTGGCGTATGTCAAAAATATACTTTGACTTGCCGCCGTCAATTTATAAGATTCAGGAAGTTTTGATAAGCGCAACTTATGAGGCGCGTCGCTCGACCACGATTGAGATTCCCGGCCATGGACATCACCGACTCCGGAGTGAAGATCCGCCACCTTCAAATATTACGGGAGGTCATGCGCGCCGGCTCGGAAAGGCTCGCAGCGCAGATGTTGCGAATAACCCAGCCGGCGGTCAGCCAAAACATCAAGCAGCTAGAGGAGACTGTCGGCTTCGCACTCTTTCGCCGGGAAAACAACAGGTTGATCCCCACCGTCAAGGCATGGGAATTTCTACGCACAATCGACGCGGCGTTTGCCGGACTTGATCGGATCGGACCGTCAATCGACTTCCTGCGGAGCAACGATACGCGAATGATCGGCATCGCGGCGCCAAGCGCTTTCTCCTTCGCGACCTTGCCGAAAGTGGTCAAAAGGCTTCGGGAGAGAAGCCGCTCTTACGCCGTTCAGGTGAAAACAGGAACCTATCAGCAGATTGCAGATCATGTGTTAAACGGCCGCTCGGATCTTGGCATCTCCCGATTGCCTCTTGATGAGCGCATTCTTGATTGGATGCCGGTCGGCTCAGCCACCAACGTATGTCTTTTTCCGGTCAACCATCGATTTGCGGCACAGCAGCTTGTTACTGCCGAAGATCTTGCCGGTGAGGCGATCATCGACATCGACCCGCAATTTGCCTCTCACCAAATGAGCGTCAATGCCCTTCGGTATATGGGAACCGCTCCTGACATCGCCGTGGAATATGACGCCAATGGCAATGACATTGGCTATGTCATGACAGGGATCGGCGTCTCGATTACGAACGAGATTATTGCGAGCGAATATGCTGAATTCGACGTTGCATTCCGCGAATTTCAGCCAGGGGCAACATATCACTACGTCGTCGTTTGGCAAAAAGATCGAAAGCTGAGTGATAGCCTAAGATTTGCATTGGAAGAGATAGTCGCGGCTTTGACAGATCGGGCTGCTTGACGATCGCATCGAGGTATGACCCTCGCACCGGAAAACAGATGTTGCGAGTTCATGCTGAACCGCGAGTTGTGCGCGTAAGCTTAGAGCGGGATGATTTTAGGTAGACCCGTGAGAAGGATTCCCTATGACGCAAATCGGATTCATCCTTCTGGCCGGTCAGGAGGCTGAGCTGGATGGCGAGACCTGTTTCGAATAACCGCGAGAAGTTGTAGAAGCGGTGATACAGGAGGGGTGTGGTGCCGGGCGGCGTCCAAGCGCTTCCGCATTGGCATCAGCATCGCGATCGATTGGGTGCGGCGCGTGACGCGACGGACAGCGCAGCCCGGCAGGATGAGTAGCCACAAGCCGCGAACGGCGGTGGCTTACCTAAGCCACCGAGCAGATAGTTGCGCCATATCGTAGAAGAACATCGCGACAATCGGAACTGCGTCGGTTGGCAGAAGCGGACCGGTTGTTTGTGCGATCATTGGTGCCATGTTCTCTTTAAGTGATTCTGCAGTTATCTTAAAATGGCGGATGACACTTCAATTGGACGCAATATCGACTAGAGCAAATCCTGTTCAATCCGGGTCATATCCAGCAGCCCTGAAGTAGTTTGCGCATTCTGTCGGCGTGAAGCGGAGCATCAATGCGCCTAGGACGTCCCATAGAGCATCGATCTTTCGTTCCGCGCCCTCCGTGGTTGACTGCGGCCCCTAAACCGGGACCGCGTGCCGGTGGCGACGGAAGCTATGAGATCACATGCTCAATGCGCTCGAGGTGGTGCTGAGGCACGATCTGAAGGGGTTCCTCGGCCGCTGCGATTTCCTCGACCGTAAGTCCGGTGGCGATGGCCAGGTCCTCAAGGCTGTAGCCCTTCGCAATCCTGGCTTTGCGGCGACGAGCGGCTGCGGAGGTGTTGTCGGCGGTAGCAAATTGATCCATTCCAAACTCCAAATCACGTTGATGTAGCGGCTGAGGGGGATCTGTCCCCGATGGGTTGGCTCCTTCGTGGTGCCGACTCGGTCAGAGGTTAGCCGCAACCTGCCGAGCCGCTTGGTTTCTCTTCGCAGACGACGCTCTTGCGTGGCTTCCGCCGCGATCTTGTTCTGCGTTCGGATGCCGAGCGCTCCTGCATTAGCGCTGTTGTTCTAGTCCTGCTTTCTATGACAATCAATCCATGGGTTTGCTCATAGGCACACGACGAGCCGTACCAACTGCCTGGGAAGAATTGTCCGCTACTGATTAACTGCGGTCGCAGATATGCCTTGCGCGATCTCATCGTCGAAGTGAACCATCTCGCCCGAGGCCATGTGCAGCGCGTCCGCGACATCGCCGAAGCGCGCCTCACCATAACGGAGGCCGGAACTTATTGAATCGGCGCCCGTTCGTAAGGACCGACATTAGGAGGATCTCACCATGGCAACCACATCCAAAGCCCGCAGCCAGGATCGTGCTCGCGTCGCAGGTGGTCAGGATCACGAGGTGAAGTACGAAGCCCGGAAGGAAGGCATTTCCAAGGAAGCGGTGAAGAAGACCGTGAAGAACGTAGGCAACAGTCGCAAGAAGGTCGAAGCCGAACTCGACCGGCACTAATCCGGGTTGGAGAGTTCAACCGTGAGGGTCCGCAGCCATAAAGTCAGCGGCGGAAACAGCCGCTGAAAGTCTGGCTCCGACGGATCATAACGCAGCGGCGGAAGGCGCCTGACTGCAGGAGTTGACGACCCCGCAGGAAGCGTTTCGGAGCAAGGCTATCGAAGCTGCGGGATACAGCGCCGTCGAGCAAAGCCAAAAGTATTGGGACGCCGGAGCGTTTCTTGCAAAGGGGCGGAGCCGCATCGCATGAGGAAGGGGCTGGCGAGCGAACCCAACGAGCTCCAAAGTCGCGATACGCGACGGCGTCGGCTGACTTTACCTGCAGAACAGAATTCAGAGGCCGACAGACCGTGGGGCACCGCGTGCGGACGCCGGTCCCGACCGGTCCGTTCAATCGACTTCTAGAAGCTGCCATCCCGTTTTTGGGACCGGCCAGCATCGTCGATCTTCTCGTGCTCACTGCGCTGAATAGGAAGCGCGGTCGGTATTAAGCCATTCTCCCGTAACGCCAAAGGCGAGCGGCGGAGCGCCGATCAATCGCCCGAGTCGGGTCTCCAGTGTTTGAAACGATGCTCAGGGAAGCGGTCGACGTGAACCTCGCTTAAATCCTGCGGAGTATTCCATTGCCGACATGGCAGTCGATCAGATCCCGAAACAGGCTTAGCGAGTGCCACGTGCATCGTCGTCCCGATGTGGACTGTAGACTAGCTTCCTGCATAGGGCGATGCGATCCTGAGTTGCGTTCATGTGTCCTCTCCTTCGCGACGGAGAGACCCTAAGCTATGCCGACTAGGCGGCCGCTATGGTGCCGGAAACGTTGGCAAAGTCGGTTAATCGGCATAGTTTGCTGGTCAGCATAAACGTGCTTTTGCCGCGCGCGGCAAAATGCAGTTTGAAGCAGCGTCGCGATCGTCGCCCAAGTCCTGCCGCCGCCTTCCGAGCCGGGTTCATAATGCCGGATTTCCGACGTTTGAAGCAAGGGTCACCTATCCCTTCCATCCACTGGTTGACCAAACCGTCTTGGTAACCGGCAGCCATGAGCACGAAGGCGTTCACTATCTGCTCATTCTGGCACACGGTGGTTCATTTCAAATTCCGGCATGGATGTTTGATCCTGCGGCAAGTTCGATCGAGATCGTAGCTGCGCCGCGCCTTTCGGCAACCAAACTCGTTGAACTGCGCGCCAAGCTTTGTTGCCTGACTATTCCGTTGCGGTCGCTGCGGTCGCCGATTGCACATTCAATACTCCGGGAAAGGCGGCAATACGCAGCGATATGTTTGTCGCGGCACGTTCGGCGCCATGGCGGTCGGCAACTGTATCGGGTTCGGCGGCATGCGGGTCGATCGGGCCGTGGCGCAGGAGGTGCTCGAGCGATTGCAACCTCTGGGAATCGAGGCGGCCTTGCGGGCAATGGAGGCGCACACGCAGCGTCATAGCGACAATCAACAGCAACTCGAGAACTTAATCAAGCAAGCACAATACGAGGCTGCCAGGGCGCGCCGCCAGTATGATGCTGTCGATCCGGGCAATCGGTTGGTCGCCGGCGAACTGGAGCGGCGCTGGAATGAGAAGCTGATCCTATTGCGTGATCTCGAGGTCCAGTTCGAGATGCTCTCGACCGACCGTAACACGCCTGCTTTATCGGCCGACGACCGTACAAGATTGATGATGCTCGGTAGCGATCTATAATAAGGCATGGGACAGGTCCCGACGCGTCTATCGAGACACGCGAAAAGATCATTCGGCTGCTGATCAAAGAAATCATTGTCGATACCGTTGACGACACATTGGCGCTCGTCATTCATTGGCAGGGTGGCGATCACACCCGGATGACGGTGAAGAAAAACAAGATCGGCCAGACCCGCTGGGCAGTTAAGGCTGATGTTGTCGATCTCGTTCGCAACTTGGCGAGGCAGTTGCCCGATTTGTCGATCGCAGCAATCTTGAATCGATCCGGCAAGCGGACAGGGCATGGCGCCAGCTGGACGCGAAGCCACGTCTGCAGTCTTCGCAACATCCACGGCATCTCCGTCTATCGAGAAGGTGAACGGGCCGAACGCGGTGAGAGAACCCTCGACGAGGCCGCCGACATTCTAAAGGTGAGTCGAGCTACCGCCTACCGGATGGTCAGCAGCGGTGTCCTTCCCGCTCGCCAGTTATGCACCGGAGCGCCGTGGATCATCCAGCTTTCCGACCTTCAACACGAAACCGTGCGCCGCGAAGCCGATGCCAGGCGATCCCGGCGTCCGATATCTCAGGATCCGGTTCAAAATCCTCTTTTATTATAAGGACATCATCAGATGAGGAGTATGTCGCGCCCTCGTCACCTTCAGCAAACAGGCTATTTTTTCTTAACGCCTGGGGCTTGATTGCCCGCTCAACATGTGGAGTCCACTTCGACGCGGCCGTCTTTCAGGAAGCGCTCGAAGATATCGCGGCGCGATATGGAATAGCGGAGAGCTCCGCGAGTTTTGATTTTCCGGGTAACGCCCCTTAGCCACGAACAGGCACATGATCCTTGGCGCGATTTGAAGTCCACGTGAATTCCCTTGTCCCCAGCGCAACCGTCGACATTTCTCGCAGATGTCGGGCATCCGCCACTTTTGTCAGGTTTGTCGTGATTGGAACGTTTTGTTCGCCGGTCTCTCCGTCAAATACACATCAACCTGCCCTCAACCCGCCCATTGATAAAAGAAAATCATCTTCTTGGCGCGTCGGAGCAGTTGGCATGGTGTTTGCTGATCCCTGGTTACAAGCGGCAGAAAGCAGTCTGCATTATGCCGGTTCATGAAACGAACGGAACGGAGGCCACCTGACCGTTCGTCATCGGATCCGCGTTCTACCAAGCGGCCATGCATAGTCCGCCGGCGGAAGGGTCAATCCCGATGTCACAGCTTGCAACCAACTCAAAGAGAAGGAAAATGCAATGACCAAGATTTCCGAAAGATCCTTTGAAACGATCGAAAACCCGGGGTCATCGTCGCTCAAGGTGCCAGATCAGTTCGGCGCATCTGTTGAAAAGGGGAACAAGAAGGTGACAGAGGCTTTTTTGAAATTTGCGTCCGGCGCTGAAGCGACACAGAAAATGCTGCCTCCGATCCTCGAAACGACAAGTCTATTCGGCAACGAATTGTGGTGGAAGACGATCGCTGCACTGCAGGCCGACGCCGAGGCCAGCTTCTCACATTTGCAAGCTTTGCTGGGCGCGAATTCGCCGTCGCAGATCCTCGAACAGCAGTCGACCTTTTTCCGCAAGCGCGTTGAGACAAGTTTGCAGCACGCCAAGGAAGTCCGGGTGCTCTCAAGCAGGGCGGTGGAGGAAATCTCAAAGCCGGTCAAGGATGCTTTTGACAAGGTGCTGACGGACCTCAAGGCGACGTAAAAGCGGACTCGCACTTAAATCGCCTGGACTGATCGGGGGCGGCCTACCTTATTCATGGACGGAAAAGATGGTGACGGGGACCATCAGGTCGGGAGAGAGCTGGAAAGTGTGTCCTGCGATCTCGATAGCTCCAGCTAACAAGCTCCTGAAAACGGATCGCGGGCGGCCGGCGTGACATATTGGACGGTTTGAACTGGCGAAGAACCCACCATCTTGGTATCTAACCGCGTAGGCGGCAGGGGGCAGGGGGCAGGGAAGTGGTAATGGATTCACGCAGGGACATAGCCGAGCGGGTCATCGCGCGTTGGAAGGCGCGAGGAATCCGGATCGATGAAGACCCGGGTTTCATGGAACTGGTCGCTCTTTGGACGGCAGGGTCGATTGCGTCCGGTGAAATGCGCCGCCGGTATTCGGCGCTCCAGCGCGAGCGGTCGCTGTCCAGGTCAATGCCACTTGATGTGTATCCCTGCGACGAAGGGGCGGAGGTCGATCATCGATCGATTGCGATTCCAGACGACGAACCAGATGAACGGGGAGGTCTCGGACTGCCGGCGCAAGGGTGACTCTTACAAAGGGCTCATCACGCACCATTTCCTGGCGAGCGCGAACTTCACGAAACAGCGGGTCGACAAGCGCTGCGTCGCGTTGTGCATATTCTCGGGAAGAGTCCGAAAAATCCTTGCCACGAGCCGCAATGGCTGGCGGCTCAGCAAGGTAGAAGGTGAGGAGCGGCCGGCGGTACTGAGTCGACATCTTTATCAACTGTGGGCGTGTCGGCTCAGGGCATCTTCAAGCATGGCAAGGCGGTCGCTGCCCGCTATACAGGGTGCATCGCTAATGCCGAGCTTGTCGGCACATCTTCAACGCTGAGTCCCTCAGTCTCGTGCGCCCAGCGTCCGACAAGTTATTGTCTTCCATGGGAGTCCGGCTTGCGCAAATTGCCCCCGATGAAGGTTGGTCCGCCCGGGTCTTCCGCATGGAAAACGCGCGTTGCCTCAAAAACGCCGGTGCGCCATGCATAGGTCGTATCGTCGATCATGCGGCAAGACCTCCTGGTTTGTCGGACGACCGTACCATTTGGTGACGATGCGGGCTACTTTGGCGACGAGCGCGGTACTCATGCGAAGGTTCGAGTGTGCATCGAACATCTCCGGCGCCAAATAGCATCGAGACCTCGTTTGGGCGAAAGGTTATTCCTTTGCTGCAAAGCCTAGCTCAACGCGGCTGACATCTAAGATCGCCCGAAGGACGTCGATGCCGAATTTGAGGCTTTCCACCTCGACATCCAGCGAGATGCCCTCGGTGACTGTGCCTTTTGCGTTAGCGATTACCACCTCCTCCAGGTCTTCGAACCACTGAGGACTGTTCCCTTTGTGAAGCTTCGATAGTTCCGCAATCGCGACACTAAATGCCGATTGGACCGCGATTAGAGCGGCGCCGAGCTTTCGTTCGTCTACACCCGAGATGCAAACAATGGGGCTGTTTTTCTCATCCATGGGCTGTTCCTCTGCTGGCTCGCCACGAAACCCTATTTCAACTAATAGGCGACAGAGTCGTCGATCGCCGACGAATGCAAATAGGCCCGTAGGCTGGAGTCTCGGGTAGTTAGATCAACGAATACGCGATGCTGGGGGTGGACCATGTGGAAATGGTGGATGCGCTTGAGGCCTGTTGAAATCTGGGTCCAGCTTCCGAACGTTCCAACCGGCGGCAATGCCTCTAGGCCGTAAGCGTCGCACCTCCTGGTACGCGATAGCGGGTAATCCTTTGTACGAACTGGCTCGCATGCAAGGTCGCCCGAAGGACACAAGTGCCGAGCCTGGGCTTTCCGGCCATAGTCTTCAGTGAGACGTCTGTTGCTTCCACAACTCAACACATTCCGGCGAGCGGCATAAACCTGCAAACTCATTGTTTTTGATCCGCACGCGTCATACCTGGCCTGCACCCCACCGCCATGGCTTCGGCAAAAGGCCTTTTACTCAAAACGCAGGGACCTAGTTTGGCCCGTTTGTCAGGCAGCATCACAAAAAGATCTGCGGAAGGCTCGTCCCGCTTTGCGCGCTCAGGTGCGCCCGCAGTCGATCTGGCAGCGGATTGTTATTCAGGTACACTTTGCAATGAGGCGGAAGCTGCGACAGAATGTACGGCAGTGCAGTTCGCCCGTCGCCAAGTCCTCTCAGGTTGTTTCCACGAACGCTAAGCTCCTCCAGCCCCCTCGGCAGGTTAGGGGGCAGGTGGGTCAGTTCATTACTGTCGGTGCTGAGCCACTTTAGGGTGGCCGGGAGGTCCTCGGGTAGGCTAGTCAGTTCATTGTGAGGGACTTCGAGCCTCGTGAGCTTTGCAGGAAGGCGCTCGGGCAGGCGAATTATATTATTGAGTTCGGCGCGGAGATCCGTCAATTCGAGGGGGAGATTCTCCGGCAGGTGCGCGATTTCGTTGCGGGTGACATGAAGCTCCCTGAGCTCAGGCGGCAGGTTATCGGGCAAACTGGTCAGCCGGTTGTGGTTGACGTAGAGATACTTTAGTCCGGAAGGAAGCTCGTTCGGCAATCTGGTCAGCCGGTTGCCGTCGACGTAGAGCGTCTCGAGCATGTCCGGAAGAACCTCAGGCAGCGTGGTCAGCTGGTTGTCGCAGGCAGAGAGCTTTCGCAGACCGGGCGGGAGGTTGTTGGGCAGCCTGCCCAACCGGTTGTCATTGGCGTTGAGCCGCTGGAGGCCGGCCGGTAAGGTGGGGGGCAGTGCCGTTAGGGACAGCGATGTTAAGTTCAGGGGGGCACGAAAATTGCGGGTTTCCGTCCAGGCCTCGATCCGTGCCATTGCCTCGTGCCGGTCCTCGTCCTGCTCCTGCTGCCCGTCTTCCGCCCAGGCCAGTAAAATTTCTTTCAGTGCCGCTTCGCCGGACGAGGAGCCAGTCAAGCCTTCAACCCAGTTAAAGGTGTCTTCACCGCCTTGTTCGGAACTATTGCCAACACCCCCCTGCCTTCTGCCGTACATTGCGTCGTTCCTTAGGTCATTGCGTCACTGCTGATGTTACTTCCGTCGCGACCTTTCCTTCCAATACCAAATTCGTATCCCGTTATGCTTCGGGGGCATGGCCAGCGTCCTCCCTCGAGCTGGACAGCGCATGATTTTTATCGCGACGTTGAACAATCCCACCATTGACATGCTGCGCAAACTCGGCCTGACAGGCATGGCCAGCGCCTATCAGGAACTCGAAACGCAAATAGAAGCGAGACACCTTCGAGCATGGTGAAAGGCTTCGACTGCTGCTCGAGGCGGCCACGCTCCGCCAGAAGCGCTTCGAGGCG
This sequence comes from Rhizobium azibense, assembly GCF_004342325.1. Classification (NCBI taxonomy): domain Bacteria; kingdom Pseudomonadati; phylum Pseudomonadota; class Alphaproteobacteria; order Hyphomicrobiales; family Rhizobiaceae; genus Rhizobium; species Rhizobium azibense. The sequence goes on along the minus strand of NZ_SMBJ01000013.1, from coordinate 34,845 downwards.
AGAGCCCGCCCTGCAAAGCAGCGCTGTAACGCCCAGATCGAGAACGCTGATTTTTGCGCCGCCCGCGCCCTGATCGCAATTTCGTGACGCCGAGTGATAAAGGTATTTCATCCACCAGTTCCAGCTTGGTGGAGACCTAAACCAGACGCATTTGGAGCCGCTTGCGGCCGATTTCGCGTGGCAACTCCATCTAACTGAGGCGCAAGTTCCCGGAACAAACGCTCACGCGCGATAACCTTTCCTCATTTTCGGGCAATCTCGCAGTGTCACGTTGATTTGGTAGGTCAGCTTACGACGCCGAAGCCGTTACGCTTTTTCTCTACGCCTGCAGGGCCCTGCCGACTTAAAGGCAACGACTTCCGGACAGCCGAGGCCCAGAACCAGTTCACCTTGACATCGTGTCACTCGGGCGTAACAGGCGGCAGCCCGAGTGTCGCAATAAGCTTCATTATCGACGGCGTGGGTGGACCCGGTGTCGGCGGCGGCATGGAGACGATGGACCCGAGCCGCGGAGGCGTTGCCATAACGCCAATCATCGTGCCGATAATGGCGATCCCATCGCCGCTGATTTCGATGGCCTGCGGGCCGGTTCTGCCCGATACTACAAGGCGGATCTTGTCGGGTGTTACCTCGACGCGGCTACCTAAGGCCGCTGCGGCAGGGGAGTCGGGCGCGGCGCCGCCCGAGGTCAGGAGGAAGTGTCTCTTGACGTCGATGCTGTAGATATTCCCGACCTCGACGGTATGATTCTTCTGGGCCTTCAAATAGACCTCCTCACGGCCCTGCTTGTCCTCAAAGCGCAGTTCATTGTAGGCATTAGCGGCGCCGCCATCGGTATGCGTCCGGAAGGTCGACCGCGTTTTGTCGGTCGGCAGGGTTTCAGGCGGCAGATTTGAGCCATTGTATACGACGCCGGTCACCAGGGGCGTGTCGGGATTGCCGTGGATGAAATCAACCACGACCTCATGGCCGATCCGTGGGACGACCAGGTTGCCAAAACCCTTACCAGCGAAGTTCTGGGCCACCCGAATCCAGCAGGAGCTGTTCTCGTTCTTTCCGCCTTCTCGGTCCCAGAAGAACTGAACCTTCACACGGCCGTACTTATCCGTCGCGATCGACTCGCCCTCGGGGCCCACGACGACGGCCGTCTGCGGTCCGTGAATCAACCGCGCCGGTGTGCGGCGCCTCGGTCGGTACTGGGTGGTCGCGGGGATAATCTCTACGTTGCTGTGATAGAGGAACCGCTCGCCCTTCCCCCCCACGGTGTCCGCAGTGAGATCGTCCCCCACCTCACCGATGACAGTGAAGTCCTGTCCGACTGCCAGAAAGCGATCGGTGGGTTTCGGGCGGGAACCGACCTGGCCGTAGTAGAAGGGATTTGCCGCCTTGAATAATGACCCGGTCGTTATCTGGCGCGCAGTGCTTTCGATCCGCGCGCGATAAGCGTTGCAGGCGAGTTCCTCGGCACGGATGGTGGCGTAGAAATCGCCATCGCTTTTTTTTGTATACTGGCCTGGATACTCGAAGACCTCCCGCATTGCCGTGCAGCCGCTGCTTGCCGACGAGGTCTCGCCCGTTCTGACCGCCACGCTCTCCCGCGGTCGGGTGATGGCGCTTCCCGTGAGCTTGCATGGCGGAATGCCGCCTGTCCTCACGGGAGGAACACGCGCGACAGACGTCAGTTCTGCCATCGGCTTCTCATGGTCATAGTCCCTGAGAACGACCTTATTCGGCTGTAGCGATACGACCTCGTCCCAATGCAGGATGACATCTTCTTGGTAAAGACTTCGGGCAGGCCTGAGATTGTGGTGGGTCTCTACGATCTCAGGCGTGCAGGCCATGTGACTCGCGGCGTTGTCGACCAGCACCAGGTCATGTTGGTCCTCAGCATGTTCAAAATAGTAGTAGATGCCGTCCTGCTCCATGAGGCGGCTGACGAAGGCCAGATCCGTTTCATCGTACTGGACGCAATATGGGCGCTGTGGGAACCGTCGGGCGGTCTGATTCTTGAAATTGCCTTTATGTTCTCGAAAAATCGTGGTGATGATCTCGATGCTCGTCTTGTTCTGAAAGACCCGACTGTTAGAGCGATGCTCGAGCAATGAAATCCACGGCCGCACCTGCGCCACGTAGTTGAGGTGCTCGGTATCGTCGAGGCCGAGATATTGGAAGCGCGTAACAACACCGTTGAAGAAGCGCGTTTGCGAGTCCTTGAGCTTAAGGCCGATTGTCAGGTTTTGACCGGGGATCGTAGCAAAGTTCTGAACTGGATTGCGGCTGGCGAGCTTCACCTCGTAGAGGAAAGGTTCCCCCAGCCGCTCGGTGCCACTGAGCCGCCGGAGAGAGATTTCATTCAACTCGGACGCGGCCGAAGTGACCGCAACAAAACGATTGTGCCTTAAGAGACTCTCGATTCTTGACTCGACCATGGTGGTGTGTGTTCCGCAGATTTGATGAGAAGGCGCGGTTGCGCCCGATGGCGTGAGTAGGATGCTGCCGAAGCCATCGGCGAAGATGCCGAAAAGCGTTTATTTCGTGCATCGAAATCGCCGACCGTTGCTCAGCCAAGATGTCTTGCTGGCCCGCATCGTCAGAGCCAAGCGGGGGAGGGCGGGGTGAAGAAAGCGTGTGGGTCTCTTGGAACTCACCCACGCTAAGTCCCACCCAAATCTCGCCATGCGGCCTTGTAACATCGATGAGTTGGCGGATTCCGGCGGTGCTAGCGACGACGTGTCTCCTGGAAGATTCAACCAGGCCCAGGGCGCAGCGCCCGAGCGGACAACCACGGTGGTCGAGTTTCGCCGCGATCGTCGGCTCGATAGGCCTCTCCGCTGCTGAAGCCTCAAGGGCGTCAAAATGGCGATAACGTTCCAAAGAGGCGTCACGGCGAATTTTGCAAAGGGCCTTGGCGGTCCCATTGCAGTTTGCGTTGAGCTTACTGAAGAGAGTCGAGCTTCCGATGCTTGTCATAACGGGCCTTCCAAGCCGCCGCCCGCCGTGCCGCCGCACTTGGTATCGAGGTTACGTGGGCCATTCACCCGTTCCAGATCGATCTCGCCAAGGAGATCTTCTCCCCGCCCGAAAAGAAGGTCGAGCGGGCCCGCCGCATCATGGATGTCCGTTTCAGGAGAGTGCCATGCGGCAGCCGGTGGGCCCCGGTCAGTCGGGGTAGTTGTCAAGTCATCGGCGTGCTGGCGCGTTTTCCTCTTGCCCATCCAACTGGACCATCCGAGTCTGCCGCAGCGACCCAACTGCACTTCCGGGACCTGCTCCTGACGGAGAACGAGGTTAATCTCCCAGTCAAGTTCATCTCCAAGGTAGTTGCAGATGATCTCCGCTATCGACTTAAGGCCGGGAGCTGCGGGCAGAAGCGATTCGTAATGAGCCAGGCTGAGGGGACCCACAATGAGTCGGAACCGATGGTGCCACACTCTGACCCTCGCACCTGCAATAGCGTTGCTGTTCAGCGTGCCCGTGGCCGGGTCGTGGCCCAGGAGGCAGAGCGATATGCGGGGCAGATCCACCCACTTTGGGACAAATTCACGGATATCAACCGGCGCCTCGACGAAGCTGGCGAGGATGGCAGCGAGCCCCTCGGCGTTGCGGGTGTGTGAGGCGAGACGGCCGGTGAAGTGGAGTTTGGCCAGATCAGGCATAGCATCCCGCGCGCGCAGGGAGGTCATCCCGAAGCCGGCTAGCGCGCCGAGCTGAAGGGCAAATCGATCTTCTTGTGGCCTGTCATAGCTCACGGTCGGTTCGCCCTCCGCCCATGCGCGGAAGAAGAACGAGGCCATTCGATGATGAAAGGTATCAGCAAATCGGATCAGCGTCTCATCCGCGGCGTTGTGCTGCCGGAGAAGGGCGTACTCCGTCAGATGCAATGGGAGGGGACCGTGGGGTCCAAACAAGCCGAAGGCGTAGGTGGAGATTACGGGGTCGTTCTCCTCGTGCGCAGTCACGCCCGCGATCGATCGAGTCGGAAATGCAAGGGAGGGCTGCTGGGCGATCCGCACGCGATCCAGGCTGGGACCGCTCGATTCTCCCAGCCGAGGCCGATCTGAGCAGATTGCATCGATCCGCCGCAGAGCCTGGAAGAAGTCGCAGGCATGCGGTTCGGCCCTGAGCGAGCTTAGGAAGTCGCCGAGTGCCCCCGAAATCAAAGGATCGCCCGGCGGCCGGCCATCGTCGGCCATCGCATTACCTCCCCGCGCTGTAGCGTCGAGACGACCATCTCGGTGAAGCTGTTGATGGATACGTATTTCGCGAAGAACTGGTTGAGCACGGAGGCGAGCGGAAAGATGCCAACGCCTTCGAAGGCCGCTTCGTCCAGGATGATACCAACCTCAATCCCACGTGCTACGGCGGCTTGTCCACCGCTGGACAATCGCCTGACCGCAGGCCTGGACCGAATCTCCCGGATCCCGTCGATCTGCCGTGAGGCGAAGGCATTGACTGGATCGACGTAGAGGCGGAGGAGTTCACGTAGCGCTTCTGCGCCCCGGTGGTCGTTCCTATCGGAATTGCTGATCGAGAGGTAGTTCAGTGAAAGATGGCTAATTAATCGCCAAGTGATATCGCCATTGGCGAAGGAGTGGCGCGGTCGGCTCGGGGGCGATACGCACCGGGTGGCGGTAACTGGAGCGCCGATTTCCAGGGTGAAGTCTGTCACGTCCCGGCCGATCGGCAGCAGCAGCGCCAGATCCCGGTTCGAGCACAGGCAGTTTACAGACAAATGCCGGAGTTCCGCCGAATAGGGAGCCGCCTGGCGATCAACTAGAGAAACGAACGTTTCGCTGCCGATGTAGCCAGTCCGCGCGCCATTTAGACGCTGGTGCTCCGACATGAGGCGCTGCTCCCGGCGGATCGCGTAGTATCTGGAATGCTGCTCCTCCTGACCGTGCGCGCTGATGCTATAGAACGGGTAGAACCTCACGGGAGCCGCTTCGTTTTTCGCCCCGTCTCCGCTCATCTCGAGGATCGAGTGGACCTCAAAGTCGAGCGGCCTCATCCTGTCAACAATCACATGATGCTCGGTGTTCTTGTCGCTCACGTGGACGAGATCTGCCTGGCGTTCGAAGAGATTAATCGCGGGCGTTGCGAAGAGAACGATATTTTGGGGCCCGAGCTGTCGTTCCAGCCGTGGCTCGACACGTCTGAGTGCGAAGACGATCTCAAGGGTCTCGGCAGTTGACAGGGCTACTGCGTCTGCCAGCCCGCTAACCTCGACGAACAACGTCCGCTCCGCGAGGGCGAAATACTCCTGTAGGAGACGGTACCCGTCGAAAGAGCGTGGCACCTCGGGCAGGAGAGCACAGCTCGGCTCCAAACCGCGTTGCTGCAGCGCATGAACCGGAATCTTTTCCTGCCAAGGGATAGGCCGGCCGACCGGACGGGCTATGATATTGCATGCGTCACCGAGAAGCTGTTCGGCGAGTGCGGCGCCGATGCCACCGGGGCCTGTTAGGTGCAGTGTGAGAGCCTCTAGTCCGAGTTTATTGAACGGCATGCCATTGGTGGTACGAAGGCGTAGTCGCAAAGCAGCCTTCGCATCTTGCCGGGCCGGAAGATCCAGTGCGGCGATCTGCCCCGGCGTCGAAAAATAATCGGCAGCGCTCACCACAATTGGCCAGAGATGCACATCATGGGCCGTGCGGAACTCGCAATGTGTGACGGCGCCCGGAGCAAGACGGCCCAAAAGCTTGGTTCCCCGCGGCACGAGGTATCCATTTTCAAGTCGTCCGGCATCCTGGTCGGGCTCGAAACGGACGATCGTCATCGAGGGGAGCGGCGGTAGAAAATGCGGATAGACCATCTCCAGGAGGTGCTGGGTGAATTCCGGAAAGCGAGACTGAAGCTTCAATTGCACCCGCGCCGCCATGAAAGCGAAGCCTTCCAGAAGCCGCTCGACGTAGGGGTCGGCGACCTCCGCTGATTCCATCCCGAGCCGGGCGGCGACCTTCGGGAATGCACGGGCGAACTCGGCCCCCATCTCGCGCATATAAGCAAGTTCGTCGTTGTACAGTCGCAGGAGCCGGGGATCCATCAGCTTATCTCTGTACCGAGATGAACGCGGGCGGATTCGAGCTCGGAATCTACCTCCGTACGCATCACCATTCGCACCGGCAATGGCTGCGCCCACAGATCGGCTTCGATCCTAAAGCGAAAAGTGCCGCAACCCTGACCATCGTCCAGGACCGTGACCTTCAGGGTGTCCGGTAAGAGACGCGGCTCAAAGCGCTGAAGGCTCTCGATTATCGCTTCGCGCAATGCGCTCTTATCCATGCCTTCGCGAATTTGTCCGCTGAGAGGCCAGGCACCATAATTAAGTGCACTGGCCGCTACGTGAGGGTACGCTTGTAGATCTACGGTTGCACCCAATTGATTGGTGTTCAACAACCAGGAAACATCGCGTAGAATCACCTCTTCCAGTTGGCGAACAGAGAAGCTGCGCTTGTCCTGCGCTTCACACGAGCTGCGCGGCTCATCGTCCGTAAGCCGGTCCAGGAGGGATGGTTGCACGAGATCCCGCTTAACATCTCTGCCCATGTTACAATCTCCAGGTGCAATGGCGACGAGTCGATCTGTCGTTTTCGCGCGCAGCCCCGAATATTCCCGGGTTGCCGATGGCCCCATCAGCCGACGAGCCTATTGAAGTCGGTGCTGTTCGCGATTTGGTTCCAGATGCCCTCGCCAGCTTTGGTAAGAGCGCCTTTTTCATCCTGCCTGTAATAAATGACCTTGCAGGCGCCGAACCGGAATGTGATCGTCTCCTCGGGGGCCTCTTCCGCATAGGACCACTCGACCTTCTCGACTACCAGCATGTTGAAACTCCAGTGCAAGAACAGGTTCGATTCTGATGTAGCTTGTCCGCTCCCCGTCGCTTTGAAAAGTTTCAGTTCGACGCTATTGAAGTGGGCGCCGCGACCACAGGCAACGTACAGAGAGGGCGATGACGTATCCACCTGCTTCTTGATAGTGAAGACCTCGAATTCGGCCTTGCCCGCGCCCGCCCCGGCGGTATGAGGCCCAATGTTCAGCTTGTTTTCGAGTGAAAAGCTCCATTCGTCCGCTAGGGTGATACCGTCCTTTAGAATGATAGATTCGCCCTTGGGCAAAATGCCGTCCTTGGACGCTTGCGTGAATTTTATAACCGCGTCGAACGCCATGATGGACTTTCCTTTTCTCGTTGATCTGATTGGGCCTGGATTGCATCGGCCAGCCCGGGGCAGCTATTCCGGAGTTTTGGCGCCGAGAACGGAGCACAATCATCTGCGGGTTTTCTCAGTCCTTGCGGGCGGATGGCAGGCGCGAGACAAGTCTCAAAGAGATGGTTAGGCCTTCGAGCTGGTAGTGTGGCCGCATGTAAAATCTCGCAACGTAATATCCGGGATTATCTTCGACCTCTTCCACCTTGACCTCGGCTGAGGAGAGCGGCTGCTGTGCCTTACTCTCTTCGCTCCCAAGCTCGGGCGAGGGGTGGACATAGCCCTGAATCCATTGGTTGAGCCACTCCTCGACCTCGTGGCGCTCCTTGAACGTGCCAATCTTGTCCCGGACCATACACTTCAAATAATGTGCGAAGCGGCAGGTTGCGAAGATGTAGGGTAGCCGGGCACTGAGTTCGGCGTTCGCTGACGCGTCGGGGTCTTCGTATTTGACCGGCTTGTTAATAGTTTGAGCGCCAATAAATACGCCGAGGTCCGTGTTTTTGCGGTGCAACAGCGGTAGAAGACCGTTTTTGGACAGTTCGGCCTCACGGCGGTCGCTGATCGCGATCTCAGTGGGGCATTTTAGGTCGACGCCACCGTCGTCGCTGCGGAAGGTATGTACCGGCAGACCCTCGACCAGGCCGCCGGATTCGACGCCACGAATTCTGGAGAGCCAGCCATAGAGCTTGAACGAGCGCGTGATATTTACGCCCATGGCGTAGGCTGCGTTCGTCCAAAGGTATTTCTCGCTGTCGCCGCCGTCTGTGTCCTCCTCGAAGGCGAATTCATCGACCGGGTTGGTTTTGGCCCCGTAGGGCAGCCGGCCAAGGGTGCGTGGTAAGGTCAGGGCCACGTACCGAGAGTTCTCGCTCTCGCGGAACGCCCGCCAAGGGGCATGTTCGGGCGTGAGGAAGATTTTTGTGATGTCACGCGGGTTCGCAAGCTCACGCCAAGAATCCATCTGCAGCAGATGTGGTGAGACGGCAGATATAAGCGGTGAGTGGCTCGCCGCCGCGATCTGCGCCAGTCCCGAAAGCAACTCTACGTCCGGTGGGGTATGGTCGAAATAGTAGTCGGCAATCAGGCAGCCATAGGGTTCACCGCCGATTTGGCCGTATTCGTCTTCGTAAATTTTTTTGAATAGCGGACTCTGATCCCAGGTGACACCCTTATATTTCCGCAGAGTTCGGGACATCTCCACCTTTGAAACTGGGAGAACGCGAATCTTCAACGTTTCATCGGTTTCGGTGTTGATGGCAAGGTGATGCAAGCCCCGCCAAGCTGATTCCACGCGCTGGAAATTTTCGTGATGGAGGATCTCGTTGAGTTGTGCAGAAAGCTTCTGGTCGATCGAAGCAATCATTGCTTGGATAGTCGTGACGACATCGTCGCTGATTAGCGACGTGTTTTGAAGTGCCTGCTCGGCCAGTGTTCGGACGGCACTCTCCACCAAGTCACGGGAGTGGTCCGAGCGGATCTTGAACTCGAATCGAAGCATGCGGGTGAAATCGCCGAGATCAACGGTGGCGACCTGTACATCTGTGGCATCTGCAGGCATCATGATCAGTTCTCCTCTGTGTCTGGGGATGCCAATGGCGGAGCGGCAACCACTGCATCAGGCTTCTCAGTCTCGATGCCATTGCCGAGGGCGCTTAGCAGTGCCGAATCCGCGAGGAAGTGGGTGAGCAACTCTTCGGCACCGTTCTTCCCGTCCATATAGGCCAGCAGATTGGAGAGCTCCGTTCGCGCCTCGAGCAGCCTGCTAAGGCTGTCGACCTTGCGCGCCACGGCCGCCGGCGAGAAATCTTCGAGCCGCTCGAACGTCAAGTCGACAGCGAGTTGGCCTTCTCCGGTCAATAGGTTCGGCACCCGCATCACCACCCTGGGCCTCAGCGATCTGAGCCGATCATCGAAATTGTCGATATCGATCTCCATCATCTTGCGCTCCGCGACAGGGGCAAGCGGCTCGGCAGCATTGCCGGCGAGGTCGGACATCACGCCGACCACGAAGGGAAGCTGAACCTTCTTCTGAGAGCCATAGGTCTCGACGTCGTATTCGATCTGTACGCGAGGCGGACGAACCCGCGCGATGAACTTTTGACTACTCGCCTTTGTCATGTGTTCCACTCTCCTGATAGGGAAGATTGCGCACGTCACGTGCCCTCGCCGACCGCCAGACCGGCAATCGAACGGTATTGGGCAACCCCTTCTGGCGCCAACTCTTTGATAAGAGCCATGAAGTCCTTCGAGACAAGTCGCTGCGCGCGCTCCAGGAGGGCTGGCAGCGGGCTCGCGGGCTCATTCACCTGGTACCAGTGGCAAATGCGGCCAAGAATTTCGACAACGTCATCGCGGTTGCGGATCACTTCGGGGTAAGAGGCCTTGCTAGAGTCTGGCAATGGAGATGCCGGGGCTGCAGGCTGGGCCCTTTTCCGATGGGCGTCGACCAGATCCTTGGCCTGGGTGAGTAGCACTATCAGAGGGTCGAATCGAACGGCCTCGTCACTCGCGACGTGCTGCCGAACACTCGCGTCTAGATGGGTGGCGGCTGCCAGGCTGGCGTGGAGACCAGTGCTGATCTGCTCGAGCTGCAGTGGATCGGTGTCGATGAAGGCGTGCTCGATGGTCGAACGATCAATTTCCGTAGATTGGGACCGTAGCGCACCAGCCCAATCGCGGAGCGTAAAAGTCCCGAATTGCCTGGAGGAGGTGAGTGGGACTTGGCGTATTTCTGCCAAGAGCCCGGAGAGATCGCAGAGGCTCGCTAGAGCGTTGAGGCGAACGGTCTGATCTTCGTCATCTTCTGGATCCGGTCGCGGATGTAGCTCTGACCAGTAGAGCTCGACATAGGCCGCGAGCAGCTCAAGCCCCCGACTTAGACCAGAGAAGCCGAACTGACTGAGGGCGGATCGTGTGAGCAAGATGCCGACTCTTAGATCCTTAGTGCGGGCAGAAAGGTCGAGGCCAAGCCGCCACACCTCTGTCCAATCGGGAGCCTCCTCGGTGGCGATGGAGTCGCCTATCTGCTGGTGCGGCTTGCCATGCGACGCTATCTCCAGCTCCAGGAAGCTCAAATCGTAATCGAGAGCATCCCCGCATGCGTTGCCGTCGCTGATCGGTTTTAATAGATGATCTGCATCGAGCATGACCCAAATCCCAGTTTTCCCGACATAAAAGATCGTCGCGCCTCTGTTTCTCAATGTTTAGCAATGAGCAGACGCGATTGCTCATGCACAATCGACATTCGTATATGTCGTGAATGCTTGGGGCGTGAATGCCGCCGCTTCGGATCTTGACGCAGCTATGTGCTGCTCAGGCGCGAGGGACACCTTGTGAACAACAAGAAGCTCTTCCGGGTCCATCGGGAGGAGAAGCTCACGATGCGCAAGCGCCGTGGCCGGAAACGAGCGAAAGGCAAGCGTTGGTGTTGATCCCGCTGGCTGCCAATGATCGTTGGCGCGGGTTCAGGCTTCTGATGGTCGTGAGGAAAGCCGGACTCTCGTCGCCGATACTTCGCTCTCCGGCCTGCGGTCGCCTGTGGACTGGATCGGGTTGTTGAGGAGCGTGGCAAGCCAAGCACTCTGGCCTCGGCTAACTAACCCTGCAGAGTTCGCCCAGATCGGCAACCCGCGACGTGATGCAGTGCTACGCATTCGGAATGGTCTCCGCACCTAAACCCGCCGATGCCGCCGCAGATGCGCAACCCACCGCTGGAGCGAACCCCAAACTGGATAAACTTGACGGTACAAGCTCAGCCAGATTGAATTGACATCGTCGGGCAGTCGTTGCAAAGGGCAACCTGCGGAGTACCGTTGCAAACGTGAGCCTGAAGGCCTCCAACTACGAAGTCTTCGCGCGGCCGCCTCCGCGCCAGTTGCTGCATAAGGTGGATGGCGTCCTCGGCGATCGCTCTTGGGGGTGTCGGCGCGCGGACCCTCATCGAACGAGCAGCCAGCCGGCGGGTCCATCGCGCGTGCAGCGACCCGGCGTCAGTGGTAGAACGGCTCGAGCACTTCAACGGCATTATATCTCCTGCGCTCCGCCGGATCGCCGCACGAGGCATATAGGGCGACAATCTGGATGAGATCCGTATTGACCGCATGTAACGATGCTCCCCGAGATTCGCACGTTGCCTCATTCATTTTGCTCCCAGTTGGAGCGAAGGAGTGGGGTGCGGAGATGGCGGGGTTTCGCAGCGGCCGGCCTCCTTCGTGAGCGCCATTGCCGTTTTCGACGGAAGTCGAAGTTTAATAACCATCGTCGCGGTATTTACTTTTGACAATGGGTGTGATGCGGCTTTGCGTGATCTTCTAAAAAGAATCGAGTCCCGCCGCCAATCCCCCGTTCTATCGCGCACCTACCGCATCCCAACGTGACTGTCGACCCTGCTTCCATTAGTCGTGCAGGGCAACCACGCGGTCTCTCGTGCAGATCCCTGCGATTTCGAATTGACGGACACCGACCCCGTTTGACGGTCGTGGAGTGCACGCACTTAGTCACCCTAGCCGCCCGCGCACTGCAACCCCGCTGTAGCGATCCTTCTACCTCTATGCTAAAGAAAGTTTTGGAAAAACTTGCCTCGTCGCCATCGTTCGACGGCGGCCTTGGCGCCAATCTTGCGAGGAGCGGGCTGATGGTCGCAGCGGCATGCGAGCCGACATTCTGCGCTCCCGACCGTCGAAGACGAGGTCGCTCTCGGCGTGTTAGTCAGCCGGAATGCGCCGGCCGTCGTGCCCCTAAATATCGATCTCGAGCCAGGTATTGGCCTCCAGACTGAAGAAAAATTCGGCGCTCTCACATGCTCATGCAATCCCGTGGTGGACAACCAACGCACATGATGGTGCAGTTCCTAGGGAATGTGGTGATGAGTCATGAGCCGTCCTATATCACCTTGAACGCTGCCCTCCTGGCTATCCGTTTCTTCGAGGCACCCACGATTATGGCGGCATCGGCGGCGCTGAGATCGGGATGGGCCGCCTTCAGTGCGTCTGCCCACGCCCCCTTGCTCTGCCCCGGCAGCTGCGGTGTCTGCCTAGCGATTTCGTCCAGCCTCGCCTGATCCTGGGCCGACACCGTCCGGAACGCCGCCCTCCTGGCGATATCGTCCCTAAAGGTGCCCAGGATGGTGGCGGCATCGGCGGCGCTGAGATCGGGATGGGCCGCCTTCAGCGCATCGGCCCAGGCCGCATTGCTCCCCCCCTGCCGCGGTGTTGCCGCCGCGATTTCGTCCAGCCTCGCCTGGTCCTGGGCCGACACCGTCCGGAACGCCGCCCTTTTAGCAATATCCTGCTTTATGGCACCCACGATTACGGCGGCATCGGCGGCGCTGAGATCGGGATGGGCCGCCTTCAGCGCGTCCGCCCAGGCCGCCTTGCTCTGCCCCGGCAGCTGCGGTGTCTGCCTAGCGAGTTCGTCCAGCCTCGCCTGGTCCTGGGCCGACACCGTCCGGAACGCCGCCCTCCTGGCGATTTCGTCCTTTGCGGCGCCCACGATGGTGGCGGCATCGGCGGCGCTGAGATCGGGATGGGCCGCCTTCAGCGTGTCCGCCCACGCCCCCTTGCTCTGCCCCGGCAGCTGCGGTGTCACCGCCGCGATTTCGTCCAGCCTCGCCTGGTCCTGGGCCGACACCGTCCGGAACGCTGCCCTCACGGCGATATCGTCCTTTAAGGCGCCCACGATTGTGGCGGCATCGGCGGCGCTGAGATCGGGATGGGCCGCCTTCAGCGCGTCCGCCCACGCCCCCTTGCTCTGCCTCGACTGTCGCGGTGTTTGCCTGGCGATTTCGTCCAGCCTCGCCTGGTCCTGAGCCGACACCGTCCGGAACGCCGCCCTTTTAGCAATATTATGCTTTACGGAACCCACAATTATGGCGGCATCGGAGGCGCTGAGATCGGGATGGGCCGCCTTCAGCGCGTCCGCCCATGCCCCCTTGCTCTGCCCCGGCAGCCGCGGTGTCTGCCTAGCGATTTCGTCCAGCCTCGCCTGATCCTGGGCCGACACCGTCTGGAAAGCCGCCCTCCTGGCGATAACCCGCTTTACGGCGCCCACGATGGCGGCGGCATCGGCGGCGCTGAGATCGGGATGGGCCGCCTTCAGTGCGTCCGCCCACGCCCCCTTGCTCTGCCCCGGTAGCTGCGGTGTCTGCCTGGCGATTTCGTCCAGCCTCGCGTGGTCCTGGGCCGACACCGTCTGGAACGCTGTCCTTTTAGCAATATCCTGCTTTACGGCATTCACGATTATGGCGGCATCGGCGGCGCTGAGATCGGGATGGGCCGCCTTCAGCGCGTCCGCCCACGCCCCCTTGCTCTGCCCCGGCAGCCGCGGTGTCACCGCCGCGATTTCGTCCAGTCTCGCCTGGTCCTGGGCCGACACCGTCTGGAACGCGGCCCTTTTAGCAATATCCTGCTTTACGGCACCCACGATTATGGCGGCATCGGCGGCGCTGAGATCGGGATGGGCCGCCTTCAGCGCGTCCGCCCACGCCCCCTTGCTCTGCCCCGGTAGCTGCGGTGTCTGCCTGGCGATTTCGTCCAGCCTCGCCTGGTCCTGGGCCGACACCGTCCGGAACGCCGTCCTCCTTGCAATATCGTCCTTAAAAGAGCCCACGGTTATGGCGGCATCGGCGGCGCTGAGATCGGGATGGGCCGCCTTCAGCGCGTCCGCCCACGCCCCCTTGCTCTGCCCCGGCAGCTGCGGTGTCGCCGCCTTGATCTCGTCAAGCCTCGCCCGGTCCTGGGCCGACACCGTTCGATACGCCGCCCTCCTGGCGATAACCCGCTTTACGACGCCCACGATTACGGCGGCATCGGCGGCGCTGAGATAGGGATGGGCCGCCTTCAGCGCGTCCGCCCACGCCCCCTTGCTCTGCCTCGACTGCCGCGGTGTCTGCCTGGCGATTTCGTCCAGCCTCGCCTGGTCCTGGGCCGACACCGTCCGGAACGCCGCTCGAGGCCCCACGATTATGCCGGCATTCGCGGCGCTGAGATCAGGCGCCAACGCCAGCGGCCTTTGAGCATATAACGTCTGCCTGCGGCTGGGCCTGGGATCTGCGTCCTTCTCAGTAGTCCGCCTCTTGCGCCCGCCACCGGTCGGATCGCTGGGCTCCGCGGGCACCTCGGACATGGCCGAATGCTCCTCTCTTCCACCCGGCACCTCGGTGGGCCCGGCAACCGCTGAGGCTTCTAAATTCCCAAGGCCATGCAGCCCCCCGCGCTGAGGGCCAGTCTCCAGCGGCTGGCCCTCGACGAGGTGAATAGTGCGATCGGCATTATTGTATTCATCTGTTGTCCTCGTGAGGTTGAACGCGGTCTCTGCCGGGACGACCGGAACTCTCGTCAGTTCCGTCATGTCAGCCATCATTTGCGGGGTTTGTTCTTCAGGGCTTTGAAGCTCGGTCGGCGGGCTTGGCTGGCCGACGCTTAGCCTTTCCACGTAACGCAATACCGAATTCTCTTGCCAGATGTCGTCCGAATTGAAGTTGTCGGCCACTTGATCGACACGCGCCACTGAAGACTGCGCTCTTTGATCCGCTGGGTGCCGGCCCTCATCCGGCCGCGAAGAGCCCTGCCCCTTAGTCCGAGGGTCCCTGTCAACCATGCTCACCCCCCTGGGATATGGCCTTCAGGAAACAAGGGGTCAGCTGTCGGGCACCGACTGCTGACGGAAGGTCAGAATTTATCAGGGGCTCAAGCGACTTAACCAGAGTGCAAGGGGCGCGACTGCGACCATCGACCGCTCCAGCTTGCCGAGCCTCGTTCGGACGCCGCTCAATCACCGTGGGTCCCGTTTTTTGCTGTTGTGGCATGGGGCGGCTCTGCGGAATCGAGCTCAGGTGACGGGAGGCCGGCAGATCCCGAAGACATGGCCAGGCCGTTGATAACTGGTAGCGTAAACGCATCATTGCAGCAGAACCTCAAAAACCACGGAGAAGAGCCCGCGATTCAAACTAGCGCAGTCCCGGTATTGGATTGCATGCACAGGTGATATGCTCGCATCCGGTTAGTGAGCGGCTATGGCGCAGCTCCTGCGTGAACCCATAACGACAGCGGCGATCCTTCGAGAGATGCAGCGACGACCCGTTCTCCAGACCGGAGGTCCGTGCTTGATGTGGCGATCGGCACGGATTGCTATCAACGCTGACGGCCGCCGGTGCCGCGCAAGCCGGTTACGACGAAACATCGACATGATCTCTTCTATGGTGGGATTGGCCCACCGATACCAGGGTAGTGGCAACTGTCGCCAATTGCGGCGCCAGTGAGGTCGGCCTTCATCTTCGAACTCCTTGCTGGCTTCCGCTAAACAACGCGGCCTTATCACAAAAGGCTGGGAGATTTAACGATGATCCCGGCATCCGGACTTCTGCGCATTGCCGGCCGGTAATAGCGCGAAAGACTTGCAGCAATCGCAGCGCCGGCGGCACCCGTGACTAGTATCCGCACTGCCTGGCCCGTAACAATGCGCTGTGACCAGCGGAAGCCGATCTCGTGGAAAGACAAGGCATGCTGCGGGCTGATATGATGAAAGACGCCGGCAATGGTGCGGCGGACCCGGGACTTGAAACCTCCCACCGAGTGGACGGCGACTTGGACGAATTCGCGGCTCGAATGCTTTACGTTCTCATGCGTAGCAAAGCTCTTGCCAATCGCCATGAACGCCTCACCGCCCAGCAGGCAGGTTGCGGTTCGATCCCTTTCGCCGTCGCGCGCCCTGCATGTATCGAAAGGCCTTTTCGGCCCCGTCCAGGCGGTAGACCGTCCGGATCCATTCTCGGTCGCTCACCGAGATGAAAACGGTCGATCTCCACCGTGCCATCTTGCATGTGCTCGCGCGCCAACATGAGGCGCAGCGCATATCCCATTCGCTAGCTATTGGGCATCACCAAATGTGGAAATGCCTATCTTCGCCGCATGAATGATCCATGCCGCCAGGGCTGCTATCCCGCACCTGGCGCGAACCGGGACTGCAACCGGTTCGTGGATCGTGTCCAGGAGGTGGTTGTCTAATCGCTAAACTGGTCGTCAAGGTGCTTTAGGGGCGGCGGCGCGTGAAGACGATGTTGGCGGCGGCACTGCCTCAGCGTATTCAGGAACATTTTCGACGAGGCAATGCGCATCACGTGTCACCTTGCCTGTTGCGCTGCTCTTTTGGCCCCGTACTTGCGGCGCCGGGTCTCAAGGCTTCCGGGCGGTCATTTGCGAGATTCATCTCGTACGAGTGACAGGACAGGCGAATTGGCGCGTTGTAGGTCAGTGTGAACATGAACGACCAATAAGGCTCTGAGGGCAACGGGCTACTGAGCGACAGTCTAGATGAGACCCCTTGCTTGTCGCGCTGCAAGGGGGCTCATGACCAATCCTGATGAGCTTCGGCGCTTGCATATCTGAGCTGTCCCGACACGCGATGCCCTTCTACCAGCGCATTGTTGGATATCAGATGTGCATGCAAGGGGGCAGTGAAGCTCTGCTACTTTTACGGAGAAAGCCGTTCTGTCAGGTGGACGCGAGGCGAGTCTTGAATGTCGTGGAATAATAGGGTCGTCTGGTCGGAGGGCTTGTTCCTCCGCCCGCAGCATTTTCAGCAGGCCGATCGTCACGTCGAACAGCTGGTGCGCAGCAGGACGGCGGTTTTGCATGGGTACGGGTGGGGTATCAGCGAGCTGCGGCTCAATCGAGAGCTGCTTGGTCTCGGTAAGATCGCCATCGAAGCGGCTCGCGGCGTCTTGGAGGACGGGATGCCCTTCAGTATTCCTGACGAAGCCAACCAGCCAACTCCCTACGACGTTCCGCCGGATTTTCGAGATTCGCTTATTCACTTGGCGGTACCGTTTTATCAACCCGGCGCTCTTGAAACCGACGCGCAAGCGGGAATTGACGTACCTATCCGCTTCGCAGTCTCCACTGAGGATGTTGTCGACACCAACGCTGGCGAGCGAGGCAGCGCCTCCATCGACGTAGCGAGGCTGGATTTTCGACTGCTGCCGGACGCGGCAGACCGGTCTGGCTACACTTGCATCCCAATCGCCCGTATCATAGAGGTCCGGGCCGACCGACAGATCATTCTGGACGAAACGCACGTGCCGCCAACCCCCGACTGCGCCAGCTCCCGGGTCCTCTCGAACTACATCACTGAGATCACCGGCCTGCTTCACCATCGTGGTGAAGCTCTGGCCACTCGGGTCTCCCAGTCGGGAACGAGCCGGGTTGCAGAGCTCGCGGACTTCCTTCTGCTGCAGGCGATCAATCGGTACGAGCCGTACTTCTGCCACCTGTCCAAGGCCGCCGTTGTAAATCCGGAATCGCTGTATGTTGTCATGCTCCAATTGGCGGGTGAACTAGCCACGTTCGCCCGCGTCGATAAACGTGCCCCGACCCTTGGTGTTTACAAGCACGACTCTCTCGCGGAGGCGTTTTTGCCAGTGATGCAGTCGATCCGGGCTTCGCTGGGTGCAGTGATTGAGCAGACTGCGGTCCCCGTACCGCTGCAGCGGCAAAAATACGGTGTCCATGTGGCTGAGGTGGCCGACCGCTCTCTCTTTACGACCTCGAGCTTCGTGCTGGCTGCTCGGGCTGATATTGAGGTCGAGCGCCTCCGGCGCGAGTTCCCGTCTCAGATTAAGATCGGCCCGGCGGAGAAAATCACGGAACTCGTCAATGTCGCACTGCCCGGCATTATCATCAATCCCCTACCGGTCGCGCCGCGTCAGATCCCGTTCCATGTTGGATTCAGCTATTTCGAGATCGATCAAAATAGCCGCTTCTGGAAGGATATGCCCCAATCCGCCGGCTTGGCGCTGCACGTTGCTGGCGACTTCCCAAATCTCGAAATGGCTCTCTGGGCCATCCGAGCCGGACAGAACCCACATTTGAGTTAGCCCACCAATGCCCCTCACGCTACGTGTACACAGCAATAGATGTAGTTTTCCGGAATATCTCGTGCCGGGCGACGCGGCTGGTGGACTGACTACCAGCCGAGCAGGCAACAGCCTGGTTCTGCCGGATGATCAGCAGATGGTCTCGAAATCCCACTGCTCAATCGAGTGCATGGCACGGCGATACGTACTGATCGACCGAGGCCGCGACGACACATGTCAAAATGACGAGGCGGTGCCGCTTCCGTCAGAGGCGCCGGTCGCCCGGAAAACCAGCGATGTTATTCAGATCGGCGCCTATATGACCGATGTCGTCGCGGTGTCGCCTTCGATATCCATTGCGGAGAGTGCCGCCGAACCGGAGGGACAACTTGCAGCGACAAGTGAGGAGTTGAGTCTTCTTGGCCCCCTCGAAACGGCCTCGTCGCTCCTGGCGGGCAATTGCACCCGGGGTGAAGAAGCGCTGCTGGACCTGAGGGACGGCGAGTTCCTACCATTGCCGTTCTTAGGCACTCGTTTAGACGCGCTGGCGGGCATGATGAGAAGTCCGTGGGATATCTACGCAGACAGTGTGCCAGATCGGGCCCCCATCTTGACGCAACCCAAGGTGGAGCAATCATCTCGCCAAGAATCATCGAGCGGCTGTCACGGCTTTCCTTGCCGCCTGCGGCTTATCATTGGCAGATGTCCGGAATGCCGGCATCGTAAGCGTGTTGGATCGTGCAGGGAAAATGCTTCTGTATTCCGCCGCGCTGCACAGCATACTCTCCGAGCGAGAGCTGGCGAACAATTATTCAGAAATAAGAGTTCCGACGAAAAAACCCTGAGTCTCGTCCCCGATGTCGGTGAGGCGTTGCGCGCAGTTCTGTGCAATGACTCCAGCGGGTTCCTCCGCGGAGACCTGGCCGTTGAGCAAGCCTTCACCGACCGTGGGACGCATGACGTGTCATTCGCGGCTGTGCAGAAGGCTCTGTCCAGCGTCCGTGCACGCTTGTCCCTAGCAGGGATCGAGAAGGCGATGGGGCGGCCCCGTTCCCTTTTGCACCGCAACCATAAGGCGCGAAACCGGAGTGCGTACGTGCGCGTCTTCAATGACGTCGTATCGAGCATCGAAACCGATTTGCTCCGGAGCTTCGGCGCCGACTTCGCGCGCCCAGTGCGAGAGCGTAGTCGACCCACCCGCCGATCCCACGATGAGAGCGTCCGCTCCAAAGGGAAGTGGGCGGGTTGATGATGGTGATTGAGGAAACGATGCCAAAATCCCAGCCACTCGTCCTCCTTCACGCCGAGGAGCAGTTGGCTGTCCCTTCGCCGTCATCGCCAGTGGCGGAGGAACTTACCTGGGAGATGCTTGCGCTCGACCGACTTAATCCACTGGTCGCGGCCGCGGCGGCGCTGCTGGGTCTCAGCGCTCAGCTCAAGAGCAGTGCTAGCCATATCGACGTTGAAGCACTGCGCCTTAGGGTGCTGCGGGAGATCGATGCTTTTGAGCGTCGGATCACGCCGCTCGGATTGCCCTCGCGAGCGATCAAGGTCTGCAAATACGCCCTCTGCGCGACCATCGATGACATCGTTCTGAACACAGCCTGGGGCAGCAACAGCGTCTGGACGACGCGCAGCTTGGTGGGATCGCTGTTCAGCGATACCTGGGGCGGCGAGCGCTTCTTCGATCTGCTGACGCAATTGAAAAATGAACCGGCCATCAATATAGAACTGCTGGAGCTGCTCTATTACTGCATGAGGTTGGGCTTCGAAGGCCGCTACCGCGTCACTGCGGGAGGAGCCGCAGAGCTCAGTGTGCTGTGCGAAGACGTCTACCGCCTGATCCGAGCAGCCCGTGGTGACTTCGAGCGCGAACTATCCCCGCACTGGCGGAGGAACTCAAATAATCCGGAGCCACGCCGCACAATCGTTCCAATCTGGGCCGTCGTAGCGTTTGGGGCAGGATTACTCCTCTCGATCTATGCCGGACTCCTGCATGCATTAAATGCCCGCGCCGACGCTGTCTTCAACGATATCGCGACATTGCCGCCGAACGGCGTTGTCAGATCGGCGAGAATCGCATTGCCACCAAAGGTTGTTATGAGCAGCGACCGACTGCGTAACTTCCTCGAGCCCGAAATCCGCGAAGGGCTTGTCACTGTGTCCGAGGACCCACAGCAGATCGTCGTTATCATTCGCGCCTCCGGGATGTTCGATTCTGCTAGTCCGGAAGTGAAGAAAATGTTCCTGCCGCTTCTTTTACGAATTGGTCGTTCTCTGAACGGTGAGTCGGGATCGGTCCTCCTGACCGGGCACACCGACGCCATTCCGGTGCAATCACTCGCCTTCCCTTCAAACGATTCCCTTTCGCTCGCGCGTGCGAGCGCAGCTGCCGAGATTATCAAATCCATGATGAATGACCCAGGCCGCGTGCGAGAAGAGGGCAGAGGGAGCGGAGAACCGGTCGCTTCGAACCACACGCCCGAGGGCCGCGCGCGGAACCGTCGGATTCAAATCATCATCACAAAGACACAATGAAGACAAGCCATGCAGTCAATCAAGAAAGCGCTTAGGTGGCAATGGCTCCGTGTCGGCGGGGCGGCGATCGTATGTGCCTTAATCTTCACGCTCGGACCGCATATCTCGGTCGGAGGATTTGCGCCGCTTGACAGCCTTCGCAGCCAGATCGCGGCATCGATGCTGATTCCGGTCGGATACACCGTGATCTACTTGATCCAGTCCCAGCTTTACAAGGTTCAGGCCTATTTTGAAGACCTCGTCCAATCACGAGTGTCGGGAGCGCTGGACGCGGGTGGGGCCGAGCAGAAGAAGGGAGACCCAAGGCCTTCCGACCGAAGTGTGGGGCAAGCCAGCACGCTTGCTGAAAGAGAGCTGGAGGCGATTCGTCATCGTTTCCGCGAGACCCTTACCACACTCAAGGGGCGCCGCTACGCAGGAGGTATCAGCAGGCGGTGGCTCTATCAGCGGCCCTGGTATGTGATGATCGGTCCGCCCAACTCGGGGAAGACCACAGCAATAGTCAATTCCGGGCTCAGCTTTCCGATGGCGGCGAGGTCCGGTCTGAGAGCCGCCGGTGGGTTAGCGGGTACGGAAAACTGCGACTGGTGGATCACCGATGACGCGGTGTTCGTCGACACTGCTGGGCGCTACACGATACAGGAGGGTGATGCAGACCGGGACAAAGCGGTTTGGCGTGGCTTGCTTCGTATGCTCAGACGCTCCCGGCCACGGCAGCCGCTGAACGGTGTCTTAGTCACGATCGCAATCAGCGAGCTGAATTCTACATCCGAGGAAGTGCTCGCCGATCGCGCGCGCTGTATCCGTGAGCGGCTCCTCGAAGTGTACAGGGAGCTTCGCCTGCAACTGCCGATTTATGTGCTTTTCACTAAGAGCGATCTGCTGGCGGGATTTGTTGAATTCTTCGACGATCTGGGTCGCGAGGGGCGGGAGGCGGTGTGGGGGTTCACCTATGCGCAAGAGGCGTCGGAGGACGAAGGCGATCCGATGGCGTTTGCCGCAGCATACGATGCGCTTGTTGGCCGCCTAAACGAAAGGCTGCTTGAACGAATGCAGCACGAAAGCAACCTCCAGCGTCGCGCGCTCATGTTCGGCTTCCCACAGCAGGTCGCTAGCCTCAAGCACCTGACGCAACAGTTCTTGAAGGAAGCCTTTGGCGGGAATTCGTTCCAGGAACCGCTTATGCTCCGCGGCGTCTACTTCTTAAGCGGCACGCAAATTGGCATGCCCTTCGATCGACTTGCGAACGCCAGATCTCAGACCTTCGAGATCGCTCAGCCGCCCTGTACAGCGCTTCGTGGCCCGGGCCGTGGTTATTTCATCAGCCGGCTGCTGCGCGAAGTCGTTTTCGCCGAAGCTGGGCTCGTCGATGCCAATCACCGCTTCGATCGGCGCCAGCGGCGGATCCGGTATGGCGCCTACACGATGATAGCGGCGGTCATTGTTACCGCCAGCGTCTTATGGACGTTCAGCTATATTCGGAATGTTCAGCTGATCGAGAGCGTTCGCCTAATGGCTGGCAGCTATGCCAGAGGGGCCGAAAAGCTGAAGCTCGACCGGGTTGAGAGTGGCGATCTTCGACCCATCCTGCCACTGCTTCAGCGGCTGCGTGATGCCAACGGCGACAGCGCGGGCGGCCCCCTATCAAGTTCGGGTCTCGACCAGAGTAAGAAAATCAAGGTTCAGACGCTCGCGGCGTACCGCCGCGCCGTGAACACCATCCTGCTGCCGCGGCTGATGTTCCGGTTGGAAACCTTATTGGTCGAGCGGCACGACGATGATCAGTTCGTCTACCAGGCGTTAAAGGTTTACCTGATGCTGGGTCAGCAGGGTCCGCTCCAGCGCGCGGTCGTCAAGAACTGGATGGCTGCCGACTGGCGAGTGATGTTTCCGGCCGAAGCCGATGCCGGCCTGCGCAGCGCGCTCGCTGATCACCTGGATGCACTCATGGAAGGGCCGCTGCCCCATAGTGAGCTTAATGGCGAACTGATCGAGAGGAGCCGCGCGAAGCTCCAGACCGTCTCGATGGCGCGCCGCGTCCTCGACATCATCGCGACCAGTCCCGAAGCCTCGCGGGCGCCAACCTGGCGTCTGGCCGACCATGCCGGGCCGCTGGCGCAGGGCGTCCTGGCTCGCAAATCGGGACAGCCGCTCAGCGAGGGGGTTCCTGGCATCTACACGAGGGCGGGGTTTTACGGAACCTTCCTGCGATTGCTGCCGCAAGTGGCTGACGCTGTCGCTGCAGAAGGCTGGGTTCTCGACTCACAGGTAGTCGCGCCGATTGCAGCCGGTGATGTGAGCCAGAAGCTGCGGCGTTCGGCGGCGGATCTCTACGCTCAGGAGTTCGCGTTGCGCTGGGACCAGCTCATTGGCGATATGTCCATCCGCCCCTCTGGGGGTATCGATGACGCGCTGCGCACCTTGAACACGCTGTCCGCGCCGACGTCACCAATGCGCCTGTTCCTTTTCGCGGCGGCGCAGGAGCTAAAGCTCAAGCAACCACCGGCTCCCGAGGACGGCTTGACGAAAGGTGACAGTGTCCCCCAGGGCGAGGTGTTGCCAAGCGAGCTCGAGGCACTGTTCCGGTCCCAACCGGCCGCGGACACGCCTGAAGCTCACGTCCAGCTCTATATGGGCGATCATTTCCGGTGGCTGCACCAGCTGGTCGAAGTGCCGTCGAACAGCCAAGCGGGCGCGCAGGCGCCGATTGACAGTGCTCTCCGGGATCTTGGCGAACTGTATCGCTCCCTCAGCCAGGCGCAGGGGCTGGCGGGTTCGAACATCTTGGAACACAACGGGCAGGCGGGCGTCGCCATCCAACAGATCGAGGCGGGGGCGGCCGATCTGCCCGAACCCATCCGGCAATGGATCCTCGGCCTCAGCCGCCACAGCTCGGACTTAACCGTCAGCGGCATGAGGCGCGGGTTGGCGAGCGGTTGGGCGGGCGGCCCCGGCGATTTGTGCCGACGGGCTACCGAAGGACGGTATCCCTTCGCGAGCGGATCCCGCCGGGATATCCCTTTGAGCGATTTCGCCCGGCTGTTCGGCCGCAAGGCGGAGATCGACACTTTCTTCGCCGAGAACCTTTCCCCATTCGTCGACAAATCCAAAGGCTCGTGGCAGTTTCGGCCAACGAGCGGTGTCGATTTCCCTATCGGCCGCAATACCTTGGCCCAGTTCCAACGGGCAGCCACGATCCGCGACACCATGTTCGATGATGCCGGCAAGGTGTCAGTTGGATTCCTGCTCACCGTCGCCGAGACCGATCCGTTGACAGACCAGGTGGTGGTAGACATCGACGGCCAGCGCCTCGAACATCGACGAGGAACAGCCGCCGCGGCCATGCATTTCCATTGGCCTACGGCCGGCGGCGTCGGCGGCGCTTCCGTCGCTTTCATCGGTTTTCAAGGCGCCACCCTCTCCAAGAGCGGCCATTGGGCGCTGTTTCGCCTCTTAAATGAGGCGGATAAGCAGCCATTGGGAGGAGGGGACCTTATTCAGGTACGACTGGTGTCCGGTCGCCATTGGGCGGTTTTTAACCTCCAGCCTGACAGCGTGATGAGCCCGTTGTCCCGCAATCTGTTGTCAGAATTCCGATGTCCAGATTTCTTATGAACGCCGGGATAGCATCCGACTGGCGCTGGGAAAGCCCTATGGGGTCACGAGACGCCCACGCAGGTCTGCGGCGGGAGAGGTCGGCATGTCGGTTGCCGGCCGGATCGGAGGCGGTCACGGCTGCGACTGGCGGCGATCGTCGCTTGATCTCGGCGCGCCGCTTTCCCGCTCGACTAGACCGCTGGAGAGCGCGGTCACCTCCATCAGGCAGATCTTCGGGAAGTTGGGTGATCAGATCCTGTCCCACCCTATCAACCGACGTACACTGATCTAGAACAGGAAACTGGAGAGATATAATGGCCGGAATGAAGCACAATAGGACAAGAGCGAAGAAATTTCTGCAGTTGATCGACCAGACGAAGAACAGAGCGGATTTGGAGTTCTGCTTTGCGGTTGGCACGGTTGGCGATCTGCGGAAGCCTGCTGTCCTGGTGAGTAAGAAAAAGCTCAATGGATTGGCACAAACTTTGAAAAACATGCCTTTTGAAGATGATGAGGATAGTAGTAAGGAGAACTTTTCGCTTCTGCGGAGAGGCACGGGCAGGATGAACGAAAACGGCGTTATCCTCGTCAAGTTGGCTGATGGTGGAAAGGCCGGGTTCCCGCAGGTCCAAAAGGTGATGAAGAAGTATTTCGTGAACTTCCGCATGAGGTTGCCTGACATGCAGGAAGCAGGAATCTTAACTGAAGAAGACATTCAGCAGTTTGAGATGAACGCCGAGGAGAACTCCCAATTTCTTCCACCCGACGACTCTGAAGAATTCAATCGGCCGATGACGGCGCTCGATAGCGCGGAAGGGAACTCTGCAGGGAGTGTTGAGGAAACTGAAGAGAGAAGCAAGCGTGAAGGCGGGGCTGAGCTCCTGGAGCAGCTTCTCCCGGAAGTGAAGGAGGGGATTGCCGCCGCGGCCGCGACCATTTCCAATCACGCAGTAAGTCTCAGCGCGCAAATTGGCGCGGGACAGACCGCAGAGTTGTCCCATCTGACCACGAAGATCGCGGATTGGCTGCAACGTGTGCTGGCTGCGACGCCTCCGGAAGAGCAGGAGGCAACGTTGCACAACTTCGCCGGCCGACTTCTGTTGATGCTGGCCTATCCTGAGAATCTGCGAAATCTTCAATATGTGGATGACATGCCCGATGGGGCGGGGCAGGGCGAGACAAACGGCGACCGCCGCGAAGAGGTCGTGGTGAATGGGATCGATCTGAACAGAGTTCCAACGGGCGCTCTCGATCAAGACGAGGTAGTAGAGTCCTTGTTCCGTCTGATCAAGGCAAAGGCTCAGGAGCGACAGCTTTCTTATCCGCTAGAGAACGCGAATTCTGAGAGGATTGCGAAGATAGTGTCGTCGCAATGGCCGAAGGAACTAGGCGATGCAGCCCGTAGGCGCGCGGTTGTGGAGCGTCTGATCGCAGCGGTGGTCCCGCGGCCCGGTAACGATGATCAACTTCTGGTCCTTCTTGGCATCGCAGACCAGCCCGAACGGACCAAATCCATCGAGAACTCGGTCGAAAGTATCATAGCTATATGGCAGGCTTATCTCGACACTGCCTTGACGCTGCGGGATGAGGTAAAGAGCAAGATCAACCAGATGGTCGATGTGGAAGCCCGCGGCGGAACGTGGAGGTATGTCGACGACATCTTCCTGCAGTTCGGAGGAGAGCTTTCAGATCAGCTCTCCGCCATCACCGAACGCAACGGTGAGGCACTGTCGAGCGCGACCGAGCGTGTCCGAACCACAGTCCAGAAGAAGCTCGATTATCTCAACGGCAGCGACATTGTAGCCATGCTTGACAATCCTCCAATCGACATCGGTCCGGGCACTATAGGGCAGACGCTGCGGGAAGGGCTCGCGGCCATCACCGATGGACTGAAGCGCATCGAAACCTCGCGCGCCGCGCCCGCCGCGTAATAATCGCCTGTCTCGATGCCGGCCGACCCACCGGAAGGCCGGGCGAGCAGGCCATCAACGGCCTCATCAGCGACGGAAGGAGTTCCGCCGCTCAGGTGGGTCAGCGAAGCGGTGAAGGAGCGGCGCACCAACAGAGGCTCTTCGGCTCTTCTTCATCGGCTGCCGCTTCAACGACCAGATGCTGCGCACCTACGCCCGACAGATCATGACGCGATCCAACGCACCACGTTTTGCGGTGCTGGATGCGGCAGCGCCGACCAACAACCAACGCCGTTTCCTTGCAGCAAGCCCGATCACGCTTATCGACGTGCCGACTGGCGAAGCTGCGGCTAGGCTTATCGGCTGAAAACCAGAGTAGAGAAGGAGTGTTGCGGGTACGACGATACACGAGGATTTCGGAGGTCGGTCGTCGGCACCGACGTCGGAGGCGGATTTGCCGTAAACGTTGATCATCACGGCCGCTGTTTGAAAGTGCCGCTCGCCTTGCTATGAATCCACCCATCCCTTTTTTGCACGCATTCCATCCAAACAAACAATTTTACTGGTCAAAACAATTGCCCTTAGAAAAAACGCTGAAGAGCGCTGTGCAGAACGATTGTGTGGAGTTCTAAAAATGGGTCCTCAGGTTCGGTAGAGACTGTGCTGGAAAACGAGTTGGAGCACTCTGTCAGTTGCCTGGCCTCGATTGTTATCACGTTGGACGTGATCGGCCAAATCTTGGCCGTTGCTTCTGCCGTTTCAGTGCTAATGGGCTCTCACAAGAAGCACTGTTGCCTGGTCGACTAAATCTGTGAGTGCATCCCTCACAATGACTAGAAGCCAGAGCAGGCGCGCTCGCAGCCGCAAGGACATGATCTGCGCCTTTTGCAGGAACACCAAACCTCGTGATTTTCTTGCGGCTGTCGGGCCGAAATATGAAGGACTGAGTAATGTGGATAGATTACGTGGCAGTTCTGCTGCAAATGCTTCGGTCAGGGTTTCCGTGCGGCGTCGCAACTATAGCATCAAGAAGGTTGCGCAGCATCGATTGTCGGCAATGTCGCCGAGCCGGTCGCTATTAGTATCGGCTTCGCCTGTGAGCTCTATCTGACACGTCAAACACAAGCTTTGAACTTACGAAAGCCGGCGGTCGGGCCAGAGCGACCTACCTTTCGAAACGGACTGGAGAGCAACATGCTGTGTCTAGGGCTGAGTGGGCGTCTAAGCAGAGTCTACGAAAATTCGTTCGATCTACCGAACAGCTTTATGCACAATGGGGCTGCGGTTCGCGTTCGCGACGGCCGAGTGATAGCGGCAGTCGAAGAGGAACGGCCTAACCGAATCAAGCACTCCAACACGCTACCAATTCGTTCGATTCAATATTGCCTCGCATCTGCAGGTGTTCAGCTTAGCGACATCGACCGCATCGCGTATTATGCAACCGAGGCCTATTGCAACGCTGTGCTCGAGCGCGTGCGCCTCTCTCACCCAAGCACCCCAGTATCGGATGCGAGGCTGTTGCAACGGGCTCGGGGAGGTCGACACGGGCTCTATATTCCTGTGGGACACCCCGATGTTCCATGTGATCGCCATCGTCACACAGATCTGGCCGCCCATTGGACGCGTGATGGCACAATGCCATGGAGGTTGTCACCCGCGCTCCACCGCCGAGATGAACTCGAAAACGTTGGACCCGGAATTGATTGTTGAGGAATGAACTTCATGAAACGCAATGTAGAAAAAGAGGTGACGGATCAACTCGCTTATAGGCGAAAGATGTTGCAAGATTGGAGAGGAGAGCGCCTCACTGGACACCAGATAAACCTAGCATCAATAGACCTCAACCTCCTGGTGGCGCTCGAGGCTCTGCTCGAATACCGGAACGTGACGCACGCGGGCCAGCACATCGGGCGGAGTCAACCGGCGATGAGCCGGGCACTGGGAAGGCTGCGCGGCTTGTTCAATGATGATCTCCTGGTGCGGTCTTCAACGGGTTTGATCCCAACGCCGCAAGGCGAACATTTGGCTCAAAGGCTGCCGTCGGCACTGCGTACGATCCGAGAGATGGTGACAAGCCGCAGCGTAATCTCAAAAGAATGGGGGAGGGGGGCAACGCTGGCGATCCCCGATCATCAAGCTTTGGCTGTACTACCGCGCCTCCTGCCGTGGTTACGCGAGCGTGCCCCTCATCTCGACACACTCGCCTGTTTGCCGTTTGATCGTGCCGTGCGGGGGCTTGAGCAAGGTGATATTGATTTGGCCGTTGGGCATATCGACGTGCAACTGCCTGGCTATTTTCGGCGCAGTCTTTATACAGACCGCTTCGCGTGTTTGTTGCGCCACGGCCATCCAGCGCTGGCGCAGGAATGGACGATCGACAACTTCGCGACCTTGCGTCACGCTGCCATCAGTACGGACTCCCCCGACCACTTCGGCCCGATCTACGACCACTTGCCCAACCTGCGAGCGGATCGTAGTCCCATACTTTTTTCCAGCGTTCTCACGGCAGCGGTGGTAGCTTCGGCAACGGATTTGGTATTGCTCGTCCCGCGCCGCGTTGCGACCCAAGTTTCCGCGATGCTGCCGCTTAGGGTTGTTGATCCACCCCTCGAGCCGGCACCGTACAAGGTCATGCTCATCTGGCACGAGCGGTGCCATCACGACCCGCAGCATAAATGGCTGCGCAAGGAGGTCGCCGCCGCGTTGGAGACGGGAGCGGACTGACACAAGAAGCGGGTGATCGGGATGCTCCTGAAGCATCAAAGAGAGCAACCGGGCATTTTGCGCGGGGAGGTGACCAAGGCCTCAGCGCTGCTGCGACCGAGAGTGCCCGGCATGTTGGACGAATATCGAGACTTGGCTGCCTATGTGCTCGCGGGGCCTGCTTGTGTCCGGGCTTCTGCTGAGCTGCGGCACGGCCCGGCAGTGGCGCGGATATCTTCGCGTCGACTCTCGGATCGACCATGTTGGTGGTGATCGTCAAGTGATCAACATTCATGTCAGCAAGCTCGCCGACACGGTCCGGCAGTGCCAGACCGTTGGTTGAAAGACACAGCTTGATATCGGGGATCTCTGTGGCTCCGCGTTCAAATGTCGCCTTTGTCTTCTTTCGGTCATAACAGGCATCGCTTGGTCCGGTGATAAAGAGCACGGAAAGCTGAGGGACTTCATTGGCGACCGCAACGACCTTTCGCAGGGCCTGGTCAGGCGTCAGCTTTTCCGAGACGACCCCAGGCCGGCTTTCGTTGGCGCAGTATTTACGATCGCAGTAGTTGCACTGGATATTGCAGGCTGGTGCGGCTACGACGTGCATGCGCGCGAAATAGTAAACTTCTTCTGAATAGCAGGAAAGGTCCTTGATTTTCTCCCACACAGCCGGCTCGGCGTGGTGCGGCTTTGCGGACGAACCGCACAATGACGCGGCGCAAGCAGTGGACTTCGCTGTGGCCAGCAGTTGGTTCATGGTTGTCGTGCTGGTCAGGCTCTTGAGCGAAATCATTGGTGGGGACATTGAAGGCTCCGTTGCTGCTTAACATCGCGGTTCAAAAAGCAAGGGCCATGCCAATGCAAATAGTTAGGTTTTTCAGCGGGTTAGCGTTTTTTGTCCGGTTCCCTCCATTTGCTACCCGACATAGGGTTGTCAGGCATTTGACAATAGACAGACACCGGTAAAATGGCGGCTCGCCTCGAGTGCATGAGTTGAGGAGGGCAGGTCGGGCCGTTCGACCACACCAGGCTTAGAACTTTCTTTCACCCCGATTTGATGCCCGCGGATGGCATAACCAACCTAAGGTGGGGTGAGGCCGGAGGCGAGCCGCCTGGCCTGAACCCACCCAGATTTCTCCATCGCGTCGATCAGCCGTTCCCGCTCGGTCAGACGCGCACCGATTGCGAGCCAGGCAGGATCGTTCGGATCACAGGCTTTGGAGGAGGCTTCGCCGAGGCAGGCGCCGGCGCGCCCGGCGGCCGCAAACGGGGATCCAGTCGACATTGGGCTCTTTCTGGCGAACTCGTCAATCGCATTGTTGCCGAATGGACCGTTAGCTCCCTTCCACACAAGCGCAGAGGGGCACTGGCTGTTCTTGCAGGCAAAATCCAACGGAGCAATGGTCCTTGATTGCGCGAGAGTTGCTGTCCTACGCACGCGGTTTCAAGTTCACAGACGTTCCCTGGGAAGCGGCATTGCGAGGCCAGGTCAAGCGCCGACGGCGCGAATGTCCGTTCGCAGATGCACCGAACGCCACTTTCAACTCAAGACTAGACTTGCGACGAGCCATGGACCAAGAGAAAATGGTCGAATTGCATGATCGCGAAACGATCCGCGACTGTCTCTATCGGTATTGCCGCGGGATAGACAGGCGGACGAGGCGGCGCTGCGCAGCTCCTTCTGGGTCGATGCGCAGGACAATCATGGAGCGGATACGGGCTCCGCCGAGGCTTCATTGAGTTCGCGCTTGGTGTCTTCAAGACCGAACCGCCCAACATCCACCAGATCACGAAAGTTCTGATTGAGTTTATCAGCCCGACTGAAGCAACTGTCGAGAGCTACTTCACAGTGCAGCATGAGGCGGGCCGTCGCAGACAGTCGCAGCAAGATTGCAGTCTCTAATCTTCGCCTGCGTCCTCGTAATAGAGGGGCGTATCAACTCGGCCGGCGGCGCAAAAAGTCATCACGATGACGGCAAGCTTTTATTCGCGGTTCAAATTGAGGTGTTCGAAGTACCAAGAGGGGTCATCATCGGATGAATCTGTCTCGACACTGGCTTCACTCGAATGCCCCTCGACACCTGCTTCATCGTCGCTAAGATAGTCCACGGTTTTCGAGAGATAACTCCAAGGTTTGCCTGCGCGCTGCCATCCACCCTTGCTATTCTTTGTCCACTTGTCCGGATGTTGCGTAGGGTCGAGCACCCAGCGATTTTGACCCACGTCAACGAAACCCATCTGCTCTAGACGGGCTCCCATCTCTGGCGAAGCGGGACGTGACATGATTAACGGCTGTTCGCCGTCGAGTTGAAGTTGATGTTCGAGCAGAATATCGCCTGCGTTCTCGACAAGCGGATGAGTAACGCGAAGGTCTACAATCGAAGTGATTCTTTTCCGACCGGGAAAAAGTTCCCGCCACGGCTCGTTCTCGATGCTAAATCCATCCTCTGTTCTTAAAAGCCCAACGCTTCGTTCTCCCAGATCATAGCTGAAATATCGCGCGCTGGGCGTATCATTGTCGGTGCCGCCGTAGAGTCGAGCGATGGTAGCCGTACGCAGGGCTTTAGAGGACACGAAGGGCGAGTACTCTTGTGGATTGACGGAAATGTGCTTGATATCATCACCGTAAAATTCCCTCACTTTTCTGGCAAATGTCGATCTGTCGAGCACCTTAATTGGAGGTTCGGAAGAGAGCGAGTATGGCCGCGTTGGCGACGAAGGCGAACGAGCATGGGGATCTGACGTTGATCGGGACGGCATGCCCGTAAGTGTTTGTGCCCCGGTCATATTCTCGATCCACCCCGCCATGGCCCGGGTGCGATCATCTTCCTCGGAAATGTTGTAGCGCAGCGATCGTTCTGTGTTATCCATGGCGGTCTCTCCTGAGAGTGAAAGGTGTGATGAAGCGCATCCTTTTCAGTCGCTTCACATGTGGGAACGGTGCGCTCACATGTCCGGCCTATAAAGCGGATACGTGACTGCTAAGCTTCGATGAAGCGGGGGGTACGCGTTGCATGCGCGGCTCCTGGTCTCGCCTAGAGGGGACTAAACTTCCGCGAACTGGGCGGAAAGACGACCTGCGGGGCCCATATAGCCCGATGCGATCACTGGTTCTGCCAGCGTCGTCCGGACCCGCTCGGGAAGCTGCTCACAGCCGGTTGTCGTCCGCGAGCTTCTGGAGCTCTGGCGGAACAGTGCCGGCGGCTTGGCCAGCCGCAGTGATTGTAGTTGCATTAACATCGCCAGCGTCCATCCACGTTATAGTTCGTCTTACCGCCTCCAGCCGCTCCTCGTCTCCTCCTGATCCCTTTCCTCAGCCCAAGCCTCGAGGATTCGTGAAAGCGTGGTCCCTTCGCCAAACCATCGTGGAAGTCCGTCGGAGGTGTCTGCGCCGCGGCAGGGCTAAGATTAGCTTGAATGTTAGAGGTGTCCTCGGAGGATTTACCGCCCCGCGGGCCTGTTCTGTGTTCACCGTTGTTGGTCTCCAATTGCAGATTACGCATATGCTAGTGCAACCGGACTGGCCGCCATCATGCAAAACCGATATTCCAAAATGCTTTGGAAAAGCGGATCCACGGAGTCCCCTTAGGTGGTGAAGGTTCTGAGGAGTAGGTGGGCATCAGTGGTTTTTCGGCAGGGTCTGGTTGTTCAAGCACAGCCCGATAGAAGGCCACTGATGACCAATGAGATGATGGACCTCCGCTCGGGAATACGTCATGCCAAGCTGATAGCTGCTTGGCGGCGCAAGTCCCATCCGGCCAAAGTCACAGCGGCGAAGCCGGGGCGAGTCTTGCGGGCGTCGCGGTAACGGGGGGGGCTGAAGTGTAGACAGATACGGGTGCGGGAATGAGCCTCAAAAGTTGAATGATCACGGAAGGCCGAGTGGGTTCTGTAGAGCGACAATCTGGCTGAGTCTCACCTTGTTTGTCGCCGCGCACTGAGGCGGCGAAATCAGAAAGGCCGGCGGAAAGATTGGTTGGAATCGGAATGCTGACGGCACCCTTCACGCTGCATGTTCCACACATCACCCGAAACTGCTTAAATGAAGGCCAATTTTAGCGGGCTCCGCATGGCAAGCGGCAAGCTGGCGAGCCTCTCAAGCCATGTGCCGGCCTGATGGTCGAGTGCAGACGATTGTCGGCAAGCCGTCGCATATAGCGTTCGGCCATGCCTTGAGGGCATGATTGGATCTGGCTTTAGCATGCCGGGCGGCGGTCGGCAGGCATTAGGATCGAGGTTCCAAATTTGAATTTCCGGAGGACCCGCATCGATGTACCCAAGACGGAACCAGCCGCGCGATGACGATTCTCGCGAAGTAAGTGGGTGGATCGAAGACGTGACCGGAGCTTTCGATACGGACGCCTGGATCCAGGACTACTATTCACAGAGACGAGACATGGAACAGGATCCGAGCGACTTGCGCCTCGGTTCGCACGACAGTGACGCCGGCGACCGTGTGCCGCGTCGCAGATCCGTGGGCGGTTCGATGCGAGTGACGCCGCAGTCGCTGGCGCCGGAGAACTCGTTGAGCGGCGCCCGCCACAGCATAGACGTCTCTCGGGCGGGCTCCAGCAGCTTGCGATTCGGCGGCTCGGGGAGCAAGACATCGAGCAATATGGCGGACGCGGGAGAAGTCGCCGCGGCGCCGCAGGGCAGAAGCCGCGGATTTAAGTCGCGCATGGTGTCAGGGTTCAAGAAGGCGTTCGGATTGAGCAGCGGCAAGACGTCGTCGCGGGGTTCGGGGCAGCAAGACGTCGATGCCGCAACCGAGACTCACGTGGTCTCAACCAAGGTTCGCGTCGATTACGCCAAGCGTGGTCGCCCCGCCGACCGGGACATGCATCCCGATGACGAGTCCCGCATCAACCAGTTCGCGGAAGCAGTCCGAAACTACGAAATTCTACCCGACGGTAGCATCGGCCGAGGGGACGGAAGGGTTCCCGAGCGTACCGTCGAGAACAATTTGGGGATTCTTAAGAGGTTCGCTCGTTGGCTCAGAGCAGAGAACAGAGATTCGATGGCTTCTCGGTTTTTAAACGATCCAGATTCACTAGCCGTTGATATCGCGGCTTATTGGGCAAGCGGTGGGGATGGTCAGGGCCGTCTTCAGTCAGCACTGTCTCATTTCAGGAGGCTCGCGCCTGAGGGGCAAGAACTCCAAGCCGTTGGACCTGGGCCGCGCCTGATGGGACGCCAGATACATGATCCTTATCCCGACGACGCCCGCGTCATTGATAGCTTGGCCAAGGAAGAGGTCCCGAATTCTCGGAAAAATGCCAGTGGGCAACGAAAGTTTAGCGCTTGGCTCAAAAGGGAGGGCAGGGAGAGCATAGTCAGCCGACTCACCGGTACTGATGAGCAGCGACGGTCGTTGCAGGAGGATTTTAGGGCCTTTACCAAGGATGAAGGAAAAAAAGTGGTCGTGGGTTTCGATCGGCTGCGGCAGTATCTAGGCGCCGAGTCGCAGTTGAAACAGCATGATCCTTATCCCGACGACGCCCTCATGATTGATAGCTTCGCCAACGAAGAGCTGAGCAAGCTCGGATCGGGCTCGACTTCCAAGAGGAATGTTGTCTGGACTATAGCCAGCAATCAACGAAAGTTTAGTAATTGGCTGCAAACCAGGGGTAGGGAGAGCATAGCGAGCCGGCTCAACGGCAGCGAGATGCAGCAAAGGTCCTTGAAAAAAGATTACCAAGACTTCACCGAAGCCATGGGAAAAAACCTCACCATGTCTTTCAAGCGGCTTCGGCAGTACCAGCAAGTCGTTGAGGCGAACGCAGCGTCGGGGTTGTCCCCTGAGCAGGCAAGTGGCCGGGAACCGGCCGGTCTGGACGGCCGTTCGGATTCACGTGCCGAGTTCAGATCAACTTCGCCGCTGCAGCAGGTTGATCCATCGATCGAAGGCCGCAGCGGATTGTCGCTCGACCATACCGAATGGTTGGGCGACCAGCATATCCAGACGGATTATGAGCTGCTAATGCAGGACTTGCAGCGAAACGATCCGGATCTCGCCGCCAGGACGCGGCTTATCGAT
>NZ_SMBJ01000012.1:0-274084 GCF_004342325.1 Rhizobium azibense | reverse complement strand
ATGCCGCCTTGCGCCAAGAGCATGTGTAGGCGGGCAGTCTTCAAAAGGGGCGAGCTCTCATTACTATCTCGGGGTAGCCGAGATGAAGGGCGTTGGCGGTGTTTCATGCTGTTTGGACGTGTCGCTTACACGCAGTGGCAATCTGCATCATGAAAGATGCTCCTGGCTTGACTGGCCTGTCCGAAGAGCAGTCCGCGACGAGGCCATCTGCACACCGTTTATGAGCATCCCAGGCGTCGGCGTGATTACTGGCGAACGACAGGCTGGATGAAGCCGATAATAACTGCTGGCCCCGAGCGCGTCTTAAAGCGAGGCCCTCCAGACCCTGATCCGATGCATGCGTGCAGCAGCTCCAAGCGCAACAGAGCCAAAAGACTGCGAAGAAGAGGCGTAATCCCCGCGTGAACGATCAGGCCAACGAAGATCAGAAATGAGCTTGCCCAAATGCCGGGTTAGAGAAGCTGTCATTGACAGGATGTCATGGCTTCATATCCTCGGCCATCGGATTTCAGCTGGGGATGCAAAGTCGGTGTTGACGCAACACATCATCGATCGGGGCGATGGCGCTGCAGTCGAACTATTCCAGGCCAGGGGTTCAGATGCACGTGCAGGAGCGATACTGTTCGTGCATGGCAATCAGGGTGGGCTCTTCTTAGGTGGGAAAGAGGCTGTCGATGACGGGTCGCTGGTTCGTTTCTCTTCGCGCCTTGGTGTGACGGCGGCCGCAATCTCGCAGCCCGGTTTTGGTGCATCTGACGGTCCCGCCGATTTTTGTGGGCCAGCTACCCAGCGAGCGATTGTGGCTGCCTTGGACTTTCTCAAGGAGCAGCCGTCGGTCGATCCCGCAAACATTGTTCTCTATGGAAACAGTCGGGGGGCGGTTGCTTCAGCCATGGTCGCCGCTCAGGTGACCGATCTCCGCGCCGTCATCCTGACGGGGGGCGTCTACGATCTCAGAAAAGCTTACGAAAGCGGTTCGCGAGGCTTGCAACAGGCAATCCATAAGGAGGCGGGCCTTTCAAGTGCAAGCTTCTTAGATCGGTCTCCAATACACCATTCGCGCAAAATCAAAGCAGAAACCCTGCTTCTACACGGCAGATACGATGACCGTGCATCGGTTGATCAAGCTGAACGATTTTCGGAAGCCCTTGCTGAAACCGGGGCGTCAGCAACCCTCCACACACTTGAGTGCGGGCACCGCCTCCCGCGAGAACAGGTCACGCCAATCCTGCGAGATTTTCTGATCCGAATATTCGCCCCTGTCACCACAGCTCACTGACTGACGGCCGTTTTGGACCGATAGCGCAATACGATCTTGGCCGGAAAGGTCAACAGCGGTGATCGCGATCTATCTGCATCACAGTCGGTAATGAAGCCGAACACAGCCCTTGTCGAGCGCCGTCGCACTGATCAGCGTCGGGCTTGTTCGGAAACCAGTAAGTGGAAAGAGCGGCAACCCAGCGCCTATTATCTCTGGAATGACATAGATTTCGATCTCGTCTATTGCGCCACGTTCCATGAATGCCATCAGCAATTGCCCGCCTCCTAGCATCCACACGTGACCGTCATCGAGCGCGCGTAGTTCCGAGATCAATGCATCAACATCGCTGCGAATTTCGAGCGGTCCCTTAGGATTGTGAAGTGGCTGCGAGGTGATGACAATCACCCGCTGATCTCCGTAGGCCCAGGGCGATTGCTCGTTTGCAAGGAAGTCATAGGTGCCCCGGCCCATGACCACGGTACGG
This sequence comes from Rhizobium azibense, assembly GCF_004342325.1. Taxonomy (NCBI): domain Bacteria; kingdom Pseudomonadati; phylum Pseudomonadota; class Alphaproteobacteria; order Hyphomicrobiales; family Rhizobiaceae; genus Rhizobium; species Rhizobium azibense. The sequence goes on along the minus strand of NZ_SMBJ01000012.1, from coordinate 272,339 downwards.
ATGCGTTTAAGAAAGAGGCGGTAGTCGTGCTCTCCCAGGTCCATGTCATCATATTTGTAGAGCCAGTCGAGCGAACCTTCGCCTGAGACTATGAGCCCGTCTAGGCTCGCTGCGATATATCCCATAATTTTTGACATCATTGACCTCCTTGCAAGATAAACGAACATATGTTTATATATGGACATGCCCAGATACAAGACAGTCTCTGACGAGCAGATACTTGACGGCCTGTTTGGCCTCATTCTCGAGACCGGGCCGGACGGCCTAAGTTTTGCGCTGGCCGCCAGGGCCTGCGGACTTTCCCCCGCGACCATGGTCCAGCGCTTTGGTAACCGACTGGGTCTCGTCGAGGCAGTCCTGCTACGAGCCTGGGATCGGCTACAGGCTGAAACGGAAGCGGCCGATGCCGAAGAGGCGCTGACACCTCAAGGGGCCATAAACCTGCTCATGCGCCTCATGCCGCCCGAGGATGCTGAGCGCAACGCAGCTGATGGCCTGCTGTTATTGAGGGAGGACCTGCGCAATCCTAACCTCCGCGCCAGGGGCGCTAGATGGGGCCACACACTCGCTTGCGCTTTAGGGCGTCGTCTTTCCAGCGACCAACATGCGGCTGAACGACTCGGATGGCAAATGGCGGCGCTCTGGCAGGGCGCTCATACCTGGTGGGCATTTACCCGCACCGATGAACCAGAGCAGGCTATCAGGCGCATGCTGGAAGAATGGTTGACATCCACACACAAGGCTTAGGAATGACCGCTTTGGCCAGGAGGCTGCTTCGCGCTACAAGCGGACATCAAGAAGTCGCTGACAAGGACTGTTTTGCTGAACCCGAGACGTCGAGCGTTTCCCGACGCAGGTAGGTCCAATCGATCAATTCTGCCATGGCTGGCCCAAGTGCCTTACCCAAGTCCGTGAGCGCGTATTCCACCCTCGGAGGCACCTGCGGATAGACTGTTCGCGTGATTATCCCATCCTTCTCCAGCTCCTTCAGTTGCTGGATGAGCATTTTCTGATTGACGCCCTCCACACGCCTCTCAAGCTCTGAGAATCGCAGCGGCTCCTTCGCACCGAACAACTGGCAGATAATGACAATCTTCCATTTGCCCTCCAGCACCCGGAGGGCATCGGTGGTCGCTTCTGCCCACACAAGATGCTGTTGCGGGTCGCCGCAATTCCAATGCCGGTCCTTCGCCATGCTTACCTATTGGTGGGTTACCCACTTTTCCGTTCGTTCTTGTCGATACCTCAGTATCTATTAACTTGAGGAGCAGAACAACAGGAGCATCTGCATGAAAATCGGCATCATCGGCATTGGTAGCATCGGCGGCACGCTTGCCCGAAAACTCTCATCTGCCGGGCATGAGATCAGGGTTGCCAACTCCAAGGGCGTCGACGATGTGCGGCCTTTCGCGGACGAGGTGGGGGCCACGGCAGCGGACACGCGAGGGGCCATCTCCGGCGCGGATTTGGTCATCATGTCCATTCCTCTCCCTGCCCTTGAGAAGCTGCCAAAAGACCTTTTCAAGGATGTGGCTGAGAGTGTCCCTGTCGTTGATACCAGCAACTATTATCCGGGGATGCGTGACCCTCGAATCGCTGACCTTGATGCAGGTGAGGTTGAGAGCGTTTGGGTGTCAAAGCAGATCGGCCGCCCTGTCATCAAGGCATTCAACAATATTCTCGCCGAAACCTTGGCGAAACTCGGTAAGCCAGAAGGCGCTGCCGGTCGATTGGCCGTGGCAGTTGCCGGAGACGACGCCGCAGCCAAGCAGGTGGTCATGGGCATCGTCAACGAAGTGGGCTTTGACCCGGTTGACGCCGGGGCGCTGGCGGAATCGTGGCGGCAGCAGCCCTCAACACCGGCTTACTGTTGTGACTACGACGCCGCTACCATGCGCAAGGCACTCGGCGCTGCGGTGAAGGGCGAAGCGCCCAAGAAGCGCGACCAATTGCCCGACAAGATGGGGACGCTTGGATCGAACCCGACCCATGCCCACATGGTGGCGATGAACCGCTCGCTCAACCCGCTGACCTGAGGAGCGAGCCATGACGAAATTTGTCACAAGCGCAGCGGTCTTGTTGATTTTCGCAGGTCGCCATCTACTTTCTGTCGCCTCGGGAGCCGGACAGGCCCGGTCAGCCCCCGCCTCACACTCCCATTGAAACTAGTAAACGGGACGTCCGCAAAGGGCGGCCAGGAAGGAAATGATGATTTCACCTATCGGTCGGCTTTAAGGAGTACCGCGTGATCGCCAGGCTCGTTGCCTTCGGCCGAACTTAACTTCAAGAGCTCTCCGCTCTGCCGCAAGTCGATATTCTCAGACCTATACGAAACGAAACAATTCCCTACTCCGCAAGAGACAATCGATCGGAGCGGACAAATCTCAACGGAAGCAAAAAAACGGCCGGACAAAGCCGGCCGCTTCTGGGGGCGATGTTAAGTGATTAGGCGGCGAGCGCGATCTCTTCGGCGCGGGCCCTGGCGGCGTCGATCGCCTTTTCCGCAGCTTCCGGACCGAAGGCGAGGCCCTCGACATAGACGGTTTCGATGTCGGTGATGCCGAGGAAGCCCAGAACCGACTTCAGATACGGGACGGCATGGTTCATGCCGGCGGCAGGACCCTGCGAGTAGACGCCGCCGGAGGCGAGCACGACATAGACCTTCTTACCGGATGCAAGCCCCACCGGGCCGCTTTCGGTGTACTTGAAGGTGCGACCGGCGCGGGCGACGTTGTCGATCCAGGTTTTCAGCGACGAATATATATTGAAGTTGATGAGACCCGTGCCGATGACGATGGTGTCGGCGGCGAGCAGTTCGTCGATGAGCGCGTCGGAGGTCTTCACTGCTTCGGCTTCCTGCGCCGTGCGGTCTTCGGCAGGCTTGCGGATTGCGGCGGTAAACAAGTCGTCGATATGCGGCAGAGGATTGGCGGCGAGGTCGCGGCGGACGATGCTGCTGCCCGGCTTCTGGGCCTGAAGCTTGCCGGCGAGATCGATGGCAATGGTAGTCGAAAGCGATTCAGCGCGCGGGCTGGATGTCAGGAGCAGGATGGACGACATAATTGAATTCCTCTCGAATTGGGGTGCTGCGGGCTCGCTTGGGAGATTCGAGCCGCGTTCAGAGGAAAAATAGGTCTGGCAGGCTATCGAAAAAACTGGGATAATGTCGATCAAAATTATCGATGGATTGGATGGAAAATGCTTCCCAACCCGACATTGGATCAGTTGCAGGTGTTCCTTACAGTGGCAGAGACTGGCAGCTTCTCTGCTGCCTCGCGCGTGCTAAACCGCGCGCAGTCGGTGATTAGCTACACGATCGCGAACCTCGAGGCACAACTCGAGATGCCGCTTTTTGAACGTTCCGGCGCTCGCCAGCCAAGGCTCACTGATGCGGGTAAGGTTATGCTCGAAGATGCGCGCCGCCTGCTGACCGATCTGCAGGTGATGCGCGCCCGCGTCAAGGGACTCAAGGAAGGATTGGAAGCGGAGGTCTCTGTGGCGATCAGCGTCATGGTGCCGTCTCCAGCAACGGTGGACGTGCTGCGGGAATTCCGTGAGCACTATCCGTCCGTAGCGCTCAATTTGACGGTCGGCGAGCTTGGCATGGTCATGGAGGCCGTCCTGAGCGGAAAGGCGACGATCGGCATCGGCGGAGCCGTCCTGAAGCAGGACGACTCGATGCTGATGGAAAAGATCGGCCATTCCTTCATGATGCCGGTGGCCTCGCGCAATCATCCGTTGGCGCAGATAGATCGACCGTTGACGCTTGGCGATGTTCGCGAGGAAGTACAGCTCGTCGTCACCGACGCCTCCGGACTGACGAAGGGTCGCGATTTCAACGTGCTCTCCTACAAGACCTGGCGTGTCAGCGACATCGCGACGAAGCATGCTTTGATCCGCGGGGGTCTCGGCTGGGGCGGTCTGCCTGCATCGATAATCCGTGACGACCTGATGAGCGGCGCACTCGTTCATCTCAACCTTGAGGCCTATGAGCAAGGCGAGTATCCGATCTTTGCCATGCGCCGCCTCGCCAATCCGCCAGGCCCAGCTGCGGCATGGATGATCGATGCGTTCCGCACCAGGCTTTCCCAGTGCCCCAACCACGCCGATTTCACAGCGGCGCTGAACGAAATTCGCGGACCGGAAATGCCGCTCGCAGCGGAATAGACGGGGCGTCTTCGCCTCGATCGGCTTTCAGATCGGCTAGAGAAGAAGTCTGAACTTTGCAAATCCCTCCGCGCCCTCGCCGGCATCCTCCAGCTTGACGCTCTTGACGTCGGCCAGGAATTGCTTGGCCTTCGGCCCGCTCTGGAAGACAGCGCTGGTGCCCGGCAGCGGCTTGAAGGTCCAGTTACTGTCGGCCGACGGATTGATCGTGCGCTGTTCATGAATGAAGCGGACGATGACGTCGCGGTTGGTGTCCGGAGCCTGGAACACGACCTTGTCGGCTGCGATCTCCGGGAACTTGCCGCCGCCGCCCGCACGGTAGTTGTTGGTGACTACGACGAACTTCTGGTCGAGGTCGATCGGCTTGCCGTCGAACTGCAGATTCTGGATGCGGTTCGAACTTTCATTGATCGTCTTGCCGTCATTGTCGTATTTGCGCGGCTGCGAGAGGTCGATCTGGTAGGTCACGCCGTCGATGACATCGAAGTTGTAGGACGGGAAATCCCCGTTGAGCAACTCCGCATCGACTGTCCCGGGCTTCACCTCGTTGAACATGCCGGCCGACATCTCCAGCCAGTTCTTGACCTGGTTGCCGGTGATGACCACTGCCTGCACGGTGTTCGGATAGAGGTAGAGGTCGGCGACATTTTTGATGGCGACATCGCCCGCCGGAACGTCGGTATAGTAATCCGCGCCGCCTCGGCCGCCTGCCTTGAAAGGAGCAGCGGCCGAAAGGACGGGCAGATCCTTGAATTCCGTATCAGCAAGCATCTGCTTGATGTACCAGGTCTGCGCCTGGCTGACGATCTGTACAGAGGGATCGTCAGCAACGAGGGCGAAGTAGGAATAAAGCGGTGCCGAAGTCTTGCCGACCGGGGTGCGGACATAGGCGAGCGTCGCCTCATGCTCGGCCTTTGCAGCTTCGATCACCTCCTTCTTGTCGCCGACATCGGCGACGACCTTCTTGCTGTCGTCGCGGTGATAGATCGGCCGAGCCTCGGCGGTGAAATCGACGATCGTCCAGCTCTTGCCGTCCTTTTCCAGAAGCAGGTCGATGAGGCCGAGATGCGACCCCCAGAAACCAGCCATGACCGTCGGCTTGCCGTGCAGCGTGCCTTTCACCGGATCGGCGTTGGCAATCCCATCCCAACTCTTGGGGCCGGGGAAGACAAGGTGCTGATGACCAGTGAAGATTGCATCGATGCCGTCCACGGCGGCAAGATGCAGCGAGGCATTCTCCATCTTCTCGGAGGGGGCAGAGCCGTCAATGCCGGAGTGAGAAAGGGCAATGACGATATCGGCACCTTCCTCCTTCATGGCCGGAACCCATGCCTTGGCGGCCTCGACGATGTCGCGGGTCTGCGCCCTGCCTTCGAGATTCTTGATGTCCCAAAGCATGATCTGCGGCGGCACAAAGCCGATGAAGCCGATCTTGACCTGGCTCTCGTTGCCTGAGCCGTCCTTGATCTGCTTTTCGACGATCACGTAGGGCTTGAAATAGAGATCGTCCTTCTTCGGGTCGGAGGAAAGCTGGCCTTTCGTCAGGTTGGCGCAGACGAACGGAAAATTCGCGCCGCCAAGCACCTTGAACATGAAATCGAGGCCGTAGTTGAACTCGTGGTTTCCAAGCGTGCCGACAGTGTAGCCGAGCCTGTTCATCGCCTTGATGACCGGATGGACGTCGCCATTCTTCATGCCATGCTGATAGGCCATGTAATCGCCCATCGGATTGCCCTGCAGCAGGTCGCCATTGTCGATCAGCAGCGAGTTTGCCGCTTCGGCGCGGATGCTATCGATAATGGTCGCGGTGCGCGCCAGACCCATCGTGTCGTTCGGCTTGTCGGCATAGTAGTCGTAGGGGAAAACGTTGACGTGGATATCGGTGGTCTCCATGAGCCGCAGATGCGCTTGGTTGGCGGCCGCGCGCGCCGTGAAGGGGTGGAGCAGAACAAGTGCCGAACTTGCGGCAATGCCGCCGAGCAATGACCGTCGGGTAATCGGGTGCAGATCAAAACGGCAAGACATGGAACACTCCTCGCAAAAACGCATGGCTCAACAGGCTTCGAGCCTAGGACGATTTGCACAGCAGTGCATCCGGAAAATGACAGTCCTGCATTGGACGTTATCGCGTTAACACCGGCTTCACATCCTTGTGGAAGAAACGAAAGTAGGATGCGACCTGAGCCCTGGCATTGGAGTTCGGGTCGAACTGGATACCGAGGCGCCCATTGTGGCTCCAACGGATTATGCCGTGCAGCGTTCCAAGATCTTCCGCCAGGATTTGTACGCGGCTGCCCGATGCGGCATAAAGCGGCGTTCTAATTTCCACCGCGGCACCGGTTGTCGAAAGATTGAGGATGCGGGCGTCTACTTCGTTATTGAGATAACGTACCTTGCCGAAAATGCGGCAATACTTGCGTTCGGCCTTGCGAGAAATGATATTCAGATTATGCATTTTGGAGCCCTCAACGGAATACTTAGAGGACCGTATCGCGAGAATATTGAAAATCCTTTGAAAGAAACGGCTAAATTACGAGATTGATTCTATCTCCGCAGAGCGCCGCTGCGCGCCACGACGTGCTCACGCCAGATGGTGAAAATGCCGGCAGCCACGACGATCACCGAACCGGCGATCGTGTTGAGGCTCAGGTCTTCCTCAAAGATGACGACGCCGATGATCGAGGCGTAGACGAGCTGCAGATAGGTAAGCGGCTGAACGGCAGCGGCATCGAGCATGTCATAGGCGCGGATCAGGAAATAGTGGCTTGAGATGCCGGTTAGGCAGAGAAGCGCCATCCACCCCCAGTCGCTTTCCGACATCGGAGTCCAGTAGAAGGGACCGATCAGTGTTATAGTTATGCCGCCCGCGACGCCGGTATAGAAGAAGCTGGTCATCGAAGCATCGTCCCGGCTTACGAGCCGGGTGGCGATGACGTAGAAGGCGAAGAGGAAGCAGCCCAACACCGCGAGCAGCAGCTTCGGATCAAAAAAGCCGGTTTGCGGCTTCAAGATCAGAAGAACGCCGGCGAGCCCGGCGCAGATTGCCGTCCAGCGGCGCCATCCGACGCGCTCACCGAGCAGCGGCATGGAAAGCAGGGCGATCAGGATCGGAGTGCCGGCAAAGATCGCCTGGGTGCGCGCAAGTCCGATGATCGCGAAACAGGTGATCGCCAGCACGACCTGTGCGGCAAGCAGCACGCCGCGGGTGACCTGAAGCAAGGGCCGGTTCGTGCGTACGGTCGCCTTCAGGCCGCCGCGCATTCTCGACGAGATCAGGATCGTGAAAACTGCAAACGCCCAATAGCGGATCATCGTCACGAAAACCGGCGGATAGGTGCTCGCCAGATGCTTCGAGATGCCGTCCTGCACGGAAAAGATGGTGATCGCCAGAAGGACGAAAATGTAGCCTTGGGTCTTGGATCTCATGACTTGCCGTAGGGCGGAGAAACCCGCATATGACTGAACCTAGGTCAGGATTCATTTAGCTTTGCAAGGCCTCAAAGCCCGACATTCGGCCTGTCGATGATCTCCCGGAGCGCGAAGCTGGAATTGATCTTGACGACGTGGGGCAGGGCGGAGAGCCAATCGCGGTGTATGTGCTCATAGTCTTCGAGGTCACGTGCGGCAACGCGCAGAATGTAGTCGTATTCGCCCGACATCAGGTAGCAGACGAGCACGTTCGGGCAGCGCTTCACCGCCGCCTCGAATTCCGCAAGGGTTTTCGCGAACTGGCCGGAGAGCGAGATGTGCACGATGGCGATCATCTTGTAGTCCAGCGCCTTGTGCGAGAGGCGCGCGTGATAGCCGCCGATGACGCCGCTCTTCTCAAGAATGTCAAGGCGCCTGGAACAGGCGGAAGCCGAGAGGCCAACCTTGTTTGCAAGATCGGCATTGGTGATGCGGGCGTTCGCCTGAAGCGCCTTTAGAATCGCACGATCGATGGTATCAAGTTCGGACATTCGAAGAACCTTCGAAATAACAAGATTTTTCGCAATAATCCTCGAAAAATTGCTCTTTTGCAAATACTCTTTGCAAGGACATTTCGCGCGTACGGTGTTTGGATTCAGGTCGTCGATAACGCTCCGCCCAAGCGGACATAAATTGAGAGGAACGCTGAATGCGTGTCGGTTGCCCGAAGGAAATCAAGAACCATGAATATCGTGTCGGCCTGACACCTGCTTCGGTTCGTGAGTATGTCGCCCATGGCCATGAGGTATGGGTCGAGACAAAGGCGGGCGCCGGCATCGGTGCTGATGATGCCTCTTACATTTCCGCTGGCGCCAAGATCGCCGCCTCGGCCAAGGATATCTTCGAGAAATGCGACATGGTCGTGAAGGTCAAGGAGCCGCAGCCCTCGGAATGGGCGCAGCTTCGCGACGGCCAGCTTCTCTATACCTACCTCCACCTCGCGCCCGATCCCGAGCAGACCAAGGGCCTGCTCGCTTCCGGCGTCACCGCGATTGCCTATGAAACCGTTACCGATGAGCGCGGCGGCCTGCCGCTGCTCGCCCCGATGTCAGAAGTCGCGGGACGCCTGTCGATCCAGGCGGGGGCCACTGCGCTTCAGAAGGCCAACGGTGGCCTTGGCATCCTGCTTGGCGGGGTTCCCGGCGTGTTGCCGGCAAGAGTGGCAATCATCGGCGGCGGCGTTGTTGGCCTGCATGCGGCCAAGATGGCAGCCGGCCTGGGCGCCGATGTCAGTATCCTCGACAAGTCGCTGCCGCGCCTGCGCCAGCTCGACGACATGTTCGGCGGGCGCATTCACACGCGTTATTCCAGCATCCAGGCACTGGAGGAAGAGGTCTTCACTGCCGATCTGGTCATCGGCGCCGTGCTAATTCCTGGTGCGGCCGCACCGAAGCTCGTCACCCGCGAAATGCTCTCCGGCATGAAGAAGGGCTCAGTCATCGTCGATGTCGCGATCGACCAGGGCGGCTGCTTCGAAACCTCGCATGCGACGACGCATTCCGATCCGACCTACGAAGTCGAGGGCGTCGTGCACTACTGCGTCGCCAACATGCCGGGCGCGGTTCCCGTCACTTCCGCGCACGCGCTCAATAACGCAACACTGGTCCATGGTCTGGCGCTCGCCGACCGCGGCCTGCGCGCCATCGCCGAGGACAAACATCTGCGCAACGGTCTCAATGTCCACAGAGGCCGCATCACCAACAAGCCGGTCGCCGATGCACTGGGCTATGAAGCCTACGCCGCGGAAAGCCTATTGAACGTAGCGTAGGTCCCATCACGCTGCGTTAGATAAAGGCGCCGGTCTCGCTTCGGGCCGGCGCCTTTTACCTGTCGATCCGGCACTGGAAGCAGTTGTTGCGCGCCGAGCGCACATGCACGTAGGCGATCTCCGGGCGATTCAGCAGTTCCTTGGCATAGCCCGGAATATCGGCGATCGCGGTGACGGCACCAGTGCCGTAGACAATACGGTTGTTCTCGCCATAGCCGCGCACGATAAAGTCCCGACCCGTCTTCAGCACCGGCGGCAGCTCGTCCCGCGCTTCATAACGCTCGCACCGCTTCTTGTGCAGGAAGATCGGGCCAGTCTCTGCATAAGGCTGCAATTCCGGGAACGGGCGGTAAGCGAAAACAAGAAGCAAGTCGCCGGCATCGATATTTTTCAGGCAATGACGACAGGGATGTCCCGGTCCATCGGAAACCATCGTTTCCGGCAGATTGTCATAGGCATCGCGGCCGCCGTTCCAAAGGTGTTCTGCATCGGCAGTCGGTATGGCGGAAAAACGGATGGCTGACATGGCAATCTCCTTCGTGATTGCCATGAATGCGCCTTTATAGCCGGTCAAACCACCCGTTTCCTGCCGGCTCAGCTCTTCCTGGCAATCTCCAGCAGTTCCTTGTCGCTGAGAGGCCGGACGATGCCGGTGCCGGTTGAGACTGGAGAGAAGCCGAACATCTGATAGAGCTGTAGGGCGCGCGGATGGTCGAGGTTGTTGGTCGTTGTCGTAACGCGCGTTGGGTTCAGCGTCCAGATCGCGTAGAGCGCCTGCAGCAGGAACCACTTGCCGATGCCGAGGCCGAGCGCATGCTCGATCAGGCCGAAATGGCAAAGTTCGATCGTATCCTCGTCCTCGCAGAAATACTCGTAGAAGCCGGCAGGCGCGCCGTTGACATAGAGCACGCTGATATTGTTGCGCTTGTCGTGCAGGGTTTCCACCAGCGCCTCGTCGCTCATCCGCAGCCGGTCCACCCATTGCCATCGGGCGCCGACCTGACGGTAGAGATAGCGGTAGAACGGCAGCGGAATGCCCGGCGCACGCATGATCGCCGTCTGTATGTTGACCGGCACTGGAAGGCTTGCCTTCGGCGGCGCCGTCATTTCCAGCCGGGTGATATGCGCCGTGAGCGAGGAGGGGGACTTCGCCATGGTGCTTATCAGGCCTTGATCGGGTCGGGCGGGCCGGTTACGACCGGGGTATCGTCGCGGCTGCCCCACTCGCTCCACGAGCCGTCATAGAGCTTGTTGTCGGTATGGTCGATCGATTCGAGCGCCAGCGTGATGATCGCGGCAGTGATCCCCGAGCCGCAGGAGGTGACGACAGGTTTCGAAAGATCGATTCCGGCATCCTCGATGGTCTGCTTCAACTCCGGCAGCGATTTCAAACGGCCTCGATTGGCAAAAACGCCGGAGGGCAGGCTGCGGGCGCCGGGCATATGGCCGCAGCGCATGCCGGCCCGCGGCTCCGGCTCGGTGGCGGCGAAACGTCCGGCACTGCGTGCATCGGCAATCTGCATGGCGCCGCTGGAAACGATGTCGCGCATGGTTTCGAGGGAAACGATACGGTTTGCATCATAGTTCGTCTTGAAAGTTGTCGGCTCAAAGCTCGGGACATCCGTGTTGAGCGGACGGCCCTCCGCCTTCCAGCCGTCGAGTCCGCCGTCGAGAACGAAGACGTCTTTCGCCCCCATGACACGGAATAGCCACCAGACACGCGGCGAGGCGAACATGCCGATACCATCATAAACGACGATACGGTCGGTCTCGCTGATGCCGAGCCTGCCGGCTTCCTCGGCGAAATAATCCGGCGAGGGGACGGTATGCGGCAGCCCGGTGGAATGATCCGCGATCTTGTCCTGGTCGAAGCGGATCGCGCCGGGAATATGGCCACTTGCATATTCGGCGTCCGCGTCGCGATTTTGGGCCGGGAGATAGAAGGAGGCATCCACCACGCGCAGGTCCGGCTTTCCGAGCTCGCCCTGCAGCCAATCGGCCGAGACGACGAAACGGCTCTTCTCTTCGCTCATTCTGATCTCTCCCTGATGGACTTAGGCTTCGTTGCCGGGCACGCCGAAGCGGATGCGGAAGCGGCGGTTCTCCTTACCCTTCTTTTCAATCTTGGCAATGTGTACCTGACCGACTTCCTGCGTTTCGGAGACATGTGTGCCGCCGCAGGGCTGGCTGTCAATCGCCGAGTTTTCGCCGATGCAAACGAGGCTGACACGGCCAAGTCCCACCGGCGGGCGCACGTTCTTCGATTTCACGATGCTGGGGCTCGCAGCCAGCTCCTCGTCGGTAATCCATTGGACATAGACGGGATAGTTCTGGGCGACGAGTTCCATCATCTTCGCCGTCACCTCGTCCTTGTCGATCGTCTCGCTCATGTCGAAATCGACGCGGCTCTCGTCTTCGCCAACAGCGGCACCCGTGATCGGATACGAACAGACGACCGAAAGCAGGTGGCAGGCTGTGTGCATGCGCATCAGCCGGTAGCGGCGCGGCCAGTCGACATGCAGGACGAGCCTCTCGCCGATCACCGGCTGCGGCTGGCCGGCAGACGGGACGTGGATGACGATATCCTTGGTCGCCCCGTGCTTCGTCGGACCAAGTTCGATCTTCGAACCGTCGGCGCGCTCGAGGAAGCCCGTATCACCCGGCTGGCCGCCCGAGGCTGCATAAAAGCAGGTCTGATCCAGCTCGATGCCCCCGCCTTCGTGGATGGCGGTGACCACCGCCTCGCATGTCGATAGATAGAAATCGTCACGATAGAGGGCATTGACTGGCATGGGTTCTCACGCTGCTGGCTCGTAGGGTATCTTTATGTCCTGCGACGTGGTCAGCCACGTGGGGACGGGCAGGCCCTTTGAGGTCAGGAAGTCGGGGTTGAAAAGCTTTGACTGGTAGCGGTTGCCATAGTCGCAAAGGATTGTCACCACGGTGTGACCCGGTCCAAGATCTTTCGCAAGACGGACCGCACCGGCAATATTGATTCCAGTCGAACCGCCGAGGCAGAGGCCCTCGTGTTCGACGAGATCGAAGACATAGGGCAGCGCTTCGGCGTCGGAAATCTGATAGGCGAAATCCGGTGTGAAACCTTCGAGATTGGCCGTGATGCGGCCCTGGCCGATGCCTTCGGTGATCGAGGAGCCGGAGGATTTCAATTCACCGTTCTTGTAGAACTCGTAAAGTGCTGCTCCCTCAGGATCGGCGATGGCGATCTTGACGTCCTTGCGGAACGCCCTGAGGCCGGCCGCAACGCCCGCAAGCGTGCCTCCCGACCCGACGGCGCTGACGAAACCGTCGATCTTGCCGTCGGTATCTTTCCAGATTTCCGCGGCCGTGGTCTCGATATGCGCCTGACGGTTTGCGACATTGTCGAACTGGTTCGCCCAGATGGCGCCGTTCGGATCGGACTTCGCCAGCTGCTCTGCCAGGCGGCCGGAAACCTTCACATAGTTGTTGGGGTTCTTGTAGGGCACGGCAGGCACTTCGACGAGTTCGGCGCCGAGCAGCTTCAGCGCGTCCTTCTTCTCCTGGCTTTGCGTTTCCGGGATGACGATCACGGTGCGGTAGCCGAGCGCGTTGGCCACGACCGCCAGCCCGATGCCGGTATTGCCGGCGGTGCCCTCGACAATTGCGCCGCCAGGCCTCAGCAGGCCCTTTTTCTCGGCATCGCGGATGATGTAGAGCGCGGCGCGGTCCTTCACCGACTGGCCGGGGTTCAGGAACTCCGCCTTGCCGAGGATGGTGCAGCCGGTCGCGTCGGATGCGCCTTTGAGCTTGATGAGCGGAGTGTTGCCGATCGCCTCGATGACGGATGGGTGGAAGGTCATGGAATCTGCCTCTGTGGAACTGGTAGTTTAGAAACGGTCTTTTCCCTTCACAAGGCTAGGTTGGCAAGAAATGCTATTCCATGGCCTTGCCTGCGACGATAAAATTAGACTTCTGCTTTCAAAAATCCCGCGTGTCTTGCAATTTGCGTCCGCGCTGCACCCGCCTAAAGCACACCAATCTCTTTGCCGGGATCATTGACGCCCCACCGGCTGAAATGAGCCACAATAGCATGATAGAGGCATGAATCCGGGAGGAGCGAGGAACTTCCGGACCTGGTTTGTGCTGAATCGGCAGTCTGGAGGAAGTCTATCATGCGTGATTTCATCGCCCGTCCCGAACACGGCATCGCCTGGATTTCCGGCGCGAATTCGGGCCTGGGGCGGGCATTGGCTCTTAAACTGGCAGGCGACGGATACAAAGTCGCCGTCACCGCCCGCAATCATGAACAACTGGCCGAACTTCAAGCCGAAGCAAGCGGCCTTTCCGGCAGTATCGTCGTTCTCGATGGCGACGTGACCGATCCCGAGGATATGGAGCATGTGCTCGCCTCGATCGAATACGAGCACGGCGCGCTCGCCCTTGCGATCTTCAACACAGGCATATACCAGCCCGTGCATGCCGAGCAATTGAACCGCGCGGATTTCGAAAAGAGCTTCGCCGTCAATCTCTGCGGAGTTGTCAATTGCCTCCTGCCTGCCATCCGGCACATGAGGGCCAAGGGGCAGGGGCAGATCGCCATTGTCTCTTCCGCCGCCGGCTATGGCGGCCTACCCACGAGCGCGGCCTATGGCGCCACCGAGGCGGCGCTGATCAATATGGCCGAAAGCCTGAAATTCGATCTCGACAAGATGGGCATTCGCATCCAGATCATCTGCCCCGGCTTTGCCGATGTTGCGGCGGCGCGCGAGAACAGCTTTCCGATGCCGCCGCTCGTGTCGCCTGAGGACGCGGCCGACCAGATCGCGGCAGGCCTCAAATCCAGTCGCTTCGAAGTCAGTTTTCCGAAGCGCTTCATCTATCTGTTGAAACTCCTCCGGCTGATGCCGTACGGCCTCTACTTCCGGCTGGTCAACGGTTCGGCCCGCTGGTGGAAGCATCCGCCGCCTTCGTCCGGACACCATCCGGCGACACCGCGTCCTGCGGAGTGATCGGAATATCGTGTCTCAGAGCAGCCTGCGGCCAAAGAAGAAGAGCCGGTTCACGATGAACCGGCTCATTCAGTTGATCAGTACATACTGATGAAATCTGGCTCCCCGGGCCGGATTCGAACCGGCGACCTGTCGATTAACAGTCGAATGCTCTACCGCTGAGCTACCAGGGATCACCGCTTGGCGCGGCGTGAGTGGGCTAATACAAATGCTTGTTCGATTTGCCAAGCAGTTTTTTCAAAAAAATGACATCTGCTTGCATTTGCGGCGTTTGTTCCCATCTCCTGTGCATGACTGGCGGGAAAGACAATAGCAGAAACGCGCGACAAAAGCGCTTCGGCATCGATCATACAACGGGAAAACTCGTTCTCGGTTCCCTGCACATCCCTCTGCCGCGCTCGCGGATTGCGCGCGTGTTCACAGGCGTCCTGCTGATCTTCTGCGGTATCTTGGGATTTCTGCCTGTTCTCGGCTTCTGGATGATACCGCTCGGCTTCATCGTTCTCTCGCACGACCTGCCGTTCGCGCGCAGATGGCGCCGCCGGTTCTCCGTCTGGTGGCACAGACGGAACACGTCCGAAGGCTGATTGAGCAGCCAAGAAAGATCGTGTGAAGAACGTATAAGCGCATTCATGACGTTGAGCATCCACTCAAGGGCAGTGATGCTACTTGGAGCAGTTCTCACACGGCGCGATGTCGTCCGATGGTGTAACCTTCTTTCGGAACCTGCCAAACTTGTCGATGTGATCGGCGGGGTTCAGTGGGCGTCGGTCGTTCACTCGTTGGGTATCAGTTACCGAGGACAGTTCGCTGGACAGGCCGCTATGAGTGCTACAGACATCGATTTTCCTCGCCTCGAAATTACGATGGCTAAAGGTCCGCACTATCTCGCCCTATTTGGCGCTGGCGCCATCGCTGCATATCTGGCCCTAAGAGGCCTTGAAGCCGTCGCTCCGAATGGTCCTTGGTCCAGCCCGGGTGGCCGGATGATCTCCGCCGCGGCGCTTTTCGCCATCGCCTTGGCCGCGGGCTTCAAGCTGCTTTCGCGGATTAATTTCAGCACAATCATGCTGACCGTGGATCGCGAAGGTGTTTATGTTGCGCCGCCACGAGGGACGACGACCTCTCATAGTGCCGCGATGAGCATTCCTTGGTCGTCTATCTCGAAGATCAAATACTACGAACTCGGCCGTCTAAAAGAGACAAAGATTATTGCCATTGAGTTGCGGGATGCAGGAGAGGTGCGTATCCATGCCAATCTCCTCCGCTGTCGCAGCGCGCGTGAACTCTACGAGGATATAAAGCGCTACCGCCGCCGGTTCGCCCCGGTTGCCGAAAGCGATGACCTGACGAATGGTCCAGTCTACCAATCGGCGTTGTGGACTGGGTTGGATGATGACTGACTACTTCGCGCCGTGCTTTATTCACATGACGTCGCATTCTATTCTCCCGATAATCTCGGCCACCATGCCGGGATAGAGAAGATCGCGAAGGTCATCGCCACCAGAACGAGGTAGGCCAACCATGCAGCGGTGTTGCGGACAGGACGAGGTAGGCGAGTCACAAGGCTTTGCAGGCGACGTGCAAGGCTTGGTCCTGCGCGGACGTCGTCTTGCCCCTTGCCTTCGCCTCCTCGATGATCGCGTGGATCAGCCATTCCAGAAGTCCCAGCCAGACATTTGCCGTGACCAGCGCCACGCCGAGGGATGCCGGAATGTGCGATCAGGTGATAAACGCAGAGCGCGCCCGATTGTTTGGCTATCGGACAGGAAATGCTTCCGCAGCGGTAATCGCAAGGCCAATGCGCTCAGAGCGTCATCAGGGCGAGCGCGTGGGTAACGCCCCACTTTATGCAGCAAATTGAAACCCGCCCCGGGTTACGGGCGGGCTGTGATGGTATTTGTCGTCATCGGTTGAGGCGATTCGTTTGCGAATACAGAACTCTCCTGATTTTCAGCCAGCATATCGGCCTTCTTGACGAAGCGTCGAAAATTCTCCCGCACGGCACCGACCGGAAATCTACCGGCGGCAGCTTCATGGCATGCTTTCAGCAGCGTCTCGTATGCCAGGCCTCGTCGTTCTTCCGGCCAATTCTCCAGGTAGTCGACCACCTCGTCGAGACTTGTGATTTCGTCAATAAAATACATTCGATGGACGTAGACAGCGCTGCCAAACTGAGCGATCGATGTCATTTTTCCCTCCCCCTGATATGCAGATGCGCAAAAACTTATGAAAGGCATTTGAGACGATCAATCACCCAAAGGGGCTATTAGGCGTCCAGGTACGAATCCGAACAGAACATCGATCTCTATACCGCCTGACACTTGCCTTGCCTCGGTCGCCCCGCTCGCAAACAGCGCATGGATATGCCGGTCGACCGGGTCGGCATGGCAGCGGAACTGTCGCGGCTGTTCAGGAAGACATTTCAGAAATGCGCCCGCGCTTGCCGTCATCGGCATCAGCGGCATGGCGATGACGTCACCTTTGCTGTTGCCTTCCGCCGGTCAGGCGCGACCATTCATGGGAGGTAGCTGCAAATCGCGCCGCGTTTGTGAGATGGCGGGCCGCGTAGCGGTGCAACGATCATTGCACGTCACAGGAGGGCTGTGGCCACGCGGCCCACTTTCCTAACATCCAGGACAGGCAAATGTTCCTATCATAGCGCCCTGGCACGGCATCAACTGTCGCCGACGTCCTGAATCTGCGAAGATCTTCGCATTGAGCGGGAACTTACGCGGCGTTGGTGAGCCGATCTAAAAAAAAGCCCCGCTGTCGATCGGCGAGGCAAAGTAAACGTGACGAATACCGCTCATAGGGGTGCGCGGCCCTTATAAGATGGGCGAGACGATCTGCCGGTAAACTAGCCCAAAGGTATTAGTGCGGTTCCGGACAAAGGAACTGACCGAGGGCGTGTTCGGCCCAGGCACTAGGCTCCGGCTGGATGATTCCTCTGCTGTGCCTGCATGAACTGCCCGCCGGTTACAGAGGTCAAATATCGTCGAATGACGGCAGGCCGTGGGAGTCGTCATACAAGGGGCTGCGGCATCCCGATGACAATGCGGAGATTTATCAGACCGAGTGAGACAATTGGTAGGAACCTGTTCCTCTCGCCAAGGTTCGGTGGATCAGAACCGAAGCCAAAATGGAGGATCATCCAATGCTTCTGAAATTCATCACGGTCTTTGCGCTTTCGATCGGTCTTGCAACTTCGGCCATGGCTCAGGCCAGCGGCGGCTCGGGCGGGACTGGCGGTACTGGTGGAACTAGTGGTTCTGGCCAGACCGGCGACACTTCAGGTACCGCTACCCAGTCTGGCACTTCACCCTCTGGGACGAGTGCCTCCGATAAAGACAAGGACTCCCAGGGCAAGCAAGAATCTTCTGACTGCGCTCCGGGCCAAATCAAAAATGCCGCCGGCAACTGTCAGTAAAATCAGGCTACGGACTACGAAAGGACCCCGCAGTCACAATGCGGGGTTTTCTTCGGAAAGCTTCACAAACGGCTATTCAGAATGAAAAAAGATCGTATTCAGAATGAAGCCTCTTGCACTTCCGTTAGGATCATTCTAAATCCGCGCCACCACACGATATTTTCAATGTCGGTCAGAGGTGAGGCCTCGTGGCGGAGTGGTGACGCAGAGGACTGCAAATCCTTGTACCCCGGTTCAATTCCGGGCGAGGCCTCCATACTTCCTTCACCTTGGTCGTAAGTAATTGATTTTACCTGAATATTTTTCAGGTGTGGCAATTTGGACTTGAACCGTTCCGCCACACCAAAGCTAGGTGTGGCAATCCGTTCCCGGTTTAGCCGCTCGTCCCATCAGCCGGCGGCAGCAATTTCGTGCCGATTCCGTCCCAATTTATCTTCGCTACTGCCTGTCTCGCGAGACGGGCCCGGTTCGCATCCCGGGTATAAATTTTCGACGTCTTAGCGTCCTTCCACCCGAACATCGCTTCAAGCATGTTATCCGTCGCTTCGTTATGGGCGACATCCGTGGCAAGCCCTTTGCGCACGGAATGCGATGTTAGATGCGGCATTCCTGCCTGTCTCCACCAATCCGAAATCCGATTACCAAGACCTTTGACGCTGAACGGCTTGCCGAATTCGGTGACGAGATACGTCAGCGCCGTGATCTTGTGTGTTGCCAGGACGCCTTCGAGGATAGGGTGAATGGCGATTTCGATGTCCACGGGTGTCCGGTTGCGATTCTTGAAGAGCCGGAGCTTGAATGCATCCCGGCGCCGATGTTGCGGCCCGAGGACGGCGAGATCCGATACACGCAAGCCGGTGTACATCTGGATAGCGATATAGAGCGCCGCCTTTGAACCGATTCCGTGGTGCTCGATGAAGCGGGCTACGTCTTCCGGCTTCGCCGTCTCATGTCCGTCCGTATGTGCTCGGAAAGGATCGACCAGGCGCGCGATGTTCGGCGTGATCTGCTTGCCATCCTTCTTGGTTTCGAAGACCTGGCGGAGAACCTTTAGGCGCTCATCCGCGGCGAACGGCACCTCCTTCTTCCGGTCGCGAAGCACTTCAACGTGCCCGACCGTCATCTTCGGCAGAGGGATGTCAGCGAAAGGTCGATCATCCTTCTCGCTCAAAGGCTCCTGCCACATCCCCTCCAGGATATTCCGCCGTCTCGTCTGCGTCGTCTGATCAAGAGCTGTGAACGCATTGCTGCGCATATACTCCATGCAGAGCCACCTGAAGGTGTTCGGCTTCACGATGAGCGATACAGGCTTCGGCTCTCCGCCGTGCTCCACGATCGGCTGGGCGGCTTTACGAGCCTTCCAATAGGCGGTTGCGAACTCTTCGGAGTTGATATCGTCTGGCAGCCGGCAGATGCGGGCGCCGTCGATGCGCAGATAATAGCGCAGCGTACCGTGGCGGCTCTTGTTCTTTTCAACGTAAGGCAGATCGATATTTGCCACGTCTGTCATGCAGACGCCCGCCAGTCGTCGCTGTCGTCGGCGTCCTCCCTTTGCCTCGGAATGCCATCTTCGGGCCACGAAGCCATCGCGGTGACTATATCAGAGACGAGCCAGACTTTGCGAGTATGCCATTTCCGCGGCTTCGGAAGATAACCTTCCTCGACCATGAGATCGACCGTGTTCGCGCTCACCCCGATCGCCATAGCGACTTCGGACCTGTTCAATCCAAGGCGGGGGACGTTGCGACTGAGGTCAACGGTCGTGTTCATGTTACCCCCGATCTCCACAAGGCTTATCCACAGGCATAACGAAAAGATCGATGCTCCCTTCTTCCGCGGCATCGGCAAGCGCCCGCAAGCCAGAGGGTGTAACATGGGAGAAACTTCCGTCCGGGCGTTCGGCTTTCATAAGCCCGAGTTCGCACAAGCGCCGGCTGATGGCGCAAGGAACAACAAGGGCGGCCGTGGTGCCAACCGATCGGAGGAGTTCGAGTTGTCGGATACCGAGCTTCATCGGCTCGTCTCCTCAGCCGGTTTGTAGAGCGCCCGAGGCGGCAGAGGCTGCTCCGAGCTGCGCTTCGAGGCCTTCTCAGCCTTGGGGAAGCCCGGCGACTTGATCGGCTGCTTCGGCCTCTTCAGCCCATTGGCGCCGTTGTACTGGCGTTTCGCCTTGGCGATCTGGGAGACATCCTTGTTGGTCTTGCCTTCCTCGCCGCGGTGGCAGCAATCTTTTCCGAGCAACTGACCTTCGGCGATCGTGATCTTCGCCTTCTTGTCGACTTCGGGGCGCAAGGCCTCCGGGATGATGTGATCGATTTCCCAAGTCCCTTTCTTCAGGATCAAGCCGCAACGCTCGCAGGCGACCTTGCCTTCGGCGTTCCTGGCGCGCTCGATGATCTCTTCCTTCTGGTTTCGGCTGAACTCACGTCGAGCCATTGGCCGGCTCTTTCAGATCGTCGACCGTGCAATCCAGCACCTCAGCGAAGTGAGACAACGCGCCTCCAAGCTTGGTTTCATTGTTGAAAGATCGCCCGCATCGACCGGGAAATCGCCTTGGCCTTCTCCAGCCCTGCTGGCGACAGCGTCTTGAACTCGCCGGCGGCATATTCCTTCTCGACTGCAGCAAGGGCCGCGCCTGTCGCATCGCGATCGGCAGCCATCGGCAGAACATCGCGGGCGTACCGGATCAGGATATCGCGCTCTGGATCATCAATGGCCGGCGATCCCGAGGAAGGGTTAGGATCGCCGGCCGGTTCCGATGCCCCGGCGGGGGGAACATCGGTATGGGAGGAGGGATCAGAGGTGGGCTGCTCTGATCCCTCGGCAGACGCAGGGGGCGGGGCGTCTGCTTCGTCCGACGCGGGGGAATGCGCATCGGATTCGGGCGTTTCGTGTTCGATTACTTCGCGGGTCTCCGGATCGTGCGGATCCTCGACGATATGAGCGGTTTCCTTTTTCAGCGTGGCGACATCGACGCCGGTCATGCGGCTCAGCAGCTCGGTCATGTTTTCGAGCGCTTCGGCCATCTCGGGATCGTCGAGCTCTTTCAGCGATTTCGGATACTGCATGAACTGGCCGCCGACGGTCTTCGACAGGTTGACGATGCCGAGCGCGAGCTTGATCGCCTCGCTGGCTTCTTCCTTTGTCTTCCAGGGCGTGTCGCACTGCTTCACGACAAGGCCGAGGATAGCCCACCACTTGCGGACCAGGACGCGGTCCTTCTCTTCGGTGAAGTGGACGAAGACGACAGTGCCGCGGCGGTAGCTGTTCAAGCGCTCCTGGTCGAACTGGCCAGCCGGAGCAAGCCGGCCGCCTTCGATGATCATGCGGAGTGCGGGGAAATCACCCTTCATGCCGCACCTCCGATTTCCTTCAGGCGCCGGTTCTTGATCGCCTTGGCAATGCCCTGATTGACGTCATCGCCATCGAACACGGCCATCGGATCGCGGGCGGTCCAGACCTCCTCAACGTCTTCGACTGTGTTTGCCTCCGCCATCTCGGCTTCGAGCGCCTGGAAGAACTCTGTCGGATCGAAGTCAGCACCGTTCGCGTCTTCGCGAGGATCGATCGCGCCGGCTGGCCTTTCGTTCTCGATAACGGCATCGGCTTCGATGATGTCACAATCCAGGACCTTCTCTTCCGGCGGCGCTGGTGGAACTGGTGGCTTCGGAGGGGTGATGTCCTTGATCTCGGCAATCTTGGAGCCTTCGTCCTCGTCATAGATTCCGGAGAAGCCGAAGGCATAGCGCGCTGCCTGGATCATCGCCTTGTGACGAAGCATGCGGTGCTTCATCTTCCAAGGATCTGTCGAGCGGATGCACTCGTTCAGGTATTCGGTGACGGAAACAGGCCGACCGCGATCCTTGCGATACATGCGGCAAGTGCAGGAAATGAGCGTGCCGTCTTCGGCATGCTCGAACTCAAATTCGAAGCCGTCGCAGGCCGGATGGGAGTTGACGAGGTTCACCCACCCGTCGATCGAGACGATCGGGACGATGCCACCGCCCTTAGCCGGGAAAGCATAGATTTCCTTTAGCAACGGGTTCAGGTCGTATTCTTTGGCGACCATCATCAGCGCCGCGAACTGCTCGTTCGTATGGTTCGCGGCATGACGGTGGAGCGGACCGTGGCCTCGAAAGCCTTCGGCTCCATGTTGAACTTTGCGGCCATCGTCGCAATCAGTGATTGGCGTGGGGCTCAGGCGATTGCGGAGCGAGAGAGCCTTAGCCGCGGTCTTGTCGTTGGAGATCTTGTCGTAAGCCTCCACACCGGCGAGGGCTGCGGCGATCTGATCCTTGAGCGTTTCCGCCTCGTCGACCGTTTCCGAATTATCACCGATCGTCGGCTCTGGCGGCTTCACCTGGGCAGCAACTACCTTGTCGTCATCAGGCCAGCCCTTGCCAGCGAGCGCCTCGTTATATGCCTCGTAGGAAACCGGGTGACGGCAGCAGGAGGTCCAGATGTCTTCGGCCTGAGCCTCGCGGCCGGAGCGATATGCGAGCCAGGCGCCCCCCTTCGTCCTTCCAGATCGCTACAGGTTCGAACGGCTTATCCTTGCCGTAGCGGACGCGGTAATAGCCCTGCTGCGGATCGCCTTCATGGACCGGAAGGGTCTTGCCGATGCCAGCCGGGTTCTTCAGCGCAGCGCGCCAGTGGAACGCAGAACATCGTAAAGGTGCCGGAGGCCTCGATCCGATACGAGACCCAGGACGATCCGGAAGCGCAGCTGGTGTGCCCGGAGCCGCCGCAAGCGATCGATCCCGACACCGCCACTGACCGCCAGGTCGCAGACTACGTGCTCGGTCTGCGCGACGGATACGGAACCTGCTATCGCTCGGTGTCAGCTTACAAAACCTATCGCAGGGGGATAGCGAATGTCGCCAACAGAATTTGATCCCCGGATGCATCAGCAGATCGGGGAAGTGCTTGCCGAAATTCGCAACCTGCGTGACGCCTTTCGCCAATCGGAGATCAAGTCGGACAGTAGCCGCGCCACCATGTATCAGCGCATGGATATGCTGGTAGACCGAGTGGGCAAGGTCGAGGGCACTGTGGCGGCCGTTCAGGAGGATATTTCGGAGATGCGGCCGGTGACTGACGACGTCAAACGGTGGAAGCTAATGGGTATCGGCGCGCTCGCCGTTATCGGCATCGGCGGTATGGCGATGGGGGTCACGTTCGCGGATGCCATCCGGAGGATTGGCGCGATTATTCTCGGAAGATAGCGAGAAGTGCGCGGTGTTCGTGAAAGACGATTTCCCAAAAAGCGGTCTTATAGCAGATGCCACCAAAGGCGACTTTCGGCCCTAAGCGGTCGTTGACACACCGTTGAGCAACGCCGATTGCATCTATTCCGGCGGTCTCCATGCACTGATGCAGTTGGGGGTGTAGAAATAGCCGCCAGTAATCAAATAATTCCCATTATCAAGCCAAGGCTGATGATACTTCACCAGCAGGGAGGCTCGACCTCGAATTTTGTCCAAGAAGGTAGCTGGTTGATATTCATCGCCTGGCACCTCCCAGCGATTGGGGAAGGAATATTCCGTGCGGATGCTTTCGTTGATGCCGCCTCTTTCGCGAAGAACGATTTGGAGCTCATTCGGTTCAACACGGTGCCATCGCCAAGCGGCGATACCCTCGGTGCAAACTCCGCTGTAGTTGAAACCCGCCTTAACGAACACGACAAGGAGTACCGTCGTCGCAAGCATGAACAAGACACTTTTGAGGGTGGTGAACCGACGCTTCATCAGCTTCCCTTATGACCATCAGTTAGATCACTTAGAAGTTGCCACTTTTCGTTGCAATCTGATCGGGTGACCGCTCTTGGCGCAATCCGGCCAAGGCAAAGCTTCCACAGTCGGCCCAAAGCGGCCAATCACTCAGCTAAATATAGTGTCGGCTTCGCGCCTTGTCGGCCGTTCGAGGCGGCGATAGACATTCTCAGAAGCCGACGTTCGTTCAGCTTTGCTAAGATTATCTGTTACGTCATCGTGTCGGTCGCTCGAAACAATGATTTTGTCTTCACTTTCCGGAGAACGGAGGTTCTAATTTTATGGAGCTGCTTCGAAGTCGGTCCTGGATCGCGGAAGGGGACGTGACATGGTGGATTCTGATCGGATCGACAACCTGATCGCAGCGGTGCCCCCCGCCTTGGCGCTTCGCGCCGGGCTAGACCTTGGCATCTTCACCCAACTTGGTGGCAGCGCGGTGACTGCTGACAGCCTTGGGGCCGTGCTCAAAGTCGAGCCCGACCGTCTGTCGCGGCTCCTCTACGCGCTCGCCAGCATCGGTCTCCTCGAAGTCAAGGATGGCCAATTTCGCAACGGAGCCGAAGCGTCCGCCTTCCTCGACGCGTCCAAGCCGACCTATCGCGGCGGCGATCATGCGCTCCTGCGCGAGCTCTGGGGAGCCGACCTGCTAACCGCAGAGTCGCTGCGACAGAACCGGCCGGCTGCGCTGCACGACTTTTCCGAAGCGGGGCCTGAGGCCGCGGCGGCGTTCAGCCGCATGCTCGCACCGGGTGGGGTGATTTTCGGCCGACATCTGGCCCAGGAGATAGACCTCTCGGCGATCGGTTCGGTGATCGACATCGGTGGGGGGCCCGGGACCATTCTCGTTGGCCTTCGCGAGCGGCGGCCCCAGATTGCGGCGACGCTGATGGAACTCCCAACGGTCGCAGCGGTCGCGCCAGATATCCTGTCAGAATACGGTGCCAACGACGTGGTTGTCGAAGAGGGGGACATAACTGTCGCGCCATCGAACGGTCGGCACGATCTGGCGATCCTGAAGGCCGTCGTCCAGGTCCTTCCGCCGGACCAGGCGCGCAGTTCGATCCTGAACGCGGCGCGTTGCCTCACACCCGGAGGCGAGATCGCAATTGCGGGGTGGGGTGTTGTCGATGACGACCGCCTTGGCCCGCCTGAGGGTGTCTTTCTGAATCTCACCTTCTTGAACCTCTATCGCCACGGCGAATCGTACACTGAAGGTCAGTATCGTGCGTGGATGACCGAGGCTGGATTGCGGGATATCTCTAGGTCGCGCCTGACGGACGGCTCCACGTTGTTTCGTGCGCGCCTCACGGGCTGATCGTGGCTGAATGGTTGGTTTCGGACGCAAGGCACTCCGAGGCGCGAAGCTAACTTTACCACACCAAACGCGCTGGTCTGCTTTCAAGCCCGTCCAACTTGAAAGCTGACTATCCGTTTGCGGCCTCATTTGGCCGGAGAGACAATGGTGCACAATGACTGGTGTTGGCGCATTCCCGCCCTTGGCTCGTCGCCGGTGTACGACATGGCGGAGTGAAGCGAACAACTAGGAGCGGGCTGCCAAGCTCGCTATGACCTCTTCAGACGATGCTACCGTCGCGATCTTACCGCTCATGTAATTCATGCTGACGCGGGAATGTTCGTCGTCATAGGAATCGACACAGTCCGTTGGCGCATTTCCGCGATGAGCGGCTCGTCAGTCAAACAATGCTGTTGCGAGCCGCCATTTCAATGTGACTTGGTGTTATCCGGTTAACCCCTAATTGTTGCCTGGCCCACTCGAACCGCAGTCATTGCAGTTGGTGTTGTCCGGATTACCCTTGTTTGTTGAGGTTTCCTTGGTGCCGTTGCTGGTTCCCGCATTGTCGTTCGGCGGCGGATTGCCGCTTTCACCCATGGTTGTAGTTACATCTCGCGAGTTGCTGCTGGCAGCAAACGTCGGCTGAAGCCCACTGAGTAGGACTGCCACGGCCGTGAGAACGGGAGGTACAAGTTTCGACATGGTACATGCTCCTTGATTGGTGTTCGCTCATTTAAGGATGTGCCAGAGCGTTCTTTTTTGGTGATATGCTGGCTTCCCTCTGGCGTTGGTCGCCAATCGGACAACAATCCTCGTCCCCGCCTTGCGGCGGAAGCTAAAGGATGTTGGAATCTCCCTCGTTGATGTTCGGCTATCGGCCTCAACACCTGATATGCATGCCGTCTGAGAACTTCCCCCAAACAGCCAAAGATCATCCCTTCCGACTGCAGTGTACAGTCGGAATAGGACGCATGGTTTTCGACAAGATGGAGCACGATATAGCAGGCGCTAAGTCCAATCAATTACTAATTGAGCGATGTTCTTAGTCAATTCTGATTAGTTGAGCGACTTTGCTCATCAAGCGTTCTGAAAGATGTTTCGTCATTCGATGTGCCAGTATATGGTCCGCCAACGCCCAGTATCGGTCAGTCTCTGGCGGAAAGCGGCCTGAGAGCAGTGCTTGTTGATCATCTGCGCGAAAAGGGGATCACACTGGCGCGAAGCAGGTAATGAGCCTAGCTTTGAAGCAGGGAGAGACCCATGCCGAGTCCCTACGAAACCGTCAGCACATATTTTTATGCTAAGGACGGAAACCGTCCGTTCCTGATGCGCCGCGCCTTTGCTGAAAAGGCTCAGCTAGAAATGGTCGTAAAGACAGAGGCCATTTCCTTTCCAAGTTCTGCCAACGGACTGGCCGCAATCGAAGAGATACTGAGTCGTCGCTTCGCGAATGACTTCGAGAATGTCTACACCTTCTGCCTGGCGCGGCCAACGGAGGCTAATCGACGTCACTTTCCCAGTCATTGGTTCGTCTGCATGTCGGCCAAGAACAACGGCGCGATCCGGGTTGGGAGCGGCCGCTATGACTGGTATTTCTCGTCCGATGCGCGGTGCCTGGTCGAAAGGCTAGTTATCACCATCGATGAGATGCAAATCCTTCCGGCAAATCAACTCGATAGGGTTATGATCTGGGTCACCAGCCTGCCTTACCCGTGGTGCAGGCCGGACGAGGCCGTGAGAAACATGCCGGGCATTGAGGAGCTTGCACCCATCGAACGCTACTTGAGAGAGGTTCGGTCGGTTCTGCCGGAGTGCTGACTCGAATGTCGCGTCCCTTTACGCCATCATCTTCACCCTCGACAAGGTGAAGGGCCTGCCGTACGGGCTTCACATGATCGTCACGTCGGCCCTTCTGTGTAAGGAGAAAGCACCTGATACGTTCGGAGAGGTTAAGTTCAAGCACCTGGTGCAAAACAAGCAACCGGCAAGCGTCTACAGCGCTACCAGAAAGAAGCCGATCAAACCTTGAAAGGGAAACGGCCCCTTTCGGGAGCCGTTTCGACCATCACGGGTCTCGGAGCGAAGCTCTCAGGATTTCTCTCTTCCCCGCATTCGCAGGGACCAAATTCCGAAGGACCTAGTGGCGTTGGCTATCGCACGATCCATTCCGCCGAACATACCAGGTCTGCTGAATGTTCCTAGTTCGCCTCTTCATACTCCCAATCAGCAATTTCTTCGTCGAGCTCCTGAATTTCCTCGCGGATAATGCTGCTGAGGCTGCCGAGAAGATCGGCCAGCTCGAAGTCTCGATCCTCCGTCGCCTTTGCGGCTCGTACTTCAGCCTTGCCGACGTAAAATTGGAAAATGTACCGATTGCTCTTCAGTTTTTCCAAATGGGACATGTCCCAGTCCTTTCGTATTGCGTGTTGCCATAGGCATACTCGCTGTATCTGGAAGAGCAAAGCCTCTCATCATAGGGGCGGTCATCTTCCGACCAAAACCAGCAAGCCCCCTCATTCCATTGCCCGCAGCTTCTGATCCCAGTCCTTTTATACAGCGAATTCATTCGACCCCTTCTCCACGTAGAAATCGCTGTTCAGCCACTTTTGGATCGGGCACGCATTTCAGGAGCCATCGATAGTGAATGAAGGAAGGTGCGTACGTTAGCCCTCGCTCGGCGTCCGGCTTCATTCCAACATACCACTGAAGAAGAGAACCTCGTCCAAGGAGCCTTTTCTTGCATCCGAGGCGAACGCAACTGAAAGCTTTCGTTATTGGATTACAACTAAACCCAGCGCGCGTGAGGTCTTGAGCCATCAAGGACCGGTCGCCTCCGGTCTTTTCCATTAGTGAGCGCACGTATAGTGCAAATTCGTCTTGAGAAGCTGGCATAGGTGGCAAGCTCTGACCAGCCGTAGCTGTATAAGCTGACAGCAACACCATTGCCCAAATTACAAGATGTGGTGTTTGAGGATTTCGTTTGCGTGATCTTTGGGAGGCCAATGTGTGTCCCTCGTTGTCGTACATCACGCGACTTCCAGCTCGACAGGCAAGCGTACGAGCTTGTCATTCGGCAGCGGACGCTGCAGCGCACGCGCCTCTTCCCATGGAGCCGTCAGCCAGGTCTCGATTTCATGCTCATTCGACAGGATGACCGGCATGGCCTTCTCGTGGATCGGCGCGACGATCGAATTCGGCTCGGTAGTCAGGAAGCCGTAGAGATCAGCCGTCACCAGGCCTTCCTTGATCTTGCGGACGCTCTGCCATTGCGGCACCCAAAATCCAGCGAAGAACATCAGCGGACAATCGGGGTTGGCCGCAAACCACGCATTTGGCGTTCTGCCACCTTCGGGCTTGCCGGCCGGGTCCGGCTCGGCGAAGGCCGTAAAGGGAACGACGCAACGAAACTCGACGCCGTGCCAGCGCTTCCAATGTCTGCTTTCGACGTTGCGGACATTGGTTGTTCCGCCGTCCGGCTCCATTTTCAGAAGCTCCTGGAAATCGACGTCCTTGCCTTTCTTGCGCAGAGAGTCCGCTCGCTTGGTGGCCGCCTGAAACAGCGCCTGTGACGAACTCGGCAGGCCCCATCGCACATTTGCCAGCTCCCGGCCGCCCGGTGTGTTGCGGACGATCGGCGCCATTCTGTCGGGCCACATTTCAACGATCGGCTCCAGATTGCCGGTGCTGTCGATCATCGCTCGGGTTATCGCGCGGATTGCCTCCTGGTTGCTCAGCATCCGGTAGAGATTGCACACATTTCCCTCCCTCGGCTCCCAGTAGCCGCGTTTTGAAACTTCGTCTGTGTCGATGAACTGGCCGTTCCAGCGTGTTCGAAATATAGCGGCGCAAATTTTCGAAAATCTACGACAATTTGCGGATATTATCGGAGATCGGCGCGGCCTATCATTATTCCGCGTCGATCAACGGCTGATTACCGCGGCGCAGGGGACATTCTCCTTGGTCGGAGTAACTTGGAAAAAGCCTCGGCCAAAACTCCACGTTGTCTTATCGTCTGCCAAACCGCAGCTTCCCCGCCTTCTCCAGGACAGGCAAAACCTACCTTGACGGAGTTAAACTTACCCGTATAAGTGGTTAAGCGGTCGAACTGTTGTTGCTGCGTTCTGGGAGCACTTTCAGTTCTATATAGGATCTCCTTCAGCACGACATGACTTGTCCTGGAGGTGGAATAGAATTCAATGCCGGAGTTCGGATTTTATAACATTGGGTTTGGAACCGTTATAATTACGCTATTATCGTTATTATTTTACATACGTGGCCTGGTTGTACGCGTAAATCACACTATATTAAATTTTTTCGCAGCTATATTTATTGGTGCAGTTGTATCGTCGCTCGCATTTTATACAATTGCCCCCACGCATCCTTTGCGCCTTTTTGCTGCGCAGTGCCTGGCGGCAACTATATACTATATGCTTCTGAAACTTGCGTTTAGCCGTGCAACCGTAGGATCCCGCCCACTATTCGTCTCGTCTGACCAAAAACGAGAAAATCTTATCGCATTGTGTGCAGTATCTCCCCTGGTAATAATCATCTTCGATTATTTGACTCCTGATCTCAATCAGTCGTGCACGAGGGCGAGGTGCTATTTACTTGATTTGCTTTTTGGCCGGGATCAAAATTTCCAGTATTATTACATAGCGAATTTGCTCGGTATAATAATTATAGC
This sequence comes from Rhizobium azibense, assembly GCF_004342325.1. Classification (NCBI taxonomy): domain Bacteria; kingdom Pseudomonadati; phylum Pseudomonadota; class Alphaproteobacteria; order Hyphomicrobiales; family Rhizobiaceae; genus Rhizobium; species Rhizobium azibense. The sequence goes on along the minus strand of NZ_SMBJ01000012.1, from coordinate 242,769 downwards.
AATATTTGTTTTGTCTTTATTTAATTTGGTGAAGCGTGGACAATAATACCGACGTACAGCCGCTGCTATTGGAGAGACAAATTGAGCGACAATCTGACATTGTAAAATATGTGCACCTCAGATTAGTGATGCTCAACCTGACGCAGGCCAACGTGCATTTTTTCGAAGATCGATCCTGAACGCAGGATGAAGAGTAAATTCTCTACCGTCGATGCAGCGCTCTAATCTGCTCGTGCTCTTCGACCTTTCTCGAAGCCTCTCGCGCCGTCGGTTCCCAGCCGTGGTGAGGCATGATGTTCTGCCTGCCAAGATCTTCGAGATGGAAGTCCTCAGCTTCTGTCATCGCCGATATAGCTTCCAAACAGCAGCTTGCCGGATTTCGCGCCGCAAGCCGAGCATTTCAGCCGCTCTTCGATCTCAGTGATGAGCGCATGCCGCATTGCCATGGGTAGATTGTCGCGCTGAAACTCTCGCGTCTCTCCGCAGGCTGCGCACTTCACCATGATGTCGATGTGGTAGGGGCAGGTGTTGATATATCCGGGTGTCCAATTCCGGATCGGCTGAAAGCGGCGCATGCTTAATCCTCGCAAGGATCGACCGCCGCATGTCGAAATGATTATGGAAAGCTCCCGCCCGAGCTACATATGAAATGGCGCACGCGTAGCGTAGGGTCAAGCCGGATCGATGACGAAGCCACCAAAATCAAAACCGCTTCTCAGCGAATCCGACGCGCCGGTTCGATCCCGGCCCCGCAAGCCTCGAGATCCAGCGCAGCCCAATCTTCCCCTCGATCCCATGCCCGAACGCGTCGAGCCGTGCCTGGCGCTGCTGAAGCCAAGGCCGCCAAAGGGGCCGGAGTGGGCCTTCGAAATCAAATGGGACGGCTATCGCCTTGCTGTGCACATCGAGCCGAAAGGCGTTCGCATCATCACCAGGGGCGGCCATGACTGGACGGATCGGTTCCCGGCGATTGCAAAAGCGGCGAAGAAACTCGGCGTTGCAACGGCGATCCTTGACGGTGAGGCGGTCGTTCTCGATGAGCAAGGCCGGTCGGATTTCGGCCTGCTGCAGCAATCGCTCGGCGGTCGCGGCGGCAAGCGGACCTCAGATGAAGCGATCTTCATGGCGTTCGATCTGCTCTATTTCGACGTTCGCGATCTGAGGAAATTGGAATTCACCGCGCGCCGGCATCTGCTCGAAGGGTTGATCGAGAGCAGGGACGATGTCATCCGGCTCTCTGAAGAGATCGAGGCCGACGGAGACCGATTATTTATTGCTGCCTGCGACCACGGCCCCGAGGGTATCATTGCCAAAGACCGGGAGAGTAAATATCGCTCCGGCCGACTTGGCGACTGGCTGAAGATCAAATGTGTTCAGAGCGACGGCTTCTGAGGCCGCCGATTCTTTAGAGGAGGAGGACCCAAAATACACTTCGAACACCATTGCCGGGTCATCGGTTGTCACGCGGAAGCTGCGCTGTCGCGGTGACAACGCAATCTGGCCCGAATAGATAACTTGGGCGTTAGCAATGGCATCGGTAACGCCATCATGAATTTCCAACATTCGTGATTCCCTGTAAGTTCGTCGGTTAAGTCAGATGCGCTACCCTACGCTACGTTAACCGGCGCTCATTGTTAGTGAAACGCTTTGTTGATTTAAATCCAAGGTTTCCAAGCTTCCCGAGCTGCTGATAAAAAACCCATCATTATTTCAAGGTGCCGTTCCCGCCAGACTCCCGGAAATATCTGTACACGATCGATTTTACCTGTTGAGGAGAAAACCCGTCGAACCCATTCAAAGGTACGACGATAGTTCTCGGGCCGAAGCGATTGTTCCAGCGTGAGAGCTCAGACAACAGGACGGCATCAGTTTCTTTTTTCAGGATTACATGCAGCGACTCCGTTCGATAAGCCGTGTGAACTTCGATCTTTTCGACAGCTTCCCACGGGATAAGATTGGAGACGGGCTGATAGTTTATGCCTCGCTGGTTCATGAACATAACTGGTTTGCTGAGATCGAGCTTAAAAGACTTGAACAGTATAAAAGCCGTTATCAGGGCCAGCACCAAAAGGCCGAAGCCGGCAAACTCTGGAGAGGCTCGACGTGAAACAATGTCGCCGTGAGCGATAAGGCCCAAAGGAATACCCGCCACGACAATGAGCAATATCGCCTTGGCGATTTTCCATGGACCTAGTTTGAGCTTCAGGTTTGGGGGGTAGTCGGAATTGAGAGCCATGCGGTTGCCCTAGGAGATGTACAGGAAGGCATACAACTATCGTGAGGTGCTTACAATTCCGCCCCGGCTCATGTCGTGAGTCGCGCCGCGAGCGGCTCCTTTCCGGCCCTAAACCGCTGGACACTGTTTCGAAAAACCTAATGACTGCGCAGTAAGAACTGTGAGACATTCAAAACGAAAGCATAATAGTTTCCTGGACTGGGGAATTGTCCCACGTTTTCGCAAGTCTATGATTTCTCAGACTCCCATCTGCCGTTACAGGAAAGGCCCCGACGTTACCCGCCGGAGCCCTAATCTAGTGGAACGCGGCGTTGAAATCATTTAACGTTTACGAAGCTTCCCAAGCTGAATATGCGGCGTCTTCAAACGGCACTTTCTGTCATCGCGCAGTACCCCTGATCCGCGAGAACAGATCCTCACAGAACCGGAACAGACGCGAGGTCTCCACAAGTTGCTACACCCGGTTCTATCACGCGGCCGCCAGCTGCGGCCAGGCGAACACGATGCCCTGGAGGAACTGCTGCCGGCGTTTCATCTCAGCGCCGTCGCCGTAGCGCGGCCGGCTGGCCCATCAGGTCGGCCTGCATACGATCGGAACAGCCCGCGTTCTCTAGCGGATCGTGCGGCGACGACAATGGGGCGATCTTTGAAATAGAGGCCGGTTAGGTGTGGCAGAGTGTGGCAGCTGCCTTTGATATCTCTTGATTTTTATTTTGGACAGGTGTGGCAGTTCGCTCCGGCAAGTATTTGAAAACGCTGAATTGCGCATCTCCGGGCGAGGCCTCCAAACTTCTCAATCCTTTGGTACTTTGCAGCTATAAAATGCCCGAAAGTGTCTTGGCAGCTTGGCAACCTTTTGCCGCGAGCGACTGGTAGGGTTCAGTGGTGGACGCATTGGCCGCGTCTAATTTCATCCCGATTTTTGGCTCTGGCGTACCTTGCGATCATGCCGGCTGGGCACCGTTTGTCATCGTAGAGAACGGCTTCGCCTGGAGCCAGTGATGAAACGGTCGGTTTTTGCTTTACGACCTTCATTGCAGCCTCTGTCGGCGCGAAGCCAGCCAGGAACAGAACTGCAGATGCGCAAAGCATGTTTATCGTGCGTCTCATTGTCACTCGATCTATTCGTTAATTGTTATAGATAGATATAGTGGATTGGACTCGATGGAAACTTCGCAATCGGATTAGCCCGAACGGAGCTAGTGGGCGGACGCATCCGGCGCATACCAAGCAATTATTTGACAGATAAATATAATTTTGGAGAATGAGCGAACCTCTCCAGGAGTAAATCTCCAAGGCAAAAGCCTGGCGCTGCGGTCGGGCCGAATTGCTCTTATCAGTCCCGCTGTGATCCGATATGCCGGCCATTGAACAGGAAATTCGACAAGACGCGCGCATTCCGGCCGGCTATAGCGTTCGGGAGCTTCTGGCATCACCGCTGTTTGCCATGTCGCTGACGGAGGCGGCCAGCCGCCTCATTGGCATCTATCATGAGGCGCCGCGCGCGGTGCGCTATACGTCCGATCTGCGCCGTTGGCTCGTCGCCCAGGCGGCGCTCGCCTTCTATTTCGAGCGTCGGACGGATGCGAGCCGCGAGGATCTGACGGTGACGCGTCTTACCGAGTTCACGCCGCTTCACAGATTCGCGAGCAGGAATACGATCGCTTCCTATATAGCGCAGATGCGCCAGTACAAGCTTTTCACCGAACGCGAGAGCCACGACAAGAGACTGCGGCCGCTGGCGCTTTCCGAAGCGGCCGAGCATCTTATCCGCAACTGGTTCGACAGCCACATGGCATCGCTGGACAGGTTGGACGGGGGTGAGCGGCTTGCTCTTTCCCGGGCCGACCCACGGCTGCTTTATTATTCCCAGCCGCCCGCTGCTCGCGCACTCATCGCCGATTCGCGCTGGAACGATCCGCCGGAAAGCGTGAAGACCTTCACCTTTACCAATCTCGGCAGCAATGTGATCCATGACCTGGTGGCCCGTTTTCCCTCGGCCAATGCGCTTTCGGAGCGCTGCTATATCGGTGAACTGAGGCCGGGAGATCTTGCAAGCCGCTACCACGTTTCGCGCACGCAAATCGTGCGGGTGCTGAACCGTGCGAGAGCTCTCGGCGACATCGGCTGGGATGGATCGCAATATAGCGAGGGATTCTGGATTTCCGCCCGCCTGATCGAAGATTACCGGAGATGGCAGGCCGTCAAGTTTGAAGCGCTGTCGAGGTCGATGAGCGAGGCTTGTGCGCTGATATACGCATAAGTTGGACGGGCGCGCATCCACTTCGCTCTGGGCGCTATCGTGTCGTTTCGCTATCCAGCAGGCCGCAGCAGAATATGGCGATGAGTGCTGCGATGATGAAGAAGTCGAACAGCGTGAGATACTCGAAAAGGGCAGACATGGACTGCATCTCCTCCATTTTCCTCCGGTTGTAAGAATATCACACCCGCCTCTTTGTTCCAAACAGCAGTCGCAGTCCCGGCCGCGCCCAACGACAGCGGCTCAAGCGGGAGGATTCTTCCCGCAGTTGCTTACTGTGCCTTGAAAGCGCGAGCCGCGGAGATTAAGAGGACGGGTGACAATGCCGCGTTCAACGGGCGAGAGGATATGATGGATTTCGAAGCAGCACGCGCAAAGATGGTCGACAACCAGATCCGTACGACGGACGTCACGTCGCATTCCGTGCTGACAGCCTTCCTGACGGTGCCGCGCGAGGCCTTCGTACCGGAGAAGTCCAAGGCTCTGGCCTATATCGACAACGATGTCGAAATCTCACCGGCATCGGAGGGCAAGCCGGCGCGCTTCCTGATGGAAGCTTCACCGCTGGCAAAGCTGCTGCAACTCGCTGCCATTACTACGGACGATGCGGTCCTCGAGGTCGGCTGCGGGACGGGCTACACGTCGGCTCTTCTGGCCATGCTTGCCGGTTCGGTCGTTGCCCTTGAATGCGACGAAGCGCTTGCAGCCGAAGCAAAGAAGAATCTTTCCAGCTACGCCAACGTTTCCGTCGTCACAGGCGCGCTGGAGCAGGGCAACAGCGCCAGTGCGCCTTACGATCTGATCTTCGTCAATGGCTCCGTCGAGGAGGTCCCCGCTGCCCTTCTCGACCAGCTCGCCGAGGGCGGCCGTCTTGTCACCGTCCAGGGTTACGGCAACGCCGCCCGCGCTAAGGTGTTCTTCAGCGAAAACGGCGCGGTTTCGGAAAATGTGTTCTTCAATGCTTCGGTCAAGCCGTTGCCGGGCTTTGCCAAGGTTCGAGAGTTCGTCTTCTGATCGTAGCTTCAGGATCTTGCGAAATGGGGCGCCTCGGGGCGCCCGTTTTGTTTTAGGCCTGTCGCAAAAGCGTCAGCGGTGACGGCCTAGACTGCAGCAACAAAACTGTGCACGGGCCCATTCATTTGATTTTCGCTGATTTTTTTCATGTCTGGGGTATTCTAAGGTCTGGGTGATTCGGATGCCCACTCCACGCAATCCGATCGTTGTTGCAGGGATAACGGGGATAAATATGGCTCAGCCAGGCGTAGTGCGTGAACCGTCCATGGAAGAGATTCTGGCGTCGATCCGCCAGATCATCGAGAGCAATGAGCCGGGCGCGGGCAGGGCGATCTCGTCATCCCTGCCGCCTGTCTACGGCGCCGATGACGAAAAGAGCGATTCCAACATTCATCTGACGGTGGACGAAACTTATGCTGACGTCGAGTTCCCCGAGCCTATGATGCTGTCTGACCCGCGTTTCGTTGCGGCGAATTCGGCAGGCAGCCGCGAAGCGGAAGCGCCGGCGCGGGCGATGTCGCTTGCCGATGTGGCTGCACGCGTTCGTGCCGCGTCGGAGCGTTCGGCACCGCAGCCGCAGCACGAAGCACCGGTCTTTCGTCAGCCGGAACCTGCCGGACACTTCGAGCAGGAAGCCCGCCATCCGGTCGAAGCCGTTCCAGCATCTTTTAGTGCTCCGCCGCCAGCCGCAATGCCAGCACCGGCCGTTGAGCAGGCACAACGAGTTGATGTGCCGCAGCCAGCCCTTGCAGAACCGGCGCCGCAGGCTGCCGTCGCGCCGGCGGCCGAAGCTGAAGAAGACCGTCTCCTGAACGGCGCGGAAGAAACCAAGACGCTGATTTCGCAGAGCGCCGGCCTGCAGGTTGCACGTTCGTTCGATGAGCTTGCGCTTGCGATCGATGGCGCCGAGCGCCGCTCGCTGGACGAGATTGCCGAGGACATGCTGCGCCCGATGCTGCGCGAGTGGCTGGACGACAACCTGCCGACGCTTGTCGAACGGCTGGTGCGCGAAGAAATCGAGCGCGTGGCGCGCGGCCCGCGCCGCTGACCGGGACCGCTTTTGTCGAACAAGCCGCTCCGGTCTCCGGGGCGGCTTTTATATTGACTTGCCGTCGGCCATCCTATTTACAACCCCCATCCTAAAACCCCGAAGTTTGGTCATAAAATGCTCGACAAGACCTATGATTCCGCTGCAGTCGAACCGAAGATCGCTGCGAAATGGGATGACGCCGATGCGTTTCGCGCGGGCGCCAACAAGAAGCCCGGCGCCGAGACCTTCACGATCGTCATCCCGCCGCCGAACGTGACCGGATCGCTGCACATGGGTCATGCGCTGAACAACACGCTGCAGGACATCATGATCCGCTTTGAGCGCATGCGCGGCAAGGACGTGCTCTGGCAGCCGGGCATGGACCATGCTGGCATCGCCACACAGATGGTTGTCGAGCGCAAGCTGATGGAACAGCAGCTGCCCGGCCGCCGCGAGATGGGCCGCGACGCGTTCATTGAGAAGGTCTGGGAGTGGAAGGCAGAATCGGGCGGCCTGATCTTCAACCAGCTGAAGCGCCTAGGTGCTTCCTGCGATTGGTCGCGCGAACGGTTCACGATGGATGACGGCCTCTCGGAGGCTGTCCTCGAGGTTTTCGTTACGCTCTACAAAGAGGGTCTGATCTACAAGGACAAACGCCTCGTCAACTGGGACCCGAAGCTTCTGACGGCGATCTCCGACATGGAAGTCGAGCAGGTTGAGGTCAAAGGCAATCTCTGGCATTTGCGCTATCCGCTCGAAGACGGCGTCACCTATCAGCATCCCGTTGCCTTTGACGAGGAGGGGAAGCCCACGGAATTCGAAACGCGCGACTACCTGGTCGTTGCGACCACGCGGCCCGAGACCATGCTCGGCGATACTGGCGTCGCGGTGAATCCCGACGACGAGCGCTACAAATCGATCATCGGCAAACACGTCATTCTACCGATCGTCGGCCGCAAGATCCCGATCGTTGCCGACAACTACGCCGATCCGACGGCCGGCACCGGCGCCGTCAAAGTCACCCCTGCACACGACTTCAACGACTTCGACGTTGCCAGGCGCACGGGCCTGCGCGCCATCAACGTGCTCAATACAGATGCTTCGGTTACCATCAAGGACAACGAAGACTTTCTGGAAGGTCTCGACCATCCGGCCGCCTTGCATGGGGCCTGGGACCGGCTGGAAGGCCAGGATCGCTTCACCGCACGCAAGATCATCGTCGAGATATTCGAGGAAGCGGGCTTGCTCGACAAGATCGAGCCGCACATACATACGGTCCCGCACGGCGACCGCGGCGGCGTGCCGATCGAGCCGCGTTTGACCGAACAATGGTGGGTGGACAACAAGACACTTGCAAAGCCCGCCATCGCATCGGTGCGTGAAGGCCGCACCAAATTTGTTCCGAAGAACTGGGAGAACACTTACTTCCAGTGGATGGAGAACATCCAGCCCTGGTGCATTTCCCGCCAGCTCTGGTGGGGCCATCAGATCCCGGCCTGGTACGGTCCGGACGGTCAGGTCTTCGTGGAGAAAACCGAGGAAGAGGCGCTGCAGGCTGCGATCCAGCATTACCTCTCTCACGAAGGCCCGATGAAGGCCTATGTCGAGGATCTCCTGGAAAATTTCAAGCCGGGCGAAATCCTGACGCGCGACGAGGACGTTCTCGACACCTGGTTCTCCTCAGCGCTCTGGCCTTTCTCCACTCTCGGCTGGCCGAAGCAGACGCCAGAACTGGCGCGATACTACCCGACGAACGTCCTTGTTACAGGCTTCGACATCATACCGTTTTGGGTCGTTCGTATGATGCAGATGGGCCTGCACTTCATGAAGGACGAGGACGGCAATCCGGTCGAGCCCTTCCACACCATCTATATCCACGCGCTCGTCCGCGACAAGAACGGCCAGAAGATGTCGAAGTCGAAGGGCAACGTCATCGATCCTCTCGAGTTGATGGACGAATACGGCGCCGACGCATTGCGCTTCACGCTGGCGATCATGGCTGCACAGGGTCGCGATGTTAAGCTCGATCCGGCCCGTATCGCTGGTTACCGGAATTTCGGCACCAAGCTTTGGAACGCCACCCGCTTTGCCGAAATGAACGGCGTCAAAAGCGATCCGAACTTCGTTCCGGAGGCGACGGGGCTGACGATCAACCGTTGGATCCTGACGGAGCTTGCCCGTACGGAACGTGATGTAACAGAAGCAATCGAATCCTATCGCTTCAATGATGCGGCCGGGGTGCTTTACCGGTTCGTCTGGAATCAGGTCTGCGATTGGTATCTGGAACTGCTGAAGCCGGTCTTCAGCGGGGAAGACGAGGGCGCGAAGAAGGAGGCTCAGGCCTGCAGCGCCTATGTTCTCGAAGAGATCTACAAGCTGCTGCATCCGTTCATGCCGTTCATGACCGAGGAGCTTTGGGCGCATACCGCAGGCGAGGGTGTCGAGCGCACGCTGATCTGCCATGCCGAATGGCCGGCGCCGTCCTATGCTGACAATGCTGCGGCCGACGAGATCAACTGGCTGATCGACCTCGTCTCCGGAATCCGCTCGGTTCGCGCCGAAATGAACGTCCCGCCGTCGGCGACTGCGCCGCTCGTGGTCGTCAAGGCCAACAATCTGACGCGCGAACGGCTAGCGCGCCATGAGGCGGCGATCAAGCGCCTTGCTCGTGTCGAAGCGATTTCGCTTGCCGATAGCGCCCCCAAGGGGGCGGCGCAGATTGTCGTTTCCGAAGCGACCGTCTGCCTTCCGCTCGGCACCCTGATCGACCTTTCGGTTGAAAGAGCTCGCTTGGAAAAGGCAATCAACAAGACCGAAGGAGAGATCGCGCGCATCAACGGCAAGCTTTCGAACGAGAAGTTCGTTGCCAATGCCAATCCGGACGTGGTGGAAGCCGAGCGCGAGCGGCTGGCCGAATTCCAGAGCCAGATCGCAAGCCTCAAGGTAGCGCTGTCACGCGTCAGCGAGGCCTGAGCCGCTCTTGATCGCGTAATACCTTAAGGCGTCCGGCCAGGTCGGACGCCTTAAGGCGCCCGTTGGAATGATTCGATCGTACCGGCGGGATATTGCAGTCTGCATTCATACTGTTTTGCGAATTTATGAAATGAAATGCCCTCTTGGGGCGAAAACCACGACTGTTGTCAGATTGATACAGATGGCACGATGTGTGGAATGACCGTCCAAAAATACCCATAAATGATTAGGGTATTAGGATAAAATTTTATGAAGAAAAACTATTGACGTGTCCGTCAATTTCTTACGTCAATTTAACAACTCTCCCGCATTGTGGCTGCAAGAAGGCGCAAGTTGCCTTTTATGGCGATCACCTGCACTCTGCCGCCGTTGGAGTGCTTAAGTGGGGGAGACACAGTTGGCATCTCGTATGGTTTTCAGGGGCGTAGCATCGCTCGCCGTCCTTTCGTCCATCGCCTCGCCGTCGTTTGCAGGGGGCCTGGAGCGCGGCGGGTATAATATCGATCTTCTTTTTGATCCTTCGCGCTTCGCAGTCGAATCCACGGCCACTTTCGTGATGCCGCAGCGTAAACTGAAGAACGTAGACGATATCAACCCGTTGAACGGGGATCTGAACGCTATCCCCGGACATTCTACGTCGGCTGACGACAGTGAGAGTTATTGGTCACCTCGCATCGGCGCCAAAGTTGCAATCGGCGATGCCGCAGACTGTATGGCCGATTATTCGCAACCTTACGGCGCTCATGCCAATCCAGGTGCCAACTGGGCAGGTGCGAACGACAACATCGAAACGAAGGTCAACAGCGACAATTATGCTCTAACCTGCTCTTACAGGTTTGACGTGGGACCGGGGCAGTTCCGCATTATTGGGGGCACTAATTATCTCGAAATGGATGGCTTCAAGGAGCGTCTCGTTGTCGCCCCCGAAGTCATCACCGCTTTGACCGGCGGTCTGGCCAGTGGCAGCGGTGTCGGACGTCTGGATCTGGAGGGTGACGGCTGGGGATGGCGCGGCGGCGTGGCCTACGAGATTCCCGAATATGCGTTTCGTGCGAGCCTGATGTACTACAGCGAAGTCAAGTTGGACAGCGTTAGCGGGACTGTGGATCTTACGAATATCCCAGCAATTCTCGACCCTGTCATTGGTGGAGCAGGAACCGTTATTCCTGTTACTGGCTCCACGGCGATGCCTGATGCGCTGGAGTTGAAGGTCCAGTCCGGTATCGCACCGGATTGGCTAGCTTTTGGTTCGGTCAAGTGGACGGATTGGAGCCAGTTGCAGCGTATTCCGTTCTACAATAGCGGCGTCGAAATCACCTCGCTCGATCTGGGGTATCGAGACGGCTGGACGATCACCGGCGGTGTCGGTCACAAGTTCAATGAACAGTGGAGCGGCGCCGTCAGTGTCACTTGGGACCGCGGCACATCTCAGGAATTCGGTTCGCAGACCGACAGTTGGTTGCTTGGCGCCGGCGTTTCCTATTCACCGAACCAGAACGTCGAGTTCCGCCTTGGTGGTGTGCTGGGCATCCTGACGAGCGGGGATTCGTCTCCGACGACGATTGACGGAGTTGGTGTGGGTGATGAGGCGACATACGAGTTCGATAACGATCTGGTGACGGCGCTCTCGACATCGCTCAAAGTAAAATTCTGATCTGCATCAAAGCGTAGAAAGGCCCGGCAACTTTACAGGGCTCAGCCCTTTGAATTTATGATGCGAATGTTGTCGGTGATACCGGATTGCAGGCTTTGGACGCTGACGGGAGGCGGCTGTGGCATTGATGGCGATCTTCCTCTGTTGCGCGGGGAAAGGGCATCAATCGCACCAGCCTTGTGGCGCCTCGCCCAATCCGAAGGGGATCTCGAACAGCGCTGCTGCCTGACGGTGCGACAGTCAATCCTCCCACATCCGTCGAAGTACCAATAGCGTGAGGTCGGTTGTGTAATAATCGATCTTCTGCGCAAGACCCGCACCGCCTGCACACCACGGCTGGAGAACAATTTTGCGCACCGTGCCATGATCAATCCCATAGGCAGCACCAGCGCTCGCGTAGCTCTCATCGCCACCTAGAATGCAACAACGGACTGCTTGAAAGCGGTGCTGTGCTTGGACATAGAAAAACCTCCGAAGTTGGTCTCCAATTTTTAAGGGGTCAATTTAAGAACCCCGGTCTTTTCTTTGCGCCCGCCGTATTAACCTTGCTCCAAGACATCTCATTTTGTGACGATTCAGCAACACATTTTTACGACAGTTCACATATCATAGCGGCGGGGCGAATTTGTCCATTTCCCGCCACAAACAGAGCGCAGCGATATTTGCGGGCGAGGGAATGGCAGGCGTAGGGTACGTTTAAGAAGCAAGATGGGTCGAGTTTTTTCCGCGACGGGGAGAGAGCGTATGAGCGCCGGCTTTGATGCCGTTTCTTGTGCGATTCAGCTTTTCCCGCAAGGCGATTCCGCCCAAAATATTCACTTAGAAGTCACGCATTCGAGCTGTCATTTTCCCGATGATACGGCGTCCATTGTCGCCGCACGCAGGCACCGCGATCACGCCGGCACCGGTTTGGTCACATTTGGTGTTTACGAATATTCGAATGGCGGAAGAACGCTTGTTCGTTCCGCAGGAATGACGCCGCAGGCATTGCAGGCGGACCAGGCCGGAACTCGGGTGGTCTGTGGTGATGCGCAAAAAATTCAGGCTCTTGAAGAAGGGCCGAAGGCTGGATGCGACGCGGGCAAAGGGGCCATTGAGCCCGCCGCGGGATCGCTCGCCTGGAGGAATACGCCGGGAAGCCAGGCAGCTGTCTCTGCTGCCGTGGCGGTCTGCGATGGAAGCGAAAGAAACCGAGTGAAATGCTGACATCCGAGTTCAGACTTTTCAGATCTGCCGTTATGGGGCTGTCTATCGCGCTTTCGGCGGCGATTACCTCCCCGGCCAAGGCATTCGATATCAATGCAGGCGTCACAAAGGAATCCGGTCCCTTCGATCTCTTCAAGTTCGGCTTCAAGGCCTATAAGAGCGGCCAGAAGGAAGAGGCCATCGAAGCCTATAAATACGCTGCCGAAAAGGGCCATACCGGTTCGCGCTGGGCGCTTGCCAATATGTATGCCGACGGCGACGGCGTCGCCCAGGACGATTTCGAAGCCTTCAAGATTTACAGCGAAATCGCGCAGCAGGGCGTGGAGCCCGGCTCCGAGGATACCGGCTTCTTCATCAACGCACTTTTGTCGCTCGCCAACTATTACAAGCATGGCATTCCGGGCAGCCCGGTGCGGACCGATCTCAGCCAGGCCCGCCAGCTCTATTTCCAGGTAGCTTCGACCTTCGGCGTCGCTGAAGCGCAGTTCCAGCTCGCGCAGATGATGCTGTCGGGCGACGGCGGCACGCGCAGTCCGCAACAGGCGAAGAAGTGGCTGAACCAGGCCCGCAAGAGCGGTCACCCCGGCGCCATGTCGGTCTTCGGCAATATCCTCTTCCAGGAGGGCCAGTCGGCGCGCGGCCTGGCACTGATGACTGCGGCGCTCGATCGCTGCAAGCCGAAGGATTGCAGCTGGATGGAATCGCTGCAGGAGCAGGCCTTCTCGGTCGCGACCGAAGGTGATCGCCGCACGGCTGTTTCGCTCTCCCACAAGATCGCGACCGGCAGCGATTAATTCTCGAACCTTAAGCTGCGAAGTCGAAATAACCGACCACTGGAACGTGGTCGGACGGCTTTTCCCAGGCCCGTACATGCTTTTCGATCGCCACCGACGTCATGTGATCGGCGGCCTCCGGCGAAAGCATCAGGTGGTCGATCCGGATGCCGTTGTTCTTCTGCCAGGCGCCGGCCTGGTAATCCCAGAAGGAGTAGAGCTGAACGGCGTCCGTCGAGGTGCGGACGGCATCGGTAAGCCCGAGATTTTCGAGCCTGCGGAAGGCCTCTCGCGTTTGCGGCAAAAAGAGCGCATCGCCTTCCCAGACCTTCGGATCGAAGCAATCGTGCGGCTCGGGGATCACGTTGTAGTCACCGGCGAGGATGAAGATGTCCTCATAGGAAAGGCGCGAGACCGCAAACTGGCGCAGTCGCTCCATCCAGGCGAGCTTGTAGGGATATTTTTCAGTGTCGACGGGATTGCCGTTCGGCAGATAGAGGCAGCAGACGCGAAGGGCACGGTTGCCCGCGATCGAGAATACGGCTTCCAGAAAACGGGCCTGCTCGTCGAGAGGGTCGCCCGGCAGCCCGCGGCTCACTTCGTCCGGTGAGGTCTTGGAAAGGATCGCAACACCATTGAACCCTTTCTGGCCATGCGTTTCGACGTGATAGCCCATCGCCTCGATCTCGAGCCGCGGAAACGCCTCGTCGATCGTCTTGATCTCCTGCAGGCAGACGATGTCCGGATCGGAATCCTTGAGCCACTGCGTGAGGTTGTCGATGCGCGCCTTGACGCCGTTGATGTTCCAGGTCGCGATCTTCATAGGGTGTTCCTCTTGCGCTTCGTGCCTGATCTTTTATCGTGCCGTCCCGCTTGCGGACAAGACGATAAACCAGCCGGAAGGGATACTTCGGCCGGTTCGATGTGGATATACAGGCAAGCTTAGATCGAGAAGCTGGTGCCGCAGCCGCAGCTTGCAACTGCATTCGGGTTCTTGATCTGGAAGGATTGACCGAGAAGGTTGTCGACGAAGTCGATTTCCGAGCCTGCCATATAGACCAGCGACAGGCTATCGATCAGTACCTTGGCGTTGTTCTTCTCGATGACGATGTCATCGTCCCGGGCATCGCCGGTAAGATCGAATTTATATGAAAAACCCGAGCAGCCGCCGCCTTCGACGGAAACGCGCAGCGCGTTCTTGCCGGACTCTGCACCGACGATCGCCGCGATTCGTTTTGCCGCCGCGTCGGAAAGGGTTACACTTGTATCCGTCATGTTTCCTCCTGCCGGGGTCAAGATCCGGAGAGAATTGATACCGGCCGATGAAACGTCAAACGGCTGATATCAAAAGAATTTACCACACGCGTTGCCAAAACGCATTATTCGGCAAAGCAGTTAAGAAAGGGCCTCTTTGCCGTTTATATTGGCTATAGGTATGAAGAGCGCGATGCGGCGTCAATGGGCGTGGTGTTGCGCGGTGTTGAATGACGGTGAAAAATGAAGATCGACAGGCAGGCGTTGGGTTTCGGAAATGGCGAGCGGGCAACCTATGCGGCAGATCCATGGACGACGCGCGGAAGGCTCTATGTCGAAAGCACCAGCCCGACGCGTTCGGAATTTCAGCGCGATCGCGACCGCATTGTCCATACGACGGCGTTTCGCCGTCTGAAGCACAAGACGCAGGTCTTCATCGCGCAGGACGGCGATCATTATCGCACGCGCCTGACGCACACGATCGAGGTCGCCCAGATCGCCCGTGCGCTGGCGCGCGCTCTCAAGCTTGACGAGGATCTGGCGGAGGGCGTGGCGCTCGTCCACGACTTTGGCCACACGCCTTTCGGCCATACCGGGGAGGACGCGCTGCACGAGGTGCTCCTGCCCTATGGCGGCTTCGACCATAACGCCCAGTCGCTCCGCATCGTCACCAAGCTGGAACGGCGCTATGCCGAATTCGACGGCATCAACCTGACCTGGGAGAGCCTAGAGGGCCTCGTGAAGCACAATGGGCCGCTGCTGAAAAAGGACGGGCAGGGCACGCGGGGACCCGTGCCGCAGCCGATCCTCGACTACTGCGAAATCCACGACCTCGAACTTGCGACTTTCGCCAGCCTCGAAGCGCAGGTGGCAGCGATCGCCGACGACATAGCCTATAACACCCATGACATAGACGACGGTCTTCGCTCGGGCTACTTGACGTTCGAGATGCTGGAGGAAATTCCGTTCCTCGCCGGGCTGATGGACGAGGTCCGCGAGCGCTACCCCCATCTTGAGAAGAGCCGTTTCACGCATGAGATCATGCGCCGGCAGATTACGCGCATGGTCGAGGATGTGATTGCCGTCGCACAAAAGCGCCTGAGTGAGGTGAAACCGAAAAGCGTCAAGGATGTACGCGAGGCCGGCAAGTTGATCGCAACCTTTTCGGAGGCGATGTCGCAGACCGACAAGCAGATCAAGCAGATGCTCTTCAAGCGCATCTACCGCCATCCCGACATCATGCGGATCCGCGCAGGCGCCGCAAAGATCGTCACCGATCTTTTTGCCGCCTACATGGCCAATCCGAAGGAGATGCAGAGCCATTACTGGGTTGATCATATTACAGGCCTTGCCGATGCGCCGAAAGCCCGCCACGTCGGCGATTACCTGGCGGGGATGACCGACACCTATGCAATCAGCGCCCACAGGCGATTGTTTGACCGCACTCCGGATTTGCGATAGGCAGCGGGCGCCGCGGCAGGAGTTGCGGCAGAGCCTATGCATGGAAGAGTGCGATGAACCTTTTTACCGACTTCGAAGCCAGGATTAAGAACGCCCTTGAACGGATTGATATCGTCAAGGAAAAGCGATCCGAGCTCGATTTCGGGCGCATCGCCGTCGAACCGCCTCGTGATGCAAGCCACGGCGATGTCGCGACCAATGCCGCCATGGTGCTGGCAAAGCCGCTGGGGACCAATCCGCGCGCGCTCGCCGAAATCATCATCGCCAAGTTGATAGAAGATGCCGACGTCGCCGACGTCTCCGTCGCTGGCCCCGGCTTCATCAACATCAGGCTTTCCATCGGCTACTGGCAGCGCTTGCTTGCTTCGATCATCGAGGCCGGAACCGATTACGGCCGCTCGAAGCTTGGCGCCGGCAAGAAGGTGAATGTCGAATATGTCTCGGCAAATCCGACCGGCCCGATGCATGTCGGCCATTGCCGCGGCGCCGTGGTCGGAGACGCGCTGGCCAATCTGCTTGCCTTCGCAGGCTATGCCGTCGAGAAGGAATACTACATCAACGATGCCGGCTCTCAGATTGACGTGCTGGCGCGCTCGGTCTTCCTGCGCTACCGCGAAGCGCTCGGCGAAAGCATCGGCGATATCCCCCCCGGCCTTTATCCCGGCGATTACCTGATCCCGGTCGGAAAATCGCTTGCTGGCGATTATGGCGTGCGGCTGCACAACATGCCGGAAGAGCAGTGGATGCCGATCGTCAAGGATCGTACGATCGACGCGATGATGACGATGATCCGCGAGGATCTCGCAGCCCTCAACGTGCATCACGACGTCTTCTTTTCCGAGCGGAAGCTGCATGATGCCGGCGCTGCCGCGATCCGCACCGCGATCAATGACCTGACCTTCAAGGGCTTTGTCTACAAGGGCGCGCTGCCGCCGCCGAAGGGGCAGGTGCCGGAAGACTGGGAAGACCGCGAGCAGACGCTCTTCCGCTCGACGGAAGTCGGCGACGACATGGATCGCCCGCTTATCAAGTCGGATGGCTCCTACACCTATTTCGCCGCGGACGTCGCCTATTTCAAGAACAAGTTCGATCGCGGCTTCGACGAAATGATCTATGTGCTCGGCGCCGACCACGGTGGATACGTGAAGCGCCTGGAGGCCGTGGCCCGCGCCGTTTCCGAAGGCAAATCGAAGCTCACCGTTCTGCTTTGCCAGCTCGTCAAGCTCTTCCGCAACGGCGAGCCGGTGAAGATGTCGAAGCGCTCGGGCGACTTCGTGACGCTGCGCGACGTGGTCGAGGAAGTCGGCCGTGATTCGGTTCGCTTCATGATGCTCTACCGCAAGAATTCCGAGCCGCTCGACTTCGATTTCGCCAAGGTAACGGAGCATTCGAAAGACAATCCGGTCTTTTACGTGCAGTATGCGCATGCCCGCTGCATGTCGGTTTTCCGCCAGGCGAGGGAGGCGTTTCCGGACCTTGACGTATCGCCCGCAGACCTTGCGGGAGCGGTCCTAGGCGTCTCTGATCCCACGGAATTGCAGCTGGTTGCGAAGGCTGCAGAATTCCCGCGCATCGTCGAATCGGCGGCACAGTCGCAGGAGCCCCATCGCATCGCGTTTTACCTGTATGATCTGGCAAGTTTCTTCCACGCGCACTGGAATAAAGGTAAAGATCAAACGGAATTACGATTTGTTAACGATAAGAACCGAGAATCGAGTATTGCCAGACTTGGGCTGGTGTATGCTGTCGCTTCGGTTTTGAAGTCGGGACTTGCCATTACAGGCACTGCCGCACCGGATGAAATGCGATAACGTCACCATTTCCCCACATTGCGCTGGCATTTGACCGCGTGGGTTTACGGGTGGGATGAGTATGGCTGACAAACAACTGGCGTATGATACGCGAAAGAAGACGGAGCTTTTTGACGAGGGCGATCCGCTGGCTGAGCTTGCGCGTATCGTAGGCTTCGAGCCGCGTGTGGCCGCCAATACGGTTCCTGAGGTGCCCCGGCAGGAGCCGGCCCTCAATCTCGAGGACGAGCTTCTCCGCGAATTCGAGCGTTTCGACGCTCCGCGGCCGCTTGCAGGCCTCGATCGTCCGGCCGAACCTGCCGCCGAGGAATATGACTATTCCGCATCCGATGCCATCGTCGAGCCGGATCCTGTCGATCCGCCGGCTGCCACTTCGCCCGGCTGGCATGGGGCCGAGATGCTTTCCGCCGCCGATTGGGCCGCGCCCCAAGTGTCCGAACCGGTTTCCGGTGGCGCCCGTGATCTGATCGAGGAGCTTGAGCTTTCGATCGGCGGTCCCACGGTTCAGATTCCGCAGGCTTCAACCCCTGCCAGGGCGCCGCAATGGTCAGCTGCCAGCATCAAGCTTCCGCTTGCAAACTTCCATGCCGCTCGTCGCGACGAGCTTGTTGAATCGCCCGCAAAAGCCGCCGCACCTGTCGACGCGCTCGCCGTTCCCGAACAGCAGCTCGAGCCATTTGGGCAGGTTCAGCCGGTTATCCGGCCCGAACCGGCAATGGAGCCGGTTGCCTTTGATCCGGCCGAGGAATTCGAAGCGACAGCTCCGCAAGGCTTTCCGGCCGAACTCGATCGCCATGACGAGGTGGTCATGGACGAATTGCCAGCCCAGGAAATGCTCTCGCCGGTCGAGGCGCCGGTTTTGATGGAGCCGCGGGTTGAAGCTGAACCCTTCGATCTGGTTGCTGCCGCAACGGAAGGCGTCGTACAGGCGGACGCCGCGCTGACTGAAGCGCCTTTCGAAAACCAGCCGATCGCCTTCGAGTTCGATGATCTGCTCGCCGACGTCTCCCGTTATCCGGTTCCTGAGCGTCTGGCCTCTGCGCCCGTGGAGCCGAAGGCGGCGCCTTTCGAACAGTGGGAGCCTCTGGTCGTCGCGTCCGCTGCTGCTGCACCTGTCGCCGCTCCGGTGGCCGTTGCACCTGTCGCCGTCCCGGTTGACGTTGCTCCTGCCGCCGTCCCGGTTGACGTTGCTCCTGCCGCCGTCCCGGTGGACGTTGCTCCTGCCGCTGCCGAACCACCCGCCGTGGCCGCAACTGCTATCGAGGATGCTGACAGCGAAGATCCGTTTGCCGGCCACGATTTCGAACTCGATCTCGAAGGCATCGAACTCGAACTCGCCGATCTGGATTTTGCCGAGCCTGCAAAGACCCAGGAACCTGCCCCTGTCGTCGCCGCAGCGCCGCCTGCCGTGGTTGTCGCCCGGCCAGTCGGGCAGTTTGCCGCCGCTTCGCCTTACGAAGCCCCGCCCCATGCCGCAGCCGTGGAGAGCAAGTCCGCTGCAGCCGATGGCGAAGAAGATCTGCCCTTCGATGCCTCGATGATTGCCGAGGCAGATCATCATCCCGAGGCTGTCGAGGACATGCATGTGCCGTCGCTGCCGCCCGTCGAGCAGCCGGCCCCGGTTGCGCCGGCAAACGACTTCGATTTCGACGTCGACGCGGAAATCGCAAGCCTCTTCGAAACGTCGGTCCAAAAGGAGCCGGCTGTTGCAGCACCTGCTTGGGCTCCGGCAGCGGCACCCGCTTGGGCTCCCGCAGCAGCCGCTGCCGTTGTTGCAGCAGCGCCGGTGGCGGCTCGGCCGCAGTCGGCCGGCGGACCTGACGATTTCGAGCGTGCGCTTGAGGAGGATTTTCGCCGCAGCGTTCGTGAACCCGTTCATCGCGCCGAAGCGCCAGCCGAGGTCCGTATCCAATCGGCGGCTGAGGCCGAGGACATGGGCCGCGCCCGTTCCATGAAACGGCTGCTTGCGGCCGCCGCTCTGATCGTCGTCTTCGCAGGCGGCGCCTACGGCGTCTATTCGGTCGTTACCGACGGCGGTCTCGGCATTGCTGGCGGCGAACCGCGCGTGATCGTGGCCGACAAGGAACCGGTCAAGATCGTCCCGGAAAATCCGGGTGGCAAGACCGTGCCGAACCAGGACAAGGCGGTCTATGATCGCGTTGCCGGTGCGACCGAGGCGCCGAAGCAGAAGGCACTCGTTTCATCCGACGAAGAGCCCGTTGATGTCGTTCAGCGTACCCTGACGCCCGAAGTTCTGCCGGAAGACAACGACGGACCCATCGCCGACAATCCGGCAAGTACGCCGGTCGGCGATACGCAGGATCCGCGGCTGCTTCCGAGCGAGGATGTGGGGGAAAGGGATGCTGCGGCCGAGGAGGGCCCCAATGGCGATCGTCCGCCGGCCGTTGCACCGCGCAAGGTCCGCACGATGATCGTCAAGCCGGACGGAACGCTGGTTGCCCGCGAGGAGCCCGCCGCACCGGTTGAAGAGCCTTCCGTTCAGCCGCCTGCCGCTGTTGCGGCATCTGGCGGTTCGGCGGCAAGCTTCCCGGCGAGCAAGGAGGTTGCCTCCGCCGATATCGGCGCGACGCCTGTCGAAACGACCACCGTCGCGCCGCTGCCCGCCGCTCAGCAACCATCCACGTCCACCCTGGAAAAGATTGCCGCTGCAGATCCGGCCACCGCGAAGATTGCCGCTGCAGATCCCGCCACTGCGAAGGTCGAACAGCCCGTCCACCCGGTTCAGACACCGCCCGCCGCTGAAAAACCTGCCGACACGGCGCCGGTACCGACGGCCCGTCCGGCAGAGCAACCGGTCACTGTCGTCGGCACCGTGACGGAGAAGGGCAACGTCCGCCCGGCCGAGCAGCAAGCCAAGCCGGCTGAGGTCGCATCGGTCGAGCCTGCCGCTGCAAAGCCGCAGCAGGCCTCACCGGCTGGCGGATACGGCATGCAGATCGCGTCGCTGCCGTCCGAAGCAGAGGCTAAGAAATCCTATGCGAGCCTGTCGAAGAAGTTTGCAAGCGTTCTCGGCGGCCGCAGCTTTGAAATCCGAAAGGCCGAAATCGCCGGCAAGGGCACGTTCTACCGCGTCCGGATCCCGGCCGGCTCCAAGGACGAGGCCGCAGCCCTTTGCCAGCAATATCGCTCAGCCGGCGGCAGCTGCCTGATTTCGAAGTGAACCTGTGATCACTTGATTTCAAGCGGCGGGCATGTCCCGCCGCTTTTTTGTATGTCCTGCTTTCCTGTGAATGGCGCTTGACCTTACTCGCAATTCCCCGTCAGGCCTCTATGATTCGGATATGACCGAATCAAAAGCGATGATCCTGGGCTGTAGCGGCCTGTCACTCACCCCTGAAGAAAAGGCCTTCTACAAGGCTGAACGGCCCTTCGGCTTTATCCTCTTTGGCCGCAATATCTGCGAGCCGCAGCAAATCGCCGATCTCGTTGCGGAAATGCGCGAAAGCGTCGGCTGGCACGCGCCGGTGCTGATTGATCAGGAAGGGGGCCGCGTGCAGCGCATCCGCCCGCCGATCCTGCAGCACTATCCCTCCGGCCAGGCGCTCGGGGATCTCTACCGGCGCGATCGCGAGCAGGGACTGCGCGCCGCATGGCTGATGTCGCGGTTGCATGCCTTCGATCTTCTCAAATTCGGTATCAATGTCGATTGCCTGCCTGTTCTCGACGTGCCTGTGGAGGGAAGTAGCAGCGTCATCGGCAACCGCGCCTATGGTGATGATCCCGACACCGTGGCCGATATGGGACGCTCCGCGGCCGAGGGGCTGAAGGCCGGCGGGGTTCTGCCGGTGATGAAGCATATGCCGGGCCACGGCCGTGGGTTTGCCGATTCCCATCACGAACTGCCGGTCGTCACGGTCTCGCGCGATGAACTGGAAGCGCACGACTTCAAGCCCTTCATCGCCATGAAGGACGAGCTTGCGGCAATGACCTGCCACGTCGTCTTCGCAGCGATCGATCCGGACAATCCGGCGACGACCTCGAGCAAGGTGATCGAGGGCGTGATCCGAAAGCGCATCGGCTTCAAGGGCCTGTTGCTTTCCGACGATACCTCGATGAACGCCTTGGCCGGGACAATCGGCAAGCGGGCTGAAAATATCATTGCAGGCGGATGCGATATCGTGCTGCATTGCAACGGCCATATGGACGAGATGCAGCAGGTCGTGGCAAACACGCCGGTATTGGCGGGTGCCTCGCTTGAGCGGGCAAATGCCTTGCTGGCGGGCTTCCCAACAGTCGACCAGTCCGACGAGGCGGCGATCCGCGCCGAATTCGACGGAATGTTCGCAACCGTCTGAGCGATGGAAGAGAGGCAGAGGTGAACACGGTCAAAGGCACAGAGTGGACACAGAGGCCGAATACGCCAATGGACAAGCTTTGGCAGGACAATGGCGCCGAACGCGCGAGCCATGAGCCGGCACTGGTGATCGACGTTGCCGGCTTCGAAGGCCCGCTCGATCTCCTTCTCTATCTCGCCCGCAACCAGAAGGTCGATCTTTCGCGCATTTCGGTGCTGGCGCTTGCCGAGCAGTATCTGCAGTTCATCGAAACCGCCCGCCGCATCCGCATCGAACTTGCCGCCGATTATCTCGTGATGGCGGCGTGGCTCGCCTATCTCAAGTCCCGCCTGCTGATCCCGCAGCAGGTCAAGGACGACGGCCCCTCCGGCGAGGAGATGGCCGCAACGCTTGCATTCCGCCTGAAACGCCTCGAAGCCATGCGTGAGGCTGCAAGCGGGCTCGTCAACCGCAACCGTCTCGGTCGTGACATCTTTGCCCGCGGCGCGCCCGAGCATATTCCGGACCGGCAAAAATCCGCTTACGAGGCAAGCCTTTACGATCTGCTTACGGCCTATGCGTCGCTCCGCCAGCGCCAGGCCGTGACCCAGGTCACGATCGCGCGCCGCACCGTCTGGTCCCTGACCGATGCCCGCGAACTGCTGACGCGCATGATTGGGGAGTTCGGCGGCTGGACGGCGCTGGAGCATTACCTGCTTCGTTATATGGCATCGCCGGAAGAACGCGTCACGGCAATCGCCAGTGCCTTTGCCGCCTCGCTAGAACTCGTACGCGAGGGCAAGCTGGAGATCCGTCAGGACGCCGCCTTCGAGCCTCTCTATCTGCGCCGGGGACCCAAGCATGCGACCCTGCAGGTCGTCGAGCAGGAGAGGCCCGCTTGATGGATTCCAGAGACGATATCGGCCGCGGCGAAGGCGAGGGCGCTTTCCACGAGAATTTCCAGGCGCAGATGGAGGCCGAGCGCATCGCCGAGGCCCTGGTCTTTGCTTCCTCCCAGCCGGTTTCCGAAGCCTTCATCGCCGATCGTCTGCCGAGGAATTTCAACGTCCGCGCCCTCATGCTCCGTCTCAAGGAGCAGTATGCGCCGCGCGGCGTCAACCTCGTCCAGGTGGACGATGCCTGGGCCTTTCGCACAGCGGCCGATCTCTCATTCGTCATCCGCCGTGACGAGAACGAGGTCAAGAAGCTGTCGCGTGCCGCCCTCGAGGTGCTGGCGATCATCGCCTATCACCAGCCGGTCACCCGCGCCGAGATCGAAGATATCCGCGGCGTGCAAACCTCACGCGGCACGCTGGACGTGCTCATGGAAGCAGGCTGGGTGCGCTTTCGCGGCCGCCGCCGCACGCCCGGTCGGCCCGTGACGCTCGGCACGACCCGCGATTTCCTCGATCATTTCGGCCTCGAGGAACTGCGCGACCTGCCCGGGTTGGAGGAGCTGAAGGGTGCCGGTCTTCTTTCCGGCCGCATCCCTGCGAATTTCAACATCCCGTCGCCCTTGATGAGCGACGAACTGACCGAGGACGAGGATCCGATCACGCAGATGGACCTCGAGGAATTGGGCCTTCTGGCGCCCGGCGGCGCCTTGGAAGATTAGTGTCATCCGGTCTTTGTTTTGACACCGACGACGAAAACAATAGAGATCACCATAATTCGATACCCGGACGACTTGTCATTATGGGCGAACCCGTGACATTAAGCGTCAACTCAAGGGGATTTTCGATATTGGAAACGATGTCGGAAACTCTTACATCGAAGAAAGATCGCAACAGGGAGTATGCGTAATGGGTTCTTTTAGCATGTGGCACTGGTTGATCGTTCTGGTCATCGTGCTGTTGCTGTTCGGCCGCGGTAAGATTCCGGAGCTCATGGGCGACGTTGCCAAGGGCATCAAGAGCTTCAAGAAGGGCATCAACGACGAAGAAGCGCCTGACACGGCGAAGACCGTCGATCACAAGGCCGACGAACCGAAGTAACAAGTCCGGGAACGGGTGGCTTTGCCCCGCTTCCCCTCCAGGAGCCTTGAATGTTCGATATTGGCTGGACCGAGTTGCTTGTCATCGCGGTCGTGTTGATCGTCGTCGTCGGTCCGAAGGATCTGCCGCCGATGCTGCGCGCTTTCGGCAAGATGACGCAGCGTGCCCGCAAGGTCGCCGGCGAATTCCGCGCCCAGTTCGACGAGGCGCTGCGGGAGGCGGATCTTGATGACGTGCGCCAGACGATCAGCGATGCGCAGCGGCTCAATCCGGCAAACAGCCTGCGCGAGGCGATGAACCCGCTTCGCCAGATGGGCAACGACATCAAGGCCGACTTGCAGAAGGCAACGTCGGTCGAAAACAAGACCGAAGCGCCGCCGGTTGGCGTTCCGGCGCCGTCGATGAGCCTGCCCGAAACGCCACCTGTCGTCGCGCCGGCTCCGCAAGCTGCGCCGGCAGAGGTGGTCGCCGAAAAGCCCAAGGCCTCGCGCAAGCCGCGCGCTGCCGCCGAAAAGGCGCTGCCTGCGGCTGAAGCCGAGGCCGCCATCGCTGCAAAGCCGAAGCGTGCGGCTGCTGCAAAGCCCGCCGTCGCGACAGATCCCGCCGCAGCAACAAAGGCTGTTTCGGCAAAGCCTGTTCAGGCGAGGAAGACTGCAGCGGCTGCGAAGAAGACGGCGACGAAAAAGAAGGACGAGGCATGAGCGGTGATATTGAAGACAAGCCGCAGCCGTTGATCGAGCACCTGATGGAGCTGCGCACGCGGCTGATCTGGGCGATCGGCGCCTTCTTCGTCGCCTTCATCGTCTGTTTCATCTTTGCCAAGCATCTCTTCAACGCCCTGGTCTATCCTTACAAATGGGCAGTCAACTGGGCCGGCCTCGATGTAACGAAGGCGCAGCTCATCTATACGGCTCCGCAGGAGTTCTTCTTCACGCAGGTGAAGGTCGCAATGTTCGGCGGTCTTGTGATCGCCTTCCCGATCATTGCCGCGCAAATCTACAAGTTTGTCGCCCCCGGCCTCTACAAGAACGAGCGTGCGGCCTTCCTGCCGTTCCTGATCGCATCGCCGGTCCTGTTTCTGCTTGGAGGCGCTCTCGTCTATTTCTTCTTCACGCCGATGGTGATGTGGTTCTTCCTGACCATGCAGCAGGCGCCGGGAGAGGGCGATGTCGCGATCTCGCTGCTGCCGAAGGTTTCGGAATATCTGAGCCTCATCATGACGCTCGTCTTCTCCTTCGGTCTGGTGTTCCAGCTTCCGGTCGTCACGACGCTGCTTGCGCGCGTCGGCCTGCTCACCTCGCAATGGCTTGCCGAGAAGCGCAAGTTTGCGATCGTGCTCGCCTTCGTCGTCGCCGCCGTGCTGACGCCGCCCGATCCGATGTCCCAGATCGGCCTTGCACTGCCGACGATCCTTCTCTACGAGATTGCCATCTACGCTGCGCGACTCGTGGAGCGCCAGCGTTCCCGGCAGGCGGTCGAAGGGGCGGACGGGTCTGCGGACGTTGCCAAGACGGACAGCGTCTGAGCGGTTCTCCGAAATTCCTTCCTGAACGCATGCAGAACATCCGGTCGAGGCCCGGTCAGGCTTTGGCCGGGTCATGTCCTTCGTAACGACCCGGAACGACAATGCTCGATATCAAATGGATCCGTGAGAATCCCGAGGCGCTCGATGAAGCACTGGCCAAGCGCGGTGCAGAGCCCTTGGCCCGAAGCCTCATAGCTCTCGATGAGAAGCGCCGCTCTGCCGTACAGAAGGTGCAGGACCTGCAGTCCCGCCGAAACGCCGCCTCCAAGGAGATCGGTGCGGCGATGGCGCAGAAGAACAGCGAGCTTGCCGAAAAGCTGAAGGCCGAAGTGGCCGATATGAAGGTCTTGCTGCCGGCGGCCGAAGAAGAAGACCGCCAGCTGACCGCCGAGCTCAACGACGCGCTGGCGCGCGTTGCGAACGTGCCGCTCGACGACGTACCGGTCGGCAACGACGAGCATGACAACGTCATCGCTCGCACGGTCGGTGAAAAGCCGCGCTGGAACCACACGCCGAAGGAACATTTCGAAATCGGCGAAGCCCTCGGCTACATGGATTTCGAACGGGCCGCCAAGCTTTCCGGTTCGCGCTTCACGGTGCTGACGGGACCGCTTGCAAGGCTCGAGCGGGCACTCGGCCAGTTCATGATCGACCTCCACACGACGGAACATGGCTATAGCGAGGTCAGCTCGCCACTGATGGTACGCGACGAGGCCGTGTACGGCACCGCACAGCTTCCCAAGTTTGCGGAAGACCTCTTCAGGACGACGGATGGCCGCTGGCTGATCCCGACGGCTGAAGTAACGCTGACCAATCTCGTCGCGGGTGAAATTCTCGAGCAGGAAAAGCTGCCGATGCGCTTTACCGCGCTCACCCCATCCTTCCGTTCGGAGGCAGGTTCGGCAGGGCGCGATACGCGCGGCATGCTGCGCCAGCACCAGTTCTGGAAGTGCGAACTGGTGTCTATCACCGATGCGGAGAGCTCGATGGCCGAGCATGAACGCATGACGGCCTGCGCCGAAGAGGTACTGAAGCGGCTCGGCCTGCATTTCCGCACGATGACGCTGTGCACCGGCGACATGGGCTTCGGGGCGCGCAAGACCTACGATATCGAGGTATGGCTGCCAGGGCAGAACACCTATCGGGAAATCTCGTCCTGCTCGGTCTGCGGCGATTTCCAGGCGCGGCGCATGAATGCGCGCTATCGCGGCAAGGATGACAAGAGCACGAAGTTCGTTCACACGCTGAACGGCTCCGGAACCGCCGTCGGCCGCTGCCTGATCGCAGTGCTCGAAAACTACCTGAACGAGGATGGATCGGTAACTATCCCCGCGGCGCTGCTGCCCTATATGGGCGGCTTGACGAAGATCGAACGGGCGGCCTGAAACGATGCGCATTCTGCTCACCAATGACGACGGCATCCATGCCGAGGGCCTTGCGGCACTTGAGCGGATTGCGCGCACCCTTTCCGACGACGTCTGGATCGTCGCGCCGGAAACGGATCAGAGTGGCCTGGCTCATTCGTTGAGCCTTTCCGAGCCGCTCCGTCTGCGTCAGGTGGCCGACAAGCATTTCGCGCTCCGCGGCACGCCGACCGACTGCGTCATCATGGGCATCAAGCAGGTGATGGATATCAAGCCCGACCTGGTGCTGTCGGGCGTCAATTCAGGGTCGAACGTCGCCGACGATGTCACCTATTCCGGCACCATTGCCGGGGCAATCGAAGGCACGATGCAGGGGGTGCGCTCCTTTGCGCTGAGCCAGGCCTACAGCTATTCCGATGGCGCGCGCATCGTGCCGTGGGAGGTCGCCGAGGCCCATGCGCCGGCGCTGCTCGACAGGCTGATGACGGTCGGCCTGCCGGAAGGCACCTTCCTCAACCTCAACTTCCCGAACTGCCGACCGCAAGATGTGCAGGGTGCCGAAGTCACGGCCCAGGGCAAACTTGCCTTCAACCTGCAGGTCGATGCACGCTCCGACGGTCGCGGCTTGCCCTATTATTGGCTGAAGTTCGGCGAGCGTGCCGGCGCCTTTGCAGAGGGCACGGATATTCACGCACTGAAGCATAATAAGATCTCGGTAACACCTTTGAAACTGGATCTGACCGATTATTCCGTGAAGGACCGCGTGGCGCGGGCGCTTTCAGGCACGGAGTAGGACGTTTTGACGGCACGGCTGGTCGAGAAGGAAGGGTTTGCAGCGGTCGTCCTCAGGCTGCGGGCGGAGGGCATCTCAGACATCGATCTTTTGACTGCCGTCGAGCAGACGCCGCGCTCGCTTTTCGTGCCGCCGCAATTTTCCGACGACGCCTATTCCACCCGGACGATCCCGATCGAGTGCGGCTCGTTCCTGGAAGGCGTTGATCTTGCCGTCCGCATTCTGCACCTTCTGAAGGTCAAGCCGGGCCAGCGTGTGCTCGAAGTGGGCACCGGCAGCGGCTTCACCGCAGCCGTCATCGGCCGCATCGCCGAGCGCGTGCTGACGATCGACCGCTACAAGACGCTGACGGCCAACGCGCAGCGCCGCATGGATCAGCTCGGCCTTCGCAGCATCGTCGTGCGGCAGGCCGATGGCAGCAACGGTCTGCAGGGCGAGGGGACTTTCGACCGCATCCTGGTCACGGCCGCTTTCAATACCATGCCTCGCTTTTATGCCGACCAGCTCGTCTCCGGCGGTTCCATGATCGCGCCGCTGATGATCTCCGAGGACCAGTGCCGCATGGTCCGGCTGACGAAGACCGGCAGCCGCTTCGAGCGCGAAGAGCTTTTCGACGTACCCTATTTGCCCATTGTGCCGAGATTGGCTTTCCAGCTCTGAGGCCAATTTGGCGAGCATTTCCAGTGTGTCCGACGGCTGTGATTTCTCACCTGCAGAACTATGGTTATCAATTCCTCAAAAAAATCGCACTGATTCCAGCGCTTTAACCGGGTGGTAACACTAACGCGCTTTAATATACCCACGAATGGTTGAGTTATGAGTGGGTCGAGTCATGCGTTTTAGCGTTTCGCCAATGTTCGGAAAGCCTGCCGGCAATCTCTTGTTTATGGCCTTGCTGGCAAGCACCGCAACGGGCTGCAGTTCGGATGTGACCCGCTTCGGCGGCCTCTTTGCCGGGACCGGCCAGGATCAGATGACGACCGGTTCTGTACCGAGGCGGAACATGAGTGGTTCGCAGAGTGATCCGGTCCCGAGCGCCGATCTTCAGTCCGGGATGGCGCAGCCCTCCTACAATGGCGGCAATGACGCACTCAATCAGCCTTATCCGGCGACGAACGGTACGGCAAGCTCGAGCGCGCGCCTTGCCTCGGCTCCAGTTTCTGTCCAGCGCACCGAACTTGCCGCGCCGACGGGCGCATCCCCGGCGCCCTCGCGCGACAATCAGGTCGCCATGGCCCAGCCGTTCCCGGCAGCTCCTTCCGGCTCACGGGCCTCCCGCCAGATGCCGGCTGCTCCGAAGCTGGCCGCGCCCGATCCGATGACGACAGGCACGACGCCGAAGGTGTCGGGATGGTCCGCGGCCAACGCGCCCTCCATCCTGGTGCGTCCGGGCGAAAATCTGGCGACGCTCGCCAACCGCTACGGCGTTCCCGAAAAGGAAATTCTGCGCGTCAACAACATGAAGTCGGCTGCTGCCATCAAGCCAGGCGAAACGATCCTCATTCCGACCTTCAACGGCGGCAGGAATGCTGCCAAGGCTTCCGCGCAGGCCACCGACCTTTCCAAGTCCGGTAAAATCCCGCAGCCGTCGAAGATCCCCGACCAGAACCTCGCGGTGTTGCCGGGCGCCAACGCTGCTCGCGACAAGTCGCAGGCAGGCGCGGATGCTTCCACGGGCAAGGTTGCAGCCGGTGCCGGAAAGGATCCGAATACCGGCGGCGGCACTTACACGGTCAAGCCTGGCGATTCCCTCGCCAAGATCGCCAAGGCGACCGGCACGAAGATCGATGATCTCAAGGCTGCGAACAACCTTTCCGCAAGCTCGATCCGCATCGGCCAGACGCTGACGATCCCGAAAGGTTCCAGTTCTGCCGATCAGACGAAGACTGCGTCCATTCCGGCCAAGGCCGAAGCGAAGCCTGCTGCTCCGGCCGCAGTTGAAACGGCGTCCGCTCAGCCGGCCTCCTACCAGGCGCCGGTTGCCACGCAGACCGTCGACGAAGTCGAGAAGAAGTCCGACGTCGCCTCAGCAGCCCCGGAATCGACCGGCATCGGCAAGTATCGCTGGCCGGTTCGCGGTGCCGTCATTGCCGCTTACGGCGCGAACGTCAACGGCAGCCGCAACGACGGTATCGACATCTCCGTGCCGCAGGGCACGCCGATCAAGGCCGCCGAAAACGGTGTGGTCATCTATGCAGGTAACGGTTTGAAGGAACTCGGCAACACCGTCCTCATCCGTCACGACGACGGCACGGTGACCGTCTACGGCAATGCCGACACGCTGAGCGTGGCCCGTGGCCAGAAGATCCAGCGCGGCCAGACCGTCGCCGTTTCAGGCATGAGCGGCAGCGTCAAGCAACCGCAGGTCCATTTCGAAGTCCGCAAGGACGCCTCGCCGGTCAATCCGATCACCTTCCTCGAGTAGGTAAAGCGTTTCGAGGACGTGCAAAAGCCCGGCTGATCGCCGGGCTTTTGTCGCTTTACAGCAGCCGTAGCTCGGCTCAGTCGCGGACGAGCGCAACGCGCATGCGCCCTGCGAGATCCTGGATGTACTGCCATGCGACACGGCCGGAGCGCGCACCGCGCGTGGTTGCCCATTCCAGCGCTTCCGCATGCATCTTCTCGCGATCTTGCGTCAGCTTGAAATACTCAGCATAGCCGTCGATCATCGTAAGATAGTCTTCCTGGCTGCATTTGTGGAAGCCGAGCCAGAGGCCGAAACGGTCGGAAAGCGAGACCTTCTCTTCGACGGCCTCGGATGGGTTGATCGCGGTCGACTGCTCGTTCTCCATCATATGCCGCGGCAGCAGGTGGCGACGGTTGGAAGTTGCGTAGAAAAGCACGTTGTCCGGTCGGCCCTCTATGCCGCCGTCAAGCGCTGCCTTCAGCGACTTGTAGGCGGTATCGTCATGGTCGAAGGAAAGGTCGTCGCAGAAAACGATGACGCGATGCGGCACTACCTTCAGAATATCAAGCAGGGTCGGAAGGCTCGCAATGTCCTCGCGATGCACTTCTACAAGCTTCAGCGAAACGCCGCTTTGTCGCCGCACGTCCTCATGCACGGCTTTGACCAGCGACGACTTGCCCATGCCGCGCGCGCCCCAGAGCAGCACGTTGTTGGCGGCAAATCCTTCGGCAAAGCGCACCGTGTTTTCATGCAGGATGTCACGCACATGATCGACGCCGCGGATGAGCTTCAAGGCAACACGGTTGGGGCGCGCGACTGGCTGCAGATGAGTGCGGGCAGGCGACCAGACGAAACAGTCGGCGGCGTCCCAGTCGTTGACGCCGGGCGCTGGACCGGCCAGCCGCTCGATCGCATTGGCAAGCCGCCTCAGTTCCTGCAAAATGACGCTGTTCAATTCTTCGGCCATTGCATGTCCTCCTGAATTTCCTGCCGCGCCATAAGCGCATCGGTTTTCGACGCGCAGTAGCATGGCCTTTCCACAGCGGAAAGGTTATGAGACAGCGGAATCGGTACGCCCGCAGGCTGTTTTTGTTGCATTCATTCTTGCCGCAACTATAGTCCGGCCACCCGAAAAAGAGAGGCGGATATACGCCCGCCCGTAGTTGAGGAGCTTATCAATGTTCATCACCCCGGCATTTGCCCAGGCCGCACCGGATGCCGCTGCGTCGCCCTTCGGCTCCGGCTTCGAAATGATCATCCTGTTCGTGCCGCTGATGGTCGTCTGGTACTTCCTGCTGATCCGCCCGCAGCGCGCCCAGGCCAAGAAGCGTGCAGAAACCCTGAGCGCGATCCGCCGCGGCGACCAGGTCGTCACGGCCGGTGGCCTGGTGGGCAAGGTGACGAAGGTCGTCGACGACAAGGAACTGGAAGTCGAGATCGCAGAAGGCGTGCGCGTTCGCGTGGTTCGCAGCGGTATCGCCGACGTTCGGGTAAAAGGCGAGCCTGTAAAGGCAGACGCTGCGTAATTCCGGCGGGCAGATCAGCCGGATCAGAGGTGTCGAAGACTGAAATGCTCCATTTTTCCCGTTGGAAAACAGTTCTGATCTGGCTCATTGTCTTGGTGGCGGCGCTCGGCGCCGCCCCAAATCTTTTCACGGACGTCTCGCTGCCGGGTTGGATGCCGCAGAAGCGGGTAGCACTCGGCCTCGATCTTCAGGGCGGCTCGCATATCGTGCTGAAGGCGGAGCGCTCCGATATCGTCAGGAAGCGGCTCGAAAACACCGTTGCGAGCGTGCGCGCCAGGCTGCGCGAAGCCGGAATTCGCTATACAGGCCTCGCCGGCAATGGCCAGACCATTCAGGTCCGCATCACCGATCCGAGCCAGATCGAGCGGGCCGTCAGCGTCTTAAGGCCGCTGACAGTTCCAGAAGCCGGCGCCCCGGATCCGGACGTCACGCTCGTGAAAGGCAATGACGGCCAGCTGACGCTGCACATCACCGGCAAGGCGATCGCCCGCAGCCTGTCGGCGGCGCTCACTCAGTCGGTCGATATCGTTGGCCGTCGTGCCGTCGAGGTGGGCGGGATCGATCCCGTCATCGAAACCGGCGGCCCGGATCGATTGTCCGTCCAGGTGCCGGGTCTCGCCGACCCGCAGCGGTTCAAGGATCTTTTGAGCCAGGATGGCCGGCTCTCCTTCCACCTGATCGACAGCAGCATGTCGCCGCAGGATGCGATGAGCGGCACCGTGCCGGCGCGTTCGCGGATCGTCTATTCACAGGACGATCCGCCGGACGCCTATCTTGTAGAGCGCACGGAAATACTGTCGTCGGCCGATCTGAGCGATTTCCAGGTCGAGCCCGGCAACGACGAAGACAGTTCCATCCTGACCTTTCGCTTCAATCCCGAGAGTTTCAGGCGATTTGCCGAGCTGACGCAGAACAACGTGGGGCGGTCCGTCGCAATCCTGCTCGACGACCAGGTCATTGCTGCGCCTGATATCCGCGAACCGGTCGCCGGCAACAGGGGCGAGATACCGCTCGACTATTCGCAGGAGGAGACGGAAGACCTCGCTGCAATCTTGCGCTCCGGGGCGCTTCCCGTAACGCTGACGATCGTCGAGGAGCGGACGATCGATCCCGGTTTCGGCGCAGGATCCATCCTTTCGGGCCTCGTGGCAGGGTTTGTCGGCGCCGTTCTCGTGATCGGTCTGATGGTGGCCTTCTTTGGCATCCTCGGCGTGATTGCCGGGGCGGCGCTTGTGGTCAACGTCATGATGATCCTTGCCGTTCTCAGCCTGTCGGGCGCGCCGCTGACCTTGCCGGGTGTTGCGGGCATCGTGCTGACGATCGGCATTGCGGTCGACGCCACCGTTCTGATCTACGAACGTATCCGCGAAGAGGTCAAGGGCGGAACGCATCTCGACCAGGCAATCGGCATAGCCTATTCCAGAGCGTTCATGACCGTCGTCGATGCCAATATCACGACCTTGATTGCCGCTGCTATTCTCTTCTATCTCGGAAGCGATGCCATACGCGGCTTTGCGGTTACACTTGCGATCGGCATTCTCACGACGGCGTTCACTGCTTTCGTGTTCACGCGCCCGCTGGTCGTTGCCTGGGTGCGCCACCGTCGCCTCAAGCATCTGCCGAAGAGCGTCCACACCGATCTCTTCGACGGCACGAACATCCGCTTCATGGGCATCCGCCGCTACAGCTTCACTGCGCTTGCTGCCCTTTCGCTCGTTTCCATGCTGGCCGTAGTGACCATCGGCATGAATCTCGGCATCGATTTCACAGGCGGCTCCGTCATCGAAGTGAGGTCGAAGCAGGGACCGGCCGATCTTGAGGATATCCGTACGCGGCTGAGCCAACTGAACTTGGGCGATATCCAGGCCAGGCGCCTGCGCGATGCCACAAACGCCATCATCCGCATTGAAGCGCAGGGCGGCGGCGAAAATGCCGAGCAGTCGGCAATCACACTCGTGCGCAGCGAGCTTGCCGATCAATATGATTTCCGTCGCGTCGAAGTCGTCGGCCCCGCCGTTTCGGGCGAGCTGACGAAGACGGCCTCGCTCGGCGTTCTTGCTTCGCTTGGAGCGATCCTCGTCTATATCTGGCTGCGCTTCGAGTGGCAGTTCGCCGTCGGCGCCATCATCGCCACGCTGCACGACGTCATTCTGACACTCGGTTCCTTCGTCGTCACCGGGATCGAGTTCAATCTGACGAGCATCGCCGCATTGCTCGTGATCGTCGGCTACTCTTTGAACGACACCGTGGTCGTTTACGATCGCATGCGCGAAAACCTGAAGCACTTCAGGAGGATGCCGCTGCCGATCCTGATCGACGCCTCGATCAACCAGACGCTGTCGCGCACCATCCTGACCTCGGCAACGACGCTGCTTGCGCTGGCTGCGCTCTACCTGTTCGGCGGCGAGGACATGCGCTCGTTCGCGCTCGTCATGCTTTTCGGCGTTGCCGTCGGCACCTTCTCCTCCATTTATATTGCAGCGCCGGTACTGATCCTCTTCAGGCTTCGCCCGAAAACCATCGACGAGAAAGAGGATGGGGCCACCGATGAAAAATCCGGAAAGGCCACAGCAAGCCATGGCTAAAGGCATCGAAATCCGCGAAGCCCATTTTCCCGGCCGTGCTCCCGTCGACACATACGGAAACGGCGGCTTCCGCTTTGCCGATATGTCTCATCGCGGCTCCATCCTTTGTCTGCCGTCCGGTATCTACGGGTGGGACATGGACATGTCGAAAGGGCTCTGCGTCGCAAGCTTCAAGAGAGTGCTGGACGAGGCAGATGACATCGAGGTTCTGCTGGTCGGGACAGGCACCGAGCTTCGCCGCTTGCCACCGGAGCTGAAGGATGCTCTGAAGGCCCGCGGCATTTCTTCCGACCCGATGAGCACGGGTGCTGCCGTGCGCACCTTCAACATCATGCTCGCAGAATCCCGCGCCGTCGCGGCGGCTCTGATTGCGGTCTGACAATGACGGACAAACCGATGAGCAACCAGGAGATATGCCTGGCGATGTTGCGTGACAGCGACCGCGATCGCTATCTCGCCTGCCTGCTGTCTCCGCAGGACAAGCGCGGCGCACTCGCCGCCCTTTACGCCTTCAATGCCGAACTCGCCCGCATCCGCGATCTCGTGCACGAGCCGCTGCCCGGCGAGGTGCGGATGCAATACTGGCGCGATCTTCTGGAAGGCAGCGCCCATGGCTCGACCGAGGCAAATCCTGTTGCCGCATCCTTGCTGAGCGCGGTCGAAGCCCACCGCCTGCCGCGCCAGACGCTCATCGATATGATCGATGCCCGCATCTTCGATCTCTACGACGATCCGATGGAAACGCGCACCTCACTCGAAGGCTATGCCGGGGAGACGGCCTCTGCGCTGATCCAGCTGGCAAGCCTGGTCTTGTCGCCGGAAGAGGCGGCGAAATCCGCGGAGGCCGCAGGCCATGCCGGCGTCGCACAGGCAATTGCCGGCATGCTGCTGCTGATGCCATTGCACCGCCATCGCGGCCAGCTCTATATTCCGCTCGAAATTCTCAGCGCCACCGGGCTCGACCGCGACAGCTTCCTGGCGGGCAAGGACAAGGCGCGCATTTCCGCTGCTATCGAAGCCTTCGTCGGCCTTGGCCGCGATCATCTCGCAAAGGCCCGTGCGATCGTGCTCCCGCCAGCCATTTTCCCAGCCTTCCTGCCTGTGACGCTTGCCGAGCCAATGCTGATGAAGGCGCAGAACGCCGGTGCTGCCCTGTTTGACCAATCGCTGCAACAGCCGCAATGGCGCCGCCAACTCGTCATGACGCTGGCGCTGATGCGCAAGAAAATATGAAGCTGTTCAAACTCGCGCAAGGCTCGGACACTATAAGGGGACAACCGCTTACCTCAAATCGGAGAAAACGGCGTTGAGCATGATCGTCTGGTCCGTCATTTTTGCCCTTGTCGTCTTCCTGGCCTTCGTCGCGACCCGCATGGCCGCGCAGTACAAGGACGAGGAGGGCTTTCACGATACCGGTCTTGCGATCCTGGAATTCAATCGTGCCTTCCCGCACGAGGCGATCCGCCAGCTTCAGGCGACGGCCGATGGACAAGTGGTTTTCGTGCGTCTGCACGACAACAAGGCGGGTTTCATGCGCAATATGCACCGCCACTTCTCCTGCCATGTGCTGGAGCCGGGCAGGGTACGCGTCGTCAGTTCGCAAACGGGAAGGGGCCTGGCCATCGATTTTCTCGACCACCCGCATCATAATGGTGCCTTCGAATTCGCCTCCGCCAGGGAGGCAGCCGAAGTTTCGCTGTGGCTGCTCGGCAATTACGTCGCCGACGCAGACCTTGCGCTGCCGCCGACCGAAAGACCGGCAGCCAACAATCGGTAAGAGTCAGGCGCTCGCTGCAAAGGGCGCGCTCTTGCCAAGCCATTCGGCGCAATCGGCAAGCGCGCGCTTGGCGATCAGCTGCCGCTTCAAGATGGTCTTGTCCTTGCCGCGGAAGCGCTTGACGCCCTCCGGTTTGACGATAGAGCCGGGCTGCAACTCCGGAAACAGGCCGAAATTGATGTTCATCGGCTGGAAGGAGCGCTTGCCCGGTTCCTCGTCGGCAACGAGATGGCCGCCGGTGATATGGCCAAGCAGCGCACCCAGAGCCGTGGTCGCCGGCGGCAGAAAAACCGCTTCGCCCTTGCGTTCGGCGGCGGCGAAACGTCCGGCCAGCAGCCCGACGCTGGCGCTTTCGACATAACCTTCGCAGCCGGTGATCTGGCCGGCAAACCGCAGGCCCGGCCGCGACTTCAAGCTCAGCGACGAATCGAGCAGCGTCGGCGAATTGATGTAGGTGTTGCGATGCAGTCCGCCGAGGCGGGCGAATTCGGCATTCTGCAGGCCGGGGATCATCCGGAAGATTTCCGCCTGCGCGCCGTATTTCAGTTTCGTCTGGAAACCGACCATGTTGTAGAGTGTACCGAGCGCATTGTCCTGACGAAGCTGCACGACGGCGTAGGCTTTAACCGATGGATTATGCGCATTGGTCAGCCCCATCGGCTTCATCGGCCCGTGGCGAAGCGTCTCGCGGCCACGCTCGGCCATCACTTCGATCGGCAGGCAGCCGTCGAAATACGGCGTTCCTTCCCATTCCTTGAAGCCGACCGTGTCGCCAGCAGTCAGCGCGTCGACGAAGGCATTATATTGCTCCTCGTCCATCGGGCAGTTGATATAGTCCTTGCCGGTACCGCCGGGACCGATCTTGTCGTAGCGGGACTGATACCAGCAGATTTCCATGTCGATGCTATCGCGATAGACGATCGGTGCGATCGCATCGAAGAAGGCAAGCGCATCCGCACCCGTTTCCTCCTGGATTGCCGCAGCCAGTGACGGTGCCGTCAGCGGTCCGGTGGCGATGATCGCCTGATCCCACTCCTTTGGCGGCAGTCCGGTCACTTCCTCGCGAACGACGCTGACGAGCGGATGGTCGGTGATCACCTTCGTCACGGCGTCGGAAAAGGCTTCGCGATCGACGGCGAGTGCCCCGCCCGCTGGAACCTGATGCTTGTCGGCGCAGGCCATGATCAGCGAGCCTGCCATGCGCATTTCAGCATGGATCACGCCGACGGCATTGCTTATGGCGTCGTCGGAGCGGAAGGAATTGGAGCAGACGAGCTCTGCTAGGCCGTCGGTTTTATGCGCATCCGTGCCGCGCACCCCACGCATTTCATGCAAGATGACCGGCACGCCGGCATTGGCAATCTGCCATGCGGCCTCCGAGCCGGCGAGGCCGCCGCCGACGACGTGGATAGGGCAATAGGAAGAGGTCTTGTTCATGCGCGGCTGATATCACGCCCGGCGCGAACAGGGAACTCCCGGCGTAAAAAAGCGCAAGCAGGTGGCAAATGCCACGAGATGTCGGTCGATAAACTCGTCTGTTGCGTCGAGTAGCGCGGTCCAGTCTCAATCGGTGCGGCGATCGGTAAAAAAGCATGGCTTCATGCCGGCACCAGTTCCGTCGCTGCCCGCTCGACTATTGCCGAAGCAGTGCCGGCCTGGTTCTTCTGTCGCTTGGGCGCAGCAACCGGCATGGCCGCGGCTTGTTCGGCTTTGCTGACGATCCGCCGCAGAGCCTCGCGCGCCTTTTCAGCGAAATTCCGCTGCACTGGATTGTCGTAGTTATATTGCTCGACCACGGCAAAGACGCGCGCAGCTTCCGACAGGCGGCCCGCCGCCACCAGTGCCACGCCTTGCTTGTAGTGCGCCTGCGCGTCGAACGGAGAGCGTTCGATGATGCGGCCGAACGTCCTCGCTGCCTCTTCGTAGCTACCGAGAGCAAGTTGCGTGTCTCCAAGGCGCAGATAGAGCGGATTTGGGTCGTCGAGGCGGCCGATAAGCGCCGTGAAGCCGGCTTCAGCCTCGTGCAGCTTGCCCTTCTCGAACATCAGGCTCGCCAAGCCGAATTGCGCGCCCAAATGGCTGGGGACGGTTTCGAGAAGCTGCCTGAACGCGGCTTCGGCAAAAGCCTTGGCGCCGTCGCGGTACATCTGCAGCGCCTGCTCGTAGACGAAACGGATGCTGCGGGGATGGATCACGTCGCCGAGATTGCGGCCGCTGCGCGTGCGGAACAATGTGCAACTGATCTGGCGTTCGTCGGGCCCGAACATGTATTTATAGGGCTCGTTGCCGCGCAGGAAGTCGTATGTCTTGTACCCGTCCGCTATCGCCCTGCGAATGCAGTAGCCATGCAGGATGAGACCTGGCGGTGGTGTCTTCCAGGTCTCGTCGCGGCCGGTGATGTAAAAGAGGATCGACTTCTTCTGCCGGTCGATGATGTTGGCCAGTGCGCCGAGGGGCCGCTCGCCGTACCACATCACCGGGACATCGAGATTGCCGTCCTTGAAACTATCCATCAGCAACTGGCGCGTCGCTCCGATCAGCCGTTCGGTGCGTTCCTTGCCCTTCCGTCCGATCCACTTCGTGCGCCACAGCTGGAAGAGAATATCAAGGTCGCGCTCGATGGTTTGCGGCGTTGCCATGGTGATTCGATAGTCGTCGTCGCTCTCGACCTTGCGCAGGAAGCGCCGCAGTTTCTGGCGCGTCTGGCTGCTCATCTTCTGTTCAAGATAGTCGTCAAAGCTCGGTGAGAGCGCGACGACCGGGCAGATGCAGTTGTCTATGTTCTCGGGATTTCGCGGAGAGCTGTCGCGAAACATCACCTCCGGTCCCTGAAGCGCGCGAACCAGTGCTTCGCGCCGTTGCGCAGGGCCGGCGAAATAATCGAGCTTCAGATGCGTCCAATTCTGCCGTTTCAGATAGGCGGCAAATCCGGCGATCGCGTGCTGTTCATAGTCCGGCTGCGCGATGAAACCTGTGTAGTCGGCCGAAAAATTGCCGGCCATGATGATTTCGTCGAAAAAGACGCCGGTCTTCCTGTCATGCTGGGTGGTGAGACGCAGCGGAAAGAAGGCGACGTGGGGAGAACGATCCTCGCGTTCACGCAGCGCAAGGATGAACCAGCGTTTGCGATGAGAAAGATAGGACTTCAGCCATATCCAGGACAGGAAGTGTTGCGCATGCGGATCGTCCACATAGACCCGATCCCAATCTTCGCGGACGGCCTCGAGGCCAGCCTCGGTGTCGATCACGTCAATGCGCATGGTCCCCTCCCAATACCCATAACACATTCGGGAGCTTCATTCTAAGGGCAAATGAAGGGCTTCAAATATGGCGTTCGGATGAAACGGTTTTATCAAATATGATTAGCCGCCGGGGGTTAGGACCAGGAGCTAAAGTTCGCCGGAAACATGCGAGCTTGCGTTGATGAAGCTCCAGAGCGATTGGCTGATCGAGACGATCTCGGCAATCGATTTCTCCAGCGCCGCAATCTCCTTTTCATCGAGTTGCTCGACCTTGCCGTAGCTGATTTCCTTGTCATCCTCGACGAAGCGCATCAGTTGTGTGCTGGAGATCTGGCCCTTGTCGTCGAAGGAATAGATGCAGTGGTTATACTTGTTGCGCATCTTGGATTCCTTCTTCATGCGCGACATGGCGTGAAGAACGGTCTTGCGATCGGCTGCGGGCGTGGAATGCAGCTTGGCGAGGCGCTCGACCAGATCGATCCTCGCCCGTGTCGTGTTGAGCGTCAGGAACACGACGATTGCCGCGTCCTTCTGGATCTTGAGAAGGTGGGCAATGATGTAGATCAGCAGGCTTTCCGTGTTGGTCCAGACATAGTTCAGGCGGCCGACCCGCAGCAGCACGTCAGACATTGCCGCCATGAAAGCCCCCTTCCGTCGATCCTCCACTGAAACGATATTTCATATCGCGGTGGGAGGCTTTCCTTGTTTTGCTGCCTGCTTGCATCAGCGTTCCTTGAATGCACGCGACATGCTGTCGGTGATCGGTTTCGTCAGATATTCGAAGAAGGTGCGTTCGGACGTCTGGATCAGCACGTCGGCTGGCATGCCGGGCACCGGATGGAAGCCGTGAACCCGGCTGATCTCTTCGTCGGGTATTTGGATACGCACGATATAGACATCCTTCACCTGCTGGCCGGCATTCTCCTCGATCGAGTCCGCGGAAACGTAGAAGACGTTGCCGTTCAGCACCGGCGTCGTGCGCCGGTTGAGCGCGGACAGGCGGATGGCTGCCGTCTGGCCCTCATGCAACTGGTCGATTGACGTGCGCAGCACCTGTGCTTCGATGATGAGGGGCACATGCGCGGGCAGGATTTCCATGATCGGTTTGCCGGTGGTGATGACGCCGCCTGCGGTGTGATAATAGGTGCGCACGACGGTGCCGTTTACCGGCGAGCGGATGACCGTGCGCTCGAGGACGCCTGCTGCTTCGCGAACCTGCTCTCGTACGCTGTCGAGTTCGGACTCGGCGGTTTCCAGCGCGTCGAGGGCGGCCTGCTTGTTGGAGTTGACGGCGATCACCGCTTCCTGACGGAATTTGGCGACTTCCGCCTCGCTTTCATTGAGCTCGCCGGTCAGGCGCGATATATCGCCCAGCGCATCGGCCATGGCACGTTCGATCGCCAGAAGATCCGTCTTGCGCATATAGCCGACCTTGACGAGACGCGCCTTGGAATCGCGCTCTTCGGTCAGAAGGGCGAGCTGGCGCTCGAAGGCCTCCTTCTGGCCGTTGTATCCCTTGAAGCGGTATTCCAGCGACTTGATATTTTTCTCGATGAGGTTGAGCTGTTCTTCCAGCTTGATCTGCTTGCTGTGGAAGACCACGTTCTGGCTCTGGATGATCGCATTGACGTCCGGATCGCTGGCCTCTGCCATGACGATGTCGGGTATCTTGAACTGAGGGGCTCCTTGGGCCTCGGCGCGCAGCCGAGCCACAACCGCTTCAAGGCGCAGGCGCCGCAGCTTCAGCATCCGCTCGTTGGAGAGCGCAGCCGTCGGGTCGAGCGTCACCAGAACGTCGCCTTCCTTGACGACATCGCCTTCGCTGACACTCATTTCCTTGATGATGCCGCCTTCGAGATGCTGCACGATCTTGTTGTTGCCGGTTGCGACGAAGCTGCCTTGTGCGATGATTGCGGAGGCAAGCGGTGCGGTGGCCGCCCAGAAGCCGAAGCCGCCGAAGGAGGCGAAAAGGACGCCGAGCCCGATGATGCTGTGGTAGCGAATGGAGCGAGGCACCTCGCTGTACCATTCGATCGGATTGCCGGCCGGTTGCGGTTTCCTACTCACCATTGTCGTTGCCTTCGATAGGCGGCGCCTGCCGCCCGTTGCTCTTGGAAAGCGCTTCCAGGACTTCGATGCGCTCGCCGAACATGGCCACGGAACCCTCCTTCAGAAGCAGGATCTTGTCGACGCATTGAAGCAGGGCGGGGCGCTGCGTGATCGTTACCGTCGTGATGCCCTTCTTCTTCGCATGGATAAGGGCGCGTGCAAGCGCTGCCTCGCCCTGGGCGTCGAGATTGGAGTTCGGCTCGTCGAGAACGACGAACCTCGGATCGCCGAAGAAGGCGCGGGCAAGCGCGATACGCTGCTTCTGGCCGCCGGAAAGCGGAGCACCATCGGCGGCAACGGTCGTCTCGTAGCCTTGTGGAAAGCTCGCGATAAGCTCATGTACATCGGCAAGCACGGCCGCCTCGAAGATCTGCTGGTCTTCCACGTCGTCGCGCATGCGCGATATATTGGCCTTGATCGTACCGGGAAAGAGCTGGACGTCCTGTGGCAGATAGCCGATGCTTTCGCCGAACTGCCGTTGGTCCCAGTTGCGAAGATCCATGAGGTCAAGGCGCACGTTGCCGGAGGTCGGCAGGATCGAGCCGACGAGCATCTTGCCGAGCGTCGTCTTGCCGGAGCCGGAATTGCCGATGATCGCCAGCGACTCGCCCTTCTTCAAGGAGAAGGAGATGCCGTTCAGGATCACCTTCTTCTGCGGCGGCGGTACGAAGAGGATACGCTCGACATCCAGCCGGCCTTCCGGATTGGGTAACCGCAGCCGCGGAAAGTTCAGCGGCGAGTTGACCAGCAGTTGCTTGATCCTGGCGAAGGCAGACGCCGACTTGTTGAACTGCTGCCAGCCCTCGATTGCACCTTCGATCGGCGCCAGCGCCCGGCCCGAAACGATCGAGGCCGCAATGACCATGCCGCCCGTCATCTCGCCCGATAGCGACAGATGCGCGCCCCAGCCGAGCAGCGCGACCTGGGTGATCATGCGGCAGGCCTTGGAAATCCCGGAAAAGACGATATTCCGGTCCTGCGCCGAGACATGCGATTTCAGCGAGCCGGCGGTCTCGCGACCCCACATCTTCACTGCCTCGGGGATCATGGCAAGCGCATTGATGATCTGGGAGTTGCGCGACATGGAATCGAGGTGGAAGTTCGCGCGGCTGAGATAACCGTTTGCCTCCGCAAACTGCCGTGCCGTGAACTTCTGGTTCAAGTAGGCGATGACGAAGAGCACTGCGCAGCAGGTCATGATGATGAGGCCGAGATGTGGATGCACCAAATAGACCACGACGACGAAGAGCGGCATCAGCGGCGCATCGAGAAAGGCGATGAGCGTGCCCGAGGTCAAGAAAGAGCGAAGTTGCTGCAGATCCTGTAGCGTCTGATAGTCCCTGCCGTTGCCGTGCAGCGATGCGCGAGCGGCGGCGCTCAGGATCGGCGCCCCGAGTTGCACTTCGAGCTCGACGGCCGTGCGCATCAGAATGAAGCGCCGGATCGAATCCATGAAGGCCTGCAGGATGACCGCGCCCAGAACGGCAACCGTCAACATGACCAGCGTAT
Source organism: Rhizobium azibense (assembly GCF_004342325.1). Classification (NCBI taxonomy): domain Bacteria; kingdom Pseudomonadati; phylum Pseudomonadota; class Alphaproteobacteria; order Hyphomicrobiales; family Rhizobiaceae; genus Rhizobium; species Rhizobium azibense. The sequence goes on along the minus strand of NZ_SMBJ01000012.1, from coordinate 199,971 downwards.
CGATCGAACGGCTTGTCAGCACGCGGTCGGAAATCTGGAACAGGTAGAGAGGGATCGCAAGCAGCAACACGTTGATGGCGATCGTGAAGGCCATGACGATGACCATGTTGCGCCGGACAGCTGCGATACCCCTTGCCAGGCTAACGGCAAAGTTCACCGGTTCGCTGCGCTTGTGAAAGCTGGCCCCACCACCGCCGCCACCGCCGCCACCGCCGAAATCAGGCGTCTTGCCGTTGTTGCCGCCGTCGTTGCGCTGATGGCGCTCGTTCTCCTTGATTGGCCCACGATTGCCGTCGATCGTCTTGCCGAAGGGAATTGCCGGATTGGTCTTTGCCTCGCTCTGATCACCCGGCGTCTTGAGCGGCACGAGGGGGGTGTCAGGCGCCGTCTTGGCAACGGTTTCGGCGGCCTTGGCCTGTTGCGTAGACCGCTCTGGACCTGGGACGGCTCGCGAGCGCAACGGGATCAGCGGGACCGTCTCCTCGGCTGGATTTTCGATCGGCTCAGGGATCTTTTCGACCTTCGTCTCGTCAATGGACGGTGCTGGCGCCGTGGGGTTCTCCGTGAGCTTCCGCAGGCTCGCCACGGCTTCATCGATCGCCGACATGCAGGCGCCGGTCAGTATTTCGTCGACGCGGCCGGTACTGCCCAATCTGAGCGAGCTGTTGGAGGCAAGCGTCTGTTTAGAAATGTGATTCATGCAACGTCTCCCTCTGGCTCCGGTTAGGCGACGACGGTTTGCATTACGTCGGCCGGTTGAGCCAGCGTCCATGAAAGGTCATGACCTGCGTTGATGACGACGTCCTCGGATGCGCCAAGCGGCTCGTCCTCCCCGAGGAATGCGATCACTTCATTGGCGAGACGAATGCTGTTCGGCTGTGGCTGCGATGTGTCGTGGTCCACCAGGCCGCCCTGGATCAGGATGGCGTCCGAATAGAGCTGGCCGGCAAGGTAGGTCGTCTGGCCGAAGGTGTCGTAATCGGTAATCTGCGCGATGTTGACGACCGCGTTGCTGCCCGTATCGATCTTGATATCGACGTTCTGGTTGTGCTCGAGAATGTTCGAAACGGCCTGCGTCACGTCGTCTGAATCGCCAAGTATGCTCACCTGCTTGATGATGTTCACATCGTAGAGATTGCCGGTGATGTAGAGGACGTTAAGGCCGATATAACCTTCGAAATTGCCGTCGTGCGATAGCCCCGACGGCATCGCCGCATCGCGGTCCTCGATTGCCTTTTGCGTCTGTATCATGTGGTCGGGCATCGCTTCGAAGCGGTCGTTTGCGCCGACGTTATGAATGGATGCGAGGTTCCAGATCAGATTGCTGCCGGATTGTACCGTGGCTCCCGGGGCATCATCCTCGGCGCGTATCCAGTCGTTGTCGTAGAGAAGGGCGATCTGCGAAATGACATTCATGTCGAGAATGTCGCCACCGACGATGATCAGGTCGTACTGCATTCCTATTCCGAGGAAGGAGGCAAGATTGACGGCGGCATTGCCGCCCGTCAGAACGGTTGCCTGCGAACCGGTCGTCGTCACGGTCATCGTGTCGTTGTCGCTGATGAAGTGATACTGCTCGACCCAGTTAACGAAGGAAACATCGCCTTCGATCACGCTGACGCGCCATGCGGTCGGAAAGATCGCCTCAGCCGCCGGCTCCGTGGTCTTGATGTTTCCGTCGTCGTACGTGCTGCGCTCGAAAATCGCAATGTTGTTGGCAACGGATGTCGCGCTGTCGTCACGATCGAAGACGGAAGCGATCTCGTCGCGGTCGCTGTAGACGTAGAACTGCGAGATCGCATCGATCTGATGGTAGTTGCCCATCACGGCTGTAACCGGACAGATGATCGCCGTCTCGGTGACCTGCACCACGTTTGCAAGCACATTCGCGCCTGCGGCAACATCGAGGCTGTTGCCGCTGCCGCCGTCCTGTTCCACGGGTGCGTCGCTTTTCTCAGGCTTAGTGGGCGGCTTTGCAATGCCGCGCTCGGGCATGAAGTCGTCGATCTTCGGCGCTTCCTCGACGAGCTGGCCATTCACGTAGGTGTAAGTACCAATGACATCGAGCTGGTTGTCCGTGAGTACGAAGATTTGCGGCTGGCCGCTTTCCATCGTCGTGGCGCCGTTTGCGCGCGCTGCCTGGATGTACTCGTGCATATCGTCGGCAATCGCCCGCAGGCCCTCCTGCGTGTCGACGCGGTCATAGTTAGAGAATGGCGTAAAGACCTCCGCCGTCTCGCTGTATTCGGTGAGGCGCTGCGTGACGAAGCTCGTGTCGCGCAGCTCCGGCTGCTCACCGGTCATATTCAGCTGGTCGTCGTCGATCAGCATGTTCGCCTGGGCGACATGGCCAATGACCGACCCCGGTCCCTGGAAGACTTCGAGTTCTTCCTCCTTTTCGCCGGGAAGGTAGACATTGGCGCCGAAGTGTGGAGCGCTCAGATCGCGCGATGCAATCTCGGCCAGCTTCTTCAGGGTCTCTTCGAATACGCCGCCGAAAGAGTGCGAATTTGCGTAATTAATATCGTAGCTAACAGAGCGGTATTCGACGCCCGGGTCGTAATCCTTCAGTTGAAGGTTCGAAGCGAAGGCCGCGCTGGAAGCCTCGTCTTCTGAAAGCGAAGGATCTGCTTCGCGCGGACGGGCGCCGTCGAGGTAATTGCTTCGCATCCGCGCTTCTTCGGTTGCCGCGCCGAACAAGCCGATGAAATGGGCAACGATTTCCGAAATCTTCTCTGCATGCATAACGGCTCCTCCCGTTCAACACGGTGATCGGCCCGGAAGGCAGCAAACTCATCGATGACGAGCTATTCTTTTCAGCCGCTTCTCAAGCCGTCAAACTGCACCGGCGCAATGCCGGTGCAGTTTGTTTCCGCACTGGTTGGACGTCAGGCTCCAGAGTCGGCGTCGTCGCCCGCAAGGTTGCCGCCTACGACGCTGCTGTCAAAGGTGTTGCTGAGCAGGTTGGCGCCCTGTACGACTTCCAGATGGAAGCCGGAGTTGGCGATGATGGCCGAAGCGTCGGTCGTGCTCGTGCCGTTGACATCGTCGCCTGCGCCGCCTTCCCAGCCGCAATCGCCGATGTCGATGCCTTCCGAGCCAAAGGCCTTGCCGGCGTCCGCTTCGAGATGATTGCGCGCCCCTTCGTTATCCATCTTGATGTTCCAGGCATTGTCCTGATCGGCAAGATGATTTGCCTGGACAGCGCTGAAGCCGTTGCCGCCAGCACCGAGCGAGCCGTTGAGGATGTTGTCGACATCAAGCGTGAACGAGAAGTTGTCACCGATATTGAGGTTGCCGCCGGCGATCCCGAGGTTGTCGAAATCCTTGACGTCTTCAAGAACGGCGAAGTCTGTGTCCGTCTTGTTGAAGCTGTCGGTTGTCGTCGTATTGTGGCTGTTGGTGTCGGTAATCGTCTTGATATCCGTATCCGTGTCCGTGATCGTTTTGATATCGGTATCGGTTATGGTCTTGATGTCGGTCTCGGTCTTGGTGCTGGTGAAGGTGTCTTCGTCGCTGTAGGACTTGCTGTCGTAGCTCCAGTCATAGTCGGTCTTGACGTCCGTATCGGTGATAGTGGTCGTCTTGGTGTTGGTGATGTTGTCGTTGTCGCTGTAGGACTTGCTGTCGTAGCTCCAGTCATATGAGTTGTCGCGGTTGTCGCCGTTGTTGGCATCGACATCGATCTTGGAGTCCACGTCGACATCGACGCTGCTGTCGCTGTTGTTGCGGTTGTCGCCGTTTGCCACGCCGCCGACATAGCCTGTGGAGCCGTCGTCTACGTCAGTATCGTTGATTGCAGTATTGGCGAAGCCGTCGGCGAGTGCGCCGACATTCGTTTCGTCGCCGCCATTCGGATAGTTGTAGCTCATTCGCATTTCTCCAAAAAAATTCGGAGCAGCTTTCGAAATCCCTTTCATCTCAACGGGATTTTGCTCGCGCTTGCTCCGATACTGTTACAGATCGGCAGATGTAAGCACTACCTTGTCACCTGCATTTGATGTTCCGGTTTGTAGACCAAACCCTCGTTGAACTGCGCGTTACTAGGTACAAAGGCGCAGGTATTCTGATCCGCAACTGTAACATTGCAGATTTTATGCACTGGTTTATTTGAGTTACCCCAGCTAAGGCGCCGCGATACCGCAGGCACTAGGTGATATTCGACGCCTCCCATGTCGCCATTTGGCAACCATGCGACTGTGGCCGAGAAAATATCTTGTTGATAGATACCAATTCGGGCTAGCGGATCAGGAGTTACTGGGAGTTACCGGAGGTAATCATGGAAAATAAACTAGCGAGACACTTCGGGCATCCAGTCACCCCTCGCAAACTGATGTTGCAAGGCCGTTGGCTGGCATCGCGCAGGTTCAGCTTGGCGGATTCGGGGCAAGAGAGTTTTCATAAGTAACTTCTTAGTTCGCTGCCGCCACAGTAAAATACCAAAAATAGTCGGTCTTCTATATTGGCACACAAATACCATTTTGAGGCAAAAATATTGAAACATATAGCCCAGAAGTTAGCTGTACTTGCACCGATACAACCAGAACAATAGGAAATATCACTTTAAATCTACCAAAACTAACCCATTTGGGCCATTTATTTTCGCATCTGTTCATATTACGATAATTAAGAAATGGCTAACTAACTTAGACAGAAATTTTCAGGGGCACACCTCTTTGGGTGTTTTCACAGTATCGCCCAAAGCATCTGTAACGTGTAACGCTATGGGGAGGCGTAAATGTTCATGACGGCATCGAAGACGGGGGATGCCGGTGAAAGCCGAAAATTCGGCCCGGCCGGAGATACAATACTGGTCATTGCAAATGCGGATTTGTTCTCCGAATGCCTGGCAGAGGCTTTGGCGAAGAAATTCGCAGGCTGCGAAGTGGTCAGCAAGGGCTATTCAAAGGCCATGCTGGAAAACGACGCAAACGATGCCAAGCTAGTCCTCTTCTATCATATAGCAGGGCCTGAACTGAACGAAGCGCTCCAGGTCGTGCGGGAAAACCACCCGTCGACGTCGATCGGTCTCGTCGTCGAGGCGATCGACATGCTGGAGCCCTATATAAACCGGCTGGTCGAAGCGCGGGTCATCGATGGCGTGCTGCCGCTCAATCTCCGCCTCGACGTGTTCATGGCGGCGGTCGACCTTCTGATGAAGGGCGGTGAGCATTTCCCGTCGGCGCTGCTCAACCGGCTCACGGCTGCCCAGCCGGACAAATCGCTCTACGAAACGAAGTCGGCTACTGCGGCTGGTCCCGGCGCTCTGAGGCTTCGCCAAGGCGACCTTTCCGCGCTCACCACCCGCGAAGTCCAGATCCTGGACCTCATCTGCAAGGGTACGCAGAACAAGATCATCGCCGATGAGCTGCACCTTTCCGAAAACACGGTGAAGGTTCATGTCCGGAACATCTATAAGAAGATGAATGTCCGCAACCGCACTGAGGCCGCGTCACGCTTCTTCAACAATGAAGCCGGCAACACATCGGGCAGGTGGCGGAACTAGTCCTCAGGGTCGTCAGGTGGCCGGTCGCGCAAAGCAGCGCGACTTCTGGCCGAACCCGCTCGGCGTGCAGATCCAGGGCGCAGACCCATAATAGACCTTGAACCCGGCGCTCACCGGCGCTGCGGCCTTGTTGCTCGCTACCGCATAGCTGTAGACCTTGCTGGTGCGCGCCACATTGGCAACCACGGCCTTTGCCGGCTTTGCATTGGAGGCAGCGGCCAGGTCGTCATCGACGGCAGCGCATGAAATCGGTCCTGCAGCGATGAGCATCAGCCCAAAAGCTAGCGCAGTCCTGCGGACAGCGTCCGACGTTCGCATTCCGGTGAAATCGAAGTTCCGCATCGCTCGTTCCCCTGAACAAGGCAGCCTTTTGCCTGCCTTCCGCTCCCATGTCTAGAACGTATTGGTTGAGAAAAGCTTGCATTGTCGATTCTGCAACCAAATCCAACATGGTTAAGCAGGATTAAACCTGCCTATATCAACAGTACTATAAGAGTAATCAATTCGACATAGCCCACGCTTTTCATGTTGACGGAACATCAAAGCCTAATATCATCAACCACAGATAGACTTGAAATAGCGTGGTGGACGTAAATCTACTATGAATATCCAAGTATCTATCTATGTTGCTTCGGAGAATATCTGGAGGCTGAAGGAGATTTATTGAAATTTACGGATCAGTGTTCTTGGTCCTATTGGGAAGGGGTTTGTAATGCGTAGTTTCGTTCCCAACGAAATATGTTCCGGTTATGATGATCTATCGGGCCGGACACCGAAGAAAGTGCTCGTCAACGGAGGCGCGGGATTCCTAGGCTCCCACTTGTGCGAGCGGCTTCTCAAGAGCGGCCACGAAGTCATCTGTCTGGACAATTTCTCGACCGGCCGCCGATCCAACGTCCACCATCTCCGGCCATTTTCACGTTTTCGGATCATCGAGCACGATGTTCGCAATCCGTTTGACGTGGATGCGGCGCTGATTTTCAACTTCGCGTCTCCGGCATCTCCGCCGGACTATCAGCGCGATCCGGTTGGTACCTTGCTCACCAATGTGCTCGGCGCCGTCAATGCGCTTGATCTGGCACGGCGGAACGGGGCGACGATCGTGCAGTCCTCGACCTCAGAGGTCTATGGCGATCCCGAGCACAGCCCGCAGCGGGAGAGCTATTGCGGCAATGTCAACCCGGTCGGTCCGCGTGCCTGCTATGACGAAGGCAAGCGCAGTGCCGAGACGCTGTTTTTCGACTACCATCGAACCTACGGCGTCGATATTCGGGTCGGGCGGATTTTCAACACCTATGGGCCGCGCATGCGTCCCGATGACGGCCGCGTGGTCTCGAATTTCATCGTCCAGGCACTGCAGAACAAGAACATCACCATTTACGGCGACGGTTCGCAGACCCGTTCCTTCTGCTATGTCGACGACCTGATCGAAGGGTTCATTCGCTTCTCGAACGCCGGCAAGAAATGCACCGGGCCGATCAATCTCGGCAATCCGGCCGAAATCCCGGTCCGCCAGCTCGCCGAGATGATCCGCGAGATGACGAACTCGCGCTCGCGCATCGTTCATCTGCCCCGGGTCACAGATGACCCGAAGCAGCGGCGGCCGGATATCTCGCGAGCACAGGCAAAACTCGGCTGGCAGCCGCGTGTCGCACTGGACATAGGCCTTGGAAAGACGATCAAATATTTCGAGGCACGTCTTTCCGCGGCAAAGGTAGCGGAGGCAGTATGAGATGTCTCCCTACATCATCGTCACTGGTGGCGCCGGCTACATCGGCAGCCACATCTGCAAGGCGCTAGCGGGGGCGGGGTTCACGCCGGTCGCGTATGACAATCTCTCGACCGGCCATCAGGATGCCGTTCGCTGGGGGCCGTTGGTCGATGCCGACATCGCCGATGTCGGCTCCCTGAAAAAGGCCCTCGGCCGGTTCCAGCCAATATGCGTCATCCATTGCGCGGCGAATGCCTATGTCGGCGAGTCCGTCACCGATCCGCGCAAGTACTATCGCAACAATGTTTCCGGCAGCCTTGCGCTTTTGGAAGCATGCCTCGACCAGCACGTCGACCGCATCGTCTTTTCGAGCAGCTGCGCGACCTATGGCATTCCGGCGGCATTGCCGATCCGCGAGGAGATGGTCCAGTTGCCGGTCAATCCCTACGGACGAACGAAACTCATCTTCGAAATGGCGCTGGAGGATTATGCCGCCGCCTATGGCCTTCGTTTCGTGTCGCTGCGTTACTTCAATGCCGCAGGTGCCGATCCGCAGGGCGATCTTGCCGAGCGCCATGAACCTGAAACGCATCTCATCCCGCGCGCCTTGCTTGCGGCTGCACACCGTCTGCCGTGCCTGGAGGTCTTCGGCAATGACTACGAGACCGAGGATGGCACCTGTGTTCGCGATTACATCCATGTCAGCGATCTCGCGCAGGCCCACCTTGCCGCCGTCGACTACCTTGCAAGCGGTGGCGAAACGCTGCGAGTCAATCTCGGCTCCGGCCATGGCACCTCGGTCGGCGAGATCCTGAGCGCCATCCATCGCATCACCGGGCACGAGGTTCCCGTTCACTACGATATGCGCCGTGCAGGCGACCCGCCCGTGCTTTTTGCCGATACCGCGCGGGCCCGGGCGGTTCTCGGCTTCACCCCGCAGTTCTCCGATATCGATACAATCATCCGCACGGCGAGCCCGACCTTCGGTCTGGAGGTACGCGCATGAACGTGGCGCCATTCGTGACCAGACAGAGAAGGGCGACGGCGGCTCCTGCTGCCAGACAGCACGCGCTCGAGCCCGTCTTTGCAGGCTGGGGCCGCGCTTTCTACTGGTTCGGCGTCGCCTGCTGGCTTTCCGCGCTTGCCTATTTCTGGACATGGTGGCTGCAGCCCGCCCATGTGATCTCAACGCCGGCATTCATCATGACGACGGCGATCGTAGCCTGGGTCACGCTGATCCCGGCCTATTTCATCTTCATCTTCGTCAATGCCAAGCGGATGAAGCCTTCGGCTGCCGTCCCCGCTGGCCGCATCGCCATGGTGGTCACCAAGGCGCCGTCCGAGCCTTTCGAGGTGGTGCGCAAGACATTGCTTGCCATGCTGGATCAGAAAGGCGTCGAGTTCGACATCTGGCTCGCCGACGAGGATCCGGCCGAAGAGACGAAGCGGTGGTGCGCCCGACATGGCATCTTTATTTCGACGCGCAAGGGCATCGCTGCCTATCACCAGACCAAGTGGCCGCGCCGGACGCGCTGCAAGGAAGGCAACCTTGCTTATTTTTACGATCGCTACGGTTATGACCGCTATGACTTCGTGGCGCAGTTCGATGCCGACCACGTACCGGATCCGACCTATCTGCAGGAGGTCATGAAACCCTTCGCCGATCCGAGCGTCGGTTATGTCTCGGCCCCCAGCATATGCGATGCGAATGCCACCGACAGTTGGGCCGCAAGAGGCAGGCTCTATGCCGAGGCAAGCCTCCATGGTTCGCTTCAGGCGGGTTACAACAGCGGCTGGGCGCCGCTCTGCATCGGCTCGCATTATGCCGTGCGCACCGCAGCGTTGCGCCAGATCGGCGGCCTAGGGCCGGAACTTGCGGAAGATCACTCGACGACGCTGATGATGAATGCCGGCGGATGGCGCGGCGTGCACGCGCTCGATGCGATCGCCCACGGTGACGGCCCGGCGACGTTTGCCGATCTCGTCGTCCAGGAATTCCAGTGGTCGCGGAGCCTGGTGACGATCCTCCTACAATACTCGCGCATCTATGTTCCGAAGCTGCCGCTGAAGCTGAAATTCCAGTTCCTGTTTTCGCAGGTTTGGTATCCGCTGTTTTCGGCGTTCATGGCGCTCATGTTCGCCCTTCCGGTCTTTGCGTTGTTGACAGGTCACGTCTTCGTTGGCGTCACCTATCCGGAATTCCTGCTGCATTTCGCGCCTTTGTCTCTGCTGCTGATTGCGCTTGCCCTCTTCTGGAGGCGCAGCGCAACTTTCCGGCCTTATGACGCCAAGCTCTTTGGCTGGGAAGGCATTGCCTTCGTTCTTCTACGCTGGCCCTGGTCGCTTGCCGGAAGCCTGGCTGCGCTGCGCGATCACGTCTCCGGCTCCTTTGTCGATTTCCGCATCACGCCGAAGGGCACGCAAGCGCAAAGGACACTGCCACCGGTGGTTCTTCTTCCCTATCTGCTGCTGGCCGGTATTTCCCTTGCCGCGATGGTGCTGGCACCTGTCGAAGGCGCTGCCCGCGGCTTTTATATCTTCGCCGGCATCAACGCCATGATCTATGCCGCGCTGACCATGTTGATCGTTGCGCGCCACGCACGCGAGAGCGGCTCGCCGCTTATGCCCCGCTCACGCGGTCTAAGGCTCGTGGCGGCCTGCGCGCTGACGCTTCTTGTCGCCGGCGGAGGCGAACTCCGCCTGCACGGCCTGAGCAGTCTCGAAGCGCTGTCGCACGGCCAGAGAATCGTCAGTTTCACGGAAGCAAAATTCGCAGTCGCAGGTGCTGGTTTCGGCGGCGGCAAGACGCGGATCGTCAAATTCCGGTTCAAGTGGAATGGGTTCGGGCAGCAGGTTGCAGCACGATCAAAGAGAGTGGAGCCGAGCGCGTAGAGTCAAAGCCATGTCGGTGGTGCGTTTCGGGTGAAGGAGGGTGCAATGAGAATAGGAACAAGAACATATGGCGCGTCGGCTGTCGTCCTCAGCCTGGTACTTTGCCTGCCGGGTTCGGCAGCGGCGGCCGAAGCGAAGAAAGCGCCGGTGCCGCTCAGCGCCTACGAACTCTATCAGCTCTATCGCAACAAGACCTGGACCTGGGGTGCCGGTGGCGGCCGCTTCATGGACGAAAGCCGCCGCTTCGTCGCCTGGACCAATGATGGTGGCAAGCAATGGGTGGCCGAGGGCCGGTGGGCCGTCGACGATCTCGGGCAGATGTGCATGCGCGCCACCTGGACGAACGAAGAAGGCCCGAACCGGGTCAGCACCTGCTTCGGTCACCGCAAGATCGGCAGGGTCATTTACCAGAAGCGCCAGCCCGACGGCAATTGGTACATCTTCCGCCACGCCTCGGCGCGCGCCGGAGACGAATATCTGAAGCTCGTGCCGGCAGACACCGTCAGTGCCAATGCTGATGCCTACAGGCAGAAGCTGATGGCTCGAAGGTAAAAGGAGAAAGTCATGAAGAAGCTGAGGGAAAGAATAGTCTCGGCTACCGCGATCGCACTGCTGCTGTCCGTCGCAGCTGCCCCCCTGACGCCGAGCCTGGCGCAGGAAACCGCTGGAGTTCCAGCGTCCCTGGGCCAGACAATCGTTGACAAGCGCCCCGTCCTGCACGCGGACGGCATCAAATTCGGGGCCTATGATCCGCACGGCGATTTCACCTCGCAGCAGGGTGTCTCGACCGAGCACCTGTTCCTGCCGTGGGAAGACGTCGACCTCGAAACGCTGAAGGCGGCGGACGCCTATGCGCAGGCGAGGGGACGCAACCTGCTGATTTCCGTCGAACCCTGGTCATGGGACGTTGACTGGCGACTGAGTTCCGATGAGCTGCGCCAGAAGGTCTTGCGCGGCGACTACGACGTCAACATGCGTGCGATCGCTCGTATGATCACCGAGCTCAAGAGCCCGGTCATCGTCCGCTGGGGGCAGGAAATGGAAGACCAGAGCAGCCGGTTCTCCTGGGCGGGCTGGAACCCGCGCGACTATGTCACCGCATACCGGCGTATGATGGACATCGTGCGTGCTGAGGCACCTGGGGTGGAAGTGATGTGGTCTCCGAAAGGACTTGACGGCCTCGACGCTTACTATCCGGGTGACAATTATGTCGATCTCGTCGGTCTCTCCGTCTTCGGCCTGGAGCCCTACGACACGCTTGCTTACGGTGGTCCGCGCGACTTCCGCCAAGCGCTGACGGACGGCTATCGGCGGGTCGTGGGATACGGCAAGCCCATCTGGGTAGCCGAACTGGGCTATGAAGGGAAAGACGCCTACATGAGGCCGTGGATCGACACTGTCACCTTGAAGCACAGCGATTTTCCGAAACTGGAAGAAGTCGTCTATTTCAACGACCGTGACGTCCATGCCTGGCCCTTCAATCTCGGCCGCCCCAATTGGAGGGTCATCAAGGGCGACGAGACAAACTAACCGTCATCGACCAAGAGCAGTGTCTGGCACGGCTCTCATCATGGCGTCGGGCTGGCGCGGGCCAGGAGAACTGGATTATAAGCGAGCCATCGCCCCGATCTGCTGATAGGCACGCCCGACATGACACACTCCGGCTCGGTGATCGACTGGCTTCTCCACTCCGACCCATCGATCCGATGGCAGGTGATGCGCGACCTGATTGACGCCCCGGAGTCGGAGTGGGCGGCGGAGCGGGTCAAGGTGGAGACAGAGGGCTGGGGAGCCAGACTACTCTCCTGCCAGGACGAGGACGGGCAATGGGCAGGCGGTTCCTTCGTCCCGGCCGATTTTGATCCTCGCGAATGGAAGGAGCACGGTCAGCCGTGGACGGCCACGACCTTTTCCTTGTCGCAGCTCCGGGAGTTTGGTCTCGATCCGTCATCGGATCGGGCCAAACGCACTGTCGAATTGATCGGCGCTAACGCACGTTGGGACGAGGGCGGCCAGCCATACTGGGAGGGCGAAGTCGAGGAGTGCATTAATGGCCGGACCGTTGCCGATGGCGCCTATTTTGGGGTTGACGTCTCGTCCATTGTCGACAGGCTGGTAGGCGAGCGTCTCGCCGACGGCGGCTGGAACTGCGAGAGGATCAACGGTTCGGTCCGCTCGTCATTCGCCAGCACCATCAACGTGCTGGAAGGCCTCCTTGAGTACGAGAAAGCCACGGGAGGTACGCCTCAATCTCAAGAGGCTCGCAGGTCGGGCGAAGAGTATCTCCTGAAGCGAAACCTCTTTTGCCGTCTCGGCACGCGTGAGCCGGCAGACGAGCGGTTTTTGCGCTTTCTGCACCCGAACCGTTGGCGCTACGACATCCTGCGTGCACTAGACTATTTCCGCTTCTCTGCGATGTTGACCGGCGCAGATCCCGATCCGCGACTTGGCGAAGCTATCTGCCACATCCGGTCGAGACGCCTTGAGAACGGCACCTGGCCTCTTGACTGGAGTCTTTCAGGGCGGGTGTGGTTCGAGGTCGACGACGGGCAGGGCGAGCCCTCGCGGTGGGTGACCCTGCGGGCGATGCGGGTGATTAGATGGTGGCAAAGTTAGCGCTTGGGAAATTCCCACCGCCCGCCGACATTCCGCAATGATGAGCGTCGAGGCTGTCCGTCTCGCTCAGGCAGCCCTGAGGGCCCGAAAACGAAAACGGCGCCAATGCGGCGCCGTTTTTGGTGTATCACGCCTGTCCGAAATCAACGGAACGAGCGGGATGCGATATTGCGGATCTCGTAGCGGCTGATACCGATGTCGGAGAGCGTCTGGTTCGAAAGGTTGCCCAGCTCGTTGAGCGTGCGGCGGTAGCTAATCCAGCTCTTAGCAATGCGGATCGGGTTCATTGTCATCTTCCTCAGAACGTTGCCTCGCGAGCGGCGCCATCGCCGTCTCTGCGGTTGACATTCATATAGTGGTTCCCCGTCGTATTGTGCAGTGCAAAGAAAAGGCATCTGCTATGCGTTTGTGCAATGTGATGCCCGATAAATACGCAGAAGCCATTTTTTGAGCGGGCGGGAAGAAGGTGTTTTCAGCCGCAACTCATGCGAAAGTGCACAACAAAAGAAAACGCCCATTGCCGAAGGCGATGGGCGTTTTGGAGGAGGAGGTCAGCTTGGGAGGAACGCTGATCGCCTTGAATTAGCGGCCAGTAGCCTCGCGAGCGACGCGATGGATGTCCGAGCGGTCGATGCCGAGGTCGTGCAATTCGCGGTTGGTCATGCGGCCGAGTTCAGTAACGGTCTGACGATACTTGCGCCAGTTGTTGAAAGAGCGTGTCAGGTTCATCTTAATCCCCTTTCCGAGGGCTTGTCATCTGCCAGCTGCTGCCCATCAGCGCTGGCTTTCGTCTGATGACCGGAATATATGTTGCACCGCGAAGAAGTAACAGAGACAAGATTTCATTCCACCTATGCATTCGACGCAAGTCTGTGGCAGGGCGTTACCTGCGATTTCACCGTTTTTGGTCAACGAATAGGCAGAAGTGTTTTTTGCGTGCAGGACTTTCGACTCGATTGCTGAAATCGCCGTCAGCCCTCATCGCCGCCGATATGGCAGCCGGATCAGGGCCGGACTGCCGTCCTCCGATACCGCCCTGTCGTTGGTAATAGTGCGGCGCACTTGCGAACCTTCGGGGCAGGCGTTTCATGACTGTCGGCCACTGCAAACCAGCTTTGCTCATCGTCTCAAGTGCCCACCAAACAAAACGCCCACCGGGGGAGGATCCGGTGGGCGTCATGTTGGTGACTGACAACTGGGAGGAGGAGTGTCGTCAGTCTATCGGAGCGCGCTGGGAGGAGGAGTGCGCTGCTCCGAATCTGTTACGGACATCATATCCGCAGGCATCCGGTACACCGGGCCGGGCGGCCACGCCCGTGCTTCTTGACCGTCAAGATACATGACTAATGAGTATTTTGCAGTGCAATATCATTATGGTCGCCATGCGCTTGATGCATGGCTCCTCTGCAATGCTCCTATGGTAGCTCGCCACTGTTAATGCTCGGTTAATTCTGTGCCACGTTCACACAGTGAAGTATCTTGAAAGGCATCGATCCGGGAGATTGCGAAAGACGCTGCTCCGTCTATAAGATTGACGGGGAAAGCCGCTGGAATCGGCACGGAGGCAGGGATGTATCGGGGACGGTTGGAGCGGGATCTCTCGCTCTGGGTGGAAAAGGGTCTGCTGCCGGAAGCGATGGCGGAATTGCTGCTTGTCGAATACGACAGCCGGCCGGCAAGTTTCAGTCTCGGCAATGTGCTGATGGTGTTTGCCGCGATCCTGCTTGCCGCGGCTGTCCTCTTGCTCGTCGCCTCAAATTGGGAGGCGATCCCGCGGCTGGTGCGTGTCGGCGCGATTCTTGCCCTTATCTGGGCTGTTTATCTCGGCGCCGCACTGCTGTTTGCCCGAGGGGCTTCGGCGGTTGCCAGTGGCCTGCTCGTCATCGGTGCCCTGAGCTTCGGTGGCGCGATCTCTCTGATCGGCCAGATGTATCATCTGTCGGGCGACGAGCAGACGGTCATGTATCTCTGGTTCGCGGTTGCGGCCGTGTCTGCCGCGCTCTTCCGCTCGAGTGCGGTGACTGCGATCGCCGGCTTTCTGTCCTGGGCTTCATTTGCTGTCTATCTGACGGACCACGGCGCGCGTTGGGTGGGTTTCGATCCCTGGGCGCCGCCCGTCATGGCCGTGGTCATCGTCGCACTGGTGCGTTTTACCGGCGCCGATCGCGCACGGCACCTTGCCTATCTGCTTGCCGTCGGCTGGCTTGCCTGGCTCTACACCTTGCATGAAGATATCCGGATGGCATTCGCCTTCGTGCTTTGCGGCATGGCCGTATTCGTGGCCGTCAGCCTGCCGCCCTTGCGTGGCCTTGCATTCATAAGGACTGCGGGTGCTGCGCCGGCCTTTTATGCATTCCTGGTGGCGGCAGTCGGCTTGCTGCTGCTCAACATGGTGCACGATGAAAGCTGGCCGCTTGTTGTGGTCGGCATGGCAACGCTCGCAACGGCCGTGCTGGCGATCGCGCTGCAGGGCCGGGACAACGGCGCCGTGCGCTATCTTGCCTATGCCACCTTTGCCGCTGAGGTTTTTTACCTTGCTTCCGTCACAGTGGGTTCGATCCTCGGAACATCGAGCCTCTTTCTTCTGTCCGGTCTGCTGGTGGCAGTCGTTGCCTGGGTGGTGATCCGCCTGGAGAGACGGTTCGGCGCAAGGGCGACGGAGGTGACGGAATGAATGTGCAGGCTTCAAGACGTCAATCGGGCAGGGGTTATCTGATAGCCGCTGTCATTGCTGCCGCCCTCCAGACCGCCATTTTGGGATACATAATCGAGAGCCGCGCGGCGATCCTGCGCAGCGGCACCGAAGTCCTGCTGAAGACGACACCTGTCGATCCACGTGATTTCCTGCGTGGCGACTACGTCGTTCTGAATTACGAGATCTCCTCGGTTCCGGCACAAACAGTGGTCGGCGAACTTCCCAACCTACCGGGCGAGCAGACGCTCTGGGTTCGCTTGAAAAAGCAGCCGGACGGCTTTTGGGCAATTGGCGAATCGTCGTTCCAGCCGCTCCCTGAGGCGGCCGAAAGCGTCCTGCTCAAGAGCCGTCCATTTTACAGCTACGGTGTGCGCACGCCCGACACGATCCGCGTCGAATACGGGATCGAACGCTATTATGTACCGGAGGGCCAGGGCAAGCCGCTGGAGGAGGCCCGGCAGGACGGGAACGTTTCGATTGCTGCGCGCGTTTCAGGCGATGGCATGGCCCAGATCCGCAGCCTGCTCGTAGACGGCAAGCCCGCCTATGAGGAGCCACTTTACTGACATTGACGAAATGCCAGGAGAGGGCCCATGCAGCCCAAAAAATCGCTGTCATTTGGCCTTCATTTTTCCTTTGCCTCCACCAAATCGGGTGATATAGAGACGCCGCGCTCCGGAAGGCCTCATGTGCAGGCAAGTGCATTGCGGTTTTGCGAACGCGGGTATGGTGAAATTGGTAGACACGCCAGATTTAGGTTCTGGTGCCGCAAGGCGTGGGAGTTCAAGTCTCTCTACCCGCACCAAAGCTGGCTTGCAGGTGGGATGACCGGATTGGTCGCCCCAATTACCCGGCAGGATGGCGCCGTCCCCCCTTGGGTGGGATGCATTGGAATCTGACAAAAGCCACGCGCGGCAATTTTTCCGGCGTCGTGCTCATCGAAACGAACGGCGTCTGGGCACGGCCGCCACGAAATGAAGGTAGGAAGACATGCAGGTTATTGAAACGCTCGCTGAAGGGCTGAAGCGCGAAATCAAGGTCGTTATCCCGGCCAAGGACATGGAAAACAAGATGAACGAGCGCCTTGCCGACGTAAAGGACAAGGTGCGCATCAATGGCTTCCGTCCCGGCAAGGTTCCCGTCGCCCACCTTAAGAAGGTCTACGGCAAGTCGATCATGGCCGATCTCGTCAACGAGATCGTTCGCGAGCAGCCTACCCAGATCCTTTCCAGCCGTGGCGAGAAGTCCGCTACCCAGCCGGAAATTGCAATGACGGAAGACAAGGACGAAGCTGACAAGATCCTCGCCGCAGAGCAGGACTTCGAGTTCACGCTCTCCTACGAAGTCTTGCCACCGATCGAACTGAAGTCCGTCGAGGGCATCAAGATCACTCGCGAAGTTGTTGATATTTCTGACGAAGAAGTCAACGAGCAGGTTCTCAAGGTTGCCGAAAGCGCCCGTTCTTACGAAACCAAGAAGGGCAAGGCCGCCAATGACGACCGCGTCACGATGGATTATGTTGGCAAGGTCGACGGGGAAGCCTTCGAAGGCGGCACCGATCAGGGTGCTGAACTCGTCCTCGGCTCCGGCCGCTTCATCCCGGGCTTCGAAGACCAGCTGGTCGGCGTCAAGGCTGGCGATGAGAAGACCATCACCGTGACCTTCCCGGCCGACTATCCGGCAAAGAATCTCGCCGGCAAGCAAGCCACCTTCGACGTCGTCGTCAAAGACGTTGCTGCTCCGGTCGACGTGGAAATCAATGACGAGCTGGCAAAGAAGCTCGGTCTCGAATCCGCCGATCGCCTGAAGGAAATTGTCCGCGGCCAGATCGAGTCGCAGTACGGCTCGCTGACCCGCCAGAAGGTCAAGCGCCAGATCCTCGACCAGCTCGACGAGATGTACAAGTTCGAGACCCCGAAGTCGCTCGTTGAAGCCGAGTATAACGGCATCTGGAGCCAGGTGAACAACGATCTCGCCCAGTCCGGCAAGACGTTCGAAGACGAAGACACGACCGAAGAGAAGGCCAAGGAAGAATACAAGACACTCGCCGAACGCCGCGTCCGCCTCGGCCTTGTCCTCTCCGAAATCGGCGAAAAGGCCGGCGTCGAAGTGAGCGAAGACGAAATGCAGCGCGCGATCTACGAGCAACTGCGCCAGTATCCGGGCCAGGAGAAGCAGATCCTCGAGTTTTTCCGCAGCCAGCCGGGCGCTGCTGCTTCGATCCGCGCGCCGATCTTCGAGGAAAAGGTCATCGACCACCTGCTGACCGAGATCGAGGTCACGGACAAGAAGGTCACCAAGGAAGAGCTGCTTGCCGACGAAGACGGCGAAGGTTCGCTGAAGGAAACCAAGAAGGCCGCGCCGAAGAAGAAGGCAGCCGCGAAGGTTGAAGATTCCGAAGGCGAAGAGGCCGCTGCTCCCAAAAAGAAGGCCGCTGCGAAGAAAAAGGCCTCAGAAGGCGACGCAGAGTAATCGGTTCTTCAAAGTCGAGAATGTAAGGCCCTGCCAGGCGGCAGGGCCTTTTCTTTTGGCGCCAATGCGAGCGCTGTGCTGGGCAGCGATTGCCGAATGAGGCGGAGCGGATCAGAGTTCCGACTTTATGTCGCCCATGCGGTTCCAGGCGTCGAGACCGGCGATCTTGTAGGCTTCAGCAAGCGTCGGATAATTGAAGGTATTCTCGACGAAATATTCGACGGTGCCCTTGAGGTTGAGCACGGCCTGGCCGATATGCACGAGTTCGGTCGCTCCTTCGCCGACGATGTGAACGCCGAGCAGACGGCGGGTCTTCAGTGAAAAGATCATCTTCAGGAGACCGGTTTCGAGGCCCATGATGTGGCCGCGCGAGGTCTCGCGGAACCGGGCGATGCCGCATTCATATGGAATGCCGCGCTCCTTGACCTCTTCTTCCGATAGGCCGCAGGTCGAAATCTCGGGCACGGCGTAGATGCCGTATGGGAAGTATTTGGGGGGCTCCTTGGCGATGGCGCCGATTGCGACGCGAGCGGCGATACGGCCCTGCTCCATCGATGTCGAGGCAAGGCTCGGAAAGCCGACGACGTCGCCGGCGGCATAGATGTTGGGCACCGAAGTCTGGAAGGTTTCCGGATTGACCTTCAGCCGACCGCGGCTGTCGGCGTCGAGGCCGGCGGCAGCAAGGTTGAGCGCATCCGTCGCCCCCATGCGTCCGGCGGCAAATAGCACCATGTCAGTCGTCAGGTGGCGACCGTTGTCGAGCGTCAGCGCGACTTTGCCGTTGTCCAGCGTCTCTACCTTGTCCGCCTTCTGGCCGAGCAGCAATTTCATGTTGCGGTCGCGGAGCTGGTAGGTGAAATCCTCGACGATCTCCTTGTCGATGAAATCGAGCATGGTCGACTTGGGATCGAGCAGGGTCACGGCCGTATCGAGGGCGCTGAAGATTGTCGCATATTCGATGCCGATGACGCCTGCGCCGATGACGACCATCGAACGCGGCAGTTCCTCGATATCGAGCAGTTCGTCGCTGTCGATCACGGTCTTGCCGTCGAAAGGAATGTAGTCCGGGCGGAAAGGCTTGGTGCCGACGGCAAGCAGGACGCTGGCGCAGCTCACCTGCATGGTCTCCCCGTCATCCTTGATCACCTGCAGCCTCGAAGGATCGACAAAGCTTGCCCTGCCGCGGATATGCTGGACACGGTTGCGGGCGAACTGATGCTCGAGCACTTCGACCTCGTGGTCGAGCGTGATCAAGAGGCGGCGGCGCAGATCCTCGGCGCTGATCTCTTCCTTGACGCGGTAAGCACGGCCGTAGAAGCCGCGCTCGCGCCAGCCGGAGAGATTGAGGGCCGTCTCCCGCAGCGTCTTGGAAGGAATTGTGCCCGTATGAACCGAAACGCCGCCGACACGCTTGCCCTGTTCGATGACCAGGACCTTCTTGCCGAGCTTCGCGGCCTGGATGGCGCCTCGGCGTCCCGCCGGACCGCTACCCACAACAACAAGATCGTATTGAAACATGGCGCAGCCCCGGAATTGGAATTTGGAATCATATTTTGCAGCGCAAAATGTCGCTCATCCACGGGTAGCTGGTCAATGTCACGGATTGTTTTACGGCTGCTGTCAGGAATTGCCGAAAACGAAGGGCTCCATTTTCTCGAACGTGCGATCCATCGCAAAAGCGCGGCTGAACGAAAAGGGCAAGTGCCCGTAGAGAAGCGACAACTGGCCCTCGGCGGCCTCCTCGTCCTTGCCGGCGACGGCGGCCAGATAGAGTGCTGAGGCAAGCCCGGTGCGATCGGCACCGGCGCGGCAATGAATGAGCAGCGGTTTCGGCGCGTCCCGCATGATGGCAATGAGTTCCTTGGCCCGTTGCGGGCTCAGTTCCCGTCCCGCAGACATTTTGAAGTTGATATGGACGATGTTCAATGCTTTCGCCTGCTCAACCTCGTCGGCGTACCATTTGGAGCTGTCGGCTTTGCCCCTGAGATTGAGGATCGTCCTGATGCCATACTGTTTTTCAAGCTCTGTGATTGATTGGGCAGACGGCTGCGACGAACGGTAGACTTCGCCGGCAACGACCGTTGCGAAATTGTCCGTTGCTTGCAGATAAAGAAAATAACCGCCCGCGGTGAGCAGGAATAGGCCGAAGAGCCTTAGCGCCGCCTTCCGGTAGCGTGGGAAGAATTTTATCGTCATCGAATGCCTCTGCCTCGGAACGCTACCTGCGAGGCAGCATGCGCTCATTGCGACCCGAAGCTGACAGACACCTGAATGGTGGCGCTATTGAGCATCCTTCTTCTGGATTGGCCACATGCCCTTGAGGCTGCCGAGACGCTTTGCCGTCTCGAGGCATGGCCGAGAAAGATCAAGCGGTACAGAGGGCCTCAACATCTTTGCAGATGAGCTTTCTGGCGAAGGGCAAGGGATAGGACCGCTACGCGGTCTGCGTCAGGCTTGCAGCCGATCGCGCGCGACCGACAGTCGAATGACGAGGCCACCCGCTTTCCAGTCTCGATGGATTTCGCCGCCGAGCTGGCTACGGACCGTGGCGCGACCGAGAATCGTGCCGAAGCCGTCCCCGTCAGCGCCCTGCATTACGGGCGGGCCGTCTCGCTCCGTCCAGGTGAGGATGAAGGTGTCACCGTCCTCTTCGCACGCGATCTCGACGCAGCCCTTGTCGGTCGACAGTGCCCCGTATTTTGCGGCATTGGTCGCAAACTCGTGCAGCAGCAGCGCAAAGCTCGTGAGGGCGCCCCCGGAGATGGTCGCGTCGGGGCCGCTTACGACCGCATGGGGTGTGCTTGCGTCTGCGCCGCGATCGTACGGCGCAAGGATCGTCTGCAACAGGGTATGGAGAGTGGTCGCCTGCTCGATGCGGTCCGACGCCTGGGACGTCCGCGGCACCGTCAAGGCATGAGCCCGGGCGAGCGCTACCAGCCTCTGAGACACTGCCGTGGCGAGCTCAGCCGGTGTCGTCGCCCTTTTCGCGCTCAGCGACACGACGCTGCTGGCCAGCGCGAAGAGGTTCTTGATGCGATGATCCATTTCTCGAAGGAGAAGGTGCTGCTGCTCTTCCGCGCGCCTGCGCTCGGTTATGTCACGCGCGATCTTGGAGGCCCCGATCACCTGGCCAGCGCGATTTCGGATTGGCGACACCGACAAGGATATCTCGACAAGGCTCCCGTCCTTGCGCCGGCGGACGGTCTCGTAGTGGTCGATCTTCTCACCCCGTCGAAGCCGGGCGAGGATGTTCGGCTCCTCATCGGCTCGATCCATTGGTATGAGCATGGTGACCGAGCGGCCGATGGCTTCTTCGGCAGTATAGCCGAAAAGCTGCTCGGCTCCGCGGTTCCAGTCGGTGATCGTACCGTTGAGATCCTTTGCCAGGATGGCATCATCGGATGATTCGACTATAGCTGCGACCCGCTGCACGGCTTCGTCGGCGACAGCAGCGTCCGATTGATCGACGAGCATGTTGACCGCACCGACCAGCGTGCCCTCGGCGTCGAAGATCGGGGTCGGAAAGGCCCGGAACAGGACCCGGCGGCCGTCCGGTCGCTCGGCAACTGCTTCGAGCCCTCGCACCGGGCGCCTTTCGCGCAGGGCCATGGCCATAGGACATTCGTCATGTGGCAGGGGCGTGCCGTCCGGCCAATATAGCTTCCAGGAGCCGCAGAATTCGCTCTTCCCGAGCTCCGGCTTCACTCCCCACAGCTCGGCGGCCGCGTCGTTGTAGAAGGTTATCAGGCCCAATGCATCGGTCGTATAGACGGCTTCCGGTAGAGCCTGAAGGATGTGCTCGAGCGCCACGTTCGCTTGGATTGCGAAGGCTGCGGATTGTCGTTGCGCCTCGTTGCGGGGCCTGGTTAACGGTGTCTCGTCCTGGCTCAGGGGCTTGTTCATGCGACACTTTTTGCGAAGTTCGTGACCATCAACATTCCCATTGGCTCTGGCCGCTGTCGCGGCTGAAGGTAAGGCCGCCCGTAAGGCGAAGTTTAAATTTAGTGGATGCAGGGGCGGTTTGGTAGGGGCAGTCGTCAAAGCAGTCTGAATTTTACGACAGGGGCGGAGATACAGCGTCTTCACCTTAATCGTGTTCCGATGCAGGTCAGGAATATAGGTGCCGCGCCTGCGCAGTCCTTTTTGGCGGCAAACCGCGAGGGTCGGGCGTGGGCGGTCATGATTGTGAACATCACGTCCCTGGCGCTAAGGCTGGTCGCGAAATGCATTTGATCGCCCAGAGGACCTGGCGGCGGGCGTGGCCGAAGCGCGGTCGGAAACAGTCGGCTTCGGCGATCTGCGTTTTTGGCCGGCGACGCGCCACGGGATCAGCCTGAACCGCGGCAATCGAGGTTCTCGCAACGGCAAGTGCGGCACCGCCGAGGTCGCGGAAGCAGGCCGCAGCCGCTCACGATGGCCGTGATAGTTCTTCCTTGGAGTGAGCCGGACACGCGGTATGTTTGCGGATTTCAGCGGGCTTAGCCGGCTGTTCGGCAAGGGATTGGCGCTCGTCAACCGGCCAATGGTTGCCCTGAGTCGACAGGCAATTCATGGTTCTGGCGGAAGCACTGCATTTCAACTGCCAAGCGGCAGCAGGCCTGGACGGTCGAGGCCGCCGGGCGAAAGGGTGAATATCTCGCAGCCGCCGGCCGTGACACCGACGGTATGTTCGTATTGCGCCGAAAGCGACCGGTCGCGCGTGACCGCCGTCCAGCCATCGGCAAGCACCTTCACATGTGGACGGCCGAGATTGATCATCGGCTCGATCGTGAAGATCATGCCTTCACGCAACTCCGGACCCTCGTTGGCCCGACCGTAGTGCAGGATGTTTGGCGAATCGTGGAAGAGGCGGCCAACCCCATGGCCGCAGAAATCGCGGACGACCGAGCAGCGCTCGTTTTCTGCGTAGGTCTGTATCGCCTCGCCGATCGCGCCCGTGCGCGCGCCGGGGCGGACGGCGGCTATGCCGCGCATCAGCGCTTCATGCGTGACTTCGAGGAGACGCTCGGCGGCACGCTTGATCTGCCCGACCGGATACATGCGGCTGGAATCGCCGTGCCAGCCATCGAGGACGAAGGTGACGTCGATATTGACGATGTCGCCTTCGCGAAGCGGTTTTGCGTCCGGAATGCCGTGGCAGACGACGTGGTTGATCGAGGTGCAGGTGGATTTCGTATAGCCGCGATAATTGAGCGTCGCGGGCTGGGCGCCGTTGTCCATGCCGAATTCGAAGACGAACCGGTCGATCGCGTCGGTCGCAAGCCCCGGCCTGACGATCGCCGCGAGTTCGTCGAGGCAGCGGGCGGTCAACTGGCACGCCTTGCGCATGCTCTCGAAGGCCTCGGGACCATAGAGCCGGATGGCGCCGGTATTCTTCGGCGGCGCGGAGGAGGCTTCGATATAATTCACCATTGCAGGGCCTTAGCGGAGATTGTCCTTATCGTACATAATGCAGCTATGCCGCGTTCGTCCATCGCGATCAACTGCTGCCAAGAGATTTGTACCACTTCGATACTGTCCATCGGTATGCCTTTCCAGCCACGCGGTCGGTTCACCCGGGTTTTGCGTCTTGCGCTGAACTTGGAACGGCGCGCTGGAAACTGCCGCGTTGAAGTGAAATATATGGCGCTTCCCGGCGCCATGCTTACAGAACCGGATTTATCGAGGACTTGCCCTAGCTTTTCTGATTGGACACAAGCAAAACGCGGCGAGACATCATGAGCGAAACGCGACGCAAGCTGACCACCATCTTCTCCGCCGACGTGCAAGACTACACGCGCCTGATGGGTGCGGATGAGGAGGGCACGCTGGCGATGCTGAAGCGGTATCGCGATGCGATGTCGCGGCTCATCGCGTTGCACGGAGGGCGGGTGATCAATACCTGGGGCGATGGATTGATCGCCGATTTTCCGAGCGTCGTCGAGGCGGTTCGTGCGGCAGTCGACGTTCAGAACGAGCTTGCGGGCATGAACGCTACGCGGCCGGCGGATGGTCGCATGCTGTTTCGGATCGGCATCAACCTCGGCGATGTGATCGTCGAAGGCGACGATCTCTATGGTGACGGCGTCAATATTGCCGCTCGGCTGCAGGCGTCTGCCAACGCCGGCGGGATCGTGATATCGAATACCGTCTACGATCAGGTCCGCAACAAGGTGGCCGTCGGTTTCGATTTTCTCGGGCCTCTGGTGGTGAAGAATGTCACGGAACCCGTGCCGAGTTATGCCGTGCGCATCGGCGAAGGCATAAAGAGCGCACTGCAGCCGGAGGCTCCAGCGAACCGCCCGGACGCTCCGGCAACGACCAATTGGCCGCTTGGCGCAAAGGCTCGCAAGTTGTTTGGTCTGATCGCCTTGTTGAGCGCTGTGCTGGTCGTCATCAATCTTTTCTCCTGGCGGGGCGTCTTCTGGGCGGCATGGCCGCTTCTTGCCTTTGCTGTCCTGACGGCAATGATATGGGTGCGGCATCAGAACCGCGTCGATCGGGCCATTGCCGTCCTCGGCGTCGCCGGGCTCGGCATGATCGCGATCAACCTTTTATCGTGGCACGGGATATTCTGGGCGATATGGCCAGTTCTAGGCCTAGCAGCCGCTGCCGGCGTTCGATGGGTGATGCGAAACTGACTTAAAGAGTGCATTTGGCCGTGACTATGAGGCGGCGTTGCCAGTGTTGCGAGTTGCGTATCTTGCCACGCTGCTCGATGATCGACGAAAGACATCATGACAACGGAAAAGTTAGATCAGTTCCGGGACATCATTCTCAGCGCGTATCCGGACTTGGCCACATCGACTTTCGAGCTCGCCCCGGTAGGCTGGGATTCGATCGCCGTTGACGTCGATGACCGGCTGATCTTCAAGTTTCCCCGCAATGAGGTCGCACAAAAGGCGCTTGTGAGGGAGGCCGCACTGCTTGCTGTCGTGCGACCCAGGGTCACAATGGCCGTCCCGGAGCTGCGCATTTTCGAGTGAGGTCAGCACCTGTTTTCTCTCCATGAGAAGCTGATGGGCGAACATCTGCTCACGGCCGATTATGACAGGCTGCCGGAAGATTCGCGCCAGCGCCTTGGCGATGCATTGGGGCAGTTTTACATCGAACTTCACGGGCTCGATAAGGAGCAAATGGCGGATGCCGGCGCCGCGCCGATCGGTGCATGGCAAAGCCCTGCAACGCTTCGCGGCAAAGCCGTGCCGGCCCTTCCGGCCGAACTGCGCGGCGTGGCCGAGGCTATCATCGCAGAATTCGAGCGGCTTGCGCCCGATCCCCATGGGCAGACCTATGGCTTTTTCGACGGCCATGGATGGAACATGGCTTTCGACCCTGTGCGGGGCCGCCTCAATGGCATCTACGATTTTGCTGATTCCGGCTTTGGTCCGGTCCACCAGGAGTTCATCTACTCGAACTTCATATCGCCGGATCTCACGGAGAGGATCGCTGCGGCTTATGAAAAGGCGTCGGGCCGGACGCTCGACCGGCGCCGTATCGCGATCCTCACCAGTATTCATCGGCTGTCGGAATTGGCAGAGCTACCGGATGATTCCCGCCACACTTTGGCAATGACCCACCATACCGTGATTTGGCTCGAGACGATGTCGGGCCTCGGGTACGCTTCAAGCTAATGAGCGAAAGAGGCGGCGGAGACGACTTCAGACAACGGAACCAAAGAACCGAGCTGCGATGCTGGAGACTTCGTCGTGAACAAACCGCCGATGCCTTCGGCATTCGTGATTATGTCCGGTGCCAGTTTCCGGCCCTGCGGCGTCTGGACCGATCGCCATCCCGCGAGGCGGTGCTTAGCTTCGCTTCGAAAATAGCGATGCGAGACTTGGACGTGGAGAGGGCGGGTTTTTCAGGCGCGGCACGACCACGAGACGTTTGACTTCGCCGCGCTTGAAGGCGGCAAGGAAGCGCCGGTAGTCCTTGAACGAGATGCATCCGTTGGAATCGCCTCGTTTGCCGAGCATGTAGGTATGGGCGAGCAGACCGACACGACCGTGGATCTTCTGCGGGCCGCCGATGGGATGGAGGCGGATCGCCTCGACGCCATGGAAAAGTGCTTCGCGCATGGCGAGGTCATAGGTGTGCGGCGGAGTGGGACCGCGCATCTTCTTGTCGGCGAAGCGCGGCTTGTCGCGCATGGCACCGAGGCCGGAATGGGCTTCGAGCCTTTCGCCGTTCGGCAAATAGACGATGCTGGCCTCGATATCGTAGATCGCCACGCCATTGCGGGCGCTGGGCATCAGGGCCGGCTTGGCGAATGCCGGCATCTCCTCGTCGTCATCTTCCGTTCGCGCATAGGCAAGAGCCGGTCCGGCTTCGGGCGCGTCGATCTTCGGCTTTCCGGGACGTGCCATCGGCAGCGGAATATCGGTACCAGGCGCCAGAACGAGCCCGAAAGGCTCGTCGGACGTTGTCGTTTCGGCGGAGGCGAGTTCGACAGGAGCGGCAGTGGGTATCGGCTTTGCAGAAGGAAAGCTTGCAGCAAGCGCGAGGCCCAAGGCCGGTGCAACCGGCTTGGCCAAGGCGGTCTGGAGCGGATAATCAGGTGCCGGAAGTGCCGCAGGCGCGGTGACCGGCGAAACAGGTGCGGCGCTTGCAAGCACCTGCGCCTGCTGCTTCAGCGCTGCAGCCATCGCCGCGCTGTTGTTGCGCATCGCAAGCAGCGACAGCCCGCGACGCTGCATGAGAGCGACTATATCCTTGGAGGATTTCGGCGAGAGTTCGCCAACCATGCGGTCGGAAACCGTTGTCTGGCCCGGAAGGCGCGAGAACTTTTTGATGCGGATCACCTGATGCGCAGGAACGTGCGGAACCGGCGTCCGGGCGATCGCGACATCGGCGATCGTCGCAACTGCGGTCGGTTGCGGCATTGCGGAGGTGTGCATGGCTGCGATAGAGGCGATCGTCCAGGCGGACAGAGCGACCGCGATACCAATTGCAGCAGTTCCGGAAATGAGCCGGAGGGGTCTGGTTGAGCGAAAAAAAGCCCAGCCGAAAGGGTTGACGCCTTCACGCGTCTCAACAGCAAACGCCATACTACTCGGTTTCCCAACGCGTCACATTACCGGCGGTTTACGCGGAACGCCCTTGCCGGAGCCGGTAATGAAGCAAGAGGGCCAAAATGAGGCCCCGATGCGACTTGCCGACTACCTGGAAGCATGACGCAGTATGGTAACGAATTCCTTTACGGGATTATCTTGCCGGTTTTTGCGATGCGGTCACCAAGGAACTGCGGCCGTCGACTACGAGCCTCATCGCCTTTCATGAAGGCGTTTGCCTTGCGAGGCGCGCTGTCATGCGCGCTCCATGACGTAGCTGCCCGGTGCTTCCTCGATGGCGTTGAGCGCCGTGCCGCCGGGTTTGCGCGCGGGCACGCGTTCAGCATCCCTGGCTTCGATCCAGGTGTGCCAGTGCGGCCACCAGGAGCCGGGGTTTTCCTCGGCCTTGGCGAGCCAGGTGTCGTAATCGCCCTTTGGCGGACCGCCGGTCCAGAACTGGTATTTCTTTTTGTCGGGCGGGTTGACGACGCCGGCGATATGGCCGGAGCCGGCCAGCACGAAATCGACTTTTCCGCCGAAGAACCGGCTGCCGAGGAAGACGGAATTCGCAGGAGCGATATGGTCTTCGCGGGTCGCCAGATTGTAGACCGGGATCTTCACGTCCTTCAGCGATACGGTCTTGCCGCCAAGCATCATTTCGCCGGCAGTGAGCGCATTCTTTAGATAGCAGTTGCGCAGGTAGAAGGCGTGGTTGGCGGCCGCCATGCGGGTGGAGTCGGCATTCCAGAAGAGCAGGTCGAAGGGCATCGGCATTTCGCCCTTCAGGTAGTTGTTGACGAAATAGGGCCAGATCAGCTCGGAGGCGCGCAGCATGTTGAAGGCGGTCGCCATTTTCGAGCCGTCGAGATATCCGGTCGCCTGCATATGGGCCTCGAGTGCTTCCAGCTGCTCCTCGTCGACAAAGACCTTGAGGTCGCCCGCATGGGTGAAATCGACCTGGGTGGTGAACAGGGTCGCCGTCTTGATGCGCTTGTTTTTCTCCTTGGCGTGCAGTGCCAGTGTTGCCGCAAGCAGCGTTCCGCCCACGCAATAGCCGACGCTATTCACATCCTTTTCATCGGTGGCCTTCTCGATCGTTTCAAGCGCGAAATCGATGCCCTCGCGGGCGTAGGCCGTCCAATCCTTCCCGGCATGGCGGGCATCAGGGTTCACCCATGAAATGACGAAGACCGTATGGCCCTGGTCGACGCACCATTTGATGAAGGATTTCTGCGGGTTGAGGTCGAGGATATAGAATTTGTTGATCCACGGCGGGCAGATGAGAAGAGGGCGTTTCAGCACCGTATCCGTGGACGAATCATACTGGATAATCTGGCAGATGTCGTTTTGCGCGATCACTTTGCCCGGGGTCAGCGCCATGTCCCGACCAACGGCGAATTTTGTCATGTCGGTTTGGCGCAGCTTCAGGTCGCCGCGACCGGCCGCAATGTCCTCCGCGAGCATCTTCATGCCGCGCACGAGGTTTTCGCCGTTGGTCGCGATCGTTTCGCGGTAGAGCTGCGGATTGGTGGCGACAAAATTGCTCGGCGAAAGGGCAGCAGTGATCTGCTTCACGTAGAAGCTCGCCTTATGCCTCGTATGCTCGTCGAGTCCTTCTGTCTGGGCGACGATCTTCTCTGCCCAGTCGGCGGTGATGAAATAGACCTGACGCAGGAAATCGAAGAAGGGGTTCTTCTGCCAGTCGGCGTCGGAAAAGCGCTTGTCCTTGCGATCGGGCTCAGGTTCGCCAGCCTCGCCCTGCAAGCGTTGCATCGAGCGCATCCAGACGCCGAAATAGCTGCTCATCAGCTGTGTTTGCGCCTCGAAAGTCCGGCGCGGATCCGACATCCAGTACTCGGTGACCTTGGAGAGCGTCTTGACCATGTCGGTCATCGGCGCGGCGAGCCGGTCGTTGGTTTCCCCGCTCTTGCGCGGCGCAAGCCAGACGGAGGCCGCCTTGCCGAGATTTTCCAGCGCGCGGGCAATGTTCACCGCCATCGCCTCTGGATCCTTCAACAGGTAAGGATCGAGATTCGGTTCGAAACCGGGGATTTTCGCCTTCCCGCCATTTTCCTGCTTGCTGTCGGTCACGCGTCTCCTCCGGCGGCAGCAATCCTCTTGCAAATCAAGTTGTACATCGTCCCGGATCGATAAAACAAGTTCAACACGAGTGAACTCGTGCTATTGCTTTGTTGCTGCGACAAATTTAACAGTCGCTGAGGCTTCAGGATTTGGAAGATCTGGCATGACGACGAACGGCATCTTAGGCATCGCACTCGCAACCCGCACGGCACTCGCTGCCGCGGCCGCAGCGATGATGCTTGCTGGATGCTCATACACGCCCGAGCAGAAGGCAGCCGCCGCGGCGCGGCGCGCGCCTCCCACGGCCGTCGTCATGACCCCGACCAAGGGCGAGGAGCCGGCACAAAGCAGCCTTTCCCACTATCCGGACGGCTATCCGAGCTTCGGCGCGCCGCTGACTGCAGCAAATGCCCAGATGAGCAATGAGGAAGCTGCAAGCTTGGGGCAGAAGCTTTCGGCATTGCGCGTCCAGCGCAAGGCAGGCACGATTTCGGAAGCCGAGTATCAGCGGCGGGTGGTCGAATACCGCAAGCTTGCCGCCGAGCACGGCACAGACGCGCTCTCTGCAATCGGCAATTAAGTCTTGCCTTTCAGGTGATTTGGACGCAAAGCCTTCCGCAACTGGCGGGAGACGCAATTTTCCCGATAATACGCGTCTGTCGCGGCCGTTCGCCAAAGATTCGCCGCGGGACGAAAGTCTGATCAATACGGCGTTTGCGATTGTGAAGTTCGTGTCGCAGGCAGCCGGGAACAAACGAGCTTCGAGCGCGGTCGTGGTGGCCGCATTTCCATGGGGAAAGAGATGGAAGAGTTTCACAAAGTCCGGCGTTTGCCGCCTTACGTTTTCGAACAGGTCAACCGTTTGAAAGCGAGCGCGCGAGCGGGCGGCGCCGATATCATCGATCTCGGCATGGGAAATCCGGATCTCCCCACTCCTAAGGCGATCGTCGATAAACTATGCGAGGTCGTCCAGGATCCGCGCACGCACCGCTATTCCTCCTCCAAAGGCATTCCCGGCCTTCGCCGGGCACAGGCCGCCTATTACGCCCGCCGTTTCGGCGTGAAGCTCAATCCGGATACGCAGGTCGTCGCGACCCTCGGCTCGAAGGAAGGCTTCGCCAACATGGCGCAGGCGATCACCGCGCCGGGTGACGTCATCCTCTGCCCGAACCCGACCTATCCGATCCATGCCTTCGGCTTCCTGATGGCAGGCGGCGTGATCCGCTCGATCCCGGTCGAGCCGGACGAGAACTTCTTCCAGCCGCTGGAGCGGGCCGTCCGCCACTCGATCCCGAAACCCTTGGCGCTGGTCCTGAACTATCCGTCCAACCCGACCGCCCTTGTCGCGACGCTCGATTTCTACAAGGATGTCGTTGCCTTCGCCAAGAAGCACGACATCATCGTGCTGTCGGACCTCGCTTATTCGGAAATCTACTTCAATGGCGAGCCGCCGCCATCCGTCCTGCAGGTTCCTGGCGCCATGGATGTCACCGTCGAGTTCACCTCGATGTCGAAGACCTTCTCGATGCCCGGCTGGCGCATGGGTTTTGCGGTCGGCAACGAGCGGCTGATCGCGGCTCTGACACGCGTCAAGTCCTACCTAGACTACGGCGCCTTCACGCCGATCCAGGTAGCGGCGACGCATGCTTTGAACGGTGACGGTTCCGACATCGCAGAAGTCCGCAACGTCTACAAGCGCCGGCGCGACGTCATGGTCGAAAGCTTCGGCAAGGCCGGTTTCGACGTGCCGCCGCCGGCAGCCACGATGTTTGCCTGGGCGAGGATCCCGGAAAAGTTCCGTCATCTCGGTTCGCTCGAATTCTCCAAGCTACTCGTCGAAAAGGCTGATGTCGCGGTCGCACCGGGCGTCGGCTTCGGCGAGCAGGGCGATGATTACGTGCGTCTGGCGCTCGTGGAGAACGAGCATCGAATCCGCCAGGCTGCCCGCAACATCAAGAAGTTCCTGTCGACGGCCGACGAGACGATGCATAACGTCATATCGCTCAATGCGCACCGCTGACATCTTCACACCTCAACGGCAGCCGCTCTTTGGCGGCTGCCTCTCATAAAACACGCAGGATCGTTTCATGACAGACGCCCTCAAAATCGGCATTGCGGGCCTTGGCACCGTCGGTGCTTCGCTCGTCCGTATCATTCAGAGCCGCAGCAATGAGCTTGCTGCCACGTGTGGGCGACCGATCCTGATCACGGGCGTTTCGGCTCGCGACAAGACAAAGGACCGCGGCCTTCATCTTGCCGGCGTCGAGTGGTTCGACCGGCCGGAAGACCTGGCTGAAAAAGGAGATATCGACGTTTTCGTCGAACTCATCGGCGGCGCCAACGGACCGGCCAACAGTTCGGTGCGCGCCGCCCTCGAACGCGGTCTCCACGTGGTGACAGCCAACAAGGCGCTGCTTGCCTATCACGGCGTCGAGCTGGCGACGATCGCGGAAGAAAAGGGCACACTGCTGAATTTCGAGGCCGCCGTGGCCGGCGGCATTCCCGTCATCAAGGCGCTGCGAGAATCGCTGACGGGCAACACGATTTCACGCATCTACGGCATCATGAACGGCACCTGCAACTACATCCTGACCAAGATGGAGAAGGAGGGGCTGTCCTTTGCAGATTGCCTGAAGGAAGCACAGCGTCTCGGCTATGCCGAAGCCGATCCGGCCTTCGACATCGAGGGCAATGATACGGCGCACAAGCTCTCGATCCTAACGACGCTTGCCTTCGGCAACCAGATCGCGGCTGACGACATCTACCTTGAAGGCATAACGAATATTTCGATCGAGGATATCCATGCGGCGGCCGAGCTCGGCTATCGCATCAAGCTGCTCGGCGTCGCGCAGCGCACCGATACCGGCATCGAACAGCGCGTGCACCCGACCATGGTGCCAGTCGATTCGGTCATTGCCCAGGTGGATGGCGTCACCAACGCTGTGGCGATCGAATCCGACATTCTCGGCGAACTGCTGATGGTTGGCCCCGGTGCCGGCGGCAATGCGACTGCATCCTCGGTGCTTGGCGATATCGCCGACATCGCCAAAAGCCAGCCTGGCGCGCAGCGCGTACCGGTTCTCGGCCATCCGGCAAAGGCGCTGGAGTCCTACCGCAAGGCTCGGATGCAGAGCCATGAAGGCGGCTATTTCATCCGCCTGACGGTGCTTGACCGCACCGGCGTTTTTGCGAGCGTCGCGACGCGCATGGCAGAAAACCACATCTCGCTGGAGTCCATCGTGCAGCGGTCGCAACAGCATCTGGCGCCTTCGCACCACCAGACCATCATCCTCGTCACCCATGCGACGATGGAGGATTCCGTGCGCAAGGCTGTTGCTTCTATCAAGGGCGAGGGCTACCTCGTCGGCGATCCGCAGGTGATCCGCATCGAGCGCCCCAAAGAAGATTGAGAACCCGTCTTCCTTAAAAGAACTGAGGAGCGAGGCATCCGGGGCACTCGTCCACAGCTAACACGAGCCTTCGTGTCCAAAATCGTTGTGTGCTCCACCAAAGCCACATAAATCTGCCGACAGCGCTCCGGTCCCGGGGTGGTGACAAGCGATGGCGATCAGAGGGTATTGTGGATATAGCCGCCGATCCGGTACAGCGGGCATTCCTGGGGGTGGAGAAATCCGTCCTCGATAACCGCTGGGTGTCGCGCCTGGATCAGGCCGGACAGAACCGAGCGCTTGCCATATCCCAGGTGCACGGGCTGCCGGATTTGATTGCGCGCGTACTCGCCGGACGGGGTGTCGGGGTCGACGAGGCCCTGGAATTTCTCGATCCGACGATCCGCAGCCTGATGCCTGACCCCTATACGCTTACGGATTGCGAGAAAGCGGCCAGACGTCTGGTCGAGGCGATCGGGCGCGGCGAGAACGTTGCAATCTTCGGCGACTATGACGTCGATGGCGCGGCTTCCTCGGCGCTGATGTATCGTTTCCTCACGCATTTCGGCGTGAGAGCCAATATCTACATTCCCGATCGCATCTTCGAAGGCTATGGACCCAATCCGACGGCGATCGATCAGCTGATCGACAACGGCGCACAACTGATCGTGACCGTCGATTGCGGCTCGACCAGCCATGAAGCGCTAGGAGCTGCCGAAAAGCGGAACATCGACGTCGTCGTCATTGATCACCACCAGGTGACACATGATCTGCCGCACTGTCATGCTCTGGTGAACCCGAACCGCGAGGACGATCTTTCCGGGCAAGGGCATCTTTGCGCTGCGGGCGTCGTCTTCCTTGTGCTGGTCGCGGCGCTGCGGCTGCTGCGCGAGACGGGCGACAAGCGAGTTACGGGGATCGACTTGCTGCATTGGCTCGATATCGTGGCGCTTGCGACGGTCTGCGATGTCGTGCCGCTTAAGGGTCTGAACCGTGCCTATGTCGTCAAGGGCCTGGTCGCTGCGCGCCACCAGAGCAATGCCGGGCTCACGGCACTTTTTCGCAAGGCGGGCCTTTCCGGACCGGTGACGCCCTACCATTTCGGCTTTCTCATCGGTCCGCGCATCAATGCCGGCGGCCGTATCGGCGACGCGGCACTTGGCAGCAGGCTTCTGACGCTGGACGATCCCGGCGAGGCGGAGGTTATCGCCCAGCGGCTGGACGAGCTCAATCGCGAACGCCAGGCGATGGAAGCGGCGATGCTGCAGGAGGCCGAGGCAGAGGCGCTTGCCGAGTATGGAGACGGCGAGGGCGCTTCGGTGATCGTCACCGCACGGGACAAGTGGCATCCGGGCATCGTCGGCCTGTTGGCTGCGCGGCTGAAGGAGAAATTCAAGCGTCCGGCTTTCGCCATCGCTTTCGACCCGTCGGGTCGCGGAACGGGCTCGGGCCGTTCGATCAACGGTTTCGACATGGGCAGGATGGTGCGCGCGGCCATGGACGAAGGCCTGCTTCTCAAGGGGGGCGGTCATGCGATGGCTGCGGGCTTGACCGTCGAGCGTGAAAAGCTCGGAGCCTTGCGCAACTTCTTCACAGAACGTGCCGAAAAAACCGTGTCGGCGCTGGTCGCCAATGAGACGCTGAAGATCGACGGCGCAATCGGCGCCAGCGGGGCCACGATCGAACTGATCGACCGGCTGGAAACGGCCGGGCCCTACGGCTCGGGGCATTCGCAGCCGATCTTCGCGGTGCCCGCGCATCGTCTGCGCGACGCAAGGATGGTCGGCGACAAACATGTGAAGGTAACGCTTGAGGCGATGGACGGCTCCCGCCTCGACGGCATCGCTTTCCGCGCCGCCGACACCTCTCTCGGCAACCTTCTGCTCAATTCCCGCGGGGCGAGCCTGCATGTCGCGGGAATGCTGGGCGCCGAGCATTATCAGGGCGCGAGACGCATCCAGCTGCGTGTCTGCGACGCAGCGCCGGCGCGGTAGTCACCGAGCGGGCTCACCAGTCGGAGGAGAGTTTCGTCAGATATTGTCCGTAGGCGCTCTTGCCGAGCCTTTCGGCGAGCTTGGCAAGCTCATCCTGGGAGATATATCCCATGCGCCAGGCGACTTCCTCGGGACAGGCGATCTTGAAGCCCTGACGTTTCTCCAGCGTGCTGACGAAACCTGCAGCGTCGAGGAGGCTGTCCGGTGTGCCGGTGTCGAGCCAGGCATAGCCTCTGCCCATCACTTCCACGAAGAGTTGTCCGCGCTCGAGATATGTGCGGTTGACATCGGTGATCTCCAATTCACCGCGCGGCGACGGCTTCAGATTGGCGGCGATGTCGACCACCTGCTGATCGTAGAAATAAAGGCCGGTCACCGCCCAGTTCGATTTCGGCTCATTGGGCTTCTCTTCGATCGACAGCGCATTCATCTTCGCGTCGAAGCCGACGACGCCGTAGCGTTCCGGATCAGTGACGTGATAGGCAAAGACCGTCGCGCCTTGAAGGCGGCTGGTGCCGGATTTCATGATTTCCGGCAGGCCGTGGCCATAGAAGATGTTGTCGCCGAGCACCAGTGCCGAGGTGTCGCCATGTATGAAGTCGGCACCGATGATGAAAGCCTGCGCGAGGCCGTCAGGCCTCGGCTGCACGGCATAGGTCAGCGAGATGCCCCATTGCGATCCGTCGCCGAGAAGGCGCTTGAAGGCTTCGACGTCTTGCGGTGTGGTAATGATCATGAAGTCCCGGATGCCGGCAAGCATCAGCGTCGTCAGCGGATAGTAGATCATCGGCTTGTCGTAGACCGGCATCAGCTGTTTCGAGACGGCCTGGGTGATCGGGTGCAAACGAGTCCCAGTACCCCCGGCGAGAATAATACCCTTCATCCAAATCTCCCTAGAAGCCTTTGTTAAGAATGACCTGCATGACAATCCTCATGGATTGCTTCCAGTCCGCCAGGCGCAGTCCATATCGGGTGGCGAGCTTCTCACAGCTGAGGCGTGAATTGGCCGGACGCTTCGCCGGCGTCGGATAGTCCGCCGTCGTGATGCGTTCGACGCGAATGCTCTTGCCGCCAAGTTTGTGAAGTTCGACGAATATCTCCTCGGCGAAATCCGCCCAGCTCGCTTCACCGCTGCCGGTCAAGTGAAAGGTGCCGCGGAGCGATGGTGCCGGGTCCGTGACGAGACGGGATGCGATCGCAAGGATCGCGTCGGCGATGTCGAGCGCAGAAGTCGGGCATCCGGTCTGGTCGGCGACGACGCGGAGATGATCGCGCGTCTCGGAAAGCCGCAGCATCGTTTTCAGAAAATTGGCGCCGAAGGGCGAATAGACCCAGGCGGTACGCAGGATGACGTGATTCGGGTTTGCCGCCGCCACGGCCCGTTCACCCGCAAGCTTCGACTGCCCGTAGACGGAGATTGGCCCTGTCATATCCTCTTCGGTATAGGCTGACGGCTTGTCGCCACTGAAGACATAGTCGGTCGAAATGTGGACGACGGGCACACCGATTCGCGCGGCAGATTCGGCAACCGCTGCAGCACCTGCCGCGTTGACGGCAAAAGCGAGGTCGGCATCGCTCTCGGCCTTGTCGACCGCCGTATAAGCGGCAGCCGAGACAATGACATCGGGATTTACGATCGAAAGGGCAGCGGCAATGCTGGCGGGATCGGCAAGATCCATTTCCGGACGCCCGACCGCGATGATTTCGACACCCTTCCCAGCGCCTCGCCTGAGCAGAGACTGGACGACCTGGCCCTGCTTGCCGGTGACGGCAATGCGCATCGCTATCACCCCTTGAAGACGCCGAGGCGTTCACCGGAATAGACGTTTTCGCGCAGCGGCCGCCACCACCATTCGTTTTCGAGATACCAGCGTACGGTCTTCTCGATACCGGTTTCGAAGGTTTCCTCAGCCTTCCAGCCGAGTTCGCTTTCGAGCTTGGAGGCATCGATCGCGTAGCGTGCGTCGTGTCCGGGGCGGTCGGTGACGTTGGTGATCAGCTGCGCGTGCGGGGCATTTTCCTTGTAGACGCAGTCGAGTATGGCGCAGATGCGCTGAACGACGTCGATGTTCCGGCGCTCATTGCGGCCGCCGACATTGTATTTCTCACCGGGGCGGCCACGGGAGGCGATGGTGTAGAGCGCGCGGGCGTGGTCTTCTACGTAGAGCCAGTCGCGGACATTGGCGCCGTTGCCGTAGACCGGCAGCGGCTCGCCTTCAAGCGCATTCAAGATCATCAGCGGGATGAGCTTTTCCGGGAAGTGATACGGGCCGTAGTTGTTGGAGCAGTTGGAGACGACCACCGGCAGACCGTAGGTGCGGTGCCAGGCAATTGCCAGATGGTCGCTGGCGGCTTTGGAGGCCGAATAGGGCGAGGACGGATCATAGGAGGTTGTCTCCTCGAAAAGACCCTCGTCGCCGAGCGAGCCGTAGACTTCGTCCGTCGAGACGTGCAGGAAGCGAAAGGCACTCTTCCCACGGGCATCAAGGCCCTCCCAATAGAGCCGTGCGGTATCCAGCAGGCTGAACGTCCCGACGATGTTGGTCTGGATGAAATCGGCAGCTCCCGAGATCGAGCGGTCGACATGGCTTTCGGCGGCGAGATGCATGACGATGTGCGGGCGGAAGGAGGCGAATGCCTCCTGGATCTTGGCGCGATCGCAGATGTCGGCGCGCAGGAACTGGTAGTTAGGCGACGCTTCGATGGGCGCCAGGGATGCCAGATTACCGGCATAGGTCAGCTTGTCGACATTCAGCACCTCGGCGCCGATCTCGCCGACGAGATGGCGCACCAGTGCCGATCCGATGAAGCCTGCTCCGCCCGTCACCAGTATGCGCATCCTCATCAATCCTCGGGTTGTTTTGCTGAATAGGAAAAGAGCTTGGGCAAGTCGGCCAGCCGCGGCAACGTCCTGTCCTTGTCGGACAGCACGATGGCTTTCTCGTCTATCGGCCAGCGAATGCCGATAGCCGGGTCGTTCCACGCGATACCGCGGTCATGCTGCGGGTTGTAGGGGGCGGTCACCTTGTAGCTGATGATGCTGTTGGGCTCGAGCGTGGCGAAGCCATGCGCAAAGCCGGGCGGCACCCAGAGCTGCGTGCCGTTTTCCAGCGAGAGCTCCCGGGAGAGCCAGTTGCCGAAGCTCGGTGAGCCGGTACGGATGTCGACGACGACATCCATGATACGGCCGGCAAGGCAGCGCACCAGCTTTGCCTGTGCGAAGGGAGGTATCTGGAAATGCAGTCCCCGGACGGTTCCGGGCGCAGCAGAAAACGATTCATTGTCCTGGATGAAGGTGACGTCGGCCACATTTTGCCGGAACCAGGCATCCTTGAATACCTCGGAAAAATAGCCGCGGTGATCGCCGAAGCGTGGCGGCGTGATCGCGACAATGCCCTCGATGGCAGTGGTCTCAATACGCATGACTACCTTTCTGCCGTTCTCATCGAACGTCCTTCATGAGGTTCATTAGCATTTCTGCCTGCGAGCGTCCTTTCATAGCCGCGAAACCCTTCGCGGCTATGGTATTGCGCTCATCGGCATCTGCAATCAGCTTGTGGCAGCGCTCGATCATGGTGTCGTAGGGCTCGATCGCCAGACCGCCGATGAACGGCTGGAGGTCCGGATCGCGGGTGTCGCCTTCGCTCAGCACGCAAACGCAGTTGGCGAGCAGATAGGAAATCCGCACGATTTCGAAGACGCCGCTCGAATAATGATGGATGTTGATGACGATCTTGGCGCGGGCAATGGCCGCATCGCGTTCCGCACCATAGATGTTGAATAGATGTGCGACCTTCAGCCCTCCCTGTTCCAGAGTCTTCAGGATATGGTGGCGACGCTCGTTCATCGAGCCGTAAAAGAGGACGTCGATATCCTTGACGGGGGCGTGCTTTATCTGGCTGAGGCAGCCGCTGTAACCGATTTCCAGCACGCCTGCGTGTTCGATGCCCTTGGCTGCGAGGTTTTCCCGATTGCGCGGGCTGTAATCGAGAACCGGCAGCGACTTCAGGATCGTGGTGTAGCGCGGATTGATCCAGATGCTTTCCTCGGAGACTTGCTCGAGATTGATGACGACGCTGTCCTTGGGTAGATGTCCAACGATTTCGGCAGGGAGAAGATTACCCCCGTAGATGATCGGCGCACGGCCCGCGAAAGCGTCCATGTCGCGAACGATCGGTGCGGAGCCGCCGAGTTCCTCGAAGGCGCCCTGCAGGCCCAGCGCGACCTCGTCGAAGGCGTGGCTATGATTGTAATTGGCGGGTGTCACGATCCAGATGCAATGACGGTCCTTGTGCTTCTGCCATCCGCCCGCAAAGGGCTGCATTGCGTTGCGGAGCGCCGGCTCGATCTTCGCTACGGTAGGCGCCGCGGGTATTTGAGCATGTACGGCTTCCCGTTTCATTGGGGAGGCACCTGAAGCCTGCGGAGCATAGGCGCGTATCAATTCGCGGCCACCGATGAACTGGCCGCGCGGCATCCAGGCAGGGGGGTCGTCGGCGCCCCAGATGAGATGCGGCTGCTTGATCAACGGCTGGCGGCGCTCCTGCCAGGAGGTCAGGAGAGCTTGGTCACGACTTTGCAGAAAGGCCTCCTTGGCGGCGAAGAGACTATGCAGCATACGGCCAAGGCGGACGCCGAACTTCCACTCGAAATCGGCGACTGTCGGTACGAAGGCGGTGATCTTCAATCCTGTGGTGACAGCCTGCTGGACATAAAGACCGAGCAGACGCTCGATCACAAAGGGACGCATATTCGCGCTGGCATCGCGTGAGTAGTGGGCCGCACCTGCATAAGCGGTGCCCGCCGCCGTGCCGAGCCGCGCTTCGTTTTCCAGCGATTCGAGAATGCGTTCGCAAAAGGCGAAATACCCGGACCAGAATTTCCGGTTGCCGCAGAAATAGTTGCAGAACATGAAGGCTGTCTTGTCCTGCGGCGGCGCGATTGGAAGACCGAGCTTCTGGATGTGCAGGAAGATCGGCTCCATGCCGGGATGGCCACCGAGCAGAGAATGTTCCCAGACATTGCTGTAGATTGCCGCATGGCCGATCAGCGGATTATAAAGATACGCATCGGCACCTTCCGCCCTGGCCTTTTCCGCCTCGGTAACGAAGGAGGGGAAGCTGGTGACGGACTTCATCTCGAATTTGCTGGAAAGCAGCCCCCAGAACACGTCGTCGCCGAGGCCGATCGCACCATGATGTTGATGCAGGATACGGAAGAGCTCGTATTCGCGAGTTGAAGCCTGCGTATTGAATGAAATGTCGAGCGGCACTGCAGCTTTGTCAAGCTGGCCGCGTTGCGAAGGATCGAGATAGGGCTGATAGACGATGACCGATCCGGTGCTGGCAGCTTTTTCCGTGAGAGACGCCAGATCAGGAAGGTCGGCCGGCAGAGCGGAAATGGGCTGATTGATCGTCAAGGCATCGTCCTTCGCGCATGGCTGCCGTCTCCGTGATTGATGAAACGGCATTCGGTCTTTTCTGGGTGCGACTATTGGACGTGAAGCTTGCGCCACACTGTTCGCGAGGACTTTTGCTGGTCAGCCTGGGAACAGGTTGAAGCATGATGTTGGACCAAGCCCAATTTGCGCGATATGCCCAACCTTCGGACGGCGGTCATGAAAAACGAAAAGATCTTTGTAACGAGGCCCAGCTTGCCGCCGCTCGAGGAATTCATTCCATCGCTGGAAGCGATCTGGAACAACCGCATCCTGACCAATGGCGGACCATTTCATCAGCAATTGGAGCAGGAACTGTGCAGCCATCTCGGCGTCAAGCATATCAGCCTGTTCTCCAACGCCACCGTTGGGCTGCTGACTGCACTTCAGGCACTGCGCATCACCGGCGAGGTCATCACCACGCCTTATTCCTTCGTGGCCACCTCGCATTCGCTTCTGTGGAACGGCGTGAAACCCGTCTTCGTCGATATCGATCCGGTAACGCTCAATCTCGATCCGGCAAAGATCGAGGCGGCAATCACCCAACAGACGACGGCGATCATGCCGGTGCATTGCTATGGCCACCCTTGCGACGTCGATTCGATTCAGAAGATTGCCGATCTTTACAATCTCAAGGTCATCTATGACGCCGCCCATGCCTTCGGCGTTGAGGACGGGCGGGGAAGCATCCTCAATCACGGCGACCTTTCGGTCCTGAGCTTCCATGCGACGAAGGTTTTCAACACTTTCGAAGGCGGGGCGATCATCTGCCCGGACGCGAAGACGAAGACACGGATCGACCAGCTGAAGAACTTCGGTTACGTCGATGAAGTCACCGTGGTGGCGCCGGGCACGAACGGCAAGATGAGCGAATTCAACGCCGCGCTCGGCCTGCTGCAGCTGAAATACATCAAATTCGCGCTTGAAAGCCGCGAGGTGATCGACCGCGCCTATCGCGAGCGGCTTGGCGGCATCGCGGGGATCGAATGCCTGGACCGTTCCGGCGAGACGGTGTCCAACTTCTCCTATTTTCCGATCCTCGTCCGTCCCGGCTATCCCATTTCGCGCGATGGACTGTATGAGCGGCTGAAGGAGAACGGCATTCACCCGCGTCGCTACTTCTATCCGCTGATCTCGACGTTCTCGATGTATCGCAGTCTGCCATCCGCACAGCAATCGAACCTGCCGGTCGCAACTGCAGCCGCCCAACAGGTGCTTTGCCTTCCCATTTATCCGGACATGGGGATGGAGATCGTCGATAAGGTCTGCACGCTGATCGAGTCGGCCTAGAGCACGATATTCGACTGTCGCCCGGCGGCGGATTGAAAGACCTGCGGCGCGAGATCGCGCAAATAGCAGGCCGGTGGCTCGTTTGTTTCAGAGGTCAGAGCAAGCTCCGTCCCAGCGGATTGGCGCTGCCTATGAAATTTGCAGGTTACGCATCGTGGACGGTTGTTCATCAGGATGCGGCGTTATCATAGATCACGCGCCGCATCCTTTCATTCTCATAGGCGCTTGGCTAGAGCGCCAGTTGCGGAGCCCGGACTTCGATCCGCTCCTTACCCGAGCGGAATATGCCTTGCGGCTCAACCTCGACCCATCTGTTTTCGAGCCGCGAGCATTCGATTGCTTCCAGCAGCCGCAGTCCTTCCTCCGCCTCCTCGAGTCCGAGCACATAGGGATGGGCCAGGCGTGCGGAATTTGCCCTGCATTGCAGCAGGGAATCGGCAAGGTCGGCATAGTAATTCGCAAAGGCTTCGATGAAGCCTGACGGATGGCCTGCCTTGAAGCGCTCATAGCGCGCATCATTGGCGATCACGATGTCCGGGCTGGCCCGATCGAGGATCTGCTTGCGGCCGTTACGGTCGTAGAAATAGGCGACTTCGGGGACTTCCTGGTGCCATTCGATCGACGCCTTGGAGCCGTAGAGCCGCACTCGCAGGCCGTTGCGCTGCCCGAGCGCGGTCTTGCCGTACCACATACTGCAATGCAGGCCGCCGGCGCAGCGCACGAGCGCATGGACATTGTCGAGCACCTGCGGAAAGTTGCCGAAGCTCTGGCTGGTTGCGCACACTTCTTCCGGCTTCCGCTGCGTCAGGAAGTACAAAAGCGAATGCACATGAACGCCGAGATCGAGCGAGACCGTTGGCACGATACCGTCGTGCAAGCGCCAATCCTGCGGCGTCATCGGCGTCCCGTCGCGTCGGAAACGGAGGAAGGTCTCCTGCGGCATCTCGATATGGATCTGCTGCAGATCGCCGAAAATTCCGTGCTCGACCATGCTGCGGATTTCGCGAAGCATGGGATATCCCGTGTAGTTGTAGGTCACGGCCAAGAACCCTCCGTTCGCGCGGGCTGCGCCGATCATCCGGGCTTCGGCACTCGAACCGGCAAGGGCCTTTTCGCAGATCACCGAGACGCCCGCCTCGAGCGCTGCGACGACTTGCTTCGTATGCTGTTGAGTCGGCGTCAGCACGACAAGGGCGTCGATATTGCCGGCCTCCTTGGCAAGCAGAGTGTCGAAGTCGGCGTGGCAATGTTCCGGCAGGATGCGATACTGCCGCGCAGTCTCCCGATTGATGTCGTCGTGGCGGCTGAAGCAACCGGCGACGAGATCGAATTTCTGATCAAGCTCGATTGCATCGCGATGGGCGCGACCCACGGCAGAATTGACGGCACCGCCTAAAAAAGCGAGGCGCAGCTTCTCGGGTACTCCCAGTCTTGAGCGGATCATGCGAGATCTCCCTGCATCGTTTGAAGTGAAATGAATGTCTTGAAGTCCGGCGTCACCTTCAGCATCTCATCGCGCGTCCCGAAGCGTGCGTAGAGGATGGCGAGCTTGTCGAACGGCGCCGAGTTCATCGGTTTGCCGGTGGTCTTGAGCTGCAAGATGCGGACATCGGATGACGGAATGGAGTGCGAGAAGGAAAACGGCGTCGACGGCGTGTCGGAAGTGATCGTGTGACGCCCGAAGAACAGCGGTGGATCGAAGCGCGGGGTGACCGAGAATGCCTCGCCGAGCAACAGCGTTATGACGAGGTCGGCATAATCGATGCCGAGAGACTGGTCTACGAGCGAACCATAAAGATCGCCGGGGCAGCGCCGCATGCATTCGATGATCCAGACATCGTCGCCATTCGACAGGAACTGCGTGTGGATCAGGCCGTCCTGTAGTCCCAGCAGCTTGACGACGCGCGCCATGATGGCTCGCGTCTTCGAGCGAACGGTTTCGAAAAGGCGTGAGGGATGGTTCGATGAATCGACCTGGTAGGGATAGACCGTGCAGTATTCATCGACGAAGACGTCAAACACGATCTCCTGATCTTTGATGAAGGCTGAATGGCTGTGCAGGCTGCCTTCGATGAACTCCTCGATGACGACCCCGGCAGAGCGCGAGTTCCTTCTGGCATCGGCGACGGCGGCGGCAAGTTCTGCTCTGTCAAAGATCTTCGTGACGCCGCGGCCGCTGAAACTATCGCTCGGCTTCACCAGCAGCGGATAGCGCAGCGCCCCGGTCTCGATTGGCGAATCACCCTGCAGGCGCACCGAGCGCGGGGCAGGGATATCGTTCCGTTCGGTAAAGCGACGGAATGCATGCTTCGTGTGAATGATGGTTGCGGTTTCCATGGAATCGAAGCGCGGAAATCCGAGTTTTCCGGCAACGAAAGTTGTCGACATGTAGGCGACGTCATTGCCCGTCGGCACGATGAAGTCGAAATCGCCTTTTTCGACGAGGGAAAGCAGCGCGTTCGGATCGCTGTAATCAATGAAATGCGATTGATCCGCATGAGCGTGGCATGGTTCATCCGGTCGGTTTCCGCACACGGAAATATGCAGGCCGCGCCTTTTCAAAGCGAACAGAAGAGGAACTGCGCTGAAGTTACTGCCGACGAGCAATGCTCTCTTGGTCATTCTCAAATCCACTCCACGCCTCAGATGCGCTGACGATGGCCTGTTGGAACGGCACAGCCGATAACAGGGTGTGCAGTCGCACGTCGTCCGTTTTCGATATGCGAAAGGCGAAAACGGACGCGATGGCGAGAGTCATAGGATGCGGGCGTTACCTGAGGCTTGCCGCCTGAGGCCGGACGGCGTCAGACTTCATTTCCGTGGCCGCTACCTTGTTTGTGGGAAGCAGTCG
The DNA here is from genome assembly GCF_004342325.1 of Rhizobium azibense. NCBI lineage: Bacteria > Pseudomonadati > Pseudomonadota > Alphaproteobacteria > Hyphomicrobiales > Rhizobiaceae > Rhizobium > Rhizobium azibense. The sequence continues at coordinate 156,004 of NZ_SMBJ01000012.1, read as the reverse complement.
GGCCGCCTTGTTAAGCGGGTTACCATCTCATACGCTTTCAGCCGTGATTCCAACCTCCGCATCGGCCAGAGATGCAGACTGCAGCTGCGAAAAGAGACACCGCGCAATGAACGAAAAACTGCCTGATCTGATTGAAGGCGAGCGTATCTTCTTCCAAAAGGTGTTTGAACGGCAGTCCCGCGCGACAATGGAGATGCGGGAGCAATGGCGCGCGGAAACGATTCTTCAGCGAAGAAGACGCGTGTCGTCAGAGATCTACGATCTTCTTGGCGGGGTGGTGAAATATGGTCCGTTCAAGGGACTTTCGCTTGCGAAGAACAACTGGTGGGGCGGTGGCGACTTCGGGTCGATGCTCTTGGGCCTCTATGAGAAGGAAATATTGGATTTTCTCTTCTCCGAAAGATTGGATGGCTTTGAGAGCTTCGTCGATGTCGGGGCCGCCGATGGATACTACGCAATCGGCATGCTTCGGTCGGCCAGGGTGAAGAACGCCGTCTGCTTCGAGTTGAGCGAGGAAGGGCAGCGCACCATTGCATCGAATGCCGAGTCGAATTCGACCTCGGACAGGATCCAAATTTACGGGGCCGCAGACAGGCGGTTCTATGAAAAGCTCAGCCACCTTGATCTGTCGAAAACAATCGTTCTCGTCGACGCCGAGGGTGCGGAATTCGAAATCTTTGACGACGTTTCTTTGGAGGGCCTGAAACAGGCGATGATCGTCATCGAGATCCATAACTGGGTTGAGGATTTCTGGGAAAAATATACACGGTTCCTCTCCTCGGCCTCAGCGCTGTTCAATGTCGAATTCATAGCTCCTGCAGCCAGGGATCTGACGCAGTTTCAGGAATTGAACGATTTCACCGACGACAACCGCTACCTCATTTGCTCCGAGGGCAGGCCAAACGTCATGCGCTTCATGGTCTTGACACCCAAGGGCTGATTGCGCCGGGAGGCCTGGAGCGCACAGAACGCTTCAGCCTCTCATTCAGGCACCGGCCTTGCCTTCCGATCTTGCCGATACAGCGACCGAGCTCCAGAAGTCTCGGGTGAAGAGATAGCCGAATTCCTTCTCCTCGCGCTCCATCTTGAGCTTGGCATTCAGGATATCGTGCAGCTTCGGCAAATTGTAATAGGGAACGGACGGCAGCAGATGGTGCTCGGCGTGATAATTCATGTTGGCATAGAAGAAAGCGACCGGTACCGGCAGATTGACTGTTCTTGAAAAGAGAAGCGCGCTTTCGTCCTTGTGGTCTTCAAGACCGATGTGTTGGGCAAGCGCCAAAACGCGATTGGGGAGCGATGCGACGAACGGCGTGATGAAAAACATGACGGTCAGGGCAGGCGACCGTGTCGCCAGGAAAAACAAGACCAGGCAGCTGGTGTTGAGCGCAAGCATGGAGATCGCGTCGGATTGTGCTTCGCGTCGCTCGGGGGGCATCAGTCTCAGTCGGATGCCTTTGCCGAAGTACGCTTCGTAGCCGAAGGCATTGCAGAGCGCATAGAGGATCCGCCTGCAAAGGCTCTGATAATCAAGCAGGACGAGGCGCGACGCACCCAGCCAGTCGAGCGGAAAATCGCGATAGATTTCGATGTCATCCTCATGAAAAGTGGACGCGTGGTGGAACTGATGGCTCTTTTCGAAATAGCTCGGATTGTTCCAGGTCAAATAGGAAAACAGCTTGAAGAACAGTGTATTCAGCAATTTCCTGCTGAAGACCTTCTTGTGAAACAGTTCATGGCCGATGCCGGCATAGCCGGCGAACTGCCATAGGCCAGCGTTGATATAAAAGGCTGCGAAGGCAAGCGCGGGAAAGCCGCCTTCCCATGCGCGGATCATCGCGAAAAGCAAGCCGGCATGGATGCCGATCCTGAGTGCGAGGTGGCACCAAGCGATCGGGTCGTTCGACGCCGTGAGTTCCCGGAACTCGTCCTTCGTCAAAAGGCTGCCGATTTTGATCTCGCTCGCCCCCATGTTCAGAGCTCAATGTTGACCAGCGCAAAGGCCACAAGGCTGTTTGCGACATGGAAGACCACCTGCGACTGCGAGAACTCCGCCAAATACTCGCTGACGTCCCCGTGGATCTTAGAATTGTAGTCATGCCAGACGATGACGCCGCGCTTGACGATGCCGAATGCGTTTTCCGTATCGGCGCGGACGATCTGGTGCTCATGCCCGCCATCGATGAAGATCATCTCGGCCGACTGGAAGGTCTCCTTGAAATTGATCGTCGTCGAGTCTTCCTTGACGAGCGTCAGGCGCCTCCTTTGCGCCTCGGTGATCGACGCCAGATAGGCCTCGCCATCGATTTCCTGGCGCTTGCGGAGATAATCGTCATTCTGCTCTGCGGACGACAAAGCGCTGCGCTCGTCAGTCTCGGCAAGGTGCGCCGTGAGGCCCTTCGGCAGGTCGATTGAGACCACCTCGCAATCGTCAGGCGTGTTTTCGATGAAAAGGCGTGTGGTGAAACCTTTGTAAGTGCCGATTTCGATGATCTTCCGGGGCTTCACGATCTTGGCGAGCAGCACCAGGACAACCTGGTCCACCAGCGTGATGCTGCCGATTTCTATCGGGGGCAGGCTGGCCGTATACTCTTTCGCGATCTTCAACTCCTCGGCGAGTTCTAAAAGAGTGCGCAGTTTAAGTTCGTAGATCCCCGATTTCGCGACAAGCGCGGAGCGTAACGCCGCGGCGCTTTCAATGAGCTTCTGCATCCCTGAACCCGTGATTCCGTCCATTGTGATTCAATCCTTTGAGATTTCTTTTGCGCCTGCATGCAACTCAGAGACGTATCCTGATGCGAGCGATCCGTTCATCCAGTTCCGGAAACAATGCTCTCCAGTAGGAATAGTGATTGATGAGGTTCCGATAAGCGATGGGGTGATCGGAGGACTGCAGGTAGCCCTTGTCGATCGCCAGATTGAGCACTTCCTCGTAGTAGGTGATCGAGTAGATGAAATAGCGGTTGGCCGCCGGATTTGATTGCGAATTGGAGTGCTGGCGGAAGTAGGAGAGGGGCATGGGATGGCCGACAATCGCCCCGCGGAGGGAGAGCCCAATCCAGGACGAAAGATCGAGCGGTCCAGAAATGATGCCGTCCACGACCTTGAAAAGACCGAAACGGCCGGAGTCATCGAAGCAATCGGCCGTTCTCAGGAGCGCCGACGAGAACTCGCCAAGCAGATTGTGATGCTTGACGGCGGTGATGCGTATGAAGTCAGGGCCCTCGATCACCTTCAAAGAGCCTTCGACCATCAATCCGTTGCCGAGATTTGTTATCTGGTTTCGCTCGTCGATGAAATATCGTGGAGAAAACGCAAGTTTCGTCCCTCTGTTCTGTGTGGCTTCAAGCGCCTGGAGCAGGTACTGGATGCAGAACGGATTGAGAACGTCGTCGTCGAAGAGATATTTGATGTACTCGCCGCCGGCTAGCCCGGCGAGCCGCATGACGTTTTTGTACTCGGCAGGATCCGGATTGCGGCTGTACTTAACAACGCCTGAGTATCGCTCGCAGATTTTCGCGATCGCATCAGTCGGGCAATCGTCAGAGACGATGATTTCCGTGTCATCGAAACTTTGCGCGATCGCGCTCTTCAGCGCGAGCTCAAAGAAATCGGGCTTGTAGGCCGGTATACAGATTGACACGCGCGGCAAATGGCTCTCCCTTCAGGCACCTCACTCAAGCCGGTTGAAACGTCTGTCGGTTCGGCCGGCAAAAGCGGTGGTCGGCGCTTCGAAGGACCGAAGCAAACCCGCTTGCCATGCTCATAGAGTGCGGACTTTACGCGAGGCTTGCGGGAACTTCATGGGTCGGCCTGACCACGTGGGCGGCGCGGCGAAGATGCCTGTATCTGAGGGGAGAATGGCACGCCCTAGGGGCGAGCCAATTTTTTTGTTTTCATTACACTTTTTTGTATGGGGTTAGGGGTTTTGTTCCCGTAGCGTTTCGTAAAACCCCTAATCCCTTAAGCCTCGGTGCGCGCGTCTCGGCCCTCTGGCCGATCGGTGTCGCGGCAGATCCTTTGCGTCATTTGCGAATAGCGATTGTTGTCGCCGTCGCATAACGGGCATGCATCGGAGCCGCTGAAATCAGCCGTTTGCACGCTATCAAAGCCGCACGTCTGGCATTCGAAATAAAAAAATCCAGGCTGATCGGTCGCCATTTTTTTCATTATTCCTCGCACATCACGCCGATATCCTGGCCATTATAGAGCAGGCGACTATGTGCGCGACGCCAACAAGAAACTGGCAATGTTCGACATCGCGCAGACGATCAACGAGCGCGAAGAAAGCGCAATTTGATGAAGCGTCGCGGGAACCTGCGAATCGTGCGTTAGGGGTTGAAATGAGGCGTTAGGGGAAACCCCTTATAAAAACCCCTCAAAGACCCGAAAAAACATAATAAAATGAGATTGGCACGCCCTAGGGGAGTCGAACCCCTCTTCCCAGAATGAAAATCTGGTGTCCTAACCGATAGACGAAGGGCGCTTCCTTCGTGGTGGCGCCCTTATAGTCAGCACCTTTGTGCGCTGCAAGCGGCAAAACGCGAAAAATTAGCGATTATCCAGATTTTTTCGAGGCTTGTGGAAAACGACGATCGTTGAATCCATCTCAGGACGACAAAGCATCCTAAGCGGCCTTGTCAAACTTGGATGATGGTACGCCTCGCCCCGGACGATCGGACCGAGTTGCTGGCGGCGTATCTTGCTCGCAAGACTGTCGGCGCTTGCGTCGTTCGTCCCGGCACAGGCCCGCTGCAAAACTTGCTCCCGCCTGCCAAATCCTGGATGGTTGCTCGCATATAATAACTATATGATGCAATTCAACCTGGTACGCCCTAGGGGAATCGAACCCCTCTTTACAGAATGAGAATCTGTCGTCCTAACCGATAGACGAAGGGCGCGTTGTGTCGCGTGCAGATAGGAACGCTCCACGGCTTTCTCAAGCGTACCGACAAATAGACACAATGAAAAGAAAAATGGCAGTCCTGACCGCTCTTCTCACTCCGATTGAAGCAGCTTGTCCGCTGCTGAGCTCGGGTAACGCAAGCAGAGTACGATGCCGCCAAATCGCATAACTCGGACCGCGAACTCAACGAGAGAACCAGTCGTTGGGAAATGCGTCGAGGCTGTTCCTATAATATTCGAAAGGGCCGGGAGGTCGGGATCGGCTTTTGCGGAAGGAGTAAATAATTACTCGTGGTGTTACTGTCCGACGTGCCGATTGTCTCTATGGATTGATGGCACGCCCTAGGGGCGTGCTTCTTTTGAAATCAAGTATTTAGTTTTGGGATCGAAAGGCCTTGTAACAACGCGCATGGCCGATTGGACGAAGCAAGCCGGACTGCCAAAAGGTTACACGCTTCACGGCTTGCGCCACACGTTCGGCAGCCTGTTGGCCGAGGCCAATTTGCAGACACGCGCCGTCATGGAAGCAATGGGCCATACGGATCTAAAATCGACCGAACATTACATGCGCCGAATCAATCAGCGCCGGATAATGATCGACGCCGCCCGCTCGTTGAATGATCACGGCGAAACGACGATAGCCGTAAATAAGCCTATCCTGCGCATCGTGAAGTGAATCCCATTAAGTTTTGGGATCAAATGGGATCGCCCACATTAAGTAATTGATTTTAAAGTAGTTTGGCACGCCCTAGGGGAGTCGAACCCCTCTTCCCAGAATGAAAATCTGGTGTCCTAACCGATAGACGAAGGGCGCTTCCTTCGTGGTGGCGCCCTTATAGTCAGGCCTTTTGAATCCCGCAAGCGGGAATTGCGGTTTTCTTTCAAAAAAATGACAGGAAATCCGAGGCTGTGTAAGAGGCCGATTATCTAAGACGAATCAATAGGCTGGCGGCTGTTTCTTTAAGGGATAGCCTAATGCTGCCGCAACGTGATGTGGCAGATTGCGCTGCCGTCAGATGGCGCTGGCGTTCGGTGTCCGGCTGCCTCGGGCGCCGCAGCCCCAGTTCCAGTCGCGGCTCTTGCCGGTATCGAGATGCACCGAATCTGTGTGGCAGTAGGTGCCGACGCCGCCGCGGCGCGGCAGCGAGCGGATATAGGCGGCGATATCCCATTTGGAGACGCCGTCGACCTTGATGTCGGCGGCGTCACAGGTCTTGTGCATCGATTCCTCGGCGCCGCCGACCATCCGGTTATGCCCTGGGTCGCGATATCCGGAGGTGACGATGACCGGCCTGCCGAAATGCGTTTCGACCGCCTTGATGACATTGAGCATGGCAGGCTTGAAGCAGCCGACCTCGACGTTTGGGTTCTGGATGTGCAGGCCGTTCGGCGCCACGCGTGTCAAACCCGGCAGGGACGCCTTCTCAAGGAGCCCGGCGAGACCACCGACGAGGTTCTGTTTCGGAGCGGCATAGAGCGCGTTCATCGAACCGCCCGTCAGGCTGCCGGTCGAAAGCGACGCGGTCTGGTAGGCGGGCGCAAGCTTCGTGCCGGTGTTTTCGGACGATTGCTGCGGCAGAAGCACTTCGCCCTGCTGCGGTGGCTGGTCGGGCTGGGGCGCACTGAAGACGCTGCTGCGTGCGGCATCGACGCCCCGGACCGGCGCATAGGCGCTGGGGCCGGCCGGCCGGATGATCGTCGAGGTCCGGTTGTTCTGCGGCATTGCCGGCTGGGCCGAGAAGATGCTCATCGTGCCGGCATTGATGCGGGTCGGCTGCATGACCATGCCGGCGATATTGGGGGGCTGTGTGGCGTCTGCGCCGGCGGGCATGGCCCCAGCATTCGGGTCCTGCGCCGCCATCTGCTGCTGCGCGCCCGATACGTTCGTGACCATCGGATCGCGATAGGCGCCTTTGGCAGCCTTGCCCGGCGCGTTGGCCGCAAGCTGCTCGGCTGAAGGACCAACAGGAAGGACGGTTGCCGAATCAACGACCTTGCGATTCGAGACGCAGCCGGAGAGCGCAAGGGCGGCAACAGCGATGAGAAGTGCAGCCGCGGCGGGCATCCGCTTTTGGAGAATGAGCAAGCGACGGTCTCCGTTGGCGCGGAGGACCATTCAACCGTATCGTCTTCCGCTTCGAGTCGGCCGCAGAGTGCCTGCGGGGCAGCCTGGCGGCAAGCGCGAAGCGGGCACGGAGGTCCGAAATCGCAAAAGCCGCAAGCCTCGCAAAAGCCTCAGCTTACCAGGCGCCGGTATTGCCCATCGAAAGCCACGGCTCGGCCGCCGGAAGGCTGCCGTTCTTCTGCAGGATTTCGATGGAAATTCCATCGGGCGAACGAACAAAAGCCATGCGGCCGTCGCGTGGCGGACGGTTGATGGTGATGTCGTTGTCCATCAAATGCTGGCAGGTCGCGTAAATGTCGTCGACCTCGTAGGCGAGGTGGCCGAAGTTGCGTCCGCCGGTATATTCCTCGGGATCCCAATTGTAAGTAAGTTCGAGGCAGGGGGCGCCATTTTTCTCTGCATTTGTGATATCGTCGTTTGCGGCGAGGAAAACCAGGGTAAAACGGCCGCTTTCGTTTTCGGAGCGCCGGATTTCCTTGAGGCCGAAAAGTGTGCAGTAGAAATGCAGGGAGGCATCCAGATCCTTCACACGGACCATAGTGTGGAGATAACGCATTCTATTTCCTCTCTAAAATGTGGAGCTGCTTCGTTATGTGGCAGGAGGTCAGCTTCGGGCAAGACATGCGACTAAAATGAGCAGTTGGGAATAACCGAAAACAGGACTTGCGCTTATCCGTTACCAAGATGTTAATCTTGATTGCAAGAATCAGTTAACCGTAACAGTGTGACGCGTATTGAGGGGCTGGCGACATGGCTGATAGGATTTCATCGAAGGAATTCACCGATATCGACGAGCTGTCCGGGGATGCCGTCGACCTCGTTGAAATCACCGGTGTCGTCAAATGGTTCGATGTCGCCAAGGGCTTCGGCTTCATTGTCCCCGACAACGGCATGCAGGATGTCCTGCTGCACGTAACCTGCCTTCGCCGCGACGGTTACCAGACGATCCTCGAGGGCACGCGCATCGTCGCGCTGATCCAACGCCGCGAGCGCGGCTATCAGGCGTTCAAGATTCTCTCCATGGACCAGTCGACTGCCGTCCATCCGTCGCAGCTGCCGCCGGTGCGCACCCACGTGCAGGTCACTCCGACGAGTGGCCTTGAGCGGGCACTGGTGAAGTGGTTCAACCGCACGAAGGGTTTCGGCTTTTTGACGCGCGGCGAGGGTACGGAAGACATCTTCGTGCACATGGAAACCCTTCGCCGCTTTGGCCTGACCGAGCTTCGCCCCGGCCAGGTCGTTCTCGTCCGCTACGGCGATGGCGACAAGGGCCTGATGGCAGCCGAAATCCACCCGGATATGCCAAGCCCGGCAAGCCGGTCGCACTGATGCCTCGCTGCATGGCGATACATGCCATCAAAGGCGCCTTTCTGGCGCTTTTTTTCATGCTGGCCGTCTCCGCCTTCGCCCAGCAGCAACCGCATTTCGACAAGGAGCCGTTGGTGATCCAGACTGCCTCCGGCAGGATGCTGAATTTCACGGTGGAGATTGCCGCCAGCAATGAGCAGCGGCAGTACGGTTTGATGTTCCGTAAGGAAATGGCCGAGGATGCCGGAATGATCTTCGACTTCGGCCAGCCGCGGCGGGTGACAATGTGGATGGAAAACACCATCTTGCCGCTCGACATGCTATTCATCGATAGCGGCGGCACCATTCGCCACATCAAGGAAAATGCCGTGCCCTATTCGAGGGCGATCATTGATTCGATGGGTGTTGTGAAATACGTCGTGGAGCTGAACGCCGGCGTCGTCAGAAAATACGGAATCAAGGTCGGCGACAAGGTCGCAAGCGCAACGGTGACGAGAAAAAATTAGCGGTGCGCCGTAGGCATCGCCCGATCTCTCGTAATATCACTGCTTTCTCACCGGTTTGGCCTTGGCCTGGATTAATCGCTCCATGAACAGCGCCATCTTGCGCTTGATGGTACCGTACGTGCCGAGTTCGAAGTCGCAGTGATAGCAGGTGATGATGTCGCTATCGAGCGGCTGTGGGCGCGGAAAGTTCATCCGGGTCTTGCCGCACTTGGGGCAGGGGACTTCAACTTGCATCTACGGCTCCTGCGCAGAGACATTGGCCGCCTGCGAAGACATTTTTTGAAAGGGTGGTCGGAGTGGAGAGATTCGAACTCCCGACCCTCTGGTCCCAAACCAGATGCGCTACCAGACTGCGCTACACTCCGTGAGAGGGGGCAATACACGCTTCACCCCGGCCCCGCAATATCTAATTCGCGTCTTCCCCGTCTTCAACACGGCATTGTTGTTCCGTCGGCAACCTTCCGGGGACTGGGTCCTCGCTTACAGCGCCGGCATTTCGCACAGTCGGCTTTTTTCTTGAAAGTGGAGGGATTCGCGGCTAAGCAAATTTCACCTCTTCGCGTTATAGAGGCGATGTAGACCATTCCGGAGACGGGATGGAAGGCTAAGTTTTAGCGGGCACAGCCCGCGTATCCGGAGGCGTGCAGCTGATGTCTGCCAAGATCTACCGTCCCGCCAAGACCGCCATGCAGTCCGGCAAGGCGAAGACGCATCTTTGGGTGCTTGAATTCGATCAGGAGCAGCCGCGCAAGATCGATCCCATCATGGGCTACACATCCTCCGGCGATATGCGCCAGCAGGTGAAGCTGACTTTCGAGACGCAGGAATTGGCGGAAGCCTATGCCAAGCGCAACGGCATCGAATACCGCGTGATTGCGCCGAAGGAACCAGCTCGCCAGACAGTCGCTTATCCTGATAATTTCCGCTATACGCGCACGCAGCCCTGGACGCATTGAGCGCTCAGGCATGCGCCTCTCGCCGCTGCACCGTTGCAGCGGCCGGACGGCCCCTTAGCTCAGCTGGATAGAGCACCTGCCTTCTAAGCAGGTGGTCGCAGGTTCGAATCCTGCAGGGGTCGCCAAACCATTTTTGTCCATACCGAAGACCCCTCTCCGGTACAGAACGTCGCTGGAAATGAAAATGCTCGCATAGGGGCGGGCAAATCGATACTTACTGGCAGTTCGAACTCCAAATCCTTCAAAACTCTCACGGGCACTCGTGATACAGATAGTAAGCGGAACTCCGCTGGCCGTCATCGCCAATGGTCACAAGCAGAATCGGATTGACGAGCTTTTGCCTAGGAATTCCGGACCCTTGTCCCCTTATCTACCTCGGTGACCGCCAGCGCCCCCGAAGATGGCGTCGGCGCTTCGGTGCGGCAAATGCAGGAACACATGCGTGATCTCGCTGCATCCGGCTCTGCATGGGAAATGGAATTGGATCGCCGGGGCGTACTTGATGAAGGAACGCTCGAAGTGGCTTGGATGGAAGAACATGCACGGGAACTGGTGCAGCGACTTAGTGCGTCATCATAGCATGCGCATCACACCACGCGGGGATAAGACCGGTATGGTGCTGATCCACAACGATCTGAATTCATAATGCATCTCTCTTTCGCGTTCAGTTGAAGGTTTCGCGTACTTGAATGGCTCGCGAGCGATCGAATTCACTTCATCGTCGGCGGAAACTCCTTTGGAGGCGGGGTTGGATTCGGAATTTCTTCGGGCGGCAAATCGGGGTCCGGCTCTTCGATTGGGGGCTCGGGAATATCGGGCGGCCGATCAGGAACGGGACTGGGCTTTGGGTTTGGCGTCGGCTCAGGCTGAATGGTCGTCATGGAGGACTCCCTTCTATTGGCTCTAACCATACCAGTGCTGGTTCGTTCCCACGAGCCTCAGTGAACGATAGTGATCACCGGAATGCCAGCTTCCTCGGCCGCTCGGATGAGCGCAGATCTCGCCTCTGCTGGGGAGGTCGTGCCGTGCAACGCCTCCAAACACGTCTTAACCGCCACGAGGTATTCCTCGCCATCATCGAGTGGCCAAGATGCGAACAAAGCTTCTGCAGCGTCGCCTAGAGACTTCACCAACTTGTATTTTTCAGAGCCATTCATCACCAGCATCAGCGGCGCAAACGCTGTGAATTTGTGCCAGTTCATTACACTCGAACTCCTAGCGGTAAACACATCAGTAACTGTGCAAGAGTCGTGCCGTGCGTGGGTGTGCATGAACGCTCGCTTCATGTACAAGATCACCGATGACCACGTGGTCGAGGCCGAGCAGGACGTCCTGGATGCATCCTGGCGAAGAAGTGCTTTTATGACGGATCGGCGGAGACCGGCTTCAACGAACGATCGGCGCCTGAACTGCGCGAAGCTGTCGACAAACTCAAGGTGAAGAAACCTGTCGAATATTCCGGCCGCTCAAAATATCGTTTGGGTGAAGCCAGACTGGTGGCCGAGGTCGAATGTCGCGCGCGGTCGCATGACGGCAAGCTGTGGCAGTCGTCATACAAGGGACTGCGGGATCCGGATGACAACGCGGAGATTCATGAAATTGAAGGGCAGGCAGCCGCTTGGTGGCCCGAGCACGCACCAGGCAGCATAAGGGTCGGGTTTGCGCGCAGCTGTCGGGGTGCCGAACAGCTTTCACTCGAGAGGCGGCGGCCAATGGCACGGTAGACTGAGATGCCTACCGGTACCGGTAACCGTCACGATCACGATCACGATCACGATCACCTCTCGATGATGATGAGCCTTCCAATCTGTCCAGCATTTGGAGCACGAGGTCGGCGCAAACTCTTGTCGGTTCGTCATCGGCGCACCTGATGCTGATCTTGACGTCGCCATCCTGGATGTAAAAGCGCGCGGCCCTGCGAGGCGCCGGCTGGCGGTCATCCCGGTCGCTGCGCAATTCATCGCGCCGGGCGCCCTCATCTGACGGGGTCGGTTGGGGCGCCGGAGTGGATTCAGGCGCCACAGAACGACCGTCTGGCGGGGGTGGCGGCGGCGCCTCAGTGGGCTGCTGGGCGTAGCTCGCGCCGGCAGATATTGCCAAGGTTGCGGCTGCAACGGAAAGGATGGTCTTCATCGATGAATCCTCAGATTTCGCACGTGAAGGAACGCGCCGCACCCAGGTTGGTTGCAAAGTTGGCCATCGCAGACCACGAGCACTGAGGACAAATTTTAATGGGTACTATCGTGGATTGCGGGGGGCTTACGGCTCTGCTACTCCGATCGCTATGAACCAGCCCCGCAGGCGTCGACAATTTCGGGGCCACGCGCCTCCTCGGCCCGGCGAGCATCTTCGAAGAGTGCCGAGGACGCGCCCGAAGGTCGGATGAGCGGTCAATCTTGCGAAAGCGATTAGGGAGACGGGCTTCGGAGGAAGAAGGCGGCACCGATTAGAGAAAATGCCTTCGACGATATCTGGTGCCAAAGGTCGGCTGCCTCAAATGGCGAGCCGGTGTCATGACGCACGACGCATCTGGCCTGCACTTTCGTTGGCCTCAGGCAGCCAAGAGGACTTCTTGCTGCTCATTTCGGTTCAGCGCGCCGGCCAACTGCTCGGCCTCTTCGGCGGTGAGCATGTCCATGACAAATCCGTTGACCACCGCTTCTCGGCCAGTGACTTCATCGACCACCGACCAGTAGATGTTGAGGTTCTTGTGAACGCTGTAGGTCTTGGTGTCCATGGAAAATCTCCTTCTTGAAGCACTTATAGAAAAGCACTGCCTTATCAGAAAGTGAATCGTGCGTGCGAATATCAACACTATCTATCTGTATAGTGCGCCCACGCTCGATTCACACCAGCGCTTCGGCTGGGCCTTTAATCCGGAGACGGACGTTTTATCGTGAACCTCGCGGGATCCCCAAGCGGCAGTTGGGGAGCTGTCTTCTGTTGTCGGCGGTTTCCGACGACTGATGCCGATTGATCCGGGTTCACCGATAAGCGGACATCAAGTCGATCCGGCTTTCGGCGTCCATCAGTTCCTCCCCAACCGCGAAGGGGGACCAGTTCTAGGTGTCGCTATCGTGCCAGTTTTGCATGTCGCCCGACAAGACTCCGCTGCTAACCTGGGGACAACCGCTGGATAATCGCGAGGGAAAGCAAAGGTGTAATCGACGCAGATCTGCGCTTCAGGGCGCTGGCATAGTCGAGCAGCCATGGCATGCAGGCTTGGTACGTATTATAAGGAAGGTCGTTTCGACCGATGTCGGGTTAGGCCATGAATCAGGAAATCCAAGCGTTCGACAGAGGAATCGATAATTGATCGATGAGGACAAGCCTGATCTGACTGCCGTTTTCAAGGCTTTGGCCGAGAGCCCAAAGCGCGACAACAGAGCTTATCATAAGGCGCTTGCCGAGGCTCGCGAGGCCTTCGAAACCGCGGAGCTGGCATTAGGCGGAGCGTTTCGGGTGCAGATGAAAACCAAAATGAAGCGTAACGGCGATTACGTCGTGAAATGGACTTTCAAGCGCCATAGTGATGAAAGGCCGAAATCGCGATGATCATGTTGGGCGAAATGTGAAACTGATTCGCCGGGTGCCTCATCCAAAAATGCTACCATAAGACCTGGCGGTGGAAGAGCCGACGAGATGCCATCCACGCCATCGAGGCTCTCAATGGCCCTCCTGCCCACCGCCTTTTAATCCTCGAACATTGTCGCCTCCACTGGTTTCGTAACCAGGCATTTACCAGCTTCCTATCTGTGCGCAGGTTCATCTTGGAAGAAACGGTTGTTTTTGCGTATAACGGTTTTGCTAACAGGGGTTGTATCGGTGATCTTCGTTGCGATTGGGCTTCTTATTGCTCATGTTGTTTTGATAGCCACTGGGTTCGGCCTTCGTAACAGCGAGGAACAATGGGTGCTCGGCCTGATATTCGGTTGGTATTGCCTTGCCATCCTTGGCTCCATTGGCGCGATATGGATCCACTATAAAAAATCCACCCAGCGCGGGGGGCCGTCTTGCTAGATGCAGGACTATTCAGATTCGAAGCCAAGCGACGCCGCGCTCGTGTTCTTTGAAACGGAACATCTCAAAGCCAACATTCGGACTGCATTGGCGGAAGCGACTCTGAGCCCATGGCAGCGGAGCTTTCTCTCGGACGTGCTCTCAAGGTTGGAGAGATATGGCAGCAGGACGCGGCTGAGCGACAAGCAACTGACCAAGCTGCACCAGATTCTCCGGCGTGACGGAGCAGGACATCGCGGAGCGACGCCGACATACCGCGCTGCTGTCCATCGACGCCGTTCGCAACATCACACACGTTCTTTCCTGTCACGACAGGCCACATGGTGGGGCAGGAGACTTGTCCGCGACATGATCATCGTGGCGGCCATTGCGGTCGTCGGACTTCTCTACTCATTGTTCGAGACCGGACCATCGCGATTTCTCGGCATGGCCGACACGTCGCCGATTGCGACAGGGTCGGTCGAGCAAAGGTTCACAGTCACAGACGGCGATACGGTCCACATCCTTGGAGAGCGGGCAGGGACGCGCCTGGTTGGTTTCAATACGCCTGAGACGTTCAGTCCTCAATGTAATGATGAACGGGAGCTCGGCAATCGCGCAAAATCGCGTCTGAAGGAGCTGGTAAATCTACCAAACGTGCAACTCACGAAGGTGGCATGTGCCTGCCGAGCCGGCACCGAAGGAACAGATGAATGCAACTACGGACGCACTTGCGGCGTCCTGAAGGTCGACGGGCGGGATGTGGGACAAATCCTGATTGCCGAAGGACTCGCCGTACCGTTCATCTGCGGAGGAGACCGGTGTCCGGGAACCCCAAGGCCGTGGTGCGGGCGCCGATCATGATCCTTTGAGACACCGCTGAACAGTCTGCGCTTTCTTTTGTGCAAGCAACGATCTTTATGGACATAAATAATGGCAATCTTAATCCGGCTGTTAAGGATTTCCGCCTCTTACTCGATCCGAAAGAATGGCCCGAAATTCCCGACAAGAGGCATCGTGCGGCGGGCGTTCGGATCGATTCCATATGGCATGTCCGTAGACGCGACGTGGTCAAAGGACGGTCAGCGGCTTCTTTGGGTGGAGACGGGATTTAGCACCTTGTAGTCAGTGGCCGCTTAGGTGGTGGGAAGGAGAAGCAGATGGTCGCTCTTTGGTTGCAATCTTCAACGCCCCCGAGCGCTTTGATGCAGGATTTTGGGTGATGAGAATATTTTTTGATGTTGATGGCGTGCTGGTCGATGGCTGGCATTCAGATCCGTCGCTTCGCAAGCCCTGGGACGCGACGATCGAGGCTGATCTCGGCGTTGACCGGGCGGCATTCGGCGATCTCTTCTTTGGCGTTGCGGGCGGCCGTTCGAGTTCGCTGATGGCTGATTGTATCACCGGCAAACGCAACCTCGCGGAGGCCCTTGCCGAGATTCTCCCGGAGGTTGGCTATCACGGCGATGCGAAGGACTTCATGAGATATTGGTTCGACAAGGATTCGAATATCAACACGGAGGTTTTTGATCTGGTCGAGACCATAAGGAGCAGTGGCAGTGGCGTCGAGCTCTACGTGGCAACCGGTCAGGAGCATTGCCGGGCGCGGTTTCTTTGGAACGAGCTGGGTTTCTCGAAGCTGTTCGACCAAATGTTTTACAGCGCGGAAATTCGATACCCGAAGAAGGATATTCGCTTCTTCGAGACGATTAATACCCGATTGCACATCGGAACCGGCGAGCGCCCGATTTTTTTCGACGACCAGCCCGAAATCGTGGCGGTGGCGAGGCAGGCCGGGTGGGATGCAAATCAGTTCGCTTCTGCGTCAGACATTCGCCAGCACCCGCGGCTGCGCCATCTTTGGGCATCCGTGTGATCGCGGGCGGATATGGCCCGCGTTTCCGCCCTGGATGCGCGCAAATGCATATGCGCTTCTCAGGGCGGATAGGCGGGAGGTGAACCCGTCAGTGGCTTCCGGCGTTCTTGCTGGCGAGCAGCATCACATAGTCTTCTGCAGCGTCCGCGAGCGCGAGCGCCACTTCGGCAGGCGTCCAGCCGTGCTGCTGCAAGCGTTTGATCATTTCGAACATCGCAGCTTCGACTTCCGTCCGGCAATTCATAGGATGCTCCGGTCTGCCATTTGCATGCTGTGAACCGTGAATTTCCATCATTCTCTCTGCCCCCGTGTTTTGGACCCCGTGCAACTTCGGGCGCCCTTTTTAGGCAAAGAGCATCGCATAACTTCACGCTGAAGCAAGTGGATGCCTAATCAAGAGTTAAAGCAGACCGTTGCATGACGTCATTTGACGACATTTCTGGAAACCGCATTGGCGAATGGGCGGGTTTGAAGACCATCACACCCAGTTGCGGCGCTTTTTAGCGGTCATCATCACCCCAGTCGAAGAACGGGCGAAAGACGCGCCTTGAAATCATGAGGCTGCGATCGGGACGGATGATGTAGGTCTCTTCCACCTCACGTCCCCTGTTGTCGTAAAATGTGTGCGGGAATGCGGAACCAATCGGTGATTTCGTCAGCTTCGTGCGGGGCTGGCCGCTGTAGGTGATGCTGCCGGGGATGGGCTCCAATCCGGGACCGGAAATGTCGCCTGTGGCCGAACACCCTGCGATCAATGCCCCCACGATAAGAATTGCGGCAAATTGGGCTTTCATCGGAGTGCTCCATAATGTGGGTCGGCATGCTATCCAAGATAGGTATGCCCCTCCGCTTTTCCATGGCCGAGCGAATGCTGCTCCTTTACCGCACGTTGCCGTCAGACGGTCTCGGCGGTTGTGAGCGATGAGATGCTCGCTGGCGATATAAAGAAAGGCCGCCGGAGCGCTCTCCGGCGGCCTTTCTTAACGAAGTTCTTTCGCTCAATGCAAGATCTGGCTGAGGAAGAGCTTAGTGCGCTCGTGCTGCGGGTTGTCGAAGAATTCGGCGGGCGAATTCTGTTCGACGATCTGGCCCTGGTCCATGAAGATGACGCGGTTTGCGACCTGACGGGCAAAGCCCATTTCGTGGGTCACGCAGAGCATCGTCATGCCTTCTTCCGCAAGACCCACCATCGTATCCAGCACTTCCTTGATCATTTCCGGATCGAGCGCCGAGGTCGGCTCGTCGAAAAGCATGATCTTCGGGTTCATGCAGAGCGAGCGGGCAATCGCCACGCGCTGCTGCTGGCCACCTGAAAGCTGGCCGGGATACTTGTTCGCCTGTTCCGGGATCTTGACGCGCTTGAGGAAGTGCATGGCGACCTCTTCGGCTTGCTTTTTTGGCATCTTGCGCACCCAGATCGGCGCCAGCGTGCAGTTTTCAAGGATCGTCAGATGCGGGAACAGATTGAAGTGCTGGAACACCATCCCGACTTCGCGGCGCACTTCGTCAATCTTCTTCAGGTCGTTCGTGAGTTCCGTGCCGTCAACGAGGATGTGGCCCTTCTGGTGCTCTTCGAGACGGTTGATGCAGCGGATCATCGTCGACTTGCCGGAGCCCGAAGGGCCGGCGATGACGATGCGCTCGCCGCGCATGACCTTGAGATTGATGTCGCGCAGCACGTGAAAATCGCCGTACCACTTGTTCATGTTGATGATCTCGACCGCTACATCCGTTGCGGAAACGGTCATTTTCTTGGGTTCAGCCATGTTTATTCCCTCATTCTTATCGTTTGTGGCCGGTGTCGAGGTGGCGTTCCATGAACACGGAATAGCGCGACATGCCGAAGCAGAAGACCCAGAAGACGAAGCCCGCGAATACGAGACCCGTCAACGGTGTGACCGAACTTGCCCAATTGGCGTCGGTGAAGTTCAGCCGGACGATACCAAGCAGGTCGAACATGCTGATGATCGAAACGAGCGATGTATCCTTGAACATGCCGATGAACGTGTTGACGATCCCGGGGATGACCAGCTTGATTGCCTGCGGCAGGACGACGAGCCGCATCTTCTGCCAATAGCCGAGCCCGAGGGAGTCGGCTCCCTCATACTGGCCCTTCGGGATTGCCTGCAGGCCGCCGCGAATGACTTCTGCCATATAGGCGGAGGCGAAGATCGATACGCCGATCACCGCGCGCATCAGCTTGTCGACATTCCAGCCGGTCGGCAGGAAGAGCGGCAGCATGACGCTTGCCATGAAGAGCACCGTGATCAGAGGTATTCCGCGGATCACTTCGATGAAAGTGACGCAGACCATCTTCACGACGGGCATTGTCGATCGCCGGCCAAGCGCCAGCACGATACCGAATGGCAGCGAAACCGCCATGCCGACGAATGACACGACCAGCGTTACGAGCAGACCGCCCCAGAGGGGAGTCTCGACGATCTCGAGGCCGAAGCCGCCATAGAGCATGAAGAACGAGAAGATCGGCAGCACGGCGAAGAGCAGGATCGCGTTCAGGCCCTTGCGCGGCACAGACGGGATCAGCATCGGCACCAGCAGGAGCACGAAGAGGATTCCGACGAGCGTCGGACGCCAGCGCTCGTCAAGCGGATAGCGGCCGAAAATGAACTGATCGAACTTCGCACTGACGAAGGCCCAGCAAGCGCCGCTCCAGTTCTCTGGTTGCACGCCACCCTGGACGGCGGTTGCACAGAAGGTTCGGTCGGTACCGGTCCATACGGCCTGGACGAAGAGCCAGTCGATCATCTGAGGCACGACCCAGGCGAGGAGGGCGATCGCGAGCACCGTCAGGACAATGTCCCTCGGCGTTGCAAGCAGGTTGCGTCTGACCCAGGCGAAAGCACCGCGTTCTCCCGGCGGCGGCGGTTCCGGCGCTAATATCGCCGTTCTGACAAAGGAAGAGTTGGAAACGGACATCTTATCTCTCCACCAGTGCCATCTTAGCGTTGAACCAGTTCATGAACAGCGACGTGAGAATACTGAGACTTAGATAGACGACGATCCAGATCAGCACGACTTCGATAGACTGGCCAGTCTGGTTGAGGGTCGTTCCGCCGACGGCGACAAGATCCGCAAAGCCGATCGCAATCGCCAGCGACGAGTTCTTCGTCAGGTTCAGATACTGGCTCGTCAGCGGCGGAATGATGATGCGGAAGGCCTGGGGCACCACGACAAGGCGGGTGATGGCGGAAGGATGCAGTCCAAGAGCGCCTGCCGCCTCCGATTGTCCTTTGGCTACACCGCGAATGCCGGCGCGGACGATCTCGGCGATGAAGGCTGCCGTATAGAAGGATAGTGCCAGGAAGAGCGACATGAATTCAGGCCCGACAACCGAGCCGCCCGTCAGATTGAACTTGCCGGCGACCGGAACGTCGAAGGACATCGGCAGCCCGGCCAGCAGGAAGGCCAAGATCGGTAGGCCGGCGATCAGTGCGATCGAGACCAAGATCGTGTGGAACGGCTGGCCCGTCGCGGCCTGGCGCTTGTGAGCCCAGCGCGCGGTTGCGACGGCGGCGATGACGCCGACGACGAAGGCGATCAGAACCGCCCACATGCCCGGTTCGAAGATCGGCTTCGGAAAGGCGAGACCACGATTGTTCAGGAACATGCTGAACGGCAGATGCACAGAATCGCGCGGCTGCGGCAGAACGGCGAGAACGCCGGAATACCAAAAGAAGATGACAAGCAGCGGCGGGATGTTGCGGAACACTTCGACATAGACCGTGCACAGCTTGGCAATGAGCCAGTTGTGCGACAGGCGTCCTATGCCGATGATGAAGCCGATGATCGTCGCGGTGATGATACCGGTAACGGCGACCAGGAGGGTATTCAGGAAACCGACGACGAGGGCCCGTCCGTAGGTCGAGTCGCTGGAGTAGGAAATCAACGACTGACCGACCTCGAAGCCGGCGCGACCTCTGAGGAAGGCGAAACCAGAGGCCGTATTGCTGCGTGCGAGATTCTCCACCGTGTTGTCGACGATCCACCAGACCACTCCAGCGATCACGAGGACGGTGAGAACCTGATAAAAGATACCCCGGTATTTGGGATCATAAATTGCGGACCGGAAGGTCCCGCCGGTTTTAGGCAACGGTGTCGTGCCCAGAGCCTCTTGCGTCATGCCGAGCCAATTCCCCTATGTGCCCGTTTTGGGCTTTTTTCTTGGACGTGGGAAAGGCGGTTTCCCGCCTTTCCGGTATTTCTATTCCAGGCCAGCGATCAACGGACCGGGGGCGCGTACTGGATGCCGCCCTTGCTCCACAGAGCGTTCAGGCCGCGTTCGATCTTGAGCGGGCTGCCCTGACCGATGTTGCGCTCGAAGACTTCGCCGTAATTGCCGACGCCTTTGATCACATTATAAGCCCAATCGTTGGTGAGGCCGAGATCGGTACCGATCTTTGTATCGGCTTCGGAACCGAGGAAGCGCTTGATGTCCGGGTTCGGCGAGTTCTTCATCTCGTCGACATTGGCCTGGGTAATGCCGAAGTCTTCAGCATTGACCAGAGCGAAGGCCGTCCAGGACACGACATCGAACCACTGGTCGTCACCCTGGCGGACGGCCGGGCCGAGCGGCTCCTTGGAGATGATCTCCGGAAGGATCATGTGCTCGTCAGGGTTCTTCAGCGTCAGACGCAGAGAATAAAGGCCGGACTGGTCGGTCGTGTAAACGTCGCAACGACCGGAATCGTATGCGGCGTTGACTTCCTCGAGCTTTTCGAAAACGACCGGGTTGTACTGAAGGTTATTGGCCTTGAAATAGTCGGCGAGATTGAGCTCGGTCGTTGTGCCTGCCTGAACGCAGACGGCAGCTCCGGAAAGCTCGAGAGCCGACTTAACGTTCAGTCCCTTGCGAACCATGAAGCCCTGACCGTCATAATAGGTGACGGGACGGAAGTTGAAGCCGAGAGCGGTATCTCGGTTGATCGTCCAGGTCGTGTTACGCGACAAGACGTCGACTTCGCCGGACTGCAGGGCCGGGAAGCGGTCTTTCGCGGAAAGGGGCGTATACTTGACCTTGGTCGGATCGCCGAACACAGCTGAAGCGACCGCCTTGCAGAAATCGACGTCGAAGCCGGCCCAGTTGCCGGACGCGTCAGGCTGAGCAAAGCCGACGAGGCCGCTGTTGACGCCGCACTGGACGAAACCCTTTGCCTTAACGTCTGCGAGAGTTGCTGCCGAGGCAGCCGAGGCGCCAAGTGCGAAAACTGCTGCGCCGACAGCGGCGGACAGGAGCTTAATCTTCATTTTTCCCAACCTTTATCTGTTGTCTTATGTTTTTGTGGAGGGGACGGCTGAAGCAAACCATTCGCCCCCCAATTCTCGACACCCTCCCGGCGCGAGCGGTTCTATCACAGTCGCAAATATCACCACGGTCAAGTGTCGCGGTTCACAATTGCGGCAGAAATTGGCATTTTGGCAAAATGCGCCGCCCTCATAGGCATTTGAGCAAGAAATGGGCAGCCCTTTGCGGAAAAATCTCGCGTAATCCACTGATATATCTGATAAAGTAAGAAAGGAGGAATTTGGAAGTCTGAGCCCCGGGGTTGACCGTTTTGCGAGGCGGGTCCAGAAGTGCAGCTTTCATCATTCCGCCAAGGGCCATTCCAGATTATGAACGACAGAGACAATTTACTGCAGAGCGCGGGCATCAATACGCGCCTGACGCATATCGGCAACGATCCTTCGGACTACTTCGGTTTCATCAACCCACCGGTCGTCCACGCCTCCACAGTACTTTTTCCCAATGCCGGGACGATGGAGAGGCGGTCGCAGAAATATACTTACGGCACCCGCGGAACGCCGACGACGGATGCGCTTTGTGATGCGATCAATGTGCTTGAGGGGGCTGCCGGAACGATTCTGGTTCCTACGGGCCTTGCCGCCGTTACGGTGCCGTTGCTCGCATTTCTCTCGTCCGGCGATCATGTTCTCATCGTCGATTCGGTCTATACGCCGACCCGTCATTTCTGCGACACGATGCTGAGGCGCCTCGGCATCGAGGTCGAATACTACGACCCGGCGGTCGGCGCCGGCGTCGAGCAGCTCTTCAAGCCAAACACGAAGCTAGTGCACACCGAGGCTCCAGGGTCGAATACTTTTGAAATGCAGGACATTCCGGCAATTGCCGCGATCGCCCACAAGCATGGTGCAGTCGTTGCAATGGACAATACCTGGGCGACGCCGGTCTTTTTCCGGCCGCTTGACTTCGGCGTCGATATTTCGATCCATGCCGCGACGAAATATCCCTCCGGCCACTCCGACATCCTGATGGGCACGGTTTCGGCCAATGCCAGGCATTGGGAGCAACTGAAGGAAGCCAATATCACGCTCGGCATTTGCGGCGCGCCAGACGACGCCTACCAGATCCTGCGCGGCCTGCGCACCATGGGTGTACGGCTTGAGCGGCACTATGAAAGCGCGCTGACGATCGCCAAATGGCTCGAGGGCAGGGAGGAGGTCGCGCGGGTCCTGCATCCGGCTCTGCCCAGCTTCCCGTCGCACGAACTCTGGAAGCGTGATTTCAAGGGAGCGAGCGGCATCTTCTCCTTCGTGCTCGCTGCCGATGCGCCGGAGAAATTCAAGGCGAAGGCGCACGCCTTCCTCGACGCCCTGCAGATCTTCGGTCTGGGTTATTCCTGGGGCGGGTTCGAGAGTCTTGCAGTCCACGTCAATCTCAATGATCGCCGAATCCGCAAGGCGCCCCAGGAAGGGCCTGTCGTCCGGCTTCAGATCGGTCTTGAAGACGTGGCAGACATCAAGGCCGATATTGAACGCGGTCTTGCTGCCGCCAATGCCGTCTGATCAGTCGATCGGACGGTAGCCGTAGATCCAGTCGAGATCCGAAGCGAGCCTTTGCGGCGCCTTTAGCGAAAGCACGATATCGCGGCCGATACGGACCGGACCGCGAGCATGATAAGCCAAGCGATTGAAGGCGCCGCGCTTGCGAATTCTCGCGACGCGGGGCGCACGCTGTTGTTCGAAGTGAAGCAGGGCTTCCTTCACAGGATGGGCTGCAAGCAGCGCTGCGAGCTCATAGGCATCTTCGATTGCCATCGCCGCGCCCTGGGCCGCAAAAGGCGTCATGGCGTGAGCTGCGTCGCCGATAAGGACGGTGTCACTTCCATTTTGCCACTTGCCCTCCGTCGCTTCGTAGAGCGGCCAGAAGGTAATCCGGGCCTCACCGATCAGCGATTTGATATCGGCACTCCATCCGGAAAAGCGCGATATAAGCTGCCTCAATTGTTGATCCGTCGGCTCGTTGCCCCACTCCTGCGGCGCAGCGTTGCCGGCCGTGATGGCGACGAGATTGAGGCTATCTGCCTCCTTCAGCGGATAGCAGACGAGATGTGCCGACGGCCCGAGGAATGCCGAGACATTGGCGTGGTCAAGGAATGCCGGCGCATACTTTCCGGCAATCGTGAAGCGATAGGCAATGTAGCCGGAAAAATGCGGCGACGGACCACCGTTGATCGACTGCCGCAGCTTCGACCAGACGCCGTCAGCGCCGATGGTCACGTCCGGCTGGCGGGTGGTTTGAGGAAGCGCGCCCGGGGTGATCTTTCGGCCGAGATGGATCGCGCAAAGAGGCTCTGCCGCGACAGCCGCAAGCAGCGCGCCTTGCAGCGTCGCGCGGTGCAGGACGCCGTAGGGAGCTCCCCAGCGGATGCGCGCGAAGTCGCCTGCCGGAACGGCTGCAAGTAGCTGAAGCGTAACGCCGGAGAAAAGGCGAATGAACTGCGGCTCGAGCCAGACTTTTTCGATGTTTTCCAGGACACCGAGTTTGGAGAGGATGCGCGAGGCATTCGGCGAGATTTGCAGGCCGGCGCCGACCTCAGCAAGCACGGATGCCTGCTCGAAAATATCTGAACTGATGCCGCGTCTAGCCAGCGCCAGAGCCGCCGTAAGGCCCGCAGTTCCGGCGCCGATGATGGCGGCGTGTGCGATCGGCATCTGATGTCCGATCTTGAGTATATTCAGGCAGCCTTGACATGGAAGACGCAACCGGCCGGGTTCGTCTGGCTCGGCTTCAGTGCGCCATTGAAGCGATAGAGTGTCGAGCAGTATGAGCAGACCTTCTCGTTGTCGTCGCCCATGTCGATGAAGATATGCGGATGGTCGAAGGGCACGGATGCGCCGGTGCACATGAACTCCTTCACGCCGACTTCGATCACGCGGTGTCCGCCGTCGTTCTGGAAGTGGGGAATGTTGTGGCCGGCCATGTCTGTCTCCGAATGCTTTGAGATGTGCGCGGGGACATTATAGTCCTCCGCCTCAAATGTGTAGAGCCAAAGCGCCGCATGGCACATGGTTTTTTGGCGCAGCGAGGGTTCACCTCCGCTGCCCGATAAAATATGGTCCGGCCAAAAAGGGACGGCACTATGAATCTGAATACGCCCGCATTCTCCAGTTTCAGCCACGGCGGTCTGAAACTCGTTTATTTCGACGAAGGAGATCCCAACGGCCCACCGGTGCTGCTCATTCATGGTTTTGCTTCGACCGCCAACGTCAACTGGGTGCATCCCGGCTGGGTGAAGACGCTGGGCGATGCAGGCTATCGGGTGATCGCGATGGATAATCGCGGCCATGGAGCAAGCGACAAACCCCACGATGCCGAAGCCTACAGGCCGTGGATCATGGCGGAAGATGCCGTGGCGCTACTCGATCATCTAGGCATTTCGGAAGCCAATATCATGGGCTACTCGATGGGCGCGCGGATTTCGGTTTTCACGGCGCTTGCTCATCCGCATCGCGTGCGTTCGTTGGTGCTAGGTGGCCTTGGTATCGGGATGACGGACGGCGTCGGCGATTGGGATCCGATCGCCGATGCGCTGCTGGCGCCCTCGCTGGACGACGTCACGCATGCCCGAGGGCGCATGTTTCGCGCCTTTGCCGAGCAGACCAGGAGCGACCGGCAGGCGCTCGCTTCCTGTATCCGGGGATCGCGCGATCTCGTCGCGCGGGCCGACATGGGCCGGATCGATGCGCCCACTTTGATCGGCGTTGGAACAAAGGACGATATTGCAGGTTCGGCAGAGGAGCTGGCGGGGTTGATGCCGCATGCCCAGGCGCTGGACATTCCGGGTCGTGACCATATGTTGGCGGTGGGAGACAAGGTATTCAAGAAGGCGGTTCTAGAGTTCTACAAGAGAGTCGCTGGCTGGTGACAGCCTTCTCGCAGTGTCGTGATTACCGGAAAATCATCCTAATAAAGCATAGGACCGGCACCCATTTATGTTCTGGGCATTATGCCCTATATAATGTCGTTCCGACGGAAACGAGGAGACCTGGAATGGTCGCGAAGACTGACGTTCGTTCTTTTGAGTCATCAAACCCGCTGAAGGTCATGGATCCGATCTGGGACAGCCTGCGTGAAGAAGCGCGTGTCGCTGCCGAGAAGGATCCGGTGCTGGCGGCTTTCCTTTATTCGACGGTGATCAACCACCGTTCGCTGGAAGAATGCGTCATCCATCGTATCTGCGAACGCCTCGACCATCCCGACATACAGGCGACGCTGCTTCGCCAGGTCTTCGACGGAATGCTCGAAGATTGGCCCGAATGGAGCGATATCCTGCGCGTCGATATTCAGGCCGTCTACGACCGAGACCCCGCATGCCTGCGCTTCATGGAGGCGGTGCTGTATTTCAAGGGATTTCATGCGCTGCAGACACATCGCCTGGCCCACTGGCTGCTCAATCACGGGCGCCGGGATCTGGCCCTTTATCTTCAGAGCCGGTCGTCCAGCGTCTTCCAGACGGACATCAATCCGGCAGCGCGCATCGGCCGGGGAATATTCCTCGATCACGCCACCGGCCTCGTCGTCGGCGAAACGGCGGTGATCGGCGACAACGTCTCCATCCTGCATGGCGTCACGCTTGGCGGCACGGGCAAGGAGGGTGCTGACCGTCATCCGAAGATCGGCAGCGGTGTGCTTATCGGTGCGGGCGCGAAAATTCTCGGCAATATCCAGATCGGCTATTGCTCGCGTGTGGCGGCCGGCTCGGTCGTCCTAAAGGCCGTCCCGCCGAAGACGACGGTTGCAGGAGTGCCGGCGAAGGTGGTCGGGGAGGCGGGGTGTTCGGAACCGTCGCGCATCATGGACCAGGTGATTGGCGCCGATATCTGATCCGGTTATATTTGTCAGAACGTAAGAGCTGGCGAAGTCCTGAGGGGAAAGCCGCGGTGGATATGCCGCGGCAACCTTTACAGCCCCGCTTTTCCTGTGCAAGAAGCGGCCAATGAAGACCGCTAGGAGACCCAGTGTGAAGCCTGAAGAACTCAAGAAGCTCGACGCTTATTTCAAGAAGACGCTCAATCCGCAGATCGTCGTCAAGGCGCGCCCGCGCAAGGATGATTCTGCGGAAGTTTATCTCGGCGAAGAGTTCTTGGGTGTCGTTTATGTCGATGACGAAGATGGCGACCGTTCCTACAACTTTTCGATGGCGATCCTCGACGTCGATCTCTGATGATCCTATGGCGGGCCGCACCTTGCGGCTTGCCTTGCCGCACGCGCATCGCTCGTCCTCAACCTGCCCGGCAACTATCTCGTCGTTCCGCGCTGGATGAGTTCGTCCTCCGCCCCATTTTAGTTTCTGCGAATGCAACCGAACTAAACTGGAGGATAAGACGTGGGTATTTTCGATAAAATCAAGAACGCGATTTTCGGCGGCCAAGCGCAGGCAGCACCGGTGACCGAGGCGGCGGCAGCGCCGAAAACGGTGCCTGCGCAGACGGCGGCCGCGCCATCGGCAGCACCATCCGTAACTCCAAAGACCGCGCCGGCGACCGTCGATATCGTTCCGATTCTCGATGCTGCCGTCAAACAGAGCGGACAGAAGCTGGATTGGCGGCGCTCGATCGTCGATCTGATGAAGGCGGTCGGCATGGATGCGAGCCTTTCCGAGCGCAAGGAACTCGCTGCGGAACTCGGTTATTCGGGAGATACAGGCGATTCCGCCAAAATGAACATGTTCCTTCACAAGGCGCTCATGAAGAAGCTGTCTGAAAATGGCGGCAAGGTTCCCGCGGATCTGATGGATTGAGGCGACCTCCGCCACCTTCAACATCGTGGCTTCGCGAGTTTTTCGATGAAGCCTAAAGTTGTGGGCCCCTGATATATGTTTTGAAAATCAACTGGTGACGCACGTCGCTCTTTTCAGAGGGCGCTTTAGAAAAGCATCATGCAATCAAAGGTAGTTGTGCAATGCACAAAATCGCTTGACTATTTGTGCGACGCAGCTACCTTCCGGGTTAGCCAAACACCAAAAGGAGGAGACGTACATGTTCAACTTCGACGACACGAGCCGGAAGAGCAAGGAAGCCATGGACACGATGCTGAAGAGCTATTCCGACACGGCCAAGGGCGTCCAGGCGATCGCCACCGAAGCTGCCGAATTTTCGAAGAAATCCTTTCAGGACGCCGTCAATCATTTCGAGACGCTTTCGGGCGCCCGCAGCTTTGAAACGGTCTTCGAGTTGCAGACCGGCTTCATAAAGTCCTCCTACGAAAACTTCATCGCCGAGGCGACGAAGATGGGAGAAATGTACGCCGATCTCGCCAAGGGCGCCTACAAGCCTTACGAACCGCCAGTACCGGTTCCCTCCGCAAAGCCGCCCAAGGCTGCCCAGGTGACGCCCACAGCTGCGTAAATTGCGACGGTGCGAACAGCGCACCCCTTGAAAAACGAAGACCGGCAACGCATCTGCGGCCGGTCTTTTTTGTTTCGAGAAGCTCCTCAAGTAATCGAATGGCACTTTTTCAGTCTTTGCGTCGAGTCGTGTGGAATTGTGATTGCAGTCGCAAACAAGGGGCTTAAAATCGCTCTATTATGAACTAAGTTAGTGTTTCAGATATCCGGCGGGTAAAGCAGCCTCCCATGCACCACCGGATAGACCGAGGAATGAATGACAATGATCGCAAAGCCGATCCGGATGCAAAATGACAGCGAAAGGAACGGGGACAACGGAAATCGCGGAACCTCGGTCATCACACGCACGAAGCCGAAGACCAAGAAGCCCAATCTCTACCGCGTGCTGATTTTGAATGACGACTACACTCCCATGGAATTCGTCATCCACATCCTGGAGCGGTTTTTCCAGAAGGATCGTGAAAGTGCCACTCGCATCATGCTTCATGTCCATAATCACGGCGTCGGCGAATGCGGGATATTTACATACGAGGTAGCGGAGACGAAGGTAAGCCAGGTGATGGACTTCGCCCGTCAGCACCAGCATCCGCTGCAGTGCGTCATGGAAAAGAAGTGAGGATCTCAACGTGCCAACATTTTCGCCTAGTCTTGAGAAGGCGCTCCATCAGGCACTGACCTTTGCCAACGAGCGGCATCACGAATATGCAACGCTCGAGCATCTGCTGCTCGCCTTGATCGACGATGCCGATGCGGCAGCTGTCATGGGTGCATGCAATGTCGACCTCGACGCGCTGCGCAAGACGCTGATCGAATACGTCGACAACGAACTCTCCAATCTTGTCACCGGATATGACGAGGACTCCAAGCCCACCTCCGGCTTCCAACGCGTCATCCAGCGTGCCGTGATCCATGTTCAATCGTCCGGACGGGAAGAAGTGACGGGGGCGAATGTCCTTGTCGCGATCTTTGCCGAGCGCGAAAGCCATGCGGCCTACTTCCTGCAGGAGCAGGAAATGACCCGGTACGATGCGGTCAACTATATCTCCCACGGAATCGGCAAGCGCCCGGGCTCGTCGGAGGTTCGCACGCCCCGGGGTGCCGACGAGGAAGCCGAAAGCAAGCCGACTGCATCGCGCGGCAGCGAGGATGAAGGCGGCGCCAAGAAGCAGCAGGATGCTCTTAAGGCCTATTGCGTCAATCTCAACGAGAAGGCCAAGAGCGGCAAGATCGATCCGTTGATCGGCCGTAACTCGGAAGTCAGCCGTACGATCCAGGTGCTGTGCCGCCGCTCCAAGAACAACCCGCTATATGTGGGCGATCCGGGCGTCGGCAAGACAGCGATCGCTGAGGGCCTCGCCAAGCGCATCGTCGAAGGCAAGGTGCCCGAAGCACTCGCCGACGCCACCATCTTCTCGCTCGACATGGGCACGCTGCTTGCCGGCACGCGTTACCGTGGTGACTTCGAAGAGCGCCTGAAGCAGGTCGTCAAGGAACTCGAAGAATATCCGGGGGCCGTACTCTTCATCGACGAGATCCACACCGTCATTGGTGCGGGCGCCACATCTGGCGGCGCGATGGATGCGTCGAACCTTCTGAAGCCGGCGCTTTCGTCCGGTGCGATACGCTGCATCGGTTCGACGACCTACAAGGAATACCGCCAGTTCTTCGAGAAGGACCGGGCTCTGGTTCGCCGTTTCCAGAAGATCGATGTCAACGAGCCGTCAATCGATGATGCGATCGAAATCATGAAAGGCCTGAAGCCTTATTTCGAAGAGTACCACCACCTGCGCTACTCGAACGACGCCATCAAGTCGGCGGTCGAGCTGTCGGCACGCTATATCTCCGACCGCAAGCTGCCTGACAAGGCGATCGACGTCATCGATGAAACCGGTGCCGCTCAGATGCTTCTACCGCCATCCAGGCGCCGCAAGCTGATTACCGAAAAGGAGATCGAAGCGACGG
This sequence comes from Rhizobium azibense, assembly GCF_004342325.1. Taxonomy (NCBI): domain Bacteria; kingdom Pseudomonadati; phylum Pseudomonadota; class Alphaproteobacteria; order Hyphomicrobiales; family Rhizobiaceae; genus Rhizobium; species Rhizobium azibense. The sequence continues at coordinate 126,701 of NZ_SMBJ01000012.1, read as the reverse complement.
TCGCGACCATGGCTCGCATTCCGCCAAAGAGCGTTTCCAAGGACGATGAAGCCGTTCTCGCCAACCTGGAGCAGGAACTGCGCTCGGTAGTCTACGGCCAGGATATGGCAATCGAAGCCCTTTCGACGTCGATAAAGCTGGCGCGCGCCGGGCTCCGCGAGCCGAACAAGCCGATCGGCGCCTACGTCTTCTCCGGTCCGACGGGCGTCGGCAAGACGGAAGTGGCCAAGCAGCTTGCTTCGTCGCTCGGCGTCGAGATGCTGCGCTTCGACATGTCGGAATATATGGAACGGCACACGGTTTCTCGCCTGCTCGGCGCACCTCCCGGTTATGTCGGCTTCGACCAAGGCGGCCTTTTGACCGACGGCGTCGACCAGCATCCGCATTGCGTGGTCTTGCTCGACGAGATCGAGAAGGCGCATCCGGATATCTACAATATCCTGCTGCAGGTCATGGACCATGGCGCGCTGACTGACCATAACGGCAAGAAGATCGACTTCCGCAACGTCATCTTGATTATGACGACCAATGCGGGCGCGTCGGAAATGGCCAAGGCTGCAATCGGCTTCGGCTCGTCCAAGCGCACCGGCGAGGATGAGGAGGCGCTAACCCGCCTGTTCACGCCGGAATTCCGCAACCGTCTCGACGCGATCATTCCCTTCGCGTCGCTGCCTACGGCCGTCATCCACAAAGTCGTGCAGAAGTTCATCATGCAGCTGGAGGCTCAGCTTTCTGAGCGCAACGTCACTTTCGACCTGCAGGAGGAAGCGATCGACTGGCTGGCGGAAAAGGGTTACGACGAGAAGATGGGGGCCCGCCCACTTGCCCGCGTCATCCAGGATGCGATCAAGAAGCCACTGGCGAACGAAATCCTCTTCGGCAAGCTGAAGAAGGGCGGCGTCGTCAACGTCACCGTCGGCCCGAAAGAAGACGGCAAGCCCGGCATCATCCTCGAAGCGATCCCCGAATCCGCGCCAATCAAGCCGAAGCCGGAAGCCGAAACCGTTCATCCGGAAACTGACGATGAGGATGACGGCGAGCTGAAGACGAAGGCAAAGGCCAAGAAGGTGGCGGTTAAGAAGGCGAAGGCCGAGATCAGGGACGTACCAAAGAAGGCGAGTGCTGTGCCAAAGGTCCCGCGGAGGAAATAGTCTTTTCGGATGTGGGAAGGCCGCAGCGATGCGGCCTTTCATATTACTGGGTTTTCGGGGCCGCAAGGCCGTTCCAACAGGCCAGCCTCGTTCCTGCCCTGGGCTAACCCGCCGACATCAGGACGAGGGCTTGCCGGTACTCGGGAAAAGTCGAACCGCACCGAAGCCGACAAGCCGCGACGTTGCTGTGATGGCACGCAAATGGTCAGCAGGATTTTCCGATCTCAACGGACCACTAGATCGAGAGCGTGTTAACATTCTTGAGCCTTGGCGCGATCAGCAGTCTGTGGCCGCCTGGCGGGTCGCGAGCTCGCCGAAATCCATAGGCTTGACACTTGCCTGAACCTCCACCGGACTGACTGAAGGGGCGGAAGAACCTTTCTCCCACGTCGCAGCAGTCATTTGACGGCTCTGCAAAGATCTTGAAACCTAGTTCCCAAGTTCGCCCTTTATCTTTTCTGCATTCGCGGCGAGCACGTCGCCGTCCTCCATCTTGCCGGAATGTGGCTTGAGGGCAACGCCCTCGTGGCGCGGGATGACGTGGAAGTGCAAGTGGAAGACGCTCTGGCCTGCGGCCGGTTCGTTGAATTGGCAGACCAGGACGCCGTCGGCGTCGAAGGCCTCTTTAACGGCCTTCGCGATCTTCTGGACGACGGGAATCGTCTGCGCGAGGACCGTGGGGTCGGCATCGAGAATATTGCGCGACGGCGCCTTCGGTACGACAAGGACATGGCCGGGTGCCTGCGGCATGGCGTCCATGAAGGCTACCGTATGGCTGTCCTCATAGATGCGGTGCGACGGGATCTCGCCGCGCAGGATCTTGGCGAAGATATTGCTGTCGTCGTAAGCGGCGCTGGTCATCTCGAAATCTCCTCGTTCTCCGGTGATCGGGTATCGCAGCAAAGGCGCGGGCGTCAATCCTCCTGCTGCCGTTCGCCTTTGCGGAACGGACTGTGCTCGGCGAGTATCTCGTTCATGTGCTCGACGTCCTCTCGTTCACGTTCCAGATAGTCGGCAATCGCGCGCCGCAGGCCGGCATGGGCGACATAATGCGCCGAATGTGTTGTCACCGGCAGGTAACCGCGCGCCAGCTTGTGTTCGCCTTGCGCGCCCGCCTCTACGCGCTTCAGGCCCTTGGCGAGCGCGAAGTCGACCGCCTGATGATAACAGACCTCGAAATGCAGGAAGGGATGCTCTTCGACGCAGCCCCAGTGCCGGCCGTAGAGCGTATCAGCGCCGATAAAGTTGATGGCTCCCGCGACATAGCGGCCGTTGCGCTTGGCCATCACCAACAGGACATCTTCAGGCATACGCTCGCCGATCAGCGAGTAGAACTTGCGGGTGAGGTATGGCCGTCCCCATTTGCGGCCGCCGGTATCCATGTAGAACGCGAAGAATTGGTCCCAGATTCGTTCGGTGAGATCGCTGCCGGTCAGCCAGTCGATGCTGATGCCGTTTTCGAGCGCCGTGCGTCGCTCCTTGCGCAACGCCTTGCGCTTGCGCGAGGCCAGGGTTTCGAGGAATTCCTCGTGATTGGCGTAGCCCTCGTTGATGAAATGGAACTGCTGGTCGGTCCGGTGCAGGTAGCCTTCGGTCTCAAAAACACCGATTTCGTCTTCCGGCACGAAGGTGACGTGCGCCGATGAGATGCCGAGGCGGCGGACGACTTCCTTCAGACTTTCTGCAATGGCGTTCTGGATCGGCCGCCGTTCAAGACCCTCGGCAACGAGCAAACGTGGACCGGTCGCCGGCGTGAAGGGGATCGAACATTGCAGCTTCGGGTAATACCGCCCGCCGGCTCGCTCGAACGCATCTGCCCAGCCGTGGTCGAAGACGTATTCGCCCTGGCTGTGACTCTTCAGATAACCGGGCAGAGCGCCGATCAGTTCGCCCCTTTCCGTCTCAAGCAGCAGGTGGTGGCCGAGCCAGCCGGTTTGTGCGGTGGCAGAGCTTGACTCTTCGAGCGCGGAGAGGAAGGCGTGCGACAGGAAGGGGTTATAGGCGAGCGTCTTGCCTTCCTTAGACGTTCCGGAAAGCCGGGACCAGCTTTCTGTGGAAATCGCGGTGAAGGACCGTTCGACGCGGATCGATAATTCGTCTGTCATGGAGCAAATGCGAGGCCCTTGGGAGGAGGATATTGGCTCCCCTTCAGTCTGCGCATGATCTTGTCCAAAAAGCGAGCGTCAAACCGAAACGCGGGGATCGAAACCTTCAAACGTCATCTGATCGGCATTCTCGAATGTGTGCTTGCGCGCCTTCTCGTCGCGGACAGTCCAGGTGATGACCGGGATGGCCTTGGCGCGCTGGCCGGTGATGAAGGCGTTTGGCAGATCGGCGAAGAAATAAGAGATGAAATCGAGGCCGATTTCCATAGCCCGTTCATGGTTCGCGAATTCTTCCGGCTTGTTGCCGCCGGCGGTGAGGCCGAGCGGGTAGGGCGCGTTCAAGGCTTTGAGGTCGCGCAGCAGCCAATGGTCGAAGCTCATGAGCGCGACCTTGCCGTCATAGGCTTCCAGCACGTCGACCACCGCTTCGGCAAAGCCCTCGTCGTCCGCCTCGCGGCCCTTGAGTTCGAGGATGAGCGGAACCTTGCCTTTGACGAGATCGAGCAATTGTCTGAGCGTCGGGATCTTGTCGGGCGTGCCGCCGACGGACAAAAGGCCGAGTTCCCTCGAGGTGCGCTCGCGGATATCGCCTTTTATATTGCAGAGACGTTCGAGGTTCTCGTCATGAAAGATGACCGGTACGCCATCTGATGCATAATGGAGATCGCATTCGATCGCGAACCCGGCGTCGACGGCGCGGGCAAAGGCGGTGAGCGTATTTTCCCAAATGGACTTGTTGGAGTCGTGGTAGCCGCGATGGGCGACCGGCAGTTCCTTGATCCAGGCGGCGGAGGTCATGACGCAATTTCCATGAGGGCATCTATTTCGACGGCGGCATTGAGCGGCAGCGCCGCCATGCCGACGGCGGCACGGGCATGCTTTCCCGCCTCCCCGAGGACGCCGGCGATGAGGTTCGATGCGCCGTTGATGACAAGATGCTGTTCGACGAATTCCGGGGTGGAGGAGACGAAGCCGTTGAGCTTGACGACGCGTTTGATGCGGCCGAGATCGCCGCCCAGCGCCGCCTTCGCTTGAGCGAGAATGTTGATGGCGCAAAGCTCGGCGGCGCGCTGACCGGCGGGGACGTCGACATTCCTGCCAAGATGCCCGCTCACGACGACCTTTCCGCCTTCGAGCGGAAGCTGGCCGGAAATATGGAGCATGTTGCCGTTGATCACATAGGGAACATAATTGGCAGCGGGTGCGGCCGCTTCCGGCAGAGTTATCCCCATTTCCATCAGGCGGGCCGCGATTTCATTCGACATTTTCGTCTCCGCTTTTTGTTTCAGTTCTTCAAAAAATTATGCATCGGGACTAGAATCTTGCGTATGACGGTTTCGAGCCTCGATTTGGCCGAAAGCGTTCTTATAACATCGCGGCCGAGTCCAACAGGAGATAATGGATGTTCCGACCGAGTCTTGCCGCCCTTCTTCTTGCCGGCGTCGCAACGGGTGCCTGGGCGGCCGCGCCTGCCTCCGGCGCTGCGATCGCCTCCGGTCTTGTCGCCCACCGGGCGATCTACGATCTCGAACTGAAGGACGCAACCGAGCGCTCTGGCATTGCCGGCATGTACGGGCGCATGGTCTACGAGTTCAACGGCAACTATTGCGACGGCTTCACCACCAATTTCCGCTTCGTGACGCAGATCAACACCGGCGACAGCACCCGCGTCAGCGACCAGCAGACGAAGACTTTCGAGAACGTGAAGGATCGCCGCTTCACGTTCGAAACGAAGTCTTTCACGGACGATCAACTCGACAAGGAAGTCAACGGCGAGGCAAACGACAAGCCCGACGGCGTGACAGTCGATCTGACGCGCCCTCAGAGTAAAGAATTGCAACTCGCAGAAAGCCGCTTCCCGACCGAGCACATGCTCGACGTGATCGAGAATGCCAAGGCAGGCAGGCGCTTTTTTGAAGCCCGCGTCTTCGATGGCTCGGATGACGGGGACAAGCCCCTGGCGACGACGACCGTGGTCGGCAAGCAGATGACGCCGGTTGCCGGCGACGAGGCGGATGCGGGCAATGCCGGCGCATTTTCCAAGACGGCCGTCTGGCCGGTGACGATTTCCTATTTCAACGAGAATACGAAATCGGACGCTCTCCCGGTCTATCGCATGTCCTTCAAGCTCTATGAGAACGGCATTACGCGCGATCTCACCATGGATTATGGTGATTTCGTTCTGACCGGCAGGCTCGCGAAGCTGGAAATGCTGGATAAGAAGGCCGACACCTGCAAGTGACCGCTGGCGGCATTGTGGCGCATCTTGGACAACGAGATATGCCCTTTTTCTCTTTTTTGGGTGCATAATGGAAGTGCAGGACAGACATTGTCCTGCCCGAGTCTGCCGCCGTTGACGGGGCAGTGCCGATAGGGGGTGGGATAATGAAGAACTTGTCACGGATTGCACGTTTGGGTCTTGCGGTCGCACTCGTTGGTGCCGCAGCCGCGTTATCGGGCAGTCATGTGATGGCCGCCGATTGCCATGACAGGCCCAACGCTGGCGTCGACTGGAGCGAATGTACGAAGAAGAACCTGATGCTTGAAGGCAGTGACTTCGAAAAAGCTAGTCTCGCAGGCACGGATCTGTCGCAGACCAGCCTCAAGAATGCGAACCTTGCCTCGGCAAACCTCGAGAAAGCGACCCTGATACGCGCTTGGCTCGAAGGCGCAAAGGCCGATGGGGCGAGGTTCGACAAGATCGAGGCCTATCGGGTTGTGTTCCAGAATGCGTCGGCGCAGCGCGCTTCTTTCATCAGCGCTGAGCTGCAGCGCGCAGATTTCACTGGCGCACAGCTTTCGGGTGCGAACTTCGAAAAGGCCGAGCTGGGACGCGCAACTTTTGAAACGGCCGTATTGACCGGAGCCAGGTTTGCGCTTGCCAATCTCTCCCGCGCCGACCTCAGCGGCGCGAGCTTCGATGGTTCGATCGATTTCGATCGCGCCTTCATGTTTCTGACCAGAATAGAGGGGCTCGATCTCTCCGCTGCAACAGGGCTTCAGCAGTCACAGATCGAACTGGCCTGCGGCGACACGTCGACCAAGCTTCCTTCCGGTCTCACGACGCCGAAGAACTGGCCCTGCGCGACGGACTGAGCGGGCTCGCTACGCGGCAATGAAATCAATGTCCAGCGAGAGGCGCCGGCATGAATTTCACATTTGCGATTGGCGACATCCATGGCTGCCTGGAGCCGTTGAGAGAGATGCTTGATCGCATCGGGACATACGCACGCGAAGGCACGGTGGTTTTCATCGGCGACTATATCGACCGCGGCCCGGACAGCAAGAAAGTGATCGATCTCCTGATGAACGGATCGGGCAGAAAATCCTGGCAATGGGTATGCCTGAAGGGAAACCATGAGGATATGATGGTGCGTGCCTGGGCTGACGATGACGAGCGTATCTGGTGGTTGGAAAACGGCGGTTTTGAAACGGAACTTTCCTATGGGGGCAAAGTGGCCGCAAGCCATCTGCTGTGGGCAAGTCAGCTGTCGATGATGTATGCCGATAGACACCGCATCTTTGTCCATGCGGGCGTTGTTCCGGATTTGCCGCTGGAGATGCAAGCCTCCCAAGACCTGCTCTGGCTTCGGGTTCCCGACGATTATTCAGCGGACTATTGGGGAAAACACCTGTGTCATGGACACACGCCGTCGGACGCGAATCCGCGGACCGTCGGCAACCGTACGAACATCGACAGCGGATGTGTGTTCGGCGGTCCGCTTTCCTGCGCCGTGTTTGAAGATTCGCTGGCCGGCGGGCCGGTCGAGTTTATCCAGGTGCGGGCCTAGGGGCAGTCATGGCGGTTTTTTTCAGCGCACGCCTTGCATTTTCGGCGGATCGACGGTAAGGGCAGCCGCATTCCACACGTAAGGCATGGGATGGTCCGGGAGAAATCCGGATTATTCCGCCGGTGGCATCTTCGACGAGGATGCTGTTCGCCTTGCGGAGGTTCAACCGGAAAAGGAGTCAAAGGCATGGCATTGCCTGATTTTTCTATGCGCCAGCTTCTGGAAGCTGGTGTTCACTTCGGCCACCAGACCCATCGCTGGAACCCGAAGATGAAGCCGTACATTTTCGGCGATCGTAACAACATCCACATCATCGATCTGGCTCAGACCGTTCCGATGCTTTCGCGCGCCCTGCAGGTTGTCAGCGACACCGTTGCCCGTGGCGGTCGCGTTCTCTTCGTCGGTACCAAGCGTCAGGCCTCCGAGCTCATCGCTGACTCCGCCAAGCGTTCCGCCCAGTACTACGTCAATTCACGCTGGCTCGGCGGCATGATGACGAACTGGAAGACGATCTCCAACTCCATCCAGCGTCTGCGCAAGCTCGACGAAATCCTTTCCAACGAGGCCCAGGGCTTCACAAAGAAGGAACGTTTGAACCTCGAGCGCGAGCGCGAGAAGCTCGACAAGGCTCTTGGTGGTATCAAGGACATGGGCGGTACACCGGACCTGATGTTCATCATCGACACCAACAAGGAAAAGATCGCGATCGACGAAGCCAAGCGCCTTGGGATCCCGGTCGTCGCAATCATCGACTCGAACTGCGATCCCGACCTGATCGATTATCCGATTCCGGGCAACGACGACGCCTCGCGCGCCATCGCTCTCTACTGCGACCTGATCTCCCGCGCCGCTATCGACGGTATCGCCCGTCAGCAGAGCGCATCGGGCCGCGACCTTGGCGCTTCCGTTGAAGCTCCGATCGAGCCGACGCTCGACGAGGCTCAAGCCTGATAAACTGGCGGGCGGACCTTCAGGTCCGTCCAGCTTGACTGGGTTGGGAAAGGCCGCGCGAGACTTTGCGAAGCTCCGGCGGCCTTGACCTTTTTAGGGCGGTAGGTTCAGGCCGGACCGCCCGACGAATTCTGCTATGACGCGTCTTCATCACGCTGTCATACATAAAGGTACATTTCGTGCCTCAATCCGGTGGCGCAGATCATTTTGCGGACACCGTAAACCGACAAGAGGAAGCTTATGACCGAGATTACGGCTGCAATGGTGAAGGAACTGCGCGAAAAGACCGGCGCAGGCATGATGGACTGCAAGAAGGCTCTAGCTGAAACCAATGGCGACATGGAAGCGGCGATCGACTGGCTGCGCGCCAAGGGCATCGCCAAGGCTGACAAGAAGTCGGGCCGCACTGCCGCCGAAGGTCTCGTCGGTGTTGCTAGCGAAGGCACCAAGGCCGTCGTGGTCGAAGTCAACTCCGAAACCGACTTCGTTGCCCGTAACGACGCCTTCCAGGATATCGTCCGGGGCATTGCGAAGGTTGCCGTTTCGACCAACGGTTCTGTCGAGGCCGTTGCTGCTGCGACCTATCCGGCTTCGGGCAAGTCCGTTGCTGACACGATCAAGGACGCGATCGCCACCATCGGCGAAAACATGAACCTGCGCCGCTCGGTTGCGCTCTCTGTCGAGGACGGCGTCGTGGCCACCTACATCCACAACGCCGTTTCCGACGGCCTCGGCAAGCTGGGCGTTCTGGTTGCGTTGAAGTCGACGGGCAACAAGGAGGCGCTGAACGCCATCGGCCGCCAGATCGCCATGCATATCGCTGCGACCTCGCCGCTCGCCATCCGTCCCGAAGAAGTCGACGCCGCTGTCGCCGAGCGCGAACGCAACGTCTTCATCGAGCAGTCGCGTGCTTCCGGCAAGCCGGACAACATCATCGAAAAGATGGTTGAAGGCCGCATGCGCAAGTTCTTCGAAGAAGTCGCGCTGGTTTCCCAGGCTTTCGTCATCAATCCGGACCTGACCGTCGGTGCCGCACTCAAGGAAGCTGAAAAGACCGTGGGTGCGCCGATCGAGATCACCGGCATGGCGCGCCTGCTGCTCGGCGAAGGCGTCGAGAAGGAAGAAACCGACTTCGCGGCCGAAGTCGCAGCTGCCGCCAAGGGCTGATATAACCTCATATAATGTGAAAACGGCAGGGCATCGCGTGACAACGCGGTGCCCTTCGTGTATCCGGCAATCATGCCAACATACGAGGAGCCAAGATGTCGTCAGAGCCTGTCTATAAACGCGTTCTACTGAAGGCTTCCGGCGAAGCACTCATGGGCAGCCAGGGATTCGGTATCGACGTTGCGGTAGCCGACCGCATCGCATCGGATATCGCCGAAGCCCGTCAGATGGGCGTCGAAGTCGGTGTCGTCGTCGGCGGCGGCAATATCTTCCGCGGCGTGGCCGTCGCCTCCAAGGGAGGCGACCGTGTGACGGGCGACCACATGGGCATGCTCGGTACGGTGATCAACGCGCTGGCGCTTGCGACGTCGTTGCGCAAGCTGAACATCGATACGGTCGTGCTTTCGGCCATCTCCATGCCGGAGCTTTGCGAGAGCTTCTCGCAGCGCGCGACGCTCTACCATCTGTCGATGGGCCGTGTGGTCATCTTCGCCGGCGGCACCGGCAATCCGTTTTTTACAACCGATTCTGCCGCAGCGCTTCGGGCCGCCGAAATGGGCGCCGAGGCGATCTTCAAGGGCACCCAGGTGGACGGAATCTATTCCGCCGACCCGAAGAAGGATCCGTTTGCGACGCGTTTCGACCGGCTGACGCACCAGGAAGTACTCGACAAGGGGCTTGCCGTGATGGACGTCGCGGCTGTCGCCCTCGCACGCGAAAATTCCATTCCGATCATCGTCTTCTCGATCCACGAGAAAGGCGGTTTTGCTGAAATCTTGACGGGCGGTGGCCTCAAGACCATCGTATCGGACAACTGATTGAGAGACAGCGCTGCGAGGGCTGCGCTTCTTCGACTGACAGGAGTATTGAGCATGACTGAAGCTACAGACATCAAGGAACTGAAGCGCCGTATGGACGGCGCCATTTCCGCATTCAAACACGATATCGCATCGCTGCGTACCGGCCGCGCCTCGGCCAACATCCTGGACCCGGTGACGGTTGAAGCCTATGGTTCGCGCGTGCCGCTCAATCAGGTCGCCAACATCACTGTGCCTGAGCCGCGCATGCTTTCGGTGTCTGTGTGGGATAAGTCGATGGTGAGCGCCACGGAACGTGCGATCCGCGAGTCGAATCTCGGACTGAACCCGATCGTCGATGGCCAGAACCTGCGCATTCCGTTGCCGGAACTCAACGAAGAGCGTCGCAAGTCGCTGGTGAAGGTCGCGCATGACTACGCCGAAAAAAGCAAGGTTGCGATCCGCCATGTGCGCCGCGATGGCATGGACGGCCTTAAGAAAGCCGAAAAGGACGGCGTCATAAGCCAGGACGAAAGCCGGGCGCAATCAGATCGTGTGCAGAAGATGACGGATGAGATGATTTCCGAAATCGATCGCTTGCTTGCCGACAAGGAAAAGGAAATCATGCAGGTCTAGGGCTTTGCCTGCGCCCCTGGAGACCGGACGGGAAATGTCGGAACCAGTATTCTTGAGTATGCCAGAACATGTTGCCATCATCATGGATGGCAACGGCCGTTGGGCAAAGCAGCGAGGGCTGCCGCGCGCAATGGGTCACCGCAAAGGTGTGGAAGCTGTTCGCGAGACCGTGCGCGCCGCAGGCGATGCCGGCATCAAGTACCTCACGCTCTTTGCCTTTTCTTCGGAGAACTGGCGCCGGCCGGAAGCGGAGGTCTCGGACCTCATGGGATTGCTCAAGGCCTTCATCCGGCGCGACCTCGCCGAACTGCATGCGCAAAATGTGCGCATCAGGATCATCGGCGACCGGCATAGTCTTCGCAGTGATATCCTCAACCTCCTGCTCGAAGCCGAGGAGACGACGCGGGACAATACCGCGTTGACGCTGGTCATCGCCTTCAACTACGGCTCGCGCGACGAAATTGCCAGAGCCATGGCGAGCATCGCCCAGGATGTCGAGGCCGGGCGGTTGCGAGTGCAGGAGATCACACCCGAGCTCATCAATGCTAGGCTGGATACGGCCGGCATTCCCGATCCCGATCTTATCATTCGCACCAGCGGCGAGGAGCGCCTTTCGAACTTCCTTTTATGGCAGGCCGCTTATTCCGAGTTCGTCTTCGTGCCGGAATTCTGGCCGGATTTCGGCCGCGAGCTCTTTTATGCCGCGCTCGAGAAGTTCGCGGCACGCGACCGCCGATTCGGCGGCCTGTCGCCGCAGGCCGCGGCAGTAGGCACCTGAGGGATGCAGCAGGAACTGAAACTCCGCATTATCTCCGGCGTTGTTCTGGCGATCATCGCGCTCGCGGCGACCTGGTACGGCGGCTTTGCCTTCCGCCTGCTCTCGGTCGTGATTGGCCTGCTTATCTACTATGAGTGGTCGACGATCACGCGGCTGCAAACCGAACAGCCCGTCGCAAACGCTGCAGGCTGGGTGGGGCAGGTGGCCATCGCGGCGGCAATCCTGCTTGGACGCTTCGATTTTGCATTGAGCCTGCTTGTCTTCTTTCTTGCGATTGCTATCGGCTTCGTGGCGGCGCAGAGCGCCAGCCGCTGGTTTCCGGCAGGCATCGTCTATGCCGGGTTGACCGGCATCGCGCTTGCCGAAATCCGGGGCGGGGATGCTGCAGGGCTGCAAGCCATGCTTTTTGTCTTCGCAGTGGTCTGGGCAACCGATATCCTTGCCTATTTCGTCGGCCGAGCAGTCGGTGGACCAAAGCTCGCACCGAAGATCTCGCCGGGAAAGACCCAATCTGGTGCTTTGGGCGGCGCAGTTTCGGCTGTGGTTGCGGGCAGTGTGATCGCCTATTTCCTCATTCCCGAGGCTGACTGGCTGATGGCGGCGGCCGTCGCCTTCATTCTTTCCGTCTGCAGCCAGGCAGGCGATCTCTTCGAATCCTTCATCAAGCGGCGCTTCGGCGTGAAGGATTCCAGCCATCTCATTCCGGGACACGGTGGGGTGATGGATCGCGTCGACGGGCTGATATTCGCTTGTTTTGCAGCCTTCTTGCTCGCGACATTATTTTCCCTGATAAAGGGTGACGGCATGGCGCCACTGGGCGCCGCTTTGTTCGGGTTATGATATCTGCGCTGGGCGCAGCGGAAGGATTTATGGAAGGCATGACCGGTATATTCGGCTTTCTGACGGGCTATATCATCCCGTTCGTTCTGGTCCTCTCGTTGCTCGTTTTCGTGCACGAGATGGGCCACTATCTGGTCGGCCGCTGGAGCGGCATCCGCGTGCTCGCTTTTTCTGTCGGCTTTGGACCAGAACTTGCGGGCTTTACCGATCGGCATGGAACGCGCTGGAAGATTTCGGCGATCCCGCTTGGTGGCTATGTACGCTTCTTCGGCGACGAGGATGCTTCGAGCAAGCCGGACATGGATAAGCTCGAATCGATGTCGGAAGCAGATAGGGCGCGCTCATTTGCCGGCGCGAAGCTCTGGAAGCGGGCAGCGACGGTGGCGGCAGGTCCCATCGCCAACTTTCTGCTTGCGATCATAATCTTTGCGGTTCTGTTCTCGATCTACGGCCGCTCGATCGCCGATCCGGTCGTCGCCGAAGTGAAGCCGGAGAGCGCTGCCGCCGAAGCAGGAATCCTGCCCGGTGACCTGCTGATAGCCATCGACGGCGGGAAAGTCGATACGTTCGACGATGTGCGCCGCTATGTAAGCGTTCGCCCGGAACAAAGGATCGTCGTTACCATCGAGCGGAACGGCGAGAAGATGGATCTGCCGATGGTGCCGAAGCGCACCGACATGACGGACCAGTTCGGCAACAAGATGGAGATCGGCCTGATCGGCATCGTGACGAACCAGGAGGTCGGCCATTTCCGCGTGCAGACATATACGCCGCTTGCAGCCCTGGAGGAAGGCTGCGTTCAAACCTGGCATATCGTCACCGGGACTTTCAAATATATCGGCAATCTTTTCGCGGGCTACATGAAGCCCGATCAGCTCGGCGGGCCGATCCGTGTGGCCCAGGCGTCCGGCCAGATGGCAACGCTCGGTGTTGCAGCCCTGCTTCAGCTTGCCGCGGTGTTGTCCGTTTCCATCGGATTACTGAATTTGATGCCTGTTCCGGTACTTGATGGCGGGCATTTGATGTTCTATGCGATTGAGGCGGTGAGGGGAAAACCCTTGGGGGCGTCGGCCCAGGAAATTGCATTTCGTATTGGTCTGGCTATGGTCCTTTCACTGATGGTTTTTGCGACCTGGAATGACATCAGCGCGTTGATAGGTTAATGCGCCGGGTGAGGGGAAATTACCGTTTATTTACGATGTTTCAAAGCTGTAGTGGCGAATGGGTCACGCTTCGAAATGAAGTAAACAGAAATTAACTTGCTGCCTTGCTTGTAGGGCAAAAGCGGGTAAAACGACACACGTGCCGGAATCGGGTTCGCCTGGCGACGGGGACGAGAAAAAAGGTAATGGGTGAAATGAAGGCTGGTTCAAGATTTTTGAACGCAGTATCGGCGGTTGCGCTGTCTGCAGGTATCGTTGCTTCGGGCGCAGGCGCAATTACAATCGTCTCTGTGACGGCCGCTGAAGCAGCAGTTATTCAGCGGATCGATGTGCGTGGAGCGAGCCGCGTCGGCGCCGAGGCAGTCCGGTCGAATCTCACAATCGCCCCAGGCCGTAACTTCTCCAATACCGACATCGATGACTCCGTAAAGCAGCTCTACGGCACCGGATATTTCTCCGATGTCAAAATCTCCGTCTCCGGCAGCACGCTGGTCGTGACGGTCGAGGAAGCGCAGCTCGTCAATCAGGTCGTTTTCAACGGCAATCGCAAGGTCAAGGATGACAAACTGGCCTCGGTTGTACAGACGCACGCCTCCGGTCCCTACAACGATGCGCTGATCCAGGCAGATATCGCGGCGATCAAGGAAGCCTACGCGGCAACGGGCCGCAGCGAAGTGCAGGTCACGACGCAAGTCGTTCCGCTAGGCGAGGGCCGCGTCAATCTTGCTTTCGTCATCGATGAAGGCGACCGCACGAAGATCGCAGCCATCAATTTCGTAGGCAACAATGCCTACAGCACCAATCGTCTGGCTGCCGTCATCAGCACCAAGCGCTCGAACTTCCTCTCGTTCCTGACCCGCAAGGACGTGTACAGTGAAGATCGCCTGCATGCCGACGAAGAGGCGCTGCGCCAGTTCTATTTCAATCGCGGCTATGCCGACTTCAAGATCATCTCGTCAGATGCTGTTTTTGATGAATCCACGAACAAGTACACGCTGACATTCAATATCGAGGAAGGTCCACGTTACGACTTCGGTCCGGTAACCGTGCAGTCGACCGTCGAAGGCGTAACCGGCGAGCAGCTTCAAGGCCTGGTGGAGACGCGTGAAGGCGAAGTCTATAGCGCCAAGGACGTCCAGAGGTCCATGGAGGCCATTTCGGATCAGGTTGCTTCGGCGGGCTATCCGTTCGCCCGCGTGACGCCGCGCGGTAACCGCGACCTCGGCAACAATACGATCGGTGTCGAGTATCTCGTCGATCAGGGCGAGCGTGCCTACATCGAGCGCATCGAGATCCGCGGCAACAGCCGCACGCGCGACTACGTCATCCGCCGCGAGTTCGACATGAGCGAAGGCGACGCCTTCAATCAACAGATGGTCACCAAGGCGAAGCGCCGCCTCGAAGCGCTTGGCTTCTTCTCGTCGGTGAACATCTCGACCGCGCCGGGCAGCTCGCCTGACCGCGTCGTTGTCATCGTCGATGTTCAGGATCAGTCGACGGGTTCGTTCGGGATCGGTGCCGGTTACGCGGCAGGCGGCGACGGTCTGATCCTGGAAGCGTCCATCGAAGAAAAGAACTTCCTGGGTCGTGGCCAGTATATCAGGGTTTCTGCCGGTGGCGGTGTCGAAGGCTCGCAGAGTTATGGTTTGAGCTTCACCGAGCCCTACTTCCTCGGTTATCGCCTTGCGACCGGTTTCGACCTCAATCACAGCGAAACCTCGAGCAACGACAATTACGACTACACGGAAGATAGCGTCGTGCTTCGCGCGACGGCGCCGATCACCGAGGATCTCGCGACGACGTTCCGCTACAACTTCAAGCGGATGGAGTACGATGCCGACGGCAGCGATCTGTCCGATCTTTCGACACCCTATCAGGATCTCGTGAATGATGGACCATGGATCCGTTCATCGATTTCCAATACGTTGACCTATAACACGCTCGATGACATGACGCTCCCGCGCGAGGGTATATATGCGACCTTGACGCAGGAAATTGCCGGCTTGGGAGGCGACTCTCAGTTCTACAAGATCTACGGGAAGGCGCGTTACTATCATCTGCTTGCTGACGATGCCGATATCATCGGGTCTGTTGCGGCAGGCGCGGGCCACGTTGTCGGTCTCGGCAAAGACCTGAACATCTTCGACCAGTTCACATTGGGCAACAACGACATCCGCGGCTTCGAGAACAAGGGTATCGGCCCTCGCGTTGGCGGCGGGCCGGATGATCCACTCGGAGGAACGACTTATTTTACCGTCTCGGCGGAGGCAACCTTCCCGATGCCCGGCTTCCCGCGGGACTTTGGCCTTCGTGGCGCGGTCTTTGCTGATGCGGGTACATTGTTCGGAAATGATGTTGACGTGAGTTCGCCGGAATTCGTGAGAGGCGATAGCGCGGAGCTTCGTGCGTCCGTCGGTATCGGCCTTGTCTGGCAGTCGCCATTCGGCGCGCTGCGCGTCGACTACGCGATTCCGGTCGTGAAGGAAGATTACGACCAAACGCAGTACTTCAAGTTTGGCATCAACAACCAATTCTGATATCGGCAATCCAGAATCGAAAACTGGAGCTTTGCCGGTGGAGCAGAACAATTTCTTTCCGCCCCGCGACGGCGTCAAACTTTCCGAGTTGGCGCAGTATCTCGGGGCGGAACTTGCCGATCCCGTAAATGGCGACATCCTCATCCGCTCGGTGTCACCGGTCAGCCGTGCGAAGGCGGGTGATCTTTGCTACATCATTTCACGCAGGAGCCGTGCGGAGCTTGAGACCTGTCAGGCGTCGGCAGTTCTTTGCGAGCCCGCGATAAGATCGGCGGTACCTCCTCATATTCCCGTTCTCTTGGCGAAGAATCCCCATGCCGCGTTTGCGATGGCAGGCGGATATCTCCATCCGGCTGCACTAAGGCCGCTGGCAACAATGTCTTCGCCGGCAGAGATCGCGGCGACAGCGGTTGTCGATCCGACAGCGCGGCTGGAACCGGGCGTGATCGTCGAACCTTTGGCTATCATCGGCGCGAATGCGGAAATCGGTCAGGGAACACGGATCGGCGCCGGCGCGCTTATCGGTCCGGGTGTCAAGATTGGTCGCGATTGCACGATTGCCGGCGGTGCCAGCGTGATATGCGCGCTCTTGGGCAATGGCGTGATCGTCCACAACGGTGTGCGTATTGGCCAGGATGGCTTTGGCTATGCGCCAGGCTCCAGAGGCATGGTCAAGATCGTTCAGATCGGCCGGGTCATCATCCAGGACAACGTCGAGATCGGCGCGAACACGACAATCGATCGCGGCACGATGGACGACACGGTCGTCGGCGAGGGTACAAAGATCGACAACCAGGTACAGATAGGCCACAACGTCAGGATTGGGCGTCATTGCGCGATCGTTTCTCAGGTCGGCATCGCCGGCAGTGCGGTTATTGGAAACGGTGTGCAGATCGGCGGCCAGACAGGTATTAATGGCCATATTACGATCGGCGATGGCGTACAGATCGCGGCAAAGAGCGGCGTCATTCAGAGCATTCCTGCCGGCGAGCGTTATGGCGGCATTCCGGCACGTCCGGTAAAGGATTTTCTTCGAGAGTCGGCCGAGATCATGGCGCGCGCGAACGCTCGGGCTCATAAAACGGGAGATCAAGAATGACTGAAGGGGTCAAGGAGACGCTTGCTTCGGCAGATATCATGGAGATCATGAAACTTCTGCCGCATCGTTATCCGTTCTTGCTGGTCGATCGAATTATTGAGATCGATGGCGATGATTCCGCGATCGGCATCAAGAACGTCACTGCCAACGAGCCTCATTTCACCGGTCACTTTCCCGAGTCGCCGATCATGCCGGGTGTGCTGCTGATCGAAGGTATGGCGCAGACGGCGGGTGCGATCTGCGCGCGCAAGGATGGAACGAGCGGTAACCTCGTCTACTTCATGACCATCGACAACGCACGTTTTCGCAAGCCTGTCATCCCCGGCGATAGGGTCGAATTTCATGTGAAGAAGCAGAAGCAGCGCGGCAATATCTGGAAGTTCCATTGCGACGCCAAGGTCGACGGCGCATTGGCTGCGGAAGCCGATATCGGCGCGATGATTCTTCGTAAGGACGAGGCATGAGCACGATAGCAGGGAGCGCCCGCATCCATGCCATGGCCGTTGTCGAGGACGGCGCGGTCATCGGCGAAGGCGTGACCGTCGGTCCGTTTTGCCATGTCGGCCCGAAGGTTGTTCTCCATGACAATGCCGAACTGCTGGCGCATGTCGTGGTCACCGGCAGAACCGAGATCGGCAAAGGCACCCGGATTTTCCCCATGGCGGTCATCGGCGGCGACCCCCAGAGCGTGCACCATGGCGGCGAGGAGACGACGCTGACGGTGGGCGAGAACTGCACGATCCGCGAAGGCGTGACGATGAATACCGGCACCGCCGATTTCGGCGGCAAGACAATCGTCGGCGACAACAACCTGTTTCTCGCCAATTCCCATGTCGCCCATGACTGCCGTGTCGGCAATCACGTCATCATGTCCAACAATGTCATGCTCGCGGGGCATGTGACGATCGAGGATCGCGTCATTCTCGGCGGCGGATCGGCCGTGCATCAGTTTACGCGGGTCGGCCGCCAAGCCTTCGTCGGCGGCCTTTCTGCTGTGAGCTACGATGTCATTCCGTACGGGATGCTCAATGGAAATCCTGGATTGCTGGGTGGTCTCAACGTTGTCGGCATGACGCGCGCCGGGATTGATCGCGCTGTCATTCATACGGTGCGGCGCGCTTACAAGGCGATTTTTGAAGGATCAGGCTCGATCCGTGACAACGCGGCAGCAATCCGCAACGAATATGCCGATTGCGAGCCGGTGATGCAAATCCTTGATTTCATTGCCGCAGAAAGCGACCGCGCGTTGTCGTCGCCGACGCGAGGGCAGAAAGGCTGACCTTGTCTCCCGCCGGTGATACCGACAAAGGCCGTCTGGCGATCATTGCGGGAAACGGTCTTCTGCCGTCTTATGTCGCCGAGGCGGCACGGGCAGCTGGCGAGGATCCATTCGTCATTTCACTGAAGGGCGAGCTCGACCGGTCATGGGAGGGCTACGACCATGCAGTCATAGGTGTCGGTGATTTGTCGGCGCTGGCAGAAATTTTCAAGCGCAACAACATCACTCGCGTCGTCATGTCCGGCGGCGTTCGCCGCCGCCCCGAATGGCGCGAAGTGCGACCGACCTGGCGGACGGTCGCAAAGATGCCGGGTGTGGTGCGTACGCTGCTTTCGGGCGGTGACAATACGGTGTTGCAGATGGTCATCAAGCTCATTGAGGATGACGGACGGCGCGTCGTCGGCGCGCAGGATATTGCCCCCGACCTGCTGGCGGCTGTCGGGCCGATCGGCGCTATGTCGCCGGGTAATGAGGACAAGATCGATATACTGAAGGGGGCAGCCGCCGCCGAAGCGCTGGGTGCTCTCGATATCGGGCAAGGGGCAGTCTCCGTCGGCGGGCGCATCGTGGCGCTCGAAGGCGCGGAAGGGACCGACGGCATGCTTGAGCGCGTCGCATCGCTGCGTGCCGCCGGGCGTATATCGCCGCGCCGCCGTGGCGTGCTGGTCAAGCTCTGCAAGCCGCAGCAGGATGTCCGCGCCGATCTTCCATCGATCGGCCTATCCACGGTGATGAATGCCAAGGCGGCGGGCTTGGCAGGAATCGCAATCGAGGCGGGACGTGCTCTCGTGCTGGACCGCCAGGCTGTTATGAAGGCAGCCGACGAAGCCGGGCTCTTTGTCTGCGGGCTCGATCGCGGCCTGCCGTCTTGGGGGCTGCGATGAAGATCGCGATCGTGGCAGGCGAGGTTTCCGGAGATCTTCTCGGAGCCGATCTCGTGGATGCACTGAAACGGAGGCATGCCGGCATTGAACTTGTCGGCGTCGGCGGCGACGCGCTCGAGGCACAGGGGCTGAAATCGCTCTTCGATTTTTCCGAGCTTTCGATCATGGGCATCACGCAGGTGCTCAAAAAATTGCCGAAGCTCGTCGCCCGCATCAGGCAGACGACGGCTGCAATCATTGCGGCAAAGCCCGATATTCTGGTCGTCATCGACAGCCCGGATTTCACTCATCGCGTTGCCAAACGCGTCCGCCAAGCCCTGCCAGGACTGCCGGTCGTCAATTACGTCTGTCCCAGCGTTTGGGCGTGGAAGGAATACCGCGCCCAGCAGATGCTCGGCTATGTCGATCATGTCCTGGCCGTTCTGCCGTTCGAGCCCGCGGTGATGGAGCAACTCGGCGGACCGCAGACGACTTATGTCGGCCACCGGCTGACGGCGGATGCGGATTTGATTGCCGCCAGGCATGGCAGGTCAGAAAAGCTCAAGACCGACGCGGAGGGCAGGAAAACGATCATGCTGCTCCCAGGCTCGCGCCCGTCGGAGATCACAAAACTGCTTCCCTATTTTCGCGATGCCGTCAACGAGCTCGTCGCCCGCGGCGGCACAATGCGGTTTCTCATGCCGACCGTGAGCCGCAGGGAATCAATGGTTCGCGACCTGGTGAAGGACTGGGAAACGAAACCCGAGATCCTGACGGGCAATGAACAGAAATGGCGGGCTTTCGCGCAGGCCGATGCGGCAATGGCTGCTTCGGGGACCGTCATTCTCGAGCTTGCGCTTACAGGCGTGCCGACGGTCTCAGTCTATAAGACAGACTGGATTATCACGATGATGACGCGGCGCATCAAGACGTGGACCGGCGCAATCCCGAACCTGATCGCCGACTATGCCGTCGTCCCAGAATATATCAACGAGGTCGTTCGTGGTGCAAGCCTAGCGCGCTGGATGGAGCGCCTTTCCAGCGACACGCTCCAGCGGCGCGCAATGCTCGAAGGTTTCGAACTTGTCTGGAACCGCATGCAGACGGAAAGGCCGCCTGGCGAGAAAGCGGCGGATATCATTCTCGACATTCTGGACAAGAAAAAACCCGGCCGTCTCTGACCGGGTTTCTTTCCGGGCGAGAGCGGCTTAGCGCTTTGAAACCGGAACGTAGTCGCGCAGCGGTTCGCCGATATAGAGCTGGCGCGGACGGCCGATGCGCTGCTGCGGATCCTCGATCATTTCGTTCCACTGGGCGATCCAGCCGACCGTGCGGGCCAGCGCAAAGAGGACCGTGAACATCGTCGTGGGGAAGCCCAGCGCCTTCAGCGTGATGCCGGAATAGAAGTCGATGTTGGGGTAGAGCTTCTTTTCGATGAAGTATTCGTCGGTCAGAGCAATGCGTTCCAGCTCCATCGCAACTTCGAGAAGCGGATCGTCCTTGTGGCCGAGTTCGGCGAGAACCTCATGCGTCGTCTTCTGCATGATCTTGGCGCGCGGATCGTAGTTCTTGTATACGCGGTGACCGAAGCCCATCAGGCGGAACGGGTCATTCTTGTCCTTGGCGCGGGCAATATATTCCGGAATGCGCTCGACCGAGCCGATTTCCGAAAGCATGTTGAGCGCCGCCTCGTTGGCACCGCCATGAGCCGGGCCCCAGAGGCAGGCAATGCCGGCCGCGATGCAGGCGAACGGGTTAGCGCCCGAAGAGCCGGCGAGACGAACTGTGGAGGTCGAGGCGTTCTGCTCGTGATCGGCGTGCAGGATGAAGATACGGTCCATGGCCCGCGAGAGGACCGGGTTCACGACATATTCCTCGCACGGAACGGCGAAGCACATCCGCAGGAAGTTCGAGGCGTAGTCGAGATCGTTCTTCGGATAAACGAAAGGCTGGCCGATATAGTATTTGTAGGCCATGGCCGCGATAGTCGGCATCTTGGCGATCATGCGCAAGCTTGCAACCATGCGCTGGTGCGGATCGGTGATGTCTGTCGAGTCGTGGTAGAATGCAGACAGAGCGCCGACACAGCCGCACATGACGGCCATCGGATGGGCGTCGCGACGGAAGCCGGTGAAGAAGCGAGACATCTGCTCGTGCACCATGGTGTGATGCGTGACGCGGTAGTCGAAATCCTTCTTCTGAGCAGCCGTCGGCAATTCGCCGTAAAGCAACAGATAGCAGACTTCCAGGAAGTCGCCATGTTCGGCAAGCTGCTCGATCGGGTAGCCGCGATGCAGCAGGATGCCTTCATCGCCGTCGATATAGGTGATCTTCGATTCACAGGAAGCGGTCGAGGTGAAACCAGGATCGTACGTGAAGGAACCGGTGTTTTTATAGAGTGCACCAATATCGATGACATCAGGACCGATCGTTCCGCTTTTCACGGAAAGATTGGCGGTTCTGTCGCCGATTTTGATTGTTGCGCTTTGATCCGTCATGCTGATCCTCCAAACTGGCGGCGGCGCCATAAAAGCGCCATAGGGTTAAGCGTCCTCTCCGATAGCTATATGATCACGGCGCCAATGCCAAGTTACCGTGGCGCCATTTTGTGCATTGCAGTATCAACTTTTAGACACTCCTGCGATGTCGGAGGCGCATAGCGGAAGCCAATGATTTAATTCGGCTTTTTGTAATCCGATTTTTCGGTCTTTTTTCAATCGATTATTGCTGTTGAGACGCCCGCAGGGCTGCATTTAGGTTGTATTCCAGGGTGGCGAGCCCTTGGTGCATGCCTTGAGTTGAAAACGAGCGAGCTGCAAAATCGGCTTTCGCAAAATATAGCCGGCATGTAGTGCCATCCTGCTCTTTGCGCTTTTGGTATACGGGAGAAGCCTTCGGCAAACACAGGGCTCTCGCCTGCCAATAGCGCCACCGATCAGCCATTGTGGCGGCATTGCGAGGTCCCTCGGGGGGGCGGTAATTGGCGACCAAGGAGGCGCTTACGGCTTCAAGAAGTAGCCGATACATGCAGCCGGCAGGTGTGACCCACGCAGCCTGTCCGCTGCGGCATCGTCGCTCCAATAAGATACGGTCCTTGCTATCGCGATCACAGGTGCGAAACCCTCCCAAGGCAGGGCATGGGCAGGCTGGCAATCACGCATGCAGGTATGATCATGCAGGCATGATAATGATGAAGGAGATTGTCACAATGGCGGTAAGCGCGCCTGCGGCCGCTGTCTTTTTAGTCGGATAAGCTCAGGGCACGCGCGGAAAAGGCTGAGGCCGAGCCACAATCCGACAAACAACCACGTTGAGCTCGGAAATAGCGATCATATGGAGCAAGACCAGGTTGGTGGAGCGCTTCTTAAGATCGCCGGCGCTGGTCCGGTCACCAGCGCTGCAGCGAAGGCTTGCATATCCCTGCAGCCAGCACGCAGTGCTCACGGCCGCGGTCGCTCAGGTCAAAACACTGAGCATGGCCATGGGCACTGACCGAAGATGCAGCGAAACCTCCGAGCCGCCGCGAACCGATCGCCGCTTCCAGGCCAGAAAAACCGCGCATGGATCCCGCGTGCGCGGAACAGCGCCTGCTGATCCGGCGCAATCCTTCTTGCGGGTGAAAAACCTTACGGAAAACCCGTGCCGTCGAACCGCCCTTTGGACAACGCCTTGGCGAAGCGCGATCGCCCTGGACCCGCCACCACGAGACGCGGCGACGCCTTTCGCGACTACGCGCTGCCGGTCAATGGTAGCGGCGGATTAGGCCGACGAGCTTACCCTGAACCTTGACGCGATCGGGTCCGAAGATGCGCGTCTCGTAGGCCGGATTCGCCGCCTCAAGCGCGATGGATGCACCCTTGCGGCGGAACCGCTTCAACGTCGCTTCCTCGTCATCGACAAGTGCCACGACAATGTCGCCGGGACTGGCGGTGCTGGTATTGCGGATGATGACCGTGTCGCCATCGAAGATACCAGCATCGATCATCGAATCGCCCTTGACCTCAAGTGCGTAGTGTTCGCCGGTACTGAGCATATCGGCCGGAACGTTGATGTCGTGGGTGTTGTTCTGGATCGCCGAGATCGGCACGCCTGCGGCAATGCGGCCCATGACGGGAACCGAAATGGAGCTGTTATGGTCTTCGTTCGCCGGTTTCGGCGCAACGGCCGCAGGTTGCGGCTTGCCGAGGCTGCCCTGGATGACGCTCGGCGAAAAGCCGCGGCGGGGCTGGATGCTCGGACTATAGGCTTCCGGTAGTTTGATCACTTCCAGGGCGCGGGCGCGGTTCGGTAGGCGACGAATGAAACCGCGCTCTTCGAGAGCGGTAATCAGTCGGTGGATGCCGGACTTTGACGCCAGATCCAGCGCATCCTTCATCTCGTCGAAGGATGGCGGAACGCCGGATTCCTTCATACGCTCATGAATGAAGAGGAGAAGCTCCTGTTGTTTGCGTGTCAGCATCGAAGTTTAACCTCAGATTCGTGAAACAAAGCCAGAACAGACACTATATGTTCCATATGTGTTCCGCAAGTGCCTAAATTTTCGTAAAACTTCGTCTCAACTGCGTTCTTTTTCCGAAACTTTTGTTTGCCGGGCAAGCGCTTTCAGCTTGCATTGACCACAGAGCGGCACACATCTTCATCACAGGGAAACGGAGACCTTATGCCATGCTGCATCCGTTGGATCATGTTGTTCTACCGGTCACCAACATCGATCTCGCGCGCGAGCGGCTGGGACGATTGGGGTTCACGGTTGCCGCCGAGGGCCGTCATCCTTTCGGCACGGTGAATGCTTGCGTTTACTTCGCCGACAAGACCTATCTCGAGCCTCTTGGCGTCGCGAATGCGAAAGAATGTGAAGAATCAGTGCGGCACGGAAACGTCTTTGTGGCGCGCGACCAGGCATTTCGTTTCCGGTGCGGCAATGACGGTTTCTCTGCGGCAGCATTCAGCACCGAGGACGCGGACGCCGATCATGCCCATTTCGTGCGTGCGAGAAAGAGCGGCGGCGCGATGCTGGAGTTTTCGCGCCAGATCAAGATGCCGGACGGCTCGCAATCGACAGGCACTTTCAAGCTTGCCTTTGCCGCCGATCTTCGGGCGCCGGATTTCTTCCTCTTTGACTGCCAGCGCATCAATGCCTTTCCGGCCGATCGCAGTGCGCTGGAAAAGCATGCGAATGGTGCAACCGGCATCTCGGAGATCGTGCTAAGCGCCCCCGAGCCTGAAGCCTACGGCTCGTTCCTTCAGTTGGCCCTGTCTACGACGGAAATCGGGCGGACCCCGTTCGGGGTTGCGATCGCAGCAGCGAATGCCAGGATCAGTGTGCTGTCGCCGGAAGGGATGGAGGCTTATTTCGATTCGGCGCCGTTAACCGTGGATAAGGGGCTGAGAGGCAGCGCTATCGTTTTCCGCACCACCGATCTTGCCGTGACAGAAGCGCTTTTGGCTGATAACGGGATGCCCTATACACGCAAGAACAACAGAGTTCTGGTGAAGCCTGCGCCCGGCCAAGGTGCGATCTTCGCCTTCGAGGAGACCCGATGAGCAATACGAATTCAGAAGTCGCAGTCGGCGAAGGTGCCGGCCGCGTGGTATTTTCCAACAGTGGCAAGCTGTCGCTGATCGCAGGGGCATGCGAAATGGAGAGCCGCGACCATGCCTTCATGGTCGCAGGCACGCTCAAGGAGCTTTGCGGCAAGCTCGGCGTCGGGCTCGTCTACAAGACCTCCTTCGACAAGGCGAACCGCTCATCGCTGTCGAGCAAACGCGGCATCGGGCTGGAGAAGGGCTTGGAAGTCTTCGCCGACCTCAAGAAGGAACTCGGCATTCCGGTTCTGACAGATATCCATTCGCAAGAGCAATGCGCGCTGGTCGCCGAGGTCGTGGACATTCTGCAGATCCCGGCCTTCCTCTCGCGTCAGACGGACTTGCTTGTGGCGGCTGCGAAGACCGGCCGTGTCATCAACGTCAAGAAGGGCCAGTTTCTCGCTCCCTGGGACATGAACAATGTTCTTGCCAAGCTGAATCAGAGCGGCAACCCGAACGTTCTGCTTTGTGAGCGTGGCGCATCCTTCGGTTACAACACGTTGGTCTCCGACATGCGCGCGCTGCCGATCATGGCGGCAATGGGAGCTCCGGTCATTTTCGATGCGACACATTCCGTACAGCAGCCCGGCGGCCAGGGCACGACATCGGGTGGGCAGCGGCAGTTCGTCGAGACGCTGGCGCGGGCAGCCGTTGCAGTCGGCGTTGCAGGTGTCTTCATCGAGACCCACGAGGACCCGGACAATGCCCCCTGCGACGGCCCCAACATGGTGTATTTGAACGACATGCCTCGGCTTCTGGAAAAGCTGCTGGCTCTCGACGCCGTCGCCAAGGCGACGTGATACTGGCCGAAGCTGCCCGCAGTCAACGGGCGAGCGCCATCCTTTCGCTTGGGTACGGCCGCGTTGGAGCGGACGCCGTTGCGTCCTCGAGAAGGAAACGGGCCAGCAGGTGATTGAGGTGTATCGCCTCGTCACCGAGCTCGCGGCAGGCGGCACTTGTCTGTTCAACCATCGCCGCGTTCTGCTGCGTGACGCTGTCCATAGTATTGACGGCGGCGTTGATTTCCAGGAGAGCGGTCGTTTGTTCGCCAGAGGAACGCACGATCGACTCGATTAGCGCGGTGACCTTCAGAACCTGCCGATCGATATTGCTGAGCGCTTCACCGGTGCGGCTGACCAAGGCGACGCCGGCCGAAACCTGGCTGGAGGACGTCTCGATCAACTGCTTGATTTCCTTTGCGAGATTGGCGGAGCGGCCAGCAAGGTCACGCACTTCCTGCGCAACGACCGCAAAACCTTTTCCGGCCTCGCCCGCGCGGGCGGCTTCCACGCCGGCATTGAGCGCGAGCAGGTTGGTCTGGAAGGCGATTTCGTCGATAACGTTGATGATCTCGCCGATCTGCGCGGACGATGTCTCGATCTTCTCCATCGCAGCGACCGCCTCGTGCACGACGGTTGCCGAGTAGCTGGCGCTTTCCTTCGTCGCCGTCATCATCACGTTCGCTTCATTGGCGCGTTCCGACGAGTTCTTGACGGTGACCGTGATCTGGTCGAGCGCCGAGGCCGCCTGCTCCAGCGAGGCGGCTTGATGCTCGGTTCGCCGGGCCAGATCGTCTGTGCTCGACGCGATTTCGCCGGAGGCGGTCCTCACTACATTCGTCACGCTCGAGATTTCCTTCATCGCTTCGGAAAGCGTGCGAACGCTCGAATTGAACTGCTCGCGCAGCTTTTCGTAGGTTGCGTCGAAAGGCTCGCTAAGCTGGACCGTGAGATCGCCGCGCGAGAGGCGTTCCAGACCGCGGCTCAGGCCGGCGATGACGCCCTCGCGGACGGCTTCCTCGTCTGCCTTGGCAGCGGCAAGCGCCGCATCGCGCTGCAGTTGGGCCTGACGCTCGGCATCCTGGCGAGCACGGATATTGTTCCGCTCTTCGGCGGATTGGCGGAAGACGGTGACGGCGCGTGCCATCTCCCCGATCTCGTCGGCCCGGCGGCTGAAGGGCACATCCTTCGAGTAGTCGCCGCCCGCAAGGATCGCCATATAGTCGCTCATTGCCGAGAGCGGCACGATGGCGCGGCGGCGAAAGACGTAAAGGCCGCCAAGAAGCAGGCAAAGCGAGACTGCGGCAGCTGCGAGCGTGAGTGCCGAAAGGATGCGTGTCTGTTCGGCGGCGTCCCCTTCAGCGGATGCCAGGAAAGTGTTCGCCATATCGACTAGTTCGTTGACGGCGTTTTCATGGATATGAAAATTCGTCGCAAGCCTTTCGAAGGACGCCGGAATGACTGCGGAGTCATTCTTGACGATGGCGGGCGCAAGTTCGTCCTCAATCACCTTCCAGAACACGTCGCCTTTGACAAGGACATCGCTAAGGAGCTTCTGCTTAAGTTCCGAGCTGAGGGCGGTCGCCAGCCAATATTTGCGGCGGTCCTCGTAGGCGGGCTTTAAGACATTTCCGATTCGCTCGACGTTCTTCCTGGCAACGTCGGGGCGCTGCACCGCTTCGAGCGCGAGCATGTAAGATTCAACGAGGTAGAGGGGCGGCGGCAGAATATCGGCGACGAGATCTTTGCCATAGATGATTTGCTTGTACATCTCGCCGTTTACCCGCAGCTTGTTGAAGGCGTAGTTCTGTATGCCGATGGAAGCGATCAATCCCGCGGCGACGACCATCGCGAATATAGCAAGGCTGCGTGCAATATTGAGTTTCATCCTGCGCCCCCTGAATTGAAACAGAAAACAGATGCTGTTCGTTTGAATTGTTCTGGAATTTGCCAGTGACCTGAAACCCTGAAGGTTTCGTATAATCAGGCGGATTTGGACCGCACGAGGAAGCGCATCATGCAATACTACTTGCCAAAGACCTGGGCAGTATTTCCTCACTGGGTATAATTGTAATATTGATTGGTTACCGACCGATAAATTTACAGCCGCATCGAAAGTGTGAGGGGCCCAAAAGCCGCGGCCGACAGGGATCGATCAGGTGGCGAACGGCTTCTTCAAAAGCCTGACATATTCGGGCGATAGGCCATGCCATGCCGTGTGTCGTCGGTGTGGCATTGTAATTTGCGTGCCTTCGATTAAACAGGCTTCGAACGAATTATCACCCACCGAGCAGGAAGAGATCATGACTGCAATTACCGACATTATCGCCCGCGAGATTCTCGACAGCCGTGGCAATCCGACCGTTGAAGTCGATGTCTATCTCGAAGACGGCAGTATGGGCCGTGCGGCGGTGCCGTCCGGCGCCTCGACCGGTGCGCATGAGGCCGTCGAAGTTCGCGACGGCGGCAAGCGCTATCTCGGCAAGGGTGTTGAAAAGGCCGTCGAGGCTGCCAACACGGAAATCTTCGACTCGATCGGCGGCATCGATGCCGAGAACCAGATCCAGATCGACAACATCATGATCGAACTGGACGGCACGCCGAACAAGTCTCGCCTCGGCGCCAATGCCATCCTCGGCGTATCGCTTGCCGTCGCCAAGGCCGCCGCCCAGGCCGCCGGCCTGCCGCTCTATCGATATGTTGGCGGTGCCAGCGCGCATCTGCTGCCGGTTCCGATGATGAACATCATCAACGGCGGCGCGCATGCCGACAATCCAATCGACTTCCAGGAATTCATGATCATGCCGGTCGGCGCCGATTCGATCCGCGAAGCGGTTCGCATGGGCTCGGAAGTCTTCCACGTCCTCAAGAAGGAGCTCTCTGCCCAGGGGCACAACACCAATGTTGGCGACGAGGGCGGCTTTGCACCGGGCTTGAAGAGCGCGCCCGAAGCGCTCGACTTCATCATGAAGTCGATCGAGAAAGCCGGCTACAAGCCGGGCGATGACATCTACCTCGGTCTCGATTGCGCTTCGACGGAATTCTTCAAGGACGGCAAGTATGTGCTGGAAGGAGAGGGCCGCACGCTTGAATCGGGCGCCATGGCTGAATACCTCGCCGATCTCGCCGGCAAGTACCCGATCATCTCGATCGAAGACGGCATGGCTGAAGACGACTGGGACGGCTGGAAGGCCCTGACTGATCTTGCAGGCAAGACGGTGCAGTTGGTGGGCGACGATCTTTTCGTCACGAACTCGGAGCGCCTGCGCGACGGTATCCGCATGGGTGTCGCCAACTCGATCCTCGTGAAGGTCAACCAGATCGGATCGCTGACCGAAACGCTCGACGCCGTCAACACCGCCCACAAGGCAGCCTATACCGCCGTCATGTCGCACCGCTCGGGCGAGACCGAAGACTCTACGATCGCCGATCTCGCCGTCGCGACCAATTGCGGTCAGATCAAGACCGGGTCGCTGTCGCGCTCCGATCGTCTGGCGAAGTACAACCAGCTGATCCGCATCGAGGAGGGCCTTGGTCCGCAGGCTCGCTACGCTGGACGCTCGATTATCCGCGGCTGAAAGCCCTTAAAAATCAGATGCTTGAAATCCGCGCTTCACCGGCGCGGGTTTTTTGTCGATCTGATTTCACAGTCAACGGACGGTTAATCTCTCATGCGTAAGCTCCCATAAAGGTAATGCGTTTCAGAGCACGTGCGGGTATGTGGACAAAGCATCATAAGAAGAGAAAGATCGGCCGGTTCGTCATTCCGGCCATGACGGTCGCTTTTCTCTCCTATTTCGGTTATCACTGCATTCACGGAGACTATGGTCTGCGGGCCACGGAAGGCTTCGAGAAGCGCCGGACTGCGCGCGAACGTGAGCTTGCGGTCTTGAAGGAGAAACGCGAACATCTGGAACAGCAAGTCGCGCTGTTGAGTGATGGCTCGCTCGACAAGGACATGCTGGACGAAAAAGCCCGCTACCAATTGAACATGTCGCGGGCCGACGAAATCGTCATATTCAACTCCTACACCAATTAACCAGAAATCGGTTAATTGGTGTTTATGTAGCTTTATCAATAATTTAAACTAGAATACGTGCCATGCATTTATGGCATTGCTGTGGCTAAATTTCTTCCCTATGGTACGCGCCACCTAAGAAACGACAAACCCATAGGGAGGGTTGAATGGCGCCGCGAAAGACCGCGACCGTTTCCAGCCGCAAAACCAGCGCAAAACCTCAGAGCAAGCAATCGAATGGCGCGGCTATCGCCGATTTCGACCGTGATACCGAACTTAAGGCCTATCGCGAAATGCTGCTCATACGGCGTTTCGAGGAAAAGGCAGGCCAGCTGTACGGCATGGGCTTCATCGGCGGTTTCTGTCACCTTTATATCGGCCAGGAAGCCGTTGTCGTCGGCATGCAGTTCGCGCTCAAGGAAGGCGACCAGGTCATCACCGGCTACCGCGATCACGGCCATATGCTGGCGACCGGCATGAGCGCGCGCGGCGTGATGGCGGAACTGACGGGACGCAGAGGGGGCTATTCCAAGGGGAAGGGCGGCTCCATGCACATGTTCTCCAAGGAAAAGCATTTCTACGGCGGCCACGGCATCGTCGGCGCCCAGGTTTCGCTCGGTACCGGACTCGCCTTCGCCAACAGATATCGCGGCAATGACAATGTCAGCGTCGCCTATTTCGGAGACGGAGCGGCCAACCAGGGTCAGGTCTACGAAAGCTTCAACATGGCGCAGCTCTGGAAGCTGCCCGTCATCTACGTGATAGAGAATAACCGCTACGCCATGGGCACCTCGACCGCCCGCGCGACCGCGCAGGCTGATTTTTCCAAGCGGGGCGTGTCCTTCGGCATTCCGGGCATGCAGGTGGACGGCATGGACGTGCGCGCCGTCAAGGCTGCTGCCGACGAAGCGATCGAGTACTGCCGTTCCGGCAAGGGTCCGATGATCCTCGAAATGCTGACCTATCGCTATCGCGGCCATTCGATGTCCGACCCGGCGAAGTATCGTTCGAAGGACGAAGTCCAGAAGATGCGCTCCGAATCCGATCCGATCGAGCAGGTGCGCCTGCGCCTCATCGAGAAGGGCTGGGCGTCGGAAGAAGACCTGAAGTCCATCGACAAGGACGTGCGTGATATCGTCGCCGACAGCGCCGATTTCGCCCAGGCCGATCCGGAGCCGGATGTATCCGAGCTCTACACCGACATTCTGCTATAATCGGGGAGGGAACCCATGCCTATCGATATCCTCATGCCCGCCCTCTCTCCGACGATGGAAGAAGGCACGCTGTCCAAATGGCTCAAGAAGGAAGGCGACAAGGTTGCTTCCGGTGACGTCATCGCCGAAATCGAAACCGACAAGGCGACGATGGAGGTCGAAGCCGTCGACGAGGGCGTGATCGGCAAGCTCCTGGTCCCGGCCGGTACCGAAAACGTCAAGGTGAACGCCAAGATCGCCGTGCTGCTGCAGGACGGCGAATCGGCCTCGGACATCTCCACGGCTGCTCCCGCCGCACCGCCGGCTCCGGCTCCCCAGGCCGAGGAAAAGCCGGCCACCCAGGCGCCCGTTCCGGCAGAGCCCAAGGCTTTCGTTCCAACCGATCCGGAAATCCCGACGGGCACCGAGATGGTGTCGACGACCGTTCGCGAAGCTCTTCGCGACGCCATGGCCGAAGAAATGCGCGCCGACGAGAGCGTCTTCGTCATGGGCGAGGAAGTTGCCGAATATCAGGGCGCCTACAAGGTAACCCAGGGCCTCTTGCAGGAGTTCGGCCCGCGCCGCGTGGTCGATACCCCGATCACCGAGCACGGCTTTGCCGGCGTCGGCGTCGGCGCTGCGATGGCCGGCCTACGGCCGATCGTCGAATTCATGACGTTCAACTTCGCCATGCAGGCGATAGACCAGATCATCAATTCCGCCGCCAAGACACTCTACATGTCTGGTGGCCAGATGGGCGCACCGATGGTCTTTCGCGGCCCGAACGGCGCGGCTGCCCGCGTTGCCGCCCAGCACAGCCAGGACTACGCCGCCTGGTACTCGAGCATTCCGGGCCTCAAGGTTGTCATGCCGTACACGGCATCGGACGCCAAGGGCCTGCTAAAGGCCGCCATCCGCGATCCGAACCCCGTCATCTTCCTCGAGAACGAAATCCTTTACGGCCAGCACTTCGACGTGCCGAAGCTCGATAACTTCGTTCTGCCGATCGGCAAGGCCCGAATCCACCGTCCCGGCAAGGATGCGACGGTCGTTTCATGGGGCATTGGCATGACCTATGCCACGAAGGCGGCCGCCGAACTCGAAAAACTCGGCATCGACATCGAACTGATCGACCTTCGCACCATCCGACCGATGGATCTGCCGACCGTCATTGAATCGGTGAAGAAGACGGGACGCCTGGTCACCGTCGAGGAAGGATATCCCCAGTCGTCCGTCGGCACAGAAATCGCCACCCGCGTCATGCAGCAGGCCTTCGACTATCTCGATGCACCGATCCTGACGATTGCCGGAAAGGACGTTCCAATGCCCTATGCCGCCAACCTCGAGAAGCTGGCTCTGCCGAACGTCGGCGAAGTCGTCGATGCGGTGAAGGCCGTTTGCTACAAATAACAAGGGGAGGGTATTTCGATGCCTATCAACATCACGATGCCAGCCCTTTCTCCGACGATGGAAGAAGGCAATCTGGCCAAGTGGCTGGTCAGGGAAGGCGACGCCGTCAAGTCCGGCGATGTGATCGCCGAGATCGAGACAGACAAGGCGACAATGGAAGTCGAAGCCGTCGATGAGGGCACGATTGCCAAGATCGTGGTTCCGGCGGGTACGGAAGGCGTTAAGGTCAACGCGCTGATCGCGGTTCTTGCCGGCGAAGGCGAGGACGTTGCTGCGGCTGCAAGCAGCGCGGGTTCGGCCGCTTCGGCTCCTCGCGATGAAGTTGGCAAAGGTGGCGCGCCTACCGCTGCCCCGCTTGCCGCAAATGCCAATGTGAGCCCGAATGCTGAGGTGGCGCTGCAGGCCGCCCCGAAGGACGAGGGCGGCACGCGCACCTTCTCCTCGCCACTCGCGCGGCGTCTGGCCAAGGAAGCCGGTATAGATCTTTCCGCAATTGCCGGTTCCGGCCCGCGCGGCCGTGTGGTTAAGAGCGATGTCGAGGCCGCCGTCGCCGGTGGCGGCGTTAAAGCGGCTCCCGTTGCTGTGGCGCAGCAGGCTGCCGCGGCCCCGGCTCCGGCCAAGGGTGCACCGGAAGAGGCTGTTCTCAAGCTCTTCGAGCCAGGTTCCTACGAGCTGGTGGCGCATGACGGCATGCGCAAGACGATTGCCCGCCGCCTGGTGGAATCCAAGCAGACCATCCCGCATTTCTACGTCACCGTCGATTGCGAACTGGACGCGCTGCTGGCGCTTCGTGCCCAGCTCAACGATTCGGCCCCACGCAAGGATAATGCTCCCGCCTACAAGCTGTCTGTCAACGACATGGTCATCAAGGCGTTGGCGCTCGCGTTGCGAGACGTTCCGGACGCGAATGTGTCCTGGACGGAAAACAACATGGTCAAGCACAAGCATGCCGATGTCGGCGTCGCCGTCTCCATTCCGGGCGGGCTGATCACCCCGATCGTCCGCAAGGCTGAAGGAAAGACGCTGTCCGTCATCTCCAACGAGATGCGTGATCTCGGCAAGCGCGCCAAGGACCGCAAGCTGAAACCTGAGGAATACCAGGGCGGCACGACTTCGGTCTCGAACATGGGCATGATGGGGGTGAAGGACTTCGCAGCCGTCGTCAACCCGCCGCATGCGACGATCCTTGCGGTCGGCGCCGGCGAGCAGCGCGTCATCGTAAAAAAGGGCGAAATGGCGATCGCCACCGTGATGAGCGTCACGCTTTCGACCGACCACCGTTGCGTCGACGGTGCGCTCGGCGCCGAGTTGCTGCAGGCCTTCAAGGGCTATATCGAAAACCCGATGAGCATGCTTGTCTGATCATTGAGCGGAGACGGAAATGACGAAGACCGTTCTTTGCTATGGCGACTCGCTGACCTGGGGCTACGATCCGGTTTCGCTGGGCCGGCATGCCTATGAGGACCGCTGGCCAAGCGTGCTGCAGGCAGCGCTTGGCAATGCGGCGCATGTCATTCCGGAAGGCTTGAATGGCCGGACGACCGCTTTCGACGACCATCTCGCCGATTGCGACCGCAACGGTGCACGCGTCCTGCCGACGATCCTGCAGACGCATGCGCCGCTTGATCTCGTCATCATCATGCTCGGAACCAACGACATGAAGTCGGTCGTGGCGGGATCGGCTTTTGCCGCCTGCCAGGGCATCGGCCGTCTGGTGCGCCTGATCCGCAATCATGCCTGGCCCTTCGAATTCGATGGGCCCGACATCCTGATCATAGCACCGCCGGCGATCTGCGAGACGGCTAACGTGCCTTTTGCCGCTTCGTTCCCGGGCGGGATCGAGGAATCGGCAAAACTTGCAACCCTTTACCGTGACCTTGCCGATGAACTCGGCTGCGGTTTCTTCGACGGCAACTCCGTCGCGAAGACGACGCCGATCGACGGCATCCATCTCGATGCGGAAAATACCCGCGCTCTCGGGCGCGGGCTGGAATCGACAGTTCGGATGATGCTGGGGCTCTGAACATGGCCTCTTTCGCCGCGCTGCGGCCGGCAGAACGGCGGGACGCGGCGGAGCTTGCCATCCTCGTGGACATTGGCTCGCACGGCTTTGCTTCTTGGCTTTGGTTGGCGGAGATGGCGGGCAGCAGCGCCGACACGCCGCTGGAGCGCGGCCGGATGAAGATGAGCCGTGACGGCGCTTGGGGCAATTGGGAGAGTGCAGTGATTGCCGAGGCTTATGGCGAGGTTGCCGGAACGGCGGTGGGCTATCAGCTTGGCGAAGAGATCAGAGCGCTCGCGACGGATCGTCCGGCGCTGGAGCCTGTAATAGCGCTACAGAAGCAGGCGGCTGGAAACTGGTTCATCGGCACGCTGGCCGTCTATCGCCATCTGCGCGGCATCGGCATCGGGATGCGATTGCTGGGCGACCAGATCGAGAAAGCGGGAGACCGGGCCGTCAGCCTGATCACCGCAAGTGATAATGAGGCAGCGCTCGCGCTGTACGAGAAGAATGGATTTTCGCAAGCCGCCCGCGCTGAAGCCGTGGCGCTTTTCGAAGACAGCAGGAAACACGAGTGGGTGCTTTTGACCCGCCTCGCCGGATAAAAAGGGCAGGAAAACATGGCTGAGAATTACGACGTCATCATCATCGGCTCCGGTCCGGGCGGCTATGTCGCCGCCGTGCGTGCCGGCCAGCTCGGTCTGAAGACCGCGATCGTCGAACGCGAGCACCTGGGCGGCATCTGCCTGAACTGGGGCTGCATTCCCACCAAGGCGTTGCTGCGCTCCGCCGAAATTCTCGACCATTCCAATCATTTGAAGGATTACGGCCTCATTCTCGAAGGCAAGGTCAGTGCCGATTTAAAGGCGGTTGTTGGCCGTTCGCGCGGCGTTTCCGCACGCCTCAATGGCGGCGTCGGCTTTCTGATGAAGAAAAACAAGGTGGATGTGATCTGGGGCGAAGCCAAGATCACCAAGCCCGGTGAGATCGTCGTCTCCAAGTCCTCCAAGCCGGTTGTTGAGCCGCAGCATCCGCTGCCGAAGAACATCAAGAGCCAGGAAGGCACTTACACCGCCAAGCATATCATTATTGCGACCGGCGCCCGTCCGCGCGCGCTGCCGGGCATCGAGCCGGACGGCAAGCTTATCTGGACCTATTTCGAAGCGCTGAAGCCGGATGTCTTGCCAAAGTCCCTGATCGTCATGGGTTCTGGCGCCATCGGCATCGAATTTGCGAGCTTCTACCGCTCGATGGGTGTCGATGTGACCGTCGTCGAAGTCCTGCCGACGATCATGCCGGTCGAGGATGCGGAAGTGACCGCCATCGCCCGCAAACAGCTGGAAAAGCGCGGCATGAAGATCTTCACGAGCGCCAAGGTGGCGAAGGTCGAGAAGGGAGCCGGCAGCATAACGGCCCATGTCGAGACGGCTGACGGCAAGATCCAGCAGATCACTGCGGACCGCATGATCTCGGCCGTCGGCGTGCAGGGCAATATCGAGAATCTCGGTCTCGAAACACTAGGCGTGAAGACGGATCGCGGCTGCGTGGTAATCGACGGCTATGGCAAGACCAACGTTCCGGGCATCTACGCGATTGGCGATGTCGCCGGCCCGCCGATGCTGGCCCACAAGGCCGAACATGAGGGCGTTGTCTGCGTCGAAAAGCTCGCCGGCTTGCCGAATGTTCATCCGACCGACAAGGGCAAGGTTCCGGGCTGCACCTACTGCCAGCCGCAGGTCGCCTCTGTTGGCCTGACGGAAGCCAAGGCCAAGGAACTGGGCCGCGACATCCGCGTTGGCCGCTTCTCTTTCGCCGCAAACGGCAAGGCGATCGCGCTTGGCGAGGACCAGGGCCTCTGCAAGGTGATCTTCGACAAGAAGACCGGCGAACTCCTCGGAGCGCATATGGTTGGCGCTGAGGTAACCGAACTGATCCAGGGCTTCGTCGTCGCGATGAACCTCGAGACGACCGAGGAAGAACTGATGCACACGATCTTCCCGCATCCGACCGTCTCCGAATCGATGAAGGAAGCTGTGCTGGACGCTTACGGACGGGTGTTGAACGCCTGATAATTTCCCTTTCCGCCCTCTATCCGAAGGTGGAAACAACGAAAGGAAATCATCATGTCTATGGAGATACAGGCATTGCTTGTCTTCCTCCTGATCGGACTCGTGGCGGGCTTCCTCGCAAGCTTGGTCGTCGGCGGAAGCGGATTGATACGCTGCCTGCTCAGTGGCATCATCGGCGCGTTCGTGGGCGGGTTTCTGTTCAACGCGCTGGGAATATCGCTTGGCATTGAAAATGCATTGGTCGTGCAGATCATTCACGCCACAGTCGGCGCCATGATCGTGGTGTTGATTGCCAGGGCGATAGCTTAAGGAAAACGATGATTATGGAAGGCGTCGGCTGGATAGCGGCAATCATCATCGGCGGTCTGGCAGGCTGGCTCGCCGGAAAGCTGATGGAAGCGCGATACGGCATTGTGCTGAACACCGTGCTCGGCATCGTCGGATCGGTGGTCGCGACCGCCGTCCTGGCGCAGTTCCAAATCGAAGTGGCCGCAGGACGGCTCGGTTACTTTGTCACCGGCTTCCTCGGCGCCTGCCTGCTGATATTCATCGCCCGCCTCGTGCGGCGATAAATGCACATCATGGTTCGAATTGTAAGGTTCGAGCAAAACCCTTATGTGCAGACGGATGACGAAGCCGCATGGGGCGGCGGAAAGTTGATACTGCAATGGTAACCATTCTCGACACGATCAATTCCGACGCCAAGCGCGTGCGGCATCCGGAAAAGGCGAACCGCCCCGATACGGAAGTCATGCGCAAGCCGGACTGGATCCGCGTCAAGGCGCCGACCTCGAAGGGTTATGCCGAAACCCGCGCCATCGTGAAGGAAAACAACCTCGTCACCGTCTGCGAAGAGGCCGGCTGCCCGAATATTGGCGAGTGCTGGGACAAGAAGCACGCGACCTTCATGATCATGGGCGAGATCTGTACCCGCGCCTGTGCGTTCTGCAACGTCTCGACTGGCAAGCCGAACGCACTCGACATGGCAGAGCCTGAAAACGTCGCCAAGGCCGTGAAGGAGATGGGCCTTTCCCACGTCGTCATCACCTCGGTTGACCGCGACGACCTGGAAGACGGCGGCGCTGAACATTTCGAGAAGGTGATCTTTGCGATCCGAGCCGCCTCTCCGCAAACCACGATCGAAATCCTGACGCCGGACTTCCTGCGCAAGCCGGGCGCGCTGGAGCGCGTCGTCGCCGCCAAGCCGGATGTCTTCAACCATAATCTGGAAACCGTGCCGTCGAATTACCTGACGGTCCGTCCCGGCGCCCGCTATTTCCACTCCATTCGCCTGCTGCAGCGCGTGAAGGAACTGGACCCGACGATGTTCACGAAGTCCGGCATCATGGTTGGCCTTGGCGAAGAGCGCAACGAAGTGCTCCAATTGATGGACGACCTGCGAACCGCCGACGTCGACTTCCTGACAATCGGCCAGTACCTGCAGCCGACCCGCAAGCACCACAAGATCGAGCAGTTCGTGACGCCGGATGAATTCAAGTCTTATGAAACCGTCGCCTACACCAAGGGCTTCCTGATGGTGGCATCGAGCCCGCTCACCCGATCCTCGCACCACGCCGGCGACGACTTCGCCCGGTTGAGGGCGGCACGCGAAAAGAAACTGTTGATGGCGGCGGAATAATCAACGAAAGCTTGCATTTTTTGAAAGCCGCGGCGATCCTCCCGCGGCTTTTTCGTTAGAGGATGCCATGGCCTGGTTGAGCGATGTCAGGGATGCTGCCCATCGGTTGAAGACGGCTGATCGCGTACTCGTCATTGGCTGTTCCGGCGGCGGCAAGACCAGGCTTGCGCGGACGATTGCAACGCGCTTCAGCCTGCCTTTTGTTTCCATGGATCGCGAGTTCTTCTGGCTGCCGGGGTGGATCGCACGCGCTAGACCGGAGCAGCGCGCGCTGATAGCCGAACGGATCAAGGGAGATCGCTGGATCATGGACGGAACCAACACGTCCAGCTTTGATCTCCGGCTGCCGCGGACCGATATCGTCTTGTGGGTCCGCATGCCGCGGCTGATGTGCCTTTGGGGCGCCGTCAGCCGCTGGCTGAAGTGGATCGGGCGCACACGGCCGGAAATGACGCCGGGATGTCCGGAGAAGATCGATCTCGAATTCCTGGGCTACATCTGGAACTTCGAGAACAAGCACTCGCCCATGGTTCTCGCCGCCATGGCCCCCCACGGGCCCGATGTGCCGGTTCTCCAGCTAAAAACACGCCGTCAGATACGCGAGCTTCTTGATCTTCTCGGTTCTGCCGCTTAACTGCCGATCATGCCGCAATTCGAAACGCATCACCGCGTCCCGCACTCCGCCGATCAGATGTTCGACCTCGTGGCCGACGTAGAACGCTATCCCGAATTCCTGCCACTCTGCGAAGCCCTGAGCATCCGCAGCTGCAAGGAACGCGACGGCAAGATCTTGCTGATTGCCGACATGACTGTCGGCTACAAGGCGATTCGCGAGACCTTCACCACGCAGGTGCTGCTCAACAAGGGGGAGCGCTTCATCGACGTCAAATATATCGATGGTCCTTTCCGGTATCTCGACAATCGCTGGCGCTTTGAGGAGGCCGGTGGTGACGGCTGTACCATCCATTTCTTCATCGACTACGAGTTCAAGAGCCGGATCCTTGGTGCGCTGATGGGCTCGATGTTCGACCGCGCCTTCCGCATGTTTTCCGAGGCCTTCGAAAAGAGGGCGGAAGCGATCTACCGATAGCCGTCAGACGGCGCGTTCGGGCAGCTGTTACCGATCGAAGAAATGATCGAAATACCGATTTGCCGGATAGGCATATGCCCCCCGATCGATAAAGTTGCGCCGCGACAGGCAACTTCTCAGGGCCGCGTTGTAAACGAGGCTGAACGGATTGGGCGACCCTCTTCGCCAGGACATCGCCTCGTATTGGCAATATCCAAGAGCCCGATCGTATTTCGCCAGCAAGACCGGATCAGAATCGACGCGGATTCCATGATAGGTCTGATAGTTTGACGGGGCCTCGGCAGCCGATACGCAGCCCAGGCTCAAAACAACTCCCATTGCGGCCAGATATCTCATCGACGTAACCCCTTGCGCAAAGAAATCCGGCATAGGAACGGGCGCCAGTGCTCTTTGTTCCAAGCGCAGGATTACGCCCGGCTTTCCTGGAGTTCGATCAACATTTCCAGTGCGGTTTGTACAGTTGCAAGCCGCACCTTGCCGCGGCCGATATCGCCATAGAGCATCTTGCGGCGGATAAGCTCCCCGTTGCGCGATTTCGCCGCCAGATAAACCAGTCCGACCGGCTTTTCCGGCGAGCCCCCGCTCGGCCCGGCAATTCCGGTCACGGCGACCGCGACGTCGGCGCGGGAGCGGAAAAGGGCGCCGTGCGCCATTTGCACCGCAGTCTCCTCGGAGACGGCACCGAAGCTTTCGAGCGTGCGTTCTTGGACGCCGAGCATCTCGATCTTAGCGGTATTGGTATAGGTGACGAAACCGCGATCGAAGACTGATGAGGAGCCAGAGATCTCGGTGAGCGCGCCGGCGATCAGCCCGCCGGTGCAGGATTCAGCAGTTGAGATCATCTTCTTTGCCGTCGTGAACTCGCAGATGATGTTCTGTGCGAGCGAGAGGATGTCGGCCGTGAACATACTCACCCCTTTGCTGCGCGATAGACGACGGTTGCAGTTGCGATCGCCGCAATGCCCTCGCGGCGGCCGACGAAGCCGATGGTCTCGTTCGTCGTTGCCTTCACTGAGCAGCGGTCGATCGAAATATCCAGAAATTCCGAAAGATTGGTCCGCATCGCGTCGCGGTAAGGGCCGACTTTCGGCGCTTCGGCAACGAGCGAGACGTCGGCATTCATGATCGTGCCTCCGCGATTGCGCACGATTTTCGCCGCATGTTCGAGGAAGATGCGCGAGGCGGCACCCTTCCATTGTGGGTCCGAAGGCGGGAAGTGATCGCCGATATCGCCTGCGCCGCAGGTGGCAAGCAGCGCGTCCGTCAGGGCGTGCAGCGCGACGTCTGCATCCGAATGGCCCTTGAGCCGCTGGTCGTGCGGGATGAAGACGCCGCAGAGCGTGACCCCATCGCCGGCTTCCAACTGATGCACGTCGTAGCCGTTGCCGGTGCGCACGTCGGGCAGCTGTGATGACGTAAGCCGGTCGTCGGCAAGGGTGATATCCCGTTTGACCGTCAGTTTCACGTTGTCGGCAGCACCTTCGACAATCGTGACGGGAATCCCCGCCCATTCGGCGATTGATGCGTCGTCTGTGAAATCCATGCGACCGATCTCGCTTGCCTTTTCATGCGCCGACAGGATGGTGTCGAAGGCAAAAGATTGCGGCGTCTGGGCCGCGAAAAGATGCTCGCGTGACACCGTTTCGAGGACCGTGCCGGTAGCGTCCGCCCGCTTCAGCGTGTCGGCAACAGGCATTGCGGGTAGCACCGCCGGCGCACCGCCGGCAAGTGTGTCGGCGATTCGATCGAGGAGTTGGTGGTCGAAGAAGGGGCGAACGGCGTCATGAATGAGAACATGCGTAATGCCTTTGTCTTTCAGGTGCCTCAGTCCGGCGAGAACGGACTGCTGTCGTGTTGCACCGCCGTGGACAGCTTCGATCGGCGTGGTCGACAGCAGCTTGCGAAATACCCTTGCGACCAGCGCGTCGTCGTCAGGATGGACGACGACGACGATGTGGGTGGCGTGCTCCCATGTCATGAATTTTTCAAGCGTATGCGTGATAACCGGCTTTCCGCCGATCAGGCGATATTGCTTAGGACCCTCTTCATGCGAACCCGCCCGCTCGCCGCGGCCGGCAGCGACGATGACAATTCCAGCCGAGATCGGTTGCTTCGAATGCATTTGCGGCATAAATCCCTAAAAATGTGCGGACAGCGGCGCGACTGCTCTATCGCCTTCGCGGTTCGCTTTCCAGCATCTGCCCAAAAAATATCAATTCTCACCGAAGCCTCTTGGCAAGCCCTCTTAGTATGGCTAAAAATAGTGCAGCAGTATCGTGTGCCTGAAAGATAATCAATTGCATCCAATAAATCTTGCGGCGCCCTTGCAGATCGGAAACGTCTCCGTGCGCAACCGCGTTGTGCTGGCGCCGATGTCCGGCGTCACCGACATGCCTTTCAGGCAACTCGCCTGGCGCCATGGGGCGGGCCTGGTCGTAACCGAGATGGTAGCGAGCAGGGAGCTTATAAACAGCACGGCCGAATCATGGTCGCGATTGAGGGCTGCCGGCTTCAGGCCGCATATGGTTCAGCTCGCCGGCCGCGA
This sequence comes from Rhizobium azibense, assembly GCF_004342325.1. Classification (NCBI taxonomy): domain Bacteria; kingdom Pseudomonadati; phylum Pseudomonadota; class Alphaproteobacteria; order Hyphomicrobiales; family Rhizobiaceae; genus Rhizobium; species Rhizobium azibense. Next base: position 85,213 of record NZ_SMBJ01000012.1, on the reverse strand, counting down.
GGCGCATTGGATGGCGCAGGCGGCCAAGATTGCGGCCGATAGTGGCGCCGACATCATCGATATCAATATGGGTTGTCCGGCCAAGAAAGTGATCGGCGGCTATTCCGGCTCGGCGCTGATGCGTGACCCCGATCATGCCTTGAGCCTTATCGAGGCAACCGTGAAGGCGGTCGATATTCCGGTGACGCTGAAGATGCGGCTCGGCTGGGACGATAATTCGATTAACGCACCACAGATCGCCAAGCGTGCCGAAGATGCAGGGGTAAGGCTGGTCACCATTCACGGCCGTACGCGCATGCAGTTTTACGAAGGCAAGGCGAATTGGGACGCGATCCGTGGCGTTCGCAACGCAATTTCGGTTCCGCTGATCGCGAACGGCGATGTCGACACACAGGCAGATGCGCAGGAGATCCTTCGCCGCTCGGGCGCGGATATGGTGATGATCGGCCGTGGTTGTCAGGGGCGGCCATGGCATGCAGGCGTGCTCGCTGGCTCAGCTGCGCCGTCGCCTGAAACAATACCGGACATTGCAGTCGAGCACTACGAAATGATGCTGGATTTTTATGGCGAGGCCACGGCTATCCGCCATGCGCGCAAGCACCTCGGCTGGTATCTGGAGCGCTTCGCACCGTCGCTGCCGGTTTCGCAGAAGGCGGAAATCATGACATCGCATAGACGGGCAGAAGTTGTCGCGCGCCTTCGCGATGCGCTGGCGGCCGGTTTGGAAATTTCAAAAGGCCGGGAGGCAGCCTAATGGATAAGGTTCAAGCCGATCATACCGGCGGCGTTGCGATGGCAGTGCTGAACGCGATTCAGAATCCGGTGGTGATGGTCGACGAGGCAGGCTTGATCGCCTTCGCGAACTGGGAGGCGGAATCGTTTTTCGGCGCCAGCGCGTCGCACCTCGCCCGTTACAAGATCTCCACCTTCATTCCGTTCGGAAGCCCGCTACTGGCCCTGATCGATCAGGTGCGGGAGCGCAGGGCGCCGGTCAACGAATACCGCGTCGATCTGAGTTCGCCCCGCCTTGGTCAGGACAAGCTTGTCGATATCTACGTCGCGCCGGTGATCAGCGAACCCGGCTCCGTCGTCGTGGTGTTCCAGGAGCGATCGATGGCCGACAAGATCGACCGTCAGCTGACGCACCGTGCGGCTGCCCGGTCGGTGACGGGCCTTGCATCCATGCTGGCCCACGAAATCAAGAACCCGCTCTCGGGCATTCGTGGTGCCGCCCAGCTTCTTGAGCAGTCGGTGGTCGATGAGGACCGTGCGCTGACGAGGCTCATTTGCGACGAGACAGACCGCATCGTGTCGCTGGTCGATCGCATGGAGGTTTTCTCCGACGAACGCCCTGTCGATCGTCTGCCCGTCAACATCCATTCGGTGCTCGACCACGTGAAGGCGGTGGCAAGGGCAGGCTTTGCCCGCCACATCCGCATCACAGAGAATTACGACCCGTCGCTGCCTGCAGTTTATGCCAACCGCGACCAGCTCGTGCAGGTCTTCCTCAACCTCGTGAAGAATGCAGCCGAAGCGGTCGCAGACCGGCAGGACGGCGAGATCATGCTGACGACGGCCTATCGCCCCGGCATCCGCCTTTCTGTCGCCGGAACGCGCGAGAAAATCTCGCTGCCGCTGGAGTTCTGCGTGCAGGACAACGGTCCCGGAGTGCCGTCTGACTTGCTGCCGCATCTCTTCGATCCGTTCATCACCACGAAGACGAACGGCAGCGGCCTTGGCCTTGCACTTGTCGCCAAGATCATCGGCGATCACGGCGGCATCATCGAATGCGACAGCCAGAACAACAAGACGACGTTCCGCGTCCTTATGCCGGCTTCCAAGGATGCTTCGGCCGATGATGCGGCAATTGCAAACCCAACAGGAACTTCTCGATGACAGCAACGATCCTCGTGGCGGATGATGACGCGGCCATCCGTACCGTGCTAAACCAGGCGCTCAGCCGTGCAGGTTATGATGTTCGCATCACCTCCAATGCCGCCACGCTCTGGCGCTGGGTGTCGGCTGGCGAGGGCGATCTGGTCGTGACTGACGTGGTGATGCCGGACGAGAATGCCTTCGATCTGCTTCCGAGAATCAAGAAGGCTCGTCCTGAGCTGCCGGTGCTCGTCATGAGCGCGCAGAACACCTTCATGACGGCCATCAAAGCGTCTGAGAAGGGCGCTTACGACTATCTTCCAAAGCCCTTCGACCTGACGGAACTCATCGGCATTATCGGTCGCGCGCTCGCAGAGCCGAAGAAGAAGCCTGCCAAGCTCGACGAAGACATGCAGGACGGCATGCCGCTTGTCGGCCGTTCGGCGGCCATGCAGGAAATCTATCGCGTGCTCGCCCGCCTCATGCAAACCGACCTGACGCTGATGATCACGGGCGAATCCGGGACCGGAAAGGAGCTTGTGGCCCGCGCGCTGCACGATTACGGCAAGCGCCGCAACGGACCCTTTGTGGCGATCAACATGGCAGCCATCCCTCGTGACCTCATCGAATCCGAGCTCTTCGGTCACGAAAAGGGTGCCTTTACCGGCGCGCAGAACCGTTCCACCGGCCGCTTCGAACAGGCCGAAGGCGGCACGCTCTTCCTCGATGAAATCGGCGATATGCCGATGGACGCACAAACGCGTCTTTTGCGCGTCTTGCAGCAGGGCGAATATACGACCGTCGGCGGGCGTACGCCGATCCGCACGGACGTCCGCATCGTGGCGGCGACCAACAAGGACCTGAAGCAGGCAATCAACCAGGGGCTCTTCCGCGAGGATCTCTATTATCGCTTGAACGTCGTCCCGCTGCGCCTTCCGCCGTTGCGCGACCGAGCCGAGGATATCCCCGACCTTGTTCGGCACTTCATTCAGCAGGCCGAAAAGGAAGGGCTCGGTACCAAGAGGTTTGACCAGGAAGCTATCGAGTTGATGAAGGCCTATGCCTGGCCGGGCAATGTGCGCGAGTTGGAGAACCTTATCCGCCGATTGGTGGCACTTTATCCACAGGACGTGATCACCCGCGAGATAATCGAAGCCGAGCTTCGTTCAGACGTGCCGGACAGCCCGATCGACAAGGGGCCGATCCGTGCGGGATCGATGACGATTGCCCAGGCGGTGGAAGAAAACATGCGAACCTATTTCGCAAGTTTCGGCGACAATCTGCCGCCTCCGGGCCTTTACGACCGGGTGCTGACGGAACTGGAATATCCGCTGATCCTCGCCGCATTGACGGCCACGCGCGGTAATCAGATCAAAGCGGCGGATTTGCTCGGACTGAACCGCAATACGCTGCGCAAAAAGATCCGCGAACTCGGCGTCTCCGTTTACAGAAGCTCTCGAACAGCTTGACAAGGCTGCAGCCCGCGTTGCATTTTCGCCACAATGCGTTGCTTAAAGGTCACGCATAGGGTTTGGACTTCGCCATTCGCATCGAGGCTGCTGAAGCTCATGTTTCAGGCTGTCCGGCGCCGTTTCAGCAGATGGCTGAGACGCCGGGAGCTGTGCATGCATGGCGATCATATCCATTCGTGAACCGTGACATACCGGCTCTTCTGCCGCATGGAGTGATGACTTAATGAAGCAGGAAGCGCCACCGCCTGCGGCAGATGGCGATACGGTCTCGACCGTTACCGATCGCCGTGCGCTGTTTGCGCTGCCGGGTCTCGTCCTGGCCGGGGGTGCTTTGCTCTGTGCGACGCTGACGCTCTTCATTTTGCTGGGTGTAACGCCGATCGACCCGACCACCCGCGTCGTCATCACTTCGGTCGTGGTGAATTCCTTCTTCGTGCTTGCATTGATAGCGCTGATCGGACGTGAAGTTGCGCGGTTGCTCAAAGCGCGCACGCGCGGGCGCGCCGCTGCCCGCTTGCACATCCGGATCGTTGTCCTGTTCTCGATCGTCGCCATCACGCCGGCGATCCTGGTGGCGATCTTTGCAAGTATCACGCTGAATGCCGGGCTCGACCGCTGGTTCGCGCTGCGCACGCAATCCATCGTCAGTTCGTCGCGCAATATCGGCCAAGCTTACATGATGGAGAACGCCAGCTATCTGCAGGGGCAGACCATCTCCATGGCGAACGACCTGGAACGCAACCGGGTGCTTTATAACCTCGACCGCACAGGCTTCGGAGAGTTGATGACGCGTCAGGCGCGGGGGCGCGGGCTTTTGGGCGCATTCCTGGTTGAAAGCGACGGAACTGTCATCGTTCAGGCGGACATCAAGACCGAGAAGCCATTACCCGCCATTCCCCAGGATGCCCTGCAAAAAGCCGCCGCCGGCCAGCCGACGCTCATCCCGCCGGGCGTAACCAACCTCGTGGGCGCCATCATCAAACTCGAGCAGATTCCAAGCGCGTTCCTCTACACCGTTCGCGCCGTCGATCCGAAGGTCATGGGCGCGATGCGCATGATGGAGGAGAATGCGACGGAATACCGTTCCATGGAGGCGGGCCGCGTCTCGCTGCAGATTGCCTTCGCGGTTCTCTATATCGGCTTTGCCCTGATCGTGCTGCTTGCGGCGATCTGGACGGCTATTGCCGTTGCCGACCGGATCGTCCGCCCGATCCGCCTGCTGATCACCGCCGCCGACAGCGTGGCGTCCGGCAACATGGATATCGTCGTGCCTGTTCATGCGGTGGATGGCGACGTTGCAAACCTGTCCCGCACGTTCAACAAGATGATTTCGGAAATCCGCACACAGCGTGACGAGATTCTGGAGGCGAAGGACGAGGTCGACGACCGCCGCCGCTTCATAGAGGCCGTTCTGTCGGGTGTCACCGCCGCAGTGATAGGCGTCGAGAGCGACCGGCGGATCACCATCGTCAACAGTTCGGCCGAGACGTTGATGTCGCTGCCGGCGCGCGAGATGCTCGGGAAGCAGTTGAATGAAATTGCTCCCGAAGTCGATCACGTGCTGACCGAAGCCGCATCGCGCTACCGCGGCGATTTCCGCAAGCAGATTGCCCTTGTACGCGGCGGAACGGTGCGAACGCTGAGCGTGCAGGTCACGCGCGAGGAAGTTCGCGATACGAGCGATTCCTACGTGATCACCCTCGACGACATTACCGATCTCGTGATTGCGCAGCGCTCGACGGCCTGGGGCGACGTGGCAAGACGCATCGCCCATGAAATTAAAAACCCTCTGACGCCGATCCAGCTGTCCGCTGAACGCATCCAGCGCCGTTACGGAAAGCAGATCAATCAGGAGGATCGCACGGTTTTCGATCAATGTACCGATACGATCATCCGGCAGGTAGGCGATATCGGTCGCATGGTCGACGAGTTCTCGGCCTTTGCACGCATGCCCAAGCCGACGAAGGAACAGACCGATCTGCGCAATATTCTTCGCGATGCCATCTTTCTGCGCGAGATGGGCAATACGCATGTGAGTTTCCTGCAGGAGTTCGGCGACAAGCCGCTGGAGGGCCAGTTCGACAGCCGCATGTTGGGCCAGGCATTTGGAAATCTGATCAAGAACGCGGTCGAATCCATCGAGGCGGTACCAAGCGGCGAACGCGATCAACGGAAGGTTCTCGTCAGGGCGTCGTTGGACGAGAGCCGCGACCGCTTCACGGTCGACGTCATCGACAACGGCCGGGGACTGCCGGTGGAGAACCGGCACAGCATCCTGGAGCCCTACATGACGATGCGGGAGAAGGGCACTGGCCTCGGCCTCGCAATCGTCAAGAAGATTATTGAAGAGCATGGCGGGCAGTTGGAACTGCATGATGCGCCCGCCGATTTCGACCAGGGAAGGGGGGCCATGATCCGCGTGCATCTGCCGCGTCTCGAGCCGGTTCCTGCCGCCCCGGCCTCAAATGACAAGGAAAGTGTGTATGGCCTCTGATATTCTCGTCGTCGATGACGAGCACGATATTCGCGAAATCGTTTCCGGCATCCTTTCTGATGAAGGACACGAGACGCGCACCGCGCACGACAGCGACAGCGCTCTCGCCGCGATTTCAGATCGCGCGCCGCGCTTGATTTTCCTTGATATCTGGATGCAGGGCAGCAAACTCGATGGTCTGTCATTGCTGGACGAGATCAAGACGCGCCATCCCGACATCCCGGTCGTAATGATTTCGGGCCACGGCAATATCGAAACGGCTGTTTCCGCCATCAAACGCGGCGCCTTCGATTTCATCGAAAAGCCCTTCAAGGCAGATCGCCTGATCTTGATTGCCGAACGGGCGCTGGAGAACTCGAAGCTGAAGCGGGAGGTATCCGAGCTGAAGCGGCGCGCAGGCGACGCCGTCGAGCTGATCGGCACTTCGGTCGCGGTCTCGCAGCTTCGCCAGACGATCGAAAAGGTCGCGCCGACCAACAGCCGCATCATGATCTTCGGTGCATCCGGCTCCGGCAAGGAGCTGGTGGCGCGGATGATCCACAAGAAGTCGGCGCGCGCAAACGGCCCGTTCGTGGCCTTGAACGCTGCGAACATTACGCCGGAGCGCATGGAAGTCGCTCTCTTCGGGACGGAAGGCTCCCCTGGCCAAGCGCGCAAGACCGGGGCGCTGGAAGAGGCCCACCGTGGCATTCTCTATCTTGATGAAGTCGGCGAAATGCCGCGCGAGACGCAGAACAAGATCCTTCGCGTGCTTGTCGACCAGCAGTTCGAACGCGTCGGCGGATCGAAGCGCGTGAAGGTGGATGTCCGTATCATCTCGTCGACGGCTTACAATCTGGAGAGCCGCATTGCCGAAGGCTGGTTCCGCGAGGATCTTTACCATCGCCTCGCAGTCGTTCCCGTTCGCGTGCCGGCCTTGGCGGAACGCCGCGAGGACATCCCGTTCCTTGTCGATCAGTTGATGCGTCAGATTTCCGAGCAGGCCGGCATCCGTCTGCGCCGTATCGGCGACGATGCAATGGCGGTGCTGCAGGCTCATGACTGGCCAGGCAACATCCGCCAGCTGCGCAACAATATCGAACGTCTGATGATCCTTGCTCGCTCGGACGGCCCGGATGCGCCGATCACAGCCGACATGCTGCCGACGGACCTCGGCGACATGCTGCCCAAGGTGTCTGCCAAGAACGACTACCACATCATGACGCTTCCGCTGCGCGAAGCCCGCGAGATGTTCGAGAAGGATTATCTGATCGCGCAGATCAACCGCTTCGGCGGCAATATCTCGCGCACCGCGGAATTCGTCGGCATGGAGCGCTCGGCGCTTCATCGTAAGCTGAAGTCGCTCGGCGTCTGATTGCTGCGGCTCAGTTTTCTGCGCCGGTTTCCCATTTCATTGCCTTAGATTCAGGTTTTCCATGCCGAGAATATCCTATGTGAATGGCCGTTACGTGCCGCACGCCGATGCGATGGTACATATCGAAGACCGCGGCTATCAGTTCGCCGACGGCGTCTACGAGGTCTGCGAAATCCGTCATGGCTACATCGTTGATATCACGCGCCATCTCGATCGCTTGAACCGCTCGCTTGGCGAGTTGCGCATCGACTGGCCAATGAGCCGCCAGGCGATGATCCATGTGATTCGTGAAACGGCGCGCCGCAACATGGTACGCAACGGCCTGTTCTATCTGCAGGTGACGCGCGGCGTGGCGCGCCGCGACCATGTCTTTCCGGCCGAGGGCACCAGGCCTTCGCTGGTCATTACGGCCAAAAGTACCGATCCTGCGATCATCGCGAAGAAAAACGCAAACGGCATCAAGGCGATCACCGTTCCGGACAATCGCTGGGATCGGGTCGACATCAAGACGGTCGGTCTTCTTTCGAACGCCCTGGTTCGCCAGCAGGCAAAAGAAGCCGGCGCCCAGGAGGCCATTTATGTCGATGCCAACGGCTGCGTGAAAGAAGGTGCCGCGACCAATGTCTGGATTGTCGACGCCGACGGCACCTTGATCACGCGCCCTGCCGAACATGGCATTCTGCGCGGTATCACGCGCACGACGCTGATGGATGTCGCGGTGAAGCTCGACCTCAGGATCGTCGAACGGAACTTCACCGTCGCCGAAATGCTAGCGGCACGCGAAGTCTTCATCACGGCTGCAACAAGCATTTGTTTTCCTGTCGTTTCCATCAATGGGCAGACGATTGCCAACGGTCATCCCGGCACGATCTCGCAGAATATTCGAGAAGCCTTTTTCGACGTTGCGGAAAAGATTGCGATTTGATACCAAGATTTGCTGGACGGAAGGGATGAGGGTTACCTTCCGTCTTTCAGGAGAGGTTGATTAATATTCACCGGCTCGATCAAGCCGGCAATAAAGAAAGAAGCGGCGCGATGGCGGAACGTTCTCAGAATTTGCAGGACTTATTTCTCAATACTGTTCGCAAGCAAAAGATTTCTCTCACAATTTTTCTCATTAACGGCGTAAAGCTCACGGGCGTTGTCACTTCCTTCGACAATTTCTGCGTTCTTCTTCGCCGTGACGGCCATTCGCAACTCGTGTATAAACACGCGATCTCAACAATCATGCCTGGCCAGCCCATGCAGATGTTCGAGAGCGAAGAAGCAGCGTCCTAACAAGGTCAGCAGTCATTTCGACACGCGATACCAGGAATGATTCCATCATCCCGGAGGCTCAGAGACTTCGGGATGATATGCGGGCAACCGTCGTCGTGCCTGTGCTCAAGCAGGCGCGGGCTAAGAGTGCGCCCATCGAAGGAGCTGCGACCCGCTCGCCGGAGAGCCGCCTTGATGAAGCGACCGGTCTTGCTGAGGCAATCGATCTGGATGTGGTCAACGGCGCGATCGTACCGATCTCCGATCCGCGTCCGGCCACGTTGCTCGGCAGCGGCAAGATCGAGGAAATCAAGGCGCAGCTCGATGAGCATGATTCCGGTCTGGTGATCGTCGATCACCCGCTGACGCCGGTGCAGCAGCGCAATCTGGAGAAAGAGTGGAATGCCAAGGTCATCGATCGCACGGGCCTGATCTTGGAAATCTTCGGCCGCCGCGCCTCCACGAAGGAAGGCACGCTGCAGGTTGATCTTGCGCATCTGAACTATCAAAAGGGCCGTCTGGTCCGCAGCTGGACCCACCTTGAACGCCAGCGCGGCGGCGGCGGCTTCATGGGCGGCCCGGGCGAGACTCAGATTGAAGCCGACCGCCGTCTGCTGCAGGACCGGATCATCAAGCTGGAACGCGAGCTGGAGCAGGTCGTCCGCACCCGTCAGCTGCACCGGGCCAAACGCAAGAAGGTACCGCATCCGATCGTGGCACTGGTGGGCTATACCAACGCCGGCAAGTCGACGCTCTTCAACCGCATTACAGGCGCGGGCGTGCTCGCCGAGGACATGCTCTTCGCAACGCTCGATCCGACGCTTCGCCGCATGAAGCTGCCGCATGGCCGGACCGTCATCTTGTCCGACACCGTCGGCTTCATCTCCGATCTGCCGACGCATCTTGTCGCCGCCTTCCGCGCAACGCTCGAAGAGGTGCTGGAAGCCGATCTGATCCTCCACGTCCGCGATATGTCGGATGCCGACAATCAGGCGCAGAGTGCCGACGTGATGCGCATCCTGAATGATCTCGGTATCGACGAGGCCGAAGGCGCACGACGCATCATCGAAGTCTGGAACAAGATCGATCGTCTCGAGCCGGAAACGCATGACGCGATGGTGCAAAAGGTTGCAGGCGCCGAAAACGTGGTCGCTGTTTCGGCCATCAGCGGCGAGGGCATCGATCACCTGATGGAGGAAATCAGCAAGCGCCTTTCCGGGGTGATGACCGCGACGACGATCAAGCTGCCATTGGGCAAGCTGGCGCTGCTGCCCTGGCTTTACGAACATTCAATCGTCGACGGCCGCGAAGACAACGAAGACGGCACGGTGACGCTCGACGTAAGGCTCGCCGAAAGCGAAGCGGCCGAATTGGAACGGCGCATGGGCGACGGCTTGAAGCCGCAGAAGGAAGACTGGGAATAGCGAGACGCTAACCGCTGATCGCTTTCAGGCAAATTCGAGACGCGCCGATTGCCGGTGAAATCACCGTTCGGCAACGCCCAAGCTCCTTGTGTGCAGGAGATTCTTCCCCCGTGGCATGCGGGTAAGCCACCGCTCGCGCGGTGGCTGGCTTCCTGCGAGGAAGAGTATGGAATGGTCGCCTGGTGGCAGAGGCACGCGTTCAGCGATGCCGCAAAGGACGTGCGGGTGCGGGGTGATCCTTCGAGGCCTTGCGGCTTCGCCTTCGGGCAGCCATGGTCAAGAGGGCAGATTCGACGAATGAACCCTCGACATGATGCGGAGGTGTCATTCCCTTGCGACCGCGCGTTCGATCGCCTTGGCGGCCTGCCAGATTTCCTCCATGCGCTCTAGCGTTGCAGCCTCCAGCGTTTCACCATCTGCTTCAAGTGTCTTCTCGATGTGATTGAATCTCCGTCTGAATTTCGTGTTTGTACCGCGAAGCGCCTGCTCGGGATCGGCCTGTACATGCCGGCCGATATTGGCAATGGCGAAGATCAGATCGCCGAGTTCATCGCTGACCTTCGCGTGATTGCCCTCCTTGAGTGCGGCACGAAGCTCACCGATCTCTTCTTCGATCTTGTCGAGGATGGGCTCTGGCGCCGACCAGTCAAAGCCGACCGCTGCGGCGCGTTCCTGTAGTTTCAGCGCTTCTGTGAGCGCGGGGAAACTACGCTGCACCGAGCCCAGAAAGCCTGCATTGAAATCTTCCGAAACGCCGCGCCTTGCGCGCCTTTCGGCACGCTCGTGTTTTTCCGCCCTCTTGATCTCGTCCCACTGCTTCTTGACGAGGTCCGGGGTGTCGGCACCGGACCGCGCGAAGACATGCGGGTGACGACGGATCATCTTGCGCGTGATGGCTTCAACGACGTCACCGAAGGTGAATTCGCCGGATTCTTCAGCCATGCGGGCATGGAAGACGACCTGCAGCAGCAGGTCGCCAAGTTCCTCGCAAAGATCGTCCATGTCGTTGCGTTCGATCGCATCGGAGACCTCGTAGGCTTCCTCGATCGTGTAGGGCTTGATCGTTTCGAAGGTCTGGACGATATCCCAGGGGCAGCCGGTTTCGGGATCGCGCAGGGCAGCCATGATCTCGATCAGGCGCGAAATGTCTTTTGAAGCTTCCATGATATCTCAGTTCAACGGGATGGCATTGGCGTCCTTGGACGCCTGATAGGTGTCCGACAGCGCATCGTAGCGGGCCTTGATGCCGGCGGCCTGCGCTTTCAGGCCGGTTTTCAGCGGTTCGTCCTCGGTTTCGATGAGGTCGGCGATCGCAAAACTGTTCCAGAACGCGTTCTGGCGGCGATATCGGCCCGGTTCGAGTCCGAAGACCTCCTTCAGGATCTTCAGATCATGCGGGATGGCAAAGCTGTCGCGCGAATCCTCATGGCTGAAGAAATAATAGAAATTATCGAAACCCGCCCAGGTGATCGCCGACATGCACATGCTGCAGGGCTCGTGCGTCGAGAGAAATATGAGATCCTTGGTCGAGGGCTTGTCGCAAAGCTCGTAAAAGCGCTTCAATGTGTGGACTTCGCCATGCCACAGTGGATTTTCCAGTTCGTTGTTGGTTTCCGCGACGACCAGCGCCAGGTCAGACTTGCGCAGGATTGCCGCGCCGAAGACCTTGTTGCCCTCGGAAACGCCGAGTTCCGTGATCGGCAGGATGTGTTTCTCGATGACTTCGAGAAGACGGGAGGCAATCGTCTTTTCCGGCATGGCGTTCTCCTGTTTTGTGCAGTTTACCGGTTGCCGCTTGGAAGCGGAATGCATGATCCCGCCGAATCTGCGCTTTTGTCACCAGCTTATGATGCGCTGCAGCAGCATTTTCAAACGACCGGGCGACTTTTCTCAAATCATTGAGATGGCGAGCAAAAGAATACGCGCTCAGCGGGGCTTTCGAATTTCTGTTTCTTCAATCCGTTGACTGTAAAAGGCATAGTCGACAAACTTCGAAGTGGAATGATAATGCCTTCCAGCAACGAACAGCTCTCGGTGTTTCCCGCATTCTTCCGTGTGGAAGGGCGGATTGCAGCCGTTTTCGGCAATGGAGACGAGGCCTTCGCCAAGGTGCGTCTGCTGCTGAACACGCGTGCCCGCATCGTTGCTTATGCGGACTATCCCAAGGCCGATTATCATTCGTTCCTGCTTTCCAATCGCATCGAAATGGTTCGTGGTGCTTTTTTGCCCGAGCAGGTGGATGGTGCGGCGCTTGTTTTTGCTGCAACCGGTAACCCTGCCGAGGATCGCGCGGTCGTGGAAGCTGCCCGGAGGGCGAGAATTCCAGCCAATGCGGTCGACCAGCCGGACTATTGCGATTTCTTAACGCCAGCTCTCGTCAATCGTGCGCCGGTGGCCGTTGCGATTGGCACCGAAGGTGCCGGTCCGGTGCTGGCACAGATGATCCGTGCGCAGGTCGATCAGTTGCTTTCTCCATCGCTCGGCCGCCTGGCCGATCTTGCCACGAGCTACCGCAGGACTGTCGAACATCTCATTCCGCGCGGCATCGCCAGAAGGGTCTTCTGGCGCCGTTTCTTCTCTGGTCGAGTGGCCGACGCCGTTGCAAACGGCAATCTTGCCGAAGCGCGGCGTGCTGCAAACGGCCTCCTGCGCTCGGCGGAAAAGGTTGACGGCCGCGTCTGGCTCGTCGGTGCCGGCCCTGGAACCGAAGATCTGCTGACCTTGCGCGCCCAGCGCGTGATGATGGAAGCCGACGTCATCGTTTTCGATGCGCTGGTGCCGCAGGCGATCGTCGATATGGGCCGCCGCGATGCCGAGCGTCTTTCGGTCGGCAAGCGCAAGGGTTGCCATTCGAAATCGCAGGAAGAGATCAACGATTTGCTTGTCCAGCTCGGACGCCAGGGCAAGCGTGTCGTGCGTCTGAAATCCGGCGATCCACTCGTCTATGGGCGGGCAGGGGAGGAGATGGCGGCGCTGCGTACTGCAGGAATCGGCTACGAGGTGGTTCCGGGTATCACTTCCGCTTTCGCCGCTGCGGCGGATTTCGAACTGCCGCTGACGCTGCGCGGCGTTGCCTCCTCGCTGGTCTTTACGACCGGGCATGACCTGACGGGCGACGTGCTGCCCGATTGGGCAAGCCTTGCCGTATCTGGCGCGACGATCGCCGTCTATATGGGACGTACGGTCGCAGCTTCGGTCGCCGAGCGGCTGATGAGCGCTGGGCTTCCCGCCGAGACGACCGTTGCCGTCGTCGAGAACGCAAGCCGTGCGGACCGTCGCCTACTGCATGGCATTCTGCGTGACCTTCCCGACTTGCAGCATCGTAACGAGTTGACGGGACCGGTCATGGTCATTATCGGCGATGCCGTCGCAGGCGCCAATTTCGAACTGTCAGAGCCGCTGGTGCGCCGTGAGGCGACCGCGCCGGAATTTGCAAGGAGCTGAACATGGTCGACAAGGTTCTGACCGCCAACAGGCTGACGGATGGCGTGGCCGTCTGGCTTAGCGCCAGCGGCGAGTGGGTAACCTCGCTGCAGGATGCGCTCGTCGCACGCCATGCTGAGGCCGTGGCGGCTTTGGAAGAGATCGGCAAGAAGGCCTATGCCGACAACAAGGTCGTTGACGTTGCCGTCATCGAAGTTCAGGAAACCGGCGGAGTTCTATGGCCGCTGCGCCTCCGCGAGCGCATCCGCGCCCAGGGCCCGACCATGGAATATGCGCCTGGCTACAAGCCGGCCGATCCCCAATTCATTGCAGTCTGAGGAAGCTGATGTACCGTTACGACGAATTTGACCACGCCTTTGTCGCCGAGCGCGTCGAGCAGTTTCGCGACCAGGTCCAGCGCCGTCTGTCAGGTGAGCTTGCCGAGGATGCGTTCAAGCCGCTGCGCCTGATGAACGGCGTCTATTTGCAGCTCCATGCCTATATGCTGCGTATAGCCATCCCCTACGGGACGCTCTCCTCGCGCCAGATGCGCATGCTCGCCCATATCGCCCGCACCTACGATCGCGGCTACGGCCACTTCACGACCCGGCAGAACCTGCAGTTCAACTGGCCGAAACTCTCCGACATGCCGGACGTGCTTGCCGAACTTGCGACGGTCGAGATGCATGCCATGCAGACCTCCGGCAACTGCATTCGCAATGTCACGGCGGATCATTTTGCCGGTGCCGCGGCGGACGAAGTCGCCGACCCGCGTCCCTATGCGGAAATCCTGCGCCAGTGGTCGTCCGTGCATCCGGAGTTCTCCTTCCTGCCCCGCAAGTTCAAGATCGCCGTCACCGGCGCCGAGCGCGATCGTGCGGCGATCCAGGTCCACGATATCGGCCTGCATCTGAAGAAGAACGACAAGGGCGAGATCGGCTTTGCCGTTTACGTCGGCGGAGGTCAGGGCCGCACGCCTATGGTCGCCAAGCTGATCCGCGACTTTTTGCCGGAAGAGGACCTGCTGTCCTACACGACCGCGATCATGCGCGTCTACAATCTGCACGGCCGCCGCGACAACAAGTACAAGGCGCGCATCAAGATCCTCGTGCACGAGACCGGTGCCGAAGAACTGGCGCGCCAGGTCGAGGTTGAGTTCATGCTGCTCAAGGATACCGAGCTGAAGCTGCCGGAGAAGGACGTTCAGGCGATCGCCGCCTATTTCGCGCCGCCCGCGCTGCCGGAACGCGCCGACGGCTGGGAGAATCTTGCCCGCTGGAAGAAGGCCGATCCGGCATTTGCCCGCTGGGTGCAGCAGAACGTGGCGCCGCACAAGAACCCCGATTACGGCATGGTGACGATCTCGCTGAAGCCGATCGGCGGCATCCCCGGTGATGCCTCCGACGCGCAGATGGATGCCGTTGCCGACCTCGCCGAGGAATATGCCTTCGACGAAATCCGCGTGAGCCACGAACAGAATCTCATCCTGCCGCATGTGGCGCTGAGCGATCTCGAAGCGGTCTATAGGGGCCTGGTTGCGGCTGGCCTCGAAACTGCCAATGCCGGCCTGATCACGGATATCATAGCATGTCCGGGGCTGGACTATTGCGCACTTGCCAATGCGCGTTCGATTCCGGTTGCACAGGAGATTTCCAAGCGATTTGGCGATCCGGCGCGTCAGGCGGAGATCGGCGAACTGAAGATCAAGATTTCAGGCTGCATCAATGCCTGCGGGCATCACCATGTCGGCCATATTGGCCTGCTCGGGGTCGAGAAAAAGGGTGCCGAACTCTACCAGATCACGCTTGGCGGCTCCGGCGACGAGCACACCTCGATCGGCGAGATCATCGGCCGCGGCTTCGAACCGGACAAGGTGACGGACGCAATCGAGACGATCGTCGATACCTATCTCGGCATCCGCCGGGACCCGGCCGAAACCTTCCTTGCGGCCTATCGCCGCGTCGGACCGCAGCCTTTCAAGGATGCGCTGTATGGCGCGGCTGCGGAAGCGGCATAAGGAGGGAACCGTGACGAAGATTTGGAGAGAAACCGGTTTTGTCGCCAATGATCCCTGGGTGATCGAGAGCGATGAGGTCAAAGCGATCGAAGATCAGAAGCCTCTGCTCGGCCTCGATGATCTAATCGAAAGGGCCGGAGAGAGCAACGATGTCGGTCTTGGCGTGCTCATCAAGCCCGCTGACGACGTCCGCAAGCTGGAGCCTTACCTGGATCGCCTCGAAATCGTCGCCGTTGCCTTCCCGGCATTCAGCGACGGCCGTGCCTTCAGCCATGCCTCGCTGCTGCGCAAGCGACTCGGTTATACCAACGAATTGCGGGCGGTAGGCGATGTGCTAATCGACCAGATCCCTTTGATGCTGCGCGTCGGCATCGACAGCTTCGCCGTGACCAATGAAACGGCGCTCAAGCGCCTTTCCGAAAACAGGCTGCCGGGAATTCCGCATCATTATCAGCCGGCTGTGCGTGACGCAGAGGCCGGCAAGGGCTATAGTTGGCGCCGTCAGGCGAAGCCGGCGGCATAAATGCCGGCTCGCCGTCTCTGATGACGGAAGCGATGCAATGAAACAGTTCGAAGTGGCGGTGATCGGTGGCGGTCTCGCCGGCATGGTGGCCGCGATCTCACTGGCCCGCGGCGGCCGCAGCGTGGCGCTGATTGCCCCTCCCGCCACGACAGAGGATCGGCGTACAACGGCGCTGATGGATCAGTCGATCCGCTTCCTCGATCGCCTGGCGCTCTGGGAAAAGCTGAAGCCGTCGGCCGCGCCGCTGAAAAGCATGCGCATCATTGATGGCACAAATCGCCTGCTGCGTGCACCAACAACGACGTTTCGCGCCGTCGAAGTCGGTCTCGACGCTTTCGGCTACAACTTCCCGAACAAGGCTTTGACCGACGTGCTCGAGGCGGCGGTCGCAATCGAAGGCAATATCACGCGCTTCACTGCTTTTGCTGAGAGCATTGATATCGGCGAGCATGCCGTTTCCATCATGCTTGCGGGCGGCCAGATGCTGTCTGCCGATTTCGCTGCCGGCGCCGACGGTCGCAAGTCGAAGCTTAGGGAAAAAGCCGGCATTGGCGCGCGCAACTGGTCCTATCCGCAGTCGGCCATGGTGCTGAATTTCGGCCATTCGCTGCCGCACGAAAACACCTCGACGGAATTTCACACCGAATGCGGCCCCTTTACCCAGGTGCCCTTGCGCGGCAACCGCTCTAGCCTCGTCTGGGTACAGAATCCGTCGGATGCCGCCGCCGGCCTCGAATTGTCCCTTGCCGAATTGAGCAACGTCGTCGAAGCGCGGATGCAGTCGCTGCTCGGCAAGGTGAGCGTCGAGGAAGGCGTCCAGATATGGCCTCTTTCAGGCATGATGGCGCATCGTTTCGGCAAGGGCCGGATAGCGCTGATCGGGGAAGCGGCGCACGTCTTCCCGCCGATCGGCGCACAAGGCCTCAATCTCAGCCTGCGCGACATCATGGCGCTGACGGATATTCTTTGCGACCGGGCCGAACTGCCCCTATTGGCCGATTCGGGCGATCGGTTCGACCGCAGGCGCCGCGCCGACATCATGACGCGAACGGTCAGCGTCGATCTGCTAAACCGCTCGCTTCTCTCAGGTTTCCTGCCGGTGCAGATGTTGCGCGCTGCGGGCCTCCATATTCTCTCGGCGTTTCCGCCGCTACGCAGCGTCGTAATGCGCGAAGGCATCGAGCCGGGCCGCGGATTGCGCGATATCCCGACTGCCTTGCGGGAAAAGTTCAGTCGCAAGAAAGGCTGATCTGATCGCGATCCTTCGGCGCATAACTCTGCAAGGCAGGCGATGATGTGTTGTCTTTAGCCGATCCGCATCAGAATCGGAAAGGTCTGCTGGAACCAGATGGCAGTATCGGTGATGAAACCGAAGATGAAGGCGAGCCCCGTGAGCACGAGGAAGCCTCCCATGATCTTTTCGATGGTGCCGAGATGGCGGCGGAAGCGCGCCAGAAAATTCATGAAGGCACCGGAAAAGCCGGCGGCGATCCAGAAGGGAATAGCGAGGCCGAGCGAATAGACGGCGAGGAGCCCCGCGCCGGAGCCTACGGTCTCGCGCGCTGCCGCGACCCCCAAAATGGCGCCGAGCACCGGGCCAATGCACGGCGTCCAGCCGAAGGCGAAGGCAAGTCCCATGATATAGGCGCCGGTCAGCGTCGCCGGTTTGCCGCCGCTCTGGAACCGGGCCTCGCGCGCGAAAAGCCCGATCCGGAAGACGCCGAGGAAGTTCAGTCCCATGATGATGATGATGAGGCCGCCGACCTTGGCCAGGAGATCCAGATGTTGGCGCAGCAGCATTCCGATGCTGGAAGCGCCGGCGCCGAGCGCGACGAAGACGGTGGCGAATCCGAGGGTGAAGAACAGCGCCGAAAACAGCACCCCGCGCCGGACATCGGGTGCAATCGCAACAGCATTTCCGCCCCGGAACTGCTCGACGGATATGCCCGCCATATAGCAGAGATAGGGCGGAACGAGGGGAAGCACGCAGGGAGAGAGAAAGGAGAGGGCACCCGCAAGCAGGGCGCTCAACAGGGAAATATCGGCAATCGACACGCATTCTCTCCGGCTGCAAACCTGGCGGATGTTTAGCGCCGCAACCAACCGAATGCCAATCACCTTTTCGAGCCCGGCAAGAAATATGCCCGACGCGGCGAAAAAGGGAATTTTTCGGTTGACCGCAATAGGTCGCCTGCATATGTTCCGCGCACTTCCGGCCGGGGCTGTTTAAAGCTCAAGGCGTCAAGGGAGAGCGTAGCTCAGCTGGTAGAGCAACTGACTTTTAATCAGTAGGTCATGGGTTCGAGCCCCATCGCTCTCACCAAGAAATTCAATAACTTGGTGAGCTTTCCGAAATTCGGCTGCATCTTCAGTCGCCACCGAGTCGCCACCGTTTCTTCAACGCCTGAACCTGTCCAGGTCGTCGCCAAGGTACTCAGCGAAGAGTTTTTGAAGAGACAAGAGATTGATTCTCCAGCGATGGAGTTTCCCTCATGACTGCAGCTCAGGATGATCTGCGCACAGCGCTTGTCGTCGCCATTGAGGCTGCCGCCAATGCCGGTTCAAGAAGCTGGCTGAATTCCGCACCGCTCTCGGTCCGCTGGTCGAGCCTTTTGAGGAAGCCGCCGTCCATGGTGCCACGCTCGAGAAAGTGGGAATGATGGCTGGAGCCACGAGTTCAAGGTCGGCGATGGCGGTTGGCAGGTCCGTTATCCCCATGGCGCTGGTGACAATTCGCGATCGTGCAGGGCAAATCACCTCCGATGACTTGAAGGATTTCGCTGCGTAGTCTGGTGCGCACCAATTCCGTAAAAAATCCGGTAACAGTTATAAAACAAATTCAAGGCCGCCAATGTGCGGCCTTTCCTTTTGGGGCGCTGTCGATCCGCGGACGCTGCAAACTCGCGAGACCACCAGGTCTGTCCCGAACCCTACCGCCACCGCGGCTCTCGTGGTGCGTTGTGCAGCAGTTCGCTAGCGGACGCAAATGGTCCAAACAATTGCAGCAGTCGAGCCTCTTCATCCTCGTTAAGTCTGCGCCGCGCGGAGAAATCCTTGACCGACCAAACGCGGGTTGTAGCTCCGGTGCCGAGGTTATTAAGTTCAACTCGCTGCATTCGTTACTCCTCCCATACAGTTTGGGAGACCTATACCAAAGTATAATTTAGAAATAAATAAAATAAGTAGTGCCGACGCCTTTTTTTGCGTCGTTCGCCATTGCCTTGGCGCCATCTCCTCCTCTGGCGACGAGGCAATCTTGCGGCGAGTAGAGCTGGTTATCCCGGCTCCTCGCCGCGTTTGATTTATGCAGGATAGAGCGGCATGGTAGCTCGCTTGGCTCATTGTCGCGCTCCGCACTCCTTCTTTTCCAAGTTTCGAAGGTGTCGTGCTCGCGAACCGCTGGACCACCTGATACATGTGGCGGTGTTAGCCCACTGATGTCGAGCTTGGCATCAATCGCCCGCCGATCCCACTTTCGCGTGCCGGGGATTGCCGGCGGCATCCTGTTGGCAAACCTGAAGGCGTTAAATCGCAGTATCCGGCGACTACTTTGCGGCCGAGAAGGCGAGGCTGGTCAGTCACGTCCGCTCCTGCTTTGGCCTGGCGCTCGGATGAACGAAGGGCAAGACCTTGCGTCATAACCAGCGCACCTGAAATACTTGAGTGCTCGCTTGCCTTCGGGCATCGCTACGTCGAGCGAGTTGCCTTCTGGCCCCAGCAGCAAGATTGCGATGACCTCGTATGCCTGGGCGAGTTTCGCGCGCAGTTGATCTAGGCCAACGGGATTTTGCGGGGGCGTTCGTGCCTCGATCTCGGCAGGTATCCAGGCTACGATTCCAGCCTTCACGAAGGCGACCCGCCTGTCGCCGAGATCCACATGCTGCGGGAAGCGGCCTTGCTCGCGATACTTGTTCATCATCGTGCGTGACATGCTTGTCATCCTGGCGACTTCGTTGCCGGTATCGATCGCGTAGGAAGCGTGATCCGCGAGTATCTGAACCGCATTTGGCTGCAAGCCTGCCTCGATCCATGTCGAAACTGCGGAGTGACGCAGAGAGTGCCAGCAATGCCGTCGACCTTGGCACGCCCAAAGCGTCGAGGAAGGAGGCCGAACAGGCGGCCCTTGCTTCCGCTTTTCAACGAGCGCCATGTCAAGACCGAGCACTCCGCCATGCTGCGCATTGCCTCGCCAATGCAGTGCCCGCAGTTTTTGCGGCGACGAATGGTTACCTCGTCCCAACTAGCGTTTACTCGTCGACAAGTGACTTGGGATACTCGGGGGCGGGCGGCGCGCAAACCTCATCGAGCCTACCCACGATGGCGCCCGGCGACCTCATGCCGGAACTTACGAGGGCGATGGCCTGTGTTAATGCAGCTTGGCCATGTTCGCTTTTGACATCGACGTGATTTCTCTCTGACCAACGGCCGACGACGGACGTTACGAGTTCAATCTCATCTTCGGTAAAGGAAACTAATTCGAAAAGAGACATAAGAGCTCTCCTTTTTAGGCAAGAGCAGATCATCTCTCAAGCGGCTCGGGGCACCCGGTTAAATTGTCGAGCCGATAAACAAGCGTACGCTTAAACGCCAGATAAGGCAAACGAAGCAGTTACGAATCAGCATTTCCGTAACGACCGACTGCGAATAATTGAGGTGAACCGCACAGCCACGTGCGAGGGGGGGGCGCAAGCTCTCCGGAACGAATTCATGCACCATGACTATTTCGCCGACGGCTTGTGCGAAGGAGACGGCTTACGTGAAGGAAAGGAGGATTTCTTGACTTTGCGAGCCCGAACCGCGGATCCGATCTTGGTTATGACGCTCGGACCGGCTCGGATGAGTTCGCACGCTTAGAGCGCGCTGTTGCCAATCGTCTGTCGGCTGTCCGAGGATGGGTGGTCAGAACGAGGATCACTCCGCAGCGAAAGCTGCTGCATAGCGGCTCGAATGTCGTTCGATAGCGTCCAGAGAGTTCATCAAGTCGACAAAGTCACAGGCCTCGGCCCAAGACATTCCGCTCACCTGCACGTCACCAAGCGTGGCGGGCTCCATTGTGATCCCATCCACAACAAGCCACTTGTCATCGACTTCATGTCGAAGATTGAAACGTCGCATCGCAAAGTCTCCAAACGGTGAATCGCGGTAACATATTTTAGGACGGATGAATATGAGAAAGTTAACGACCGTTAAGGATGGAGTGTCGCGACCAGCATAGATGGGCTGATAGGCTTGGTGCCCATCTAACGTAGTCTGTCGGCACCAGACACAACATGCAGAGGAGCGCGGGAAGCGCGGGCCGCGAAAAGACGTTAAGCGCAGCACGAACTGGACGCAGAGCGAAAGCCTCCTTCCGCAGGAAAGCGCCACAAGCGGCCAAACGACAACACTTCGATCAAAACCGAAGCTTCCCTTTTTAGAAGATGCAATAAGGGCCAATCACCATTGGATCCCACGTCATGACGTCTCTACCAACATCTAAGATGGCACCATTTTTCGGCTGGTGCGTGGTCGCTGCGACATTCGTTCTGGCAATATTCGGCTGGGGCGTCGGTTTTTATGGGCCACCGATCTACTTGCAGATGGTGGTCCAGCGAACGGGATGGTCCGTCGCGCTCGTTTCGACTGCCGTCACGCTGCATTTTCTTGTCGGCGCGGCAGTCGTTGCAAACCTGCCTCGACTTTATCGGCTTATGGGCATTCCCGTTGTAACCGTCACTGGAGCGGTTCTTCTCGCCGTCGGTGTCGTCGGTTGGTCTATTGCCGGTCAGCCTTGGCACCTGTTCGCAGCCGCTCTCTTGAGCGGAACGGGCTGGGTTGCAATGGGCGCTGCGGCGGTTAATGCCATTATCGCTCCCTGGTTTGTCCGGAACCGTCCGGCAGCACTGTCCATGGCATACAATGGAGCGAGTGTGGGTGGCGTGATTTTCTCACCCTTGTGGGTCATGCTCATTGGTTCGAGCGGGTTTGCACAGGCAGCCATCATCGTCGGTATTTCTATGGTCACCACCGTGGCCGCTTTGTCTGTTCTGGCATTTTCCAAATCTCCTGATGTCCTGGGGCAATCTCCGGATGGAGCACAGTCAGACCAAGTAGTGCCACTGACGGCCCAAGCGATCGCTGCACCCGTGCCCTTCTGTTCGCTGTGGCGCGACCGCCGCTTCATAACGCTGGCAGCGGGTATGGCTGCCGGGTTATTTGCGCAGATCGGACTGCTGGCTCATCTGTTTTCGATCATGGTTCCGGTCTTCGGCTCACAGACAGCGGGTCTACTGATGGGGGGTGCTACCGTTTCGGCAATCGTTGGCCGCACCGGCATCGGTTGGCTGATGCCGATTTCGGCCGATCGCCGTCTGATCGCGTCCGCAAGCTATTGCGTTCAGATCATCGGCTCCCTGATTCTCTTGGCGACGGGTGGACAAAACGCCGCTGTGATGGCCGTCGGGGTCCTGCTTTTCGGCCTTGGCATTGGCAACGCGACGTCGCTCCCGCCTCTCATCGCACAGGTGGAATTCGACAGAGCCGATGTCTCCCGCGTGGTGCCGCTGATCGTGGCCCTGAGCCAAGCGACGTATGCCCTTGCACCCGCGCTGTTCGGCATCGCCAGGACGGTCTGTGACCCTGCCGTGTTTATACTGGCGGTGGCGATCCAGTTCCTTGCGGTGACGGCGTTCCTATACGGACGGCAGCGCCGACTCCGGGCGATTACACGAAACGCGTTTCACTCATGAACAGACGGACAAGAGCTAGACCTCGCCCCGCCGACTAGAGAAGGCGCCGCTAGCCGCACGATGAGCACATGCCTGAAGAACGCGCGCGACAAGATCGTAGAAGCCAAGACTAAGGCGGAAGGCAAGACGCTTACGAAGCGGAAGCCTCGTCTCGCCGCCAGAAACAAGCCGTGCGAGGCCTGGTATCGGAAAGCTCGTTGGTGCACATGGCGCTGGTGAAGATCCTGGATGGCAGGGGCATCTCCTGCGATAACCCGAGGGGATCGTGTTCCGGCTCGGTGCGCACCAATGTCGGATAAAGTTCCGGTTGCAAATATAGATCAAATTCAGAGCGCCGCTATCGCTTTGGAACTGGCATTACCGTTGCGCTCAAAGTCAGCCAAGCGAAACACGCTGGACGTCCCCTCTACCCATTCCCACGGACTATCGCCACTTTGGTAGACGCTTGGCGTTGTTCATGAGTTCGCATGCAGTCGCGAATGGACCAAACAGCTGAAGTAGCCTCGTTTCTTCTTCCTCGTCCAATCGATGTCGCGCGCAGAACTCCGTAACCGACCAGACCCTCGTTGCCATATTGGAAGCTGCATTTTCCGGCTCAACGCGTTCCATGGAATCCTCCACCCCTACGGGTGAACACTACTCAAGTCTAATTTAGAAGCAAATGAAATAACGATGCGGGCGCGATTTTTGTTGTGCTGCGTCCCATCGCCTGGCGCGCCTCAAGCCTGTGTTCGGCGCAGGCACGTGCACTCCATCCAAAGAGCGTTGCACACCAGTCAAGCTCGAGCGTTGGACGCGCCGGATGCCGCACTGCAGCGTCTGTGCGGTCGGTATCTCGATCGGCAAGAGGCCACTGGCACAGCAACACCTTGAGCAATTCCAAATCAATGACCAATCTGCACTGTGGGACTGATGCAGGGTGACACTTGGCAAACTTCTTCTGGACAAGAACGAAGCATGGCGTGGCCCAACCGGCAAGGCGGTCAAGAAATGACGCCAGAGAAATTATAAAGGCCCTTTTCTTGCTGACCGTCTCCTGCGCCGGTTGGGCATTGGAGCAGCTCGCTCGTCTCGCCAAAGA
Organism: Rhizobium azibense; assembly: GCF_004342325.1. Classification (NCBI taxonomy): domain Bacteria; kingdom Pseudomonadati; phylum Pseudomonadota; class Alphaproteobacteria; order Hyphomicrobiales; family Rhizobiaceae; genus Rhizobium; species Rhizobium azibense. The sequence goes on along the minus strand of NZ_SMBJ01000012.1, from coordinate 61,565 downwards.
TGGCGAGCCACGGAACGAAACGGTGCATCAGGCCTGCCAAAGTCGCCAACGCACTCGAAGCCGGCGTTGGAGAGTTCGGCACGGTCGGCGAACCAGCCACGTTTCGACCGCCCGCGACAGCAATGTCTTCAAGGATGCTACGGTGTCGGTGACGGTCTGCCTGTCCATTAGGCAACGGCACGCTGAGGCAGAATGTTGACCGAATTCAAGACGTTTGTTCAGGCGACGGGATATCCAACGATCTGTCCGAACAGGCGTCGTGCCGACCTCAATATTACATCACGTAGCGAAGGTTGAGGGCCGTGAAGGAACTCTACACCCGCGCGGGTCAATGAGAAATGCATGCAGGCGTCGAAGCCGGAACTGTTTTCCTCAACCAGATCCATCTCCCAGGCCTCACTGAGACCCGGCAAGTTGGCCTCCATTTCCTCGGAGTCGGACACCGGGTATCGCGCCCATGCCTCAACGGTCAGAAGTGCATCTCGAATTTGTGTCATACAAGTATCGCAAGTCCCAGAAAGTTGTTGGTCGATCAACAATTACTCAACATACTTGGACTTTATTGTCGAGTGACTTGAAAGTGACATATGGACTATTTTTGGGGATTTCGCCTAGAAAGGCAGTAAAAAAACGACTCACCGGACAATCGTGCGTGCAATTCTGTTCTTACTTGCCGAGTTCGGATCGCACTTAAATACTTGGAGCTACTTTCGCAGTGAGGTAACGGCGGGCGAAAGTCGAAGCATTGCGGCACATATGATCCATATGGCGGAGCACTATTTCTTCAAGAAAACGGTTTTCTGCGGTTCGCAATCGGGTAGATAATGTCGATCGACAGATGCGAAGAATGCAGATCCTCAAGTGGCTCGCGGCTGCGGCCACCCTGGTTACCGCCACTGAAATCACAGCGTACGATTCCATTATCACAATCGGCTGCGGCAGAGTTAATGAGCGGACTGGTCTGGATTTCGGAAACAGGGCCCGCTTGGCCGCGGACCGGCTAAGAATCAGCAAAGTCGCTGACTTTCGGGCTCGCGGTCGAGTGGACCCCTCCGGGAACCGGTAATGGCGGAGACCCGGCGCGGGCCTCCTGTAGCCCGATTGCCAGGTCTCCTGCCGTAGCGGGGAGGGGTGTTCTACGGCTCTGTAACCTTGAACGGCTTTAGTTGAGTCGGTCCATTTCAATGAACCGGTAAGGATAATAGCTGGTAAATATCCACCGTATGCGTTTCGATCCGAGGCATCGTTACAATCTGGGATCTCCGATACCAAATGAAGGCAGTGTTTTGCCACGCGCCGGGAAGGAATGGCATCTTTGTCGCCGATTCGAGGCTTCAGTCTGTCGTTTTTCAGGCTTCCATGAGCTTCCCAACGGCCCTCAACGCCCTAACTTTCCGGGTTGTAAAAAGGAGGTTGCCATGGCCGATTCTGCCAATCAGACGGTGCCGACGCGCAGAGTGTTGCGCGGCCGGCCTTACAGCATAAGCGAATTCGCCCGGAAATACCGTTTGGATGAAAAGGAGGCCAAGCGGCTTTATGAAAAATTCGGACCGTCGGCGACCGAGCTCGATCTTCTGATGGCCGCCAAGCGCAAGCCGCCGACGCTGCCCCTGGATTTCGACGCCTGATGAAAATGCGCACTGGGGGCTGCCTTTGCGGCGCCGTCAGATATGACGTGAAGGGCGAGCCGCTTCGCTCCGGGCTCTGTCACTGTACGGACTGCCGGAAGGAGAGCGGCTCGGCCTTCGTCACGTTCGCCGTATGGCCGCGCGCGGCATTCGAGTATTCCGGTTCGGTTGCGACATTTGAGGGCCGCAGCTTCTGTCCGGCATGCGGCGGTCGGCTCTTTTGTCTTACCGACAAGGAGGCGGAACTCCGGCTTGGATCTCTCGATGATGCGCCGATGGAAATCCCGCCACTCTACGAGATCTGGATCAAACGCCGCGAAAGCTGGCTTCATCCGCTGCGGGCGACCGACCAGTATCAGGAAGATGCCGGCTAAAGCGGACTTTCATTACCAAGATTTAATTGCGCTTTTCCGTCATTCCGTGCGAATGCGCCTCTAACGCTAATTTCCGGTTCATCTTCGTTATGACTATCTGGGTGGCAAACGGAGCAGGCGCTTCTCTTTTCGACTTGAGGCTTTTATGGACGATTCCGGAACCGGCAGGAAGGCTGCAGCAGCCGATATTGATCTTGCTGCCGTCCTGGCGGCCTCCGCCAAGGGCGGCAAGGGCAGCCGCTGGCGCGGCCGTCTTGTCGCCGCTGCAGCATTGATTGCGGTCGCTGGGACCGTTGGCTTTTTTTACAACGGCCGCAGCGCCACCGGATACAGCTATGAGACGCAGCCTGCAAAGCGCGGCGACTTGACGGTTCTCGTGACGGCGACCGGCTCGGTGCAGCCGACCGAGCAGGTCGATATCTCGAGCGAACTCTCCGGCACCGTGCGCGACGTCAATGTCGATTACAACAGCGAGGTCAAATCCGGCCAGGTGCTGGCAGTTCTCGATACGAACAAGCTGGAGGCCGATGTGAAGAGCTCGCGTGCGAAGCTCGATTCGGCCAAGGCGAATGTGCTGAAGGCGAATGCCGATCTGCTGTCGGCGCAGGTTTCGCTGGAGCGCTTGAAGAGCCTCGTCAGAGGCAGCGTCTCGACGCAGCAGAGCCTTGACGATGCGACCTACAAATACGAGTCCGCCGTAGCCACAAAGCAGATCAACGAGGCGGAAGTGCTATCTGCCGAAGCCGACCTGCGGCTCGCCGAGGTCAACCTTGCCAAGGCCAAGATTGTTTCGCCGGTCGATGGCGTCATCCTGACCCGCTCTGTCGATCCGGGTGCAACCGTCGCCGCCTCGCTTTCGGCGCCGGTTCTCTTCACCATCGCGGGCGATCTCAGGAAGATGGAACTGCAAGTCGATGTGGACGAGGCCGATGTCGGCCAGATTGGCGTCGGGCAGAAGGCGACCTTCACGGTCGACGCCTATCCGAACAAGTCCTTTCCCGCCGAGATCGAGCAGATCCGCTTCGCCTCCGAGACGACCAACAATGTCGTCACCTACAAGGCCGTGCTTTCCGTCGACAACGCTGATCTCCTGCTGCGCCCGGGCATGACGGCAACGGCGGATATTACCGTCGAGGCCGTCAAGGAAACCCTGATGGTGCCGAATGCTGCTTTGCGCTACGCGCCGCCAGAAGCCGAATCGCGCGCCAACCGCGGCATCTTCGGTCTTTTCCGGCCGCCGCGTATGGGGCCGCGCTCCGGCGGCAACGGCAATGAAGCGCTCACTGGCGCTAAACGTCGCGTGTGGGTGTTGCGCGAAGGCCGCCAAGTGCCTCTCGTCATCCAGGTTGGTTCCTCGGACGGTCAGTTCACACAGGTCACGGCCGGTGAGCTCAAGGAAGGCGATGCGCTTGTCACAGACGCCACGACACGGGCGCGATAGGCGGGCGAATGATGACCAGTCCGCCGCTTCTCGAATTCAGGCAGGTATCGAAGATCTACGGTCACGGCGAGGCGGCGATCCGCGCGCTCGACCATGTCGATCTGCGGATTGGGACCCATCAATTCGTCGCGATCATGGGTCCATCGGGCTCGGGTAAGTCGACAGCGATGAATATCCTCGGCTGCCTCGATGTTCCGAGCGCCGGCGACTACGTCTTCCAGGGCATTTCGACGACCGGTTTCGATCGAAATCAGCTAACGCTGCTGAGACGCCATATGCTGGGCTTCGTTTTCCAGGGGTTCAACCTTCTCGCGCGGACATCGGCGGTCGAGAATGTAGAGTTGCCGCTGATCTACCGCGGCGTCGCAGCGGGGGAGCGCCACCGGCGCGCCAAGGAAGCGCTTGGCTTGGTCGGACTGACGGGGCGCGAGCACCATAAGACGCAGGAGCTTTCCGGCGGCCAGCAGCAGCGCGTGGCAATCGCCCGCGCGATCGTCACCGAACCAGCCCTGTTGCTTGCCGACGAGCCGACCGGCAATCTCGACACGAAAACCAGCGCCGAAATCATGGATCTGATGACGCGGCTGAACCGGGAGCAGGGCATCACGATCGTCATGGTCACGCATGAACCCGACATCGCGGCCTATGCACAGCGCATCCTCCGTTTCGTCGATGGAAAGCTCGAAGCCGAGGTCGTGCATCAGGGCGAGGCGGATCATGTTTCTTGAAACGCTGAAACTTGCGCTGCGCGCCATCAGCCGCAACATCCTGCGTTCTTTCCTTACCGTGCTTGGCGTCGTCATCGGCGTTGCCGCCGTTATCGCATTGGTGACGATCGGCAACGGTACCACCGAGCAGGTCTCCGCGGAGCTCTCGCGGCTCGGGACCAACATGCTCTTCGTGCGTCCGGGCCAGTTCGGTCCGGGGCGCGCGAGCTCCGAGGCGAGACGGTTTACCGTCAAGGATGTCGATGCGATCCGCGATCAGCTAAATGGCCTGCGTGCAGTCGCGCCGCTCAACCAGACGACGGTGACGGCGATCTACGGTGGCCAGAGTCACTCGACTACCGTCATGGGCACGACAAACGACTATTTCATCGCGCAGGACTGGGACATGGCCCTCGGCCGCACCTTCGAGGCGGCGGAAGAGCGCGGGCGCGCGCGCTGCATCCTCGGCGAGACGGTACGATCGCAGCTTTTCGGCGCGGCCAATCCGACAGGGCAGCAGATCCGCGTGGGCAAGGTGTCCTGCGGCGTCATCGGCGTCCTGGCGAAGCGGGGGCAATCGGGCATGGGCAATGACCAGGACGACGTCGTTATCATGCCCGTAAAGATCTATCAGCGCCGGATCGGCGGCAGGGCCAACGCCAATGTCCAGATGATCGTCATTTCGGCGCGCGACGGCGTTTCGACCTCCAAGGTTCAAACGGAGACCGAGAACCTGCTGCGCGAGCGCCGCAAGATCATTCCGGGTCGCGAAGACGATTTCAACGTTAACGACATGACGCAGATTGCCGAAGCCATGACGGGTACGACGACATTGCTGACGGGATTGCTCGGCGCTGTCGCCGCAATCAGCCTTCTGGTCGGCGGGATCGGCATCATGAACATCATGCTAGTGTCGGTCACTGAACGCACGCGGGAGATCGGCATCCGGCTTGCGATTGGCGCATTGGAGACGCAGGTACTGTTGCAGTTCCTCGTCGAGGCAATTGCGCTGTCGCTCTTCGGCGGCATCACGGGCATCGTATTCGGATTAGGCATCGGCTTCACTGCGGTGACGCTCTTGAAGGTTCCCTTCGTCGTGAGCCCGCTGATGATCGCCGTCGCCTTCGTCTTCTCGGCTGCAATCGGCATGATCTTCGGCTATTTTCCGGCGCGAAGGGCAGCGCAGCTCAATCCGATCGAAGCCTTACGGCACGAATGAACAGGCCGGGTGATGCCCGGCCTTGGAACACTCCAAGTGCCGATTGATCAGAACTTCGGCAATTCCGGGCGGTTCGCCAGGGCCTTTTCAATCACGCCGACGACGCGCTGGCGCGGTTCGCCGGAAAGCGGCAGACGAGGGGCGCGGACGCGGTCGTTCGACCGGATGGCGTAGACTTCCGCAAGCTTGATGTTCTGGACGAGGAAGGTCGACACATCGAGGTCGAGCAGCGGCCGGAACCAGCGGTAGATGGCACGCGCTTCATCAAGGCGGCCCGCCTGGACGAGCCTATAGATCGCGACCGTTTCCTTCGGGAAAGCGACGACGAGACCCGCGACCCAGCCGTGCGCACCCATCAAGAGGCTTTCGAGCGCCAGGTTGTCGACGCCAGTAAACACATCGAAGCGTTCGCCGAAGGTGTTGAAAACGTCTGTTACGCGGCGAATATCGTCGGTCGATTCCTTCATGGCGACGACGAGATCGTTCTTCGCCAGCTCTTCGAACATCGGGATCGTGACGTCTACGCCATAGGCGACCGGGTTGTTGTAGACCATGATCGGCAGGCCGCCGGCTGCGGCAATTGTCTGGACATGCGTCAGCGTTTCTTCCGGAGCCGATTTGTAGGGCACGCCCGGCAAGACCATGAAGCCGCTCGCGCCGGCCCTTGCTGCGGCCTTGGCGGCAGCTGCGCCGCGCTTTGTCGAGCTTTCGCAGATCGTCATCAATACTGGCTTCGAGCCCGCAGCCGAGCGGGCGACTTTTAGGATTTCCAGTTTCTCTTCCGGCTCGAGCGTCATGTTCTCGCCGAGCGAGCCGCAGACAATGATGCCATCGACACCTGCGTCGGCCTGAAGGCCGAAGCAGCGTTCCATTTCGGCAAGATCTAGCTCGCCGCTCTCAGTGAACTTCGTCGTTACTGCAGGAAATACGCCGCGCCACATGTTCGCCTCCTTGACTCTGATATATCACAGCAGCTTGCCATTCGATTTACGCCGTGTCAATATCTGATATATCAGAATGAGGTATGGAACATCGAATGCAGAGTTCACAAAGCCATCTGGCCTATCTAGCACTTGAGCACGCGATTGTGACGCTGGTGTTGAAGCCGGGCGCGCTGGTGACCGAAAAGCAGCTGATCGATATTGCCGGTCACGGCCGTACGCCGGTGCGCGAAGCGATCCAGAAGCTTGCCTGGCAGGGCCTCGTCGTTGTGAGGCCGCGGGTCGGGCTGCAGGTGGCGGAGATCAAGCCGGACGATCATGCAAATGTCATGCAGGTGCGCAGGGAACTGGAGCCTATTGCTGCGTCGCTGGTGGCGGAGCATGCGACGGACGAGCAGCGGGGGGAGCTGATCAACTGCGCCCGCACAATGACCAATTGCGCGGTCAACGGCGATCTTGCTGCCTTCTTCGCTGCTGACAAGGCATTCGATGAGCTTCTCGAAGAGGCTTGCCCGAACAGGTTCATCACTGCAGCGCTCGGGCCTGTGCAGACACATTCACGCCGTCTCTGGTATTCGACTGCCACTCCGGATCGGATGGACCGCTCGATCACGCTGCATGTCACGGTTATTCGCGCCATCCACCAGGGCAAGGCGGAAGCGTCGCGGCAGGCAATGGCGGCCTTGATAGACTATCTCAGCCACGAATGAAAAACGGCCCCGTCTCCGGAGCCGTTCAATCAACCAGAAACTGTCAGCCGACGAAGGCGCGTTCTATGACGAACTCGGCCGGCTTGCTGTTGGCGCCTTCTTCAAAGCCTGCCTTTTCGAGCAGTTCCTTGGTGTCCTTCAGCATGGCGGAAGAGCCGCAAATCATGCCGCGGTCGATTTCCGGGTCGAGCGGCGGAACGCCAAGATCGGTAAAGAGCTTGCCCGAGGAGATCAAGTCGGTAATGCGACCGCGATATTCGAACTCCTCGCGGGTAACCGTCGCATAGTGACGCAGTTTGTCGCCGACGATCTCGCTCAGCAGTTCGTCGTTGCGGATCTCTTCTATCAGATCGAAGCCGTACTTCAGTTCTGCGACCTCGCGCGTCGTGTGGGTGAGGATCACTTCCTCGTATTTTTCATAGGTATCCGGGTCGCGGATTAGGCTTGCGAAGGGCGCGATGCCCGTCCCGGTCGAGAACATGTAAAGCCGCTTGCCAGGCGTCAACGCGTCGAGCACCAGCGTGCCCGTGGGCTTCTTGCGCATCAGAACCTGGTCGCCCGGCTTGATGCTCTGGAGATGCGATGTGAGCGGGCCGTCAGGCACCTTGATCGAGAAGAATTCGAGTTCTTCGGCCCAGGCCGGACTTGCGATGGAATAGGCACGGAAAATCGGCTTGCCATCGACCATGAGGCCAATCATCGCGAATTCGCCGGAACGGAAACGGAATCCCTGCGGCCGGGTCATCGTGAATCGGAAGAGCCGGTCCGTATAGTGCGTGACGCTCAGCACCGTTTCGGCATAGACATTTGCCGGAACGGCGGAGGCGAAATCATCGGTCTTGGCTGGAGCGTTCATTCGGTATCGGATCCCGTATTCGTCGCATGATCGGTCTGATGCGAGGCAAATATTACAAATACGCTGGAAATTAAAGGCATTCCATTCTCTGCGACGCTATCAGTAGGAAATATGCATATCATTGTCATGTATCAACGCCAGCATGATCTCGTAGTTTTTGCGCTGGCGAAGCGGGGCAAAGGATGCATATTAGGCCAAAACGCTGGCGGCAGGTTTTAAGCGGCGGCAGGCGGTACGGGGAAACATGAAGATTTTCAACTACAAGCGCGTTCCTTATGCAGAAATACGCGCCTTTTCCGTCCACATTTTGACGGCGTCCGGCTCCTTCCTCGCATTTCTCGGCGTGGTCGCCGCTGCCGAACACCGCTTCATCGACATGTTCTGGTGGTTGGGCCTTGCTCTGCTCGTCGACGGCATTGACGGTCCCATCGCTCGCAAGGTACGGGTGAAGGAGGTGCTGCCCAACTGGTCGGGCGACACGCTCGACAATATCATCGATTACGTGACCTACGTACTTCTGCCGGCTTTCGCACTGTACCAGAGCGGCATGATCGGTGAACCCTGGTCTTTTGCCGCGGCCGGCATGATCGTCGTGTCGAGCGCCATTTACTATGCCGATATGGGCATGAAGACCGAGGAGTATTTCTTCTCCGGCTTCCCTGTCGTCTGGAATATGATCGTCTTTACGCTCTTTGTCATCGACGCAAGCGCTGCGACCGCCCTGACGGTGGTGATCGTCTCTGTGATCCTTACCTTCCTGCCAATCAATTTCTTGCATCCCGTGCGCGTCCAGCGTCTGCGCCTTGTCAATCTTGGCGTTTTCTTCTTCTGGTCGGCGCTCGGCATGTATTCGCTGCTGATGCACTTCAGCATGCCTCAATGGGCCATCGTTCTCTTCGTGATCAGCAGTGTCTATCTCTATTGCATCGGTGCCGTACTGCAGTTCTTCCCGGCGCTTGGACGCAGCCAATAGGAGGCGATTATGACAAAGACGCAGGCGATTGCTTTCAGCCGCAATGGCGGTCCAGAAGTTCTTCAGTATGTCGATGTCGATTTGCCGCCGCCATCGGCCGGCGAGGTGCAGATAAGGCACGCTGCAATCGGCCTCAACTTCATCGACGTGTATTTCCGCGATGGAACCTATAGGGCAGCGCATCTGCCGTTCATCGCCGGGAAGGAAGCGGCGGGCACCGTGATGGCGATCGGACCCGGCGTCGACGATTTCGCAGTCGGCGACAGGGTTGCCTATGCCGGTGCCGACGGCGCCTACAGCGTCGAGCGAAACGTCGAGACCAAGCACCTTGTCAAGGTGCCGAACGGAATCAGTCTGGAAACAGCAGCCGCGATGATGCTGAAGGGCATGACCGCCGAATATCTGCTGAACCGGACATTCAAGGTCGGTCGTGAAACGGTTTTGCTTTTCCACGCCGCCGCCGGCGGCGTCGGCCTCATCGCAGGGCAGTGGGCAAAGACGCTGGGCGCAACCGTGATCGGTACCGCCGGCTCGGAAGACAAGGTGAAGGTCGCTCTCGAGCATGGCTACGATCACGTCATCAACTACAGGACCGATAATTTCCTCGACCGCGTTCGTGAGGTCACCGGCGGCAAGGGCGTGGACGTCGTCTATGACTCGGTCGGCCGCGATACGTTCCCGCAATCGCTCGACTGCCTGAAGCCGCGAGGCATGTTTGTCTCCTTCGGCCAATCCTCTGGCGCTATTGAGAACTTCACAATGGCGATGCTGGCGCAGCGGGGCTCGCTTTATGCAACGAGGCCGACGCTTTTCACCTATATCGCCACGCGCGATGAACTGACCGCCTGTGCAAACGCGCTATTTGATATTGTGCTAAGCAGCAAAGTGCGTATCAATATCAACCAAACCTATCCGTTGAGTGAGGTGGGACGGGCTCACGCGGATCTGGAAACAAGAAGAACTACGGGAACTACGCTGCTGATCCCATAACGATCCGGAACGGAAAGGTCGGCAGAGAGAAATGAGGGGAACGTGTCGTCATTGAATGCGCTGCCGTCCGGTGCGCTACTGTCGGTCCGGAAACTGACGAAGCTCTTCGGCAGCTTTACCGCTTGCAACGAAATCGATCTCGATATCACTTCGGGCGAAATCCACGCGCTTCTCGGAGAGAACGGCGCAGGCAAGTCCACTCTTGTGAAGATGCTGTTCGGCGTTTTGGAGCCGACGGCGGGCGATATACTCTGGGATGGAGAACCGGTTGCGATTGTTGCGCCTGGAGAAGCCCGCAAGCTCGGCATCGGTATGGTCTTCCAGCATTTTTCGCTCTTCGAGGCCCTGACCGTCGCCGAAAACATCGCGCTGTCGCTCGATGACAAGATTCCGATCGGCCGGATTGCTGAGGAGGCCAGGGCATTGTCGCGCGCTTACGGGCTGCCGCTCGATCCGCATGCCCATGTAGCCGACCTTTCCGTCGGGGAGCGCCAGCGCATCGAAATCGTCCGCGCGTTGCTGCAAAATCCAAAGCTGATCATCCTAGACGAGCCGACTTCGGTTCTGACGCCCCAGGAGGCCGACAAACTCTTCGAAACGCTCTTCAAGTTGAAGGCGGAGGGCCGCTCGGTGCTCTATATCAGCCATCGCCTCGAGGAGGTGCAGCGCATTTGCGATCGCGCAACCGTGCTTCGCCACGGCAGGGTTACCGGTGCCTGCGATCCGAAGCGGGAGACAACCGGTTCCCTCGCCAGAATGATGGTCGGCTCCCACGTGGCGAGCGTGAGTCATCCCGACCGCGGCAATGTCGGGGACGTTCAACTTGCAGTATCGAGCCTTTCAGTTGCTGCGCGCACGCCCTTTGCCACACCGCTCAGGGATGTGTCGCTTGCGGTCCGCTCAGGCGAAATCCTGGCGATTGCCGGCGTTGCCGGAAACGGGCAGGGCGAGCTTTTTGACGCCTTGTCGGGCGAATATCCGGTGGCGCAGCCTGAGGCGATCATGATCCGCAGGAAGCCTGTCGGCACGCAGGGCATCACCGCCCGCCGCCTGCTCGGAGCGGGTTTCGTCCCCGAAGAGCGCCACGGCCACGCCGCAGTTTCAGCCATGAAACTTTCGGATAATGTGGTGCTCGCGCGCAGCCAGTCGGATCGCAGGGCCTTCCTCGGCGGCGGCTTTCTCAAGGTCATCCGGCGCGCAGCGGTGAGGAGTGCGGCAAAACGCATTTCGGAAAGCATGGATGTGCGAAAGAGCGGTGAGGATCCCGCCGCAGCGGCGTTGTCAGGAGGCAATCTTCAGAAGTTCATCGTCGGCCGGGAGCTCGATCGCCAACCGGCGGTCCTCGTTGTCAATCAGCCGACCTGGGGCGTCGACGCGGGAGCTGCGAGCCACATTCGTCAGGCTCTCGTCGATCTCGCACGAGCCGGCTCTGCCGTCCTCGTCATCAGTCAGGACCTCGACGAGATATTTGAAGTCGCAACCGATATCGCCGTCATCTCGGAAGGGCGTCTCTCGCCGCCGTTCCCGGCCGGCGAACTGACCCGCGAGCGGATCGGCATCCTGATGGGCGGTCTGCATGAAAGCAGGCCTGCCGCGGAGGCCGGCGATGCGCATTGAACTCGAAAAACGGCCGCAGGTCTCGAAACTCTTCGGATTCGTTTCACCGCTCCTGGCGCTAGTGCTGACGCTGATTGCAGGCAGCATCATGTTCGCTCTGCTCGGCAAGGATCCGGTGGGGGCGCTGGACGCCTTCTTCGTCGAACCCTTGCTTGAAGTCTGGTCGCTGCACGAACTGGCGATCAAAGCAGCGCCGCTCATCCTCATCGCAGTGGGCCTTTCGGTTTGCTATCGCTCGAACAACTGGAATATTGGTGCCGAGGGCCAGTTCACCATCGGCGCTATCGCAGGCTCGATTCTGCCGATCGTCTTCTACGATTGGCATTCGCCGCTTGTGCTTCCGCTGATGCTCATCATGGGCGCCACCGGCGGTGCGCTCTTCGCCGCCATCCCGGCACTCCTGAAGGCTCACTTCAATACCAATGAAATTCTGACCTCGCTGATGTTGGTCTATATCGCCCAGCTTTTCCTCGACTGGCTGATCCGCGGCGCCTGGCGCGATCCGAAGGGTTTCAATTTTCCCGTTTCGCGGGACTTTGCTCCGGAAGCGGTCCTTCCTGCTATTTGGGAAGAGTCGGGGCGCGCGCACTGGGCCTTCGTTCTCGCGATCCTGGCGGCGATCCTCATCTGGTTCATGATGCGTTATACGCTGAAGGGCTTCGAGATCGTGGTGCTTGGCCAGTCCGAGCGGGCAGGGCGCTTTGCCGGCTTCTCCTCGAGGCGGATGATCTGGTTCAGCTTTCTGTTGTCCGGCGCGCTTGCCGGTCTCGCCGGCATTTGCGAAGTGTCTGGTTCGATCGGCCACTTGCAGCCGGCCATTTCGCCGGGTTACGGCTTTACTGCGATCATCGTCGCCTTTCTCGGACGCCTCAATCCCCTCGGCATCACTGCCTCCGGCCTAGTGCTGGCGCTCACCTATCTCGGCGGCGAGGCGGCACAACTCTCGATCGGAGTGTCCGACAAGGTGACGCGTGTCTTCCAGGGGCTCCTGCTCTTTTTCGTGCTCTCGTGCGACACGCTGATCTTCTACAGGATCAGGATCGTCTGGTCGCGGGTGCAGGCTGTCACCGGAAAGGTGGCGCAATGATCTTCGAAGCGATATTGCTGACCGTCATCACGGCCGCCACGCCTCTCGTGATCGCTGCATTCGGTGAACTCGTGACAGAGCGCGCCGGTGTCTTGAACCTGGGCGTTGAGGGAATGATGATTATGGGCGCCGTCGGCGCCTTTGCGGCAGCCCAGGCCACCGGATCGCCATATATCGGGCTGCTGGCCGGAATCGCGACCGGCGCAGTGTTCTCGTTTCTCTTCGGCTTCCTGACGCTGACGCTGGTTACCAACCAGGTCGCGACCGGTCTTGCGCTGACGATCCTCGGGCTTGGAGCCTCCGGGATGCTCGGCGAGGGCTATGTCGGCATCCCCGGGATCAAGGTTCCGCAGGTCTACATTCCCTATCTTTCCGAGATCCCCTTCATCGGACCGGTGCTTTTCCATCAGGACCTGGTTTTCTACCTGTCGATTGTGCTCGTAATCGGCATCAACTGGTTCCTCTTCAAAAGCCGCAGTGGCCTGAAACTGCGGGCAATCGGCGACAATCACGGTTCGGCACACGCGCTCGGCATCGATGTCATTCGTACCCGCTACCTGGCGGTCATGTTCGGCGGCGCCTGTGCCGGGCTTGCCGGCGCGCAGCTTTCGCTCGTCTATACACCGCAATGGGTGGAAAACATGGCGGCGGGGCGCGGCTGGATCGCGCTTGCGCTCGTCGTCTTTGCGTCTTGGCGGCCATGGCGAGTGCTTGCGGGAGGCTATCTGTTCGGTGCGGTATCGATCGGTCAGCTTCATGCGCAGGCCTTTGGGATAGGCATTCCCTCGCAGTTTCTTTCGATGCTGCCCTATGCCGCGACTATTGTCGTTCTCATCATCATTTCTCATAATCGGCGCACGACGTTGATCAACACGCCGGCATCGCTTGGCAAGGCCTTCGTGCCTGACCGGTGACGCATAACAACAGACGGGTTTCAAAACTCCCAACCAACAGGGGCTAAAATGAAGAAACTAGCACTCGCACTTGCGGCAACCGCTGCGCTTGTCATCAGCGTCGGCTCGACCGCACAAGCCGCAGACAAAACCAAGGTCTGCTTTATCTATGTCGGCACCCGCACGGACGGCGGCTGGACGCAAGCCCATGAAAACGGTCGCCTCGAGGTCGAAAAGGAATTCGGCGACAAGGTCGAAACACCTTACCTCGAAAGTGTTCCGGAAGGCCCGGACGCCGAGCGCGCGATCGAGCGTATGGCCCGCTCCGGCTGCTCGCTGATCTTCACCACCTCGTTCGGCTTCATGGATGCCACCATCAAGGTGGCCCAGAAGTTCCCGAAGGTGAAGTTTGAGCATGCAACCGGCTTCAAGGCAGCGGAGAACGTCGCGACCTACAATTCGCGCTTCTATGAGGGCCGCTACATTCAGGGCCAGATCGCCGCCAAGATGTCCAAGAAGGGGCTGGCTGGCTACATCGCCTCGTTCCCGATTCCGGAAGTGGTGATGGGGATCAACGCTTTCGAACTCGGCGCCAAGTCCGTCAATCCCGACTTCAAGCTGAAGGTCGTATGGGCCAACACCTGGTTTGACCCTGGCAAGGAAGCCGACGCCGCCAAGGCACTGATCGACCAGGGCGTCGACATCTTGACACAGCACACCGACACCACGGCGCCGATGCAGGTTGCCGCCGAACGCGGCATCATGGCTTTCGGTCAGGCATCTGACATGATCAAAGCAGGTCCGAAGACCCAGTTGACGGCAATCGTCGACACATGGGGCGCTTACTATATCAAGCGAACAAGGGCGCTGCTCGAAGGTACCTGGAAGTCTGAACAGATCTGGGATGGCCTGAAGGACGGCATTCTGACCATGGCGCCCTACACGAACATGCCAGACGACGTAAGGAAGATGGCCGAAGAAACCGAGGCCAAGATCAAATCCGGCGAGCTGCATCCATTCACCGGCCCGATCAACAAGCAGGACGGAACGCCGTGGCTGAAGGATGGCGAGAAGGCCGATGATGGCACGCTGCTCGGCATGAACTTTTACGTCCAGGGAGTCGACGACAAACTGCCGCAATAAGATCGCTGTCCTTGGCAGTTGCAAGGCGCTTCCTCTGGGGAGCGCTTTTTTCGTGCCGCCGTAAAAATAATAATTTACAAAAGTAATACTATATGATTTTTTCTCTCCTGCGCCGCGAGGAGCGGCATTTGGGAGAGACAATCATGAAATTGAAAAATGCACTTTTGAGTGCCACGGTTCTGGCTGCCTGCATGTTCGGTTCAGCGTCTGCAGCTGAGCTTGTCGTGGGCTTTTCGCAGATCGGGTCGGAATCCGGCTGGCGTGCCGCTGAGACGACGGTGACGAAGCAGGAAGCTGAGAAGCGCGGCGTTGATCTGAAATTTTCGGATGCCCAGCAGAAACAGGAGAACCAGATCAAGGCGCTGCGTTCCTTCGTTGCACAAGGCGTCGACGCGATTTTCCTCGCTCCCGTCGTCGAGACCGGCTGGGACGATGTCCTCAAGGAAGCCAAGGAAGCCGAAATCCCGGTTATCCTGCTCGACCGTACCATCAAGGCTCCGGATGACCTCTATTTGACGGCTGTGACCTCCGACCAGGTTCATGAAGGCAAGGTTGCGGGCGAATGGCTCGTCAAGAATGCCGGCGACAAAAAGTGCAACATCGTCGAGCTGCAAGGCACCACCGGTTCCTCCCCGGCTATTGCCCGCAAGAAGGGCTTCGAGGAGGCGCTTGCTGGCCATGACAACTTCAAGATCGTCCGCAGCCAGACCGGCGACTTCACCCGCGCCAAGGGCAAGGAAGTCATGGAGAGCTTCCTGAAGGCTGAAAACGGCGGCAAGGACATCTGCGCGCTTTATGCCCACAACGACGATATGGCCGTTGGTGGCATTCAGGCGATCAAGGAAGCCGGCTTGAAGCCCGGCAAGGATATCCTCGTCGTCTCGATCGACGCCGTTCCGGACATCTTCCAGGCGATGGCGGCAGGCGAGGCCAACGCGACGGTCGAGCTTACGCCAAACATGGCCGGGCCGGCATTCGATGTGCTTGAGGCCTACCTAAAGGACAAGAAGGAGCCGCCGAAGTGGATCCAGACGGAATCGAAGCTCTATACGCCGGCTGATGATCCGATGAAGGTATACGAAGCCAAGAAGGGCCTCGGTTACTAATTGACACTGTAGCCGCACCGGCGCTCATGGCCGGTGCGGCGCTGCCCGTTCGAACGGAACATCATGCCCATCAAGTGCAAGGGCATGGGCGGTCAATATCTGGAAAATATCGAGCCATGATTCACGAATTCGAGAACGTTCTCGTCGCGTCCGGAATATCGAAATTCTTCCCCGGCGCCGTGGCGTTGGACAGGGTCGATTTCACGCTTCGCAAGGGCGAGGTCCATGCGCTGCTCGGCGAAAACGGAGCCGGCAAATCCACACTCATAAAATGCCTGACCGGCGCCTATCGCCGCGACGATGGAAGACTGGCGCTCGAGGGCAGCGAGATCGATCCCACAGACACGCTGGCGGCACAGAGGCTCGGCATCGGGACTGTTTATCAGGAGGTGAATCTCCTGCCGAATCTCAGCGTCGCCGAAAACCTTTTCCTTGGCCGTCAGCCGCTGCGTTTCGGCATGATCGACACGCGTGCAATGAACCGGATGTCGCGTGAGCTACTGGCGCAATATGGCCTGGACATCGATGTCACGGCACAGCTCGACCGCTTCTCCGTCGCCGTCCAGCAGGTGATCGCCATTGCCCGTGCAGTCGATCTTTCCGGCAAGGTTCTGATCCTTGACGAGCCGACGGCGAGCCTTGATACGCACGAAGTCGCGATGCTTTTCAATGTCATTAATGACTTGAAGAGACGTGGATTAGGCATTGTGTTTATTACACATTTTTTGGAACAGGTTTACGCGATCAGCGACCGGATCACGGTGCTTCGCAACGGCAGGCTTGTCGGCACCCGGGAAGTGGCGGAACTACCGCGGCAGGCGCTGATCCCGATGATGCTCGGCCGCGAACTGGCACAGACGGAAGAGGCCGCAAAGGAACGCACGACCGTTGCAGGCAGCGTCAAATATCGCTTCGAGGGCTATGGCAAGCGTGGCAAGGTCAAGCCTTTCGATCTCGACATTCGCGTGGGCGAAGTCGTCGGCATAGCCGGCCTGCTCGGTTCGGGACGGACAGAGACGGCAGAACTTTTCTTCGGCATAGAGAATGCCGACAGTGGCAGGGCGGTGATCGATGGCAAGGTCGTGGCGCTGTCGAGCCCGCGCGCTGCAATCGGGCACGGCTTCGGGTTCTGCCCGGAGGACCGCAAGACCGACGGGATTATCGGCGATCTGTCGATCCGCGAGAATATCGCGCTGGCGCTTCAGGCCCGCCGCGGCTGGGCGAGACCGCTATCGCGCGGCGAACAGAACGCTCTTGCGGACCAATATATAAAGGCGCTCGATATCCGCACGACCGACCGCGAGAAACCGATCCGGCTGCTTTCGGGCGGCAACCAGCAGAAGGCCATCCTCGCGCGCTGGCTTGCGACCAATCCCGATTTTCTGATCCTCGACGAACCGACGCGCGGCATCGACGTCGGTGCCCATGCGGAGATCATCCGGCTGATCGAGGAGCTTTGTGCAAAGGGCATGTCGCTGATTGTGATTTCATCTGAATTGGAAGAGCTTGTCGCCTATAGTTCACGCGTCGTCGTCCTTCGCGACCGCGAACACGTTGCCCAGCTTGCTGGGGACCGCTTGACTGCATCCCACATCATCGACGCGATCGTCGCGGCTGAACAGAAAATGGAGGATGCATGAATTCCTCTCTGAAGGCGCTTTCCATACGCCTGGCACCGCAATTGATTGCGCTGGCCGTCATTCTTTTGTTGAATTTCATCATGTTTCCGCAGTTTTTTAATGTCGTCGTTCAGAATGACCGCCTCTATGGCAGTCTGATCGACGTCCTGAACCGCGGCGCGCCCGTTGCCCTGCTCGCCATCGGCATGACGCTGGTGATCGCGACGAAGGGAATCGATCTTTCCGTCGGCGCCGTCATTGCCATCTGCGGTGCGGTTGCCGCATCGTCGATCGTCTCCGGAAATCCGCTGGCATACACGCTGATCACCACACTCTGCGTCGGGCTGCTATGCGGTGTTTGGAACGGCTTTTTGGTGGCGATCCTGAATATCCAGCCGATCATCGCCACGCTTGTGCTAATGGTCGCCGGACGCGGCATCGCGCAGTTGATCACCGAAGGGGTGATCATGACCTTCAATGATCCGGGTCTGATATTTTTCGGCAGCGGCTCCTTTGCGTTTTTGCCGATGCCCGTCGTGATCTGGCTGATCGCGGGCGCGTTGGTAATCCTGCTCGTGAGGCGGACAGCACTTGGAATGCTGATTGAATCGGTCGGGATAAATCGCCGTGCCAGCACGCTTTCAGGGGTTCGTACGCCCGTTCTTTTGATGGCGGTCTATATGCTGAGCGCGCTCTGTGCGGCGATCGCCGGCATTATCGTGGCCGCCGACATCAAGGGTGCTGATGCCAACAATGCCGGTCTCTGGCTGGAGCTCGATGCGATCCTTGCGGTGGTCGTGGGCGGTAATTCTCTCCTTGGCGGGCGCTTCAGCATCCTCGGCTCGCTGATCGGGGCAATGATCATCCAGGCAGTCAATACCGGTATCCTGCTGTCCGGTTTCCCACCGGAATTCAACCTGATCATCAAGGCCGTGATCGTCCTGATCATTCTCATCATCCAGTCGCCTGCGCTGCAATCGGCCGCAGTCTTCTTCAGCCGCAAGCCGGAAGCCAGAGCGGAGCTGTCGAAATGAACTCCAGATACCTGCCGCTCCTGGCAACCATCGTCATCTTCGTCCTTTCCTATGCTGCCTGCGCGCTGCAGTACCCGAACATGCTCTCGACCCGCGTCGCCGGCAATCTGTTGACCGACAACGCTTTCCTGGGAATAGCCGCAGTCGGCATGACCTTCGTCATCATTTCGGGTGGTATCGATCTTTCGATCGGCTCGGTCATCGCCTTTACCGGCGTGTTCCTTGCCGTCGTGCTGCGGGACACCTCAATTCATCCGCTTGCAGCCTTTGCGTTGGTTCTCGCCATCACCACCGCCTTCGGTGGACTGATGGGCGCGGTGATTCATTACTTGAAGATGCCGGCTTTCATCGTGACGCTTGCAGGCATGTTCCTGGCACGCGGCATGTCCTATGTGCTTTCGATCGACAGTATCCCCATCGACCACGATTACTATTCGACGCTGACCGGCATTTACTATCGGTTGCCGGGCGGCGGACGCCTGACGCTGGTCGGCGGGGTCATGCTGCTGGTTTTCATCGCCGGCGTCTTCATCGCCCATCGCACCCGCTTCGGAGCGAATGTCTACGCGCTCGGTGGCGGCGTCCAGACGGCGGAGTTGATGGGTGTCCCGGTCGGCCCGACGACCATCCGGATCTACGCGCTCTCTGGCTTTTTGGCGGGCCTATCCGGAATCGTTTTTTCGCTCTATACGTCTGCCGGATATTCTCTGGCGGCGGTCGGTGTCGAGCTTGACGCCATCGCGGCGGTGGTCATTGGGGGGACACTTCTGACCGGGGGAGCAGGATTCGTAGCGGGAACCTTCATCGGTCTCCTGATACAGGGGCTCATTCAGACATATATCACCTTCGACGGGACGCTCTCGAGCTGGTGGACGAAAATCCTGATCGGCCTTTTGCTATTTGCGTTTATCCTGATGCAAAAGGCCATCCTGTTCTTGTCCAGTTTGAACAAGAGGTACGCCTGACGGAGGACTTGTTGCGCAACCGATTGCTTGAGACACGAAGGACCGGTCGGAAGACCCGCACGAGCCACGCGCAGGTCGTGGACGAGCTTGGCAAGGCCATCGTTGCCGGAACCTATCCGGTCGGCTCGATTTTGCCCGGTGACGTCGAGCTTGCCCAACGCTTCAAGGTCTCCCGCACCGTCCTTCGCGAAACGATGAAGACGCTTGCAGCCAAGGGAATGGTTGTTGCCAAGGCCCGTGTCGGCACGCGTGTGACGGAGAAGAACCTCTGGAACATGTTCGACAGCGAGATCATCGCCTGGCACTTCGACCACGGCGTCACCGAAGAATTCCTGCTTCAACTCTACGACATCCGCCTGGCGGTGGAACCTTTCGCCGCGGGCCTTGTGGCAGAACGTGCAAACGCCGATGACATCGCGACGCTGCGTGCACTGGCGCTCGATATGGCTGCGCCCGGTCACACGACGGAGAGCCTTGCGCTCGCCGACCTGAGATTCCATCTCGCTGTCGCGGATGCTTCCCACAACCCATTCATGCGCACGCTCGGAAGTTTGATCGAGGCCGCCCTCGTAGGCATGTTCCGACTCAGCACGCCGCCATCGCAGAACGGTTTCGCCAACATCGCCGACACGCATATGCGCATTGTCGATGCGATCGTCGCCGGCGACGTTGCCGGCGCCCGCAAGGCGATGGAAGATGTTATCGTTGAAGGCCGCGAACAAGTGCGTGACGCCTATGCGGCCTTCTCCGAGGTTTCCGCCTGATCTAATTTGATCTTTGTCGCAGCTTCGCCTTGCTGCTATGAGGCAGAGCTGAACAACGGATTCCCGGAGCTGCCCCATGGAACGCACCTGCCTTGCCGTCATTCTTGCCGCCGGCGACAGTACACGCATGAAATCCTCGAGATCGAAGGTGCTGCATCCGGTCGCCAACCGGCCGATGATCGCACATGTCGTGGACGCCGTGGCGAAGGCCGGCATTTCGTCGGTCGCTCTCGTTGTCGGTCGTGATGCCGACGAGGTCTCGAGGGCCGCCAGAATCGGGGGCGTCGAGGTCGAGGCACACTTGCAAAAGGAGCGCCTCGGAACTGGACATGCAGTTCTTGCAGCACGCGAAGCGATTAGCCGCGGCTATGACGATATCCTGGTAACCTATGGGGATGTCCCGTTGCAGACCGAGGGGCCGCTGAAGGCGGCGCGCCAGAAACTGGCGGAGGGCAGCGACATCGTCGTCATCGGCTTCCATACGAGCAAGCCCACAGGCTACGGCCGGTTGCTCGTCAAGGATGGCGAATTGTTTGCGATCCGCGAGGAGAAGGATGCGACCGATGCGGAGCGCGCCGTCACATGGTGCAATAGCGGCCTGATGGCGATCAACGGCCGCAAGGCGCTCGATCTTCTTGCGCGCGTTGGAAACGGCAATGCCAAAGGCGAGTACTATCTCACGGACCTCGTCGAGATTGCCCGCTCGCTCGGCGGTCGGGTAACGGCCGTCGATGCGCCGGAAGTGGAAATGACAGGCTGCAACAACAGGGCCGAGCTCGCGGCGATCGAACGGTTCTGGCAGGAGCGCCGCCGCCACGAATTGATGATCTCCGGCGTAACGATGATCGCCCCCGAAACCGTTTTCCTGTCCCACGACACGGTGATCGGCCAGGACGCGCTGATCGAGCCGAACGTCGTTTTCGGTCCGGGCGCGGTGATTGACGGCGGCGCGGTGATTCATGCTTTCTCCCATATTGAAGGCGCGCATGTGAGTGCCGGTGCGACGGTCGGCCCCTTTGCACGCCTGCGGCCGGGCGCCGATCTCGGCGAGAGATCGAAGGTCGGCAACTTCTGCGAAGTGAAGAACGGGCAGATCGGTGAGGGCGCCAAAGTCAATCATCTGACCTATATCGGTGATGCGGTCATCGGTGCCGGGGCCAATATCGGCGCGGGCACGATCACCTGCAATTATGACGGCGTGAACAAGCACGAGACCCGAATCGGCGCCAACGCCTTCATCGGCTCCAACAGCGCGCTGGTTGCTCCGGTCAGCATTGGTGACGGCGCCTATATTGCGTCGGGCAGCGTCATCACCCACAATGTTCCTGCCGAGGCGCTCGCTTTCGGCCGGGCGCGCCAGGAAGTGAAACCGGGGCGCGCCACGTCGATCCGCGAGCGCGCACAGGCGA
Organism: Rhizobium azibense; assembly: GCF_004342325.1. NCBI lineage: Bacteria > Pseudomonadati > Pseudomonadota > Alphaproteobacteria > Hyphomicrobiales > Rhizobiaceae > Rhizobium > Rhizobium azibense. The sequence goes on along the minus strand of NZ_SMBJ01000012.1, from coordinate 40,089 downwards.
TCAAGGCCGCAAAGCAAGCCAAGGCTGAGTAACGGCCGGAAATCGAAAGTGACCGGCTGACCGATTGAGAAACAACAGAAAATCGCTAGGACTTGCTCGTTATTTTCGAAGCGTTGGGGATTGTTCATGTGCGGTATTGTGGGGATCGTCGGCAGTCAGCCGGTCGCGGAACGTTTGGTCGATGCGCTGAAGCGGCTCGAGTATCGGGGTTACGATTCGGCGGGCGTCGCGACGATCCACGGTGGCGTGATGAGTCGCCGCCGCGCCAAGGGCAAGCTCTTCAATCTCGAGAAGTGCCTCGACCTCGAGCCGCTGCCCGGTACGACCGGCATCGCCCATACGCGCTGGGCAACGCACGGCGTTCCGAACGAGACGAATGCGCATCCGCATTTCGTCGAGGGCGTGGCGGTCGTTCACAACGGCATCATCGAGAATTTCTCGGAGCTTCGTGACGAGCTCAACGCAGATGGTGCCGTATTCGAAAGCCAGACCGACACCGAAGTCGTTGCCCACTTAATGGCGAGATACCTGCGCGAAGGACTTGAGCCCCGCGCTGCAATGCTGAGGATGCTGAACCGCGTGACAGGCGCCTATGCGCTGGTCGTCATGCTGCAAAGCGATCCGGGCACGTTGCTGGCAGCGCGCTCCGGCCCGCCCCTTGCCATCGGTTTCGGCAATGGCGAAATGTTCTTGGGCTCGGATGCAATCGCTCTATCGCCCTTTACCAACGAAATCACCTATCTCGTGGACGGCGACTGCGCGGTCATCACCCGCGACGGTGCGACCATCGTCGATTTCTCCGGAAACCCGCTAAACCGCCCGCGGCAGATATCGCAGGCGACGGCCTATGTCGTCGACAAGGGTAACCATCGTCACTTCATGGAGAAGGAAATTTATGAGCAGCCGGAAGTTATCTCCCACGCGCTCAGCCACTATATGAATTTTGCCGAGAACACGATTGGGTCCAATGCGTCGGAGATCGATTTCAAATCCGTCAGCGGCCTCGCGATCTCGGCCTGCGGCACCGCCTATCTCGCCGGTCTGATCGGAAAGTACTGGTTCGAGCGCTACGCTCGTCTGCCGGTCGAGATCGATGTCGCCTCGGAATTCCGCTATCGCGAAATGCCGCTGCAGCCGTCGCAGGCGGCACTTTTCATCTCGCAGTCCGGGGAAACTGCGGACACGCTGGCCTCGCTCCGCTACTGCAAGGACAACGGTCTGAAAATCGGCGCCGTGGTCAATGTGCAGGAATCGACGATCGCGCGCGAATCCGATGCCGTCTTCCCGATCATGGCCGGTCCTGAAATCGGAGTTGCTTCGACGAAGGCCTTCACCTGCCAGCTGGCCGTCCTCGCGTCTCTGGCGATCGGCGCGGGCAAGGCGCGCGGCACCGTAAGCGCCGATGAGGAAAAGGGGCTTGTCCGGCAGCTTGCCGAAATGCCGCGCATCATGAGCCGCGTGCTGAACCTCGTCCAGCCGCAGATGGAAAGTCTCTCGCGCGAACTCTCCAAGTGCCGCGACGTGCTTTATCTCGGCCGCGGCACCAGCTTCCCCCTCGCGATGGAAGGTGCGCTGAAGCTCAAGGAAATTTCCTACATCCATGCGGAAGGGTATGCGGCGGGCGAATTGAAGCACGGCCCGATCGCGCTGATCGACGAGAACATGCCGGTCATCGTGATCGCGCCTTACGACCGGTTCTTCGAAAAGACCGTTTCGAATATGCAGGAAGTCGCAGCCCGCGGCGGCCGGATCATCTTCATCACCGACGAAGCAGGTGCTGCTGCCTCCAAGCTGCCGACATTGGCGACGATCGCGCTTCCGAACGTCCCTGAGATCATCGCGCCGATGATCTTCTCGCTGCCGATCCAACTGCTCGCCTACCACACCGCCGTCTTCATGGGCACGGATGTCGACCAGCCACGAAACCTCGCAAAATCGGTCACGGTTGAGTGAATCGGAAAGCCGCCTGAAGGCTTGTGAAAGGGGCCGAATTCTGGCAGCTTCGTTCCAGGTGCGGGGGTGCGCGTGATCACGACAGCCGGTAGATTCAAGGGAGTTCATCGCGAGCGATGACGCACAAACTGCCCCGATTGCCGATAGCGACCCGCATGAGAAACAACTTCCTCGCGGGCCTCATCATCTGTGCTCCGATTGCGATCACGCTGTGGCTGACGTGGTCCGTCGTCCGGTGGGCCGACAGCTGGGTGAAACCCTACATTCCGGCGCGCTACGACCCGGACAGCTACCTGAACTTCGCAGTACCCGGCTCTGGCCTGGTGATCGCGATGATCTTCATCACCATCATCGGTTTTCTCGGCAAGAACCTTATCGGCCAGACAATCGTGCAGTTCGGCGAGTCGGTGGTACGGCGCGTGCCGCTGGTGCGCAGCATCTACAAGAGCGTGAAGCAGATATTCGAGACGGTGCTGGAGGAACGCAGCAATTCCTTCAAGAAGGTGGGCCTCATCGAGTATCCGAGCCCAGGCCTTTGGGCGCTGGTGTTCATCGCAACGGATGCAAAGGGCGAAATTGCTTCGAAGTTCAATGCGATGGGCCAGGATATGGTGAGCGTGTTTCTGCCGCCGACGCCAATACCGACCGCCGGCTTTTTGATCTTCGTGCCGCGCGAAAAGATCGTCGTGCTCGACATGAGTGCGGAGGACGGCGCCAAGCTGCTCGTCTCCGGCGGCCTCGTAGCGCCAGACTTTCCGGCCAAGCCGTCCAAGGAACCGGCGGTTCCGGGAAAACCGAGACTTTTAGCCCGCGCGAAGAAAGCGGATCGCTTCGTCGCGCCGGAATAAATAGAGCAGGGTGCGGAACGCGAAACCGCGTTCGCTCGTGAGTTCCGGGTCGCGCTCGATCGCATAGGCGGCATCCCTTCGGGCGATCTCCAGAAGATCGGCGTGCGCTTCGAGGCTCGCGATCCGGAAACCGGGCGTGCCGGATTGGCGGGTGCCGAGCAGTTCGCCTTCGCCGCGCAGCTTCAAGTCTTCTTCTGCGATCCGGAAGCCGTCCTCCGTTTCCCGCATGATTGACAGACGCGCATGACCGGTCTCGCCGAGCGGACCTTTGTAGAGCAGGATGCAGGTCGATGCTTCGTCACCGCGTCCGACGCGGCCGCGAAGCTGATGGAGCTGCGCGAGACCGAAGCGTTCGGCATGCTCGATCACCATGATCGTCGCATCCGGCACGTCGACGCCCACTTCGACGACGGTCGTCGCCACCAGCAGCCTGAGTTCGCCGTTCTTGAACGCCATCATCACGGCGTCTTTCTCCGCTCCGCTCATGCGGCCGTGGACGAGGCCGATGCTGGGTCCAAGCGTCGAGACCAGCGTCGCATGCCGCTCTTCGGCTGACATGAGATCGAGCTCTTCGGATTCCTCGACCAGCGGGCAGATCCAATAGGCCTTCTTGCCTTCGGCAAGCGCGCTTTGCAGCCGCTCTATGATTTCCCCGGTCCGTTCGCTCGGTATCGTGATCGTCTGGATCGGTTTGCGGCCGGCAGGTTTCTCGGTGAGCTTGGAGACATCCATGTCGCCGAACGCGGCGAGCACCAGCGTGCGCGGAATGGGAGTTGCCGTCATCACCAGCATGTGCGGGGAAATGCCCTTGGCCGTCAGCCGCAGCCGCTGGTGAACGCCGAAGCGATGCTGCTCGTCGACGACTGCCAGCATGAGTTTTTTGTAATTGACGCTCTCCTGGAAGAGCGCATGCGTGCCGATGATGACTTGGGCTTCGCCGGAAGCGATGCGTCCGAGGATATCGTCGCGCTCACGTCCCTTGGTGCGGCCCGTCAGTACCTCGATAGCGAGACCAACAGAAGCGGAGAATTTTGAGATCGTCGCATGGTGCTGACGCGCGAGAATCTCGGTGGGAGCCATCAGAACGGCCTGTCCGCCACACTCGATCACCGCGGCCATGGCCATCAGGGCCACCAGCGTCTTACCGGAGCCGACATCGCCCTGCAGCAGCCGCAGCATGCGGTCTTCGCCAGCCATGTCCTTCAGGATGTCGGCGATTGCTTCCATCTGGCTGCGCGTGGGCGAAAAGGGCAGCGTCTGCAGGATCCTGCCGCTGATTTCGCCGGTGGCATGGACCGGCTGCCCGGCGACCTTGGTAAGCCGTTGGCGTACCAGCGCCAGCGACAACTGTCCGGCGAGGAACTCGTCATAGGCAAGCCTTCGCCGGGCAGGGGCTTGCGGATCGACGTCTGTCGGATCGCGCGGTTCATGCAGCATACGGAAACTGTCGGCGATCGAAGGCAGCCCCTGTGCCTGCGCCAGTGAAAGATCGATCCATTCCGGCAGTTCCGGCATTCGCAGCACCGCCGCCTCGATGATCTTGTGCAGCGTCTTCGGTGAAAGCCCGGCGGTCAGCGGGTAGACCGGCTCGACGAGCGGCAGGCTCTCCGTATCGCCTGCCTTTACGATGTAGTCCGGATGCACGATCGTTGCCCGACCGTTAAACCAGTCGATCTTGCCGCTGACGGTGACCTCCTCGTCGATCGGAAGCTGTTTGTCCAGCCACGCGGCCTGTCCGCGGAAGAAGACGAGGCTGAGTTCGCCAGTCTCGTCGTGCAGGAAGACGCGGTAGGGAATATTGCTCTTGCCCCTCGGCGGGGGCTGGTGCCGGTCGACCCGCGCGGTGATCGTCACGATCGAACCTTGCGGCGCGCGCGCAATTTTCGGCTGGTTGCGCCGATCGATCAGCGAATGCGGCGCATGGAAGAGCAGGTCGATGATCCTTGTGTCGTCCGGTGTCTCGCGTCCAAGCAGCTTCACCAGCAGCTCGGCAATCTTCGGGCCGACGCCCGAAAGAGCCGAAACGGGGGAAAACAGCGGATCGAGGATGGTGGGGCGCATGCTGCAAAATGCGATGAAGAATAGGGCATTGGCAAGGCTGACAAGCCGCTTTCGAGGGGCTATAGAGGCGCATCAACAGGAAGGTGATGCCATGACAGGTGTGACACTCTCGAGTGCCGGTCTCGACCCGCGCCGCCGCCGCATATTGTTCCGCTGTTGGCATCGCGGGCTGCGCGAGATGGATCTGGTCTTCGGCCAGTTCGCCGAAGCCGAGGTGGCGACGCTGTCGGAAGCTGAGCTCGATGAGCTCGAAACCATAATGGGCGAGGAAGACAACGACCTTCTGCGCTGGGTTATGGGTACGTGGCCCATCCCGGAGCGCTTTCAAACTCCAATGTTCCAACGCCTCGCAGCCTTCAAGCCGGATTTCGAATACCCGGCCGACCCCGCATCCAGGAAGCCGGAATGATCCCAGGATTTGATGCAAGCAAGCTTGCCGCCGTTGCCGAGCCTCTGACGATCGGCAATGTGCCGTCCGGCCTGGAACCGCTCCTGCTCGCCGAATTGGCACGCGCTGGCGGACCGGTCGCCTACGTGCTTTCCGACGGGCAGCGCATGGCCGACCTGGAGCAGATGCTCGGCTTTGTAGCTCCCGACATTCCGGTTCTTACGCTGCCCGCCTGGGACTGCCTGCCCTACGACCGCGTTTCGCCCAGCGCCGACACCTCGGCCCGCCGCCTGGCGGCACTGAGCGGCCTGATCGCCCATCGAAAAAAGCCGCATGCGGCAATCGTGCTCGTTACCGTCAACGCAATGCTGCAGAAGGTGGCGCCCCAAAATGTGATCGAGAGCCTGGCATTTTCGGCCCGCCCAGGCAACCAGGTGCGCATGGACGACCTCGCCGGGCGGCTGGAACGCAATGGTTTCGACCGGGTCGCGACGGTGCGCGAGGTGGGCGAATATGCGGTGCGCGGTGGCATCCTCGACGTTTTCGTTCCGGGCTCCGAAGAGCCGGTCCGCCTCGATTTCTTTGGCGATACTCTGGAGAGCATCCGCAGCTTTGATCCGGCAAGCCAGCGGACGACCGGGCAGGTGCGTTCTCTCGATCTCAATCCGATGAGCGAAGTGACGCTGACGCCGGATACAATCAGCCGCTTCCGCAAGAATTATCTCTCGGCCTTTGGCGCTGCGACCCGCGACGATGCGCTTTATCTCGCCGTTTCCGAAGGGCGTCGCTATCCCGGCATGGAGCACTGGCTGCCGCTCTTTTACGAGAATCTGGAGACTGTGTTTGATTACCTGAAGGGTTTTCGGCTGGTCGCGGATCATACCGTGCGTGAGGCCGCAGAAGAGCGCTCCAAGCTCGTGCTCGACTATTTCGACGCCCGCCTGAACTCAGGCCGGCAGGTCAAGGGCCAGATGGCCCAGGGAACGCCCTACAAGCCTGTGACGCCGGGTCAACTTTATCTCGACAGCCAATCCTTTGCGAAGGTTCTGGATGCGTTGAACACCATGCGGATTTCACCCTTCAACGAGCACGAGGGCGAGGCCAGGCGCGTCGTCAATATCGGTGCGCGCCAGGGCGAGCGTTGGGCGCGGGCGAATGTTGAAGGCGGCGGCAATACCGAGCGCGTCAACATCTTTGATGTCGTCGTCAAGCATATCGCCGAAAGGCGCGCAGGCGGCGCGAAGGTTCTCATTACCGCCTGGACGGAGGGTTCGCTTGAACGCCTGCTGCAGGTGCTGAACGAACATGGCCTAGAGCGCGTCAAGCCGGTCGAAACATTGAAGGCCGTCGATCAGCTGGACAGGGGCGAGGCGGCAGCAGCCGTGCTCAGCCTCGAGTCGGGCTTCGAGACCGGTGACCTCATCGTCATCGGCGAGCAGGACATTCTCGGCGACCGCATGGTTCGCCGCACCAAGCGCCGCAAGCGCGCTGCCGACTTCATTTCGGAAGTTGCAGGTCTCGACGAGGGTTCGGTCGTCGTTCACGCCGAACACGGCATTGGCCGTTTCGTCGGCCTGAAGACAATCGAGGCGGCCGGCGCCCCGCATGCGTGCCTGGAGCTGCAATATGCCGATGACGCCAAGCTTTTCCTGCCGGTCGAAAACATCGATCTGCTGTCACGTTATGGCGGTGAGGGAACCGAAGCTCAGCTGGACAGGCTCGGCGGCGGCGCATGGCAGATGCGCAAGGCGAAACTCAAGAAGCGCCTACTCGACATGGCTGACGCTCTGATCCGGATTGCGGCCGAGCGTTTGACCCGGCACGCGCCGGCGCTGACGACACAGGAAGGGCTCTACGACGAGTTTGCGGCGCGCTTCCCTTACGATGAGACGGAAGATCAGGACAATGCCATTGAGGCCGTGCGCGGCGACCTTGCCGCCGGGCGTCCGATGGATCGCCTCGTCTGCGGCGACGTCGGGTTCGGCAAGACGGAAGTTGCGCTGCGGGCCGCCTTCATCGCGGCGATGAATGGCATTCAAGTCGCCGTCGTCGTACCGACAACGCTGCTTGCCCGCCAGCATTTCAAGACCTTTATGGAGCGCTTCCGTGGCCTGCCGGTGCGTATACAGCAGGCCTCGCGCCTTGTCGGTGCCAAGGAACTCGCCCTTACGAAGAAGGAGGTAGCCGAGGGCAAGACCGATATCGTCGTCGGAACGCACGCGCTGCTCGGTGCCGGCATTAAATTCGCCAATCTCGGCCTCCTTATCATCGACGAGGAGCAACATTTCGGCGTGAAGCACAAGGAACGCCTGAAGGAGCTGAAGAGTGACGTCCACGTGCTGACACTTTCGGCAACGCCGATCCCGCGCACACTGCAGCTCGCGATGACCGGCGTCCGTGAGCTGTCGCTGATCACTACACCGCCGGTCGACCGCATGGCGGTGCGCACCTTTATTTCGCCTTTCGACAGCCTCGTCATCCGCGAGACGCTGATGCGCGAGCATTATCGCGGCGGCCAGAGCTTCTACGTCTGTCCTCGCTTGGCGGACCTTGAGGACGTGCATGCCTTTCTGCGGTCGGATGTTCCCGAGTTGAAGGTTGCAGTCGCCCATGGCCAGATGCCGGCGGGCGAACTCGAAGACGTCATGAATGCCTTCTACGAGGGCCGCTACGACGTCTTGCTTTCGACGACGATCGTCGAATCCGGCCTCGATGTCCCGACAGCCAACACGCTGATCGTCCACCGCGCCGACATGTTCGGTCTGGCGCAACTCTATCAGCTGCGCGGCCGCGTCGGCCGCTCGAAGGTCCGCGCTTTCGCGCTGTTCACGCTGCCGGTCAACAAGGTGCTGACGGCAACCGCCGAGCGTCGCCTCAAGGTGTTGCAGTCGCTGGATACGCTCGGCGCCGGCTTCCAGCTCGCCAGCCACGACCTCGATATCCGCGGGGCCGGTAACCTTCTCGGCGAGGAACAATCGGGCCATATCAAGGAAGTCGGCTTCGAGCTTTACCAGCAGATGCTTGAAGAGGCGGTCGCTGAGGTGAAGGGCGTGGACGAAATTCAAGATACCGGCTGGTCGCCGCAGATTTCGGTTGGGACGCCTGTGATGATCCCGGACGGCTACGTGCCGGACCTCCATCTGCGCATGGCGCTCTATCGTCGCCTCGGCGAGATCACCGAGCTCAAGGAAATAGATGCCTTCGGCGCCGAAATGATCGACCGATTCGGTCCGATGCCGATCGAGGTGCAGCACCTTTTGAAGATCGTCTACATCAAATCGCTTTGCCGCGTCGCCAATGTTGAAAAGCTGGACGCCGGCCCGAAGGGCGTGGTCGTCCAGTTCCGAAACAAGGAATTCCCGAATCCGGCAAACCTGGTCGGGTATATCGCCAAGCAGGGCACGATGGCGAAGATCCGTCCGGACCACAGCGTGTTTTTGACCCGCGACCTGCCGACGCCGGAAAAGCGGCTGCAGGGCGCGGCCGTCGTCATGACGCAGCTGGCCGAATTGGCAAAGCCGTAGGGCCGGTCAGTTCAGCCCGGCGCGCGCTTCAGACTTCGTCTTGGCGATGTCGCGAAGCGCACCTGCCAGCACGTCCGGCGTCTGGGCACCGCTGACAGCGTATTGCTGATCGAAAATGAAGAAGGGGACGCCGTTGACACCCATCTTCTTGGCCGCCTCGATCTCGGCAATCACCAGCTCACGGTCGGCATCCGAAGCAAGCAGGGAGGAAATCACAGCGCGGTTTAGACCGGCTTGCTCGGCGATGTTGAGCAATACTGCATGGTCTCCGACATTTCTGCCTTCCTCGAAGTTCGCCTTGAAGAGGGCGTTGACGACACGGTCCTGTTTCTCGCGGTCCTCGGCCATCGCCCAATGGATCACGCGGTGCGCATCGAGCGTATTCGGCCCGATCTTGATCGCTTCGAAGTCGAAATTGATGCCGACCTCGCGGCCGAAGTCGACCAGCATCTTGTGAGCCTGCGCGACGCGCCCGCTGCCGCCGAGCTTCTGCTCCAGCGCTTTCTTCTGATCGACGCCCTCGGACGGATAGTCGGGATTGAGGCGGTAGGGCCTCCAGTTGACGTCGACGCCCACTTCGTCCTGCACTTCGGCTATTGCGAGCTCAAGCCGTGCCTTGCCGAGGTAGCACCAAGGGCAGACGACGTCCGATACGACGTCGATGGTTATGCGTTCCACGGTGGTTCCTTTCATCGGTCCGAGGCTTTCCACGCCATCTATGCCCTGAGGCGTTCGACTTCAACCAGGCAGGAAAAAGGAACCGGCTCCTGCACGCTTATTGCACGCTCTGATCCCACCAGGTCGGAAGCTGGTAACCGTAAAGCGGCACAACATCCGGACGGCCGAGCCGCTTGTTGCGTGCGACCCATTGCTGGTCGATGTGATAGAGGGGCAACACATAATGGCCAGAAAGCAGCAATCGGTCATACGACCTGACGGCAGCGGTGAAATCCTCGTCGGAGCGCGCCGTGAGAATATGCTTGATCGAAGCATCGACATTTGGGTCGGCAACGCCGGCGAAATTTGAACTGCCCTCGCGGTCGCGCGCAGCCGAGGACCAATAGGAAAGCTGCTCATTGCCAGGCGAGAGCGACGACACATAAGATTTAAGTATAACATCATAGTCGAAACTATTGGTGCGGTTCTGATATTGCGAATCATCCACCGTGCGGATCGAAGCGGCAATGCCCAGCGTCTGGAGCGAACGCTGAAAGGCGATCGCAAGTTTCTCCTGATCGGCATTCTGAGTCATGATCTCGAAGGAAAGCGGCTTGCCATTGGCATCCGCCATCTTGCCGCCCTGGATCGAATAGCCGCCTTCTTTCAGCACCTGCACTGCCTTTTTCAGCACGATGCGGTCGCGTCCGGAACCATCGGTCACAGGCATCTTATAGGTCCCTTCGAGGATGGCAGGCTCGATCTTGTCCTTGATCGGGCCGAGCATGTCGAGTTCGCGCGCGTCGGCCGGAACGCCGAAACTCGAAAGCTTGGAATTCTGCCAGAAGCTTTGCGTACGCTTGTAGGCACCGGAATAAAGCGTCTTGTTCGCCCATTCGAAGTCGAAGATCAGCGACAGTCCCTCGCGGACCTTGATGTTGGCGAAAACCGGCCGTCGCGTGTTGAAGACAAAGCCGAACATGCCACTCGGCAGCTTCGACGGGAATGCATCCTTGATCACGGTACCGGAAGAAACCGCCGGAAAATTATAGGCCGTCGCCCAATGGCCGGGGCTGCCGTCGGGATAGACGTCGATATCGCCCTTCTTGAAGGCTTCGAAGAGCGTCGTGTCCTGAAGAAAATACTGAACGGTGATCTGGTCGTAATTGTCCATGCCGACCTTGGAGGGAATATCCTTGCCCCAATAGTCTGGGTCCCGCTCATAGGTGATACTCTCGCCGGGCTTCACCGTCTTGATCTTGTAAGGGCCGGAGCCGAGCGGCGGCACGAGAGACGTTCGATCGAAGGTTTCAGGATCGATGGCGTGCTTGGGCAGGACTGGAAAAAGCCCAAAGATCATCGGAGTTTCGCGATCTGCCTTATCGTTGAAAGTGAAGCGCACGCTTCGCTCTCCGACCTTTTCCATCTTGGAGACAAGGCTGAGACGATTCGCAAATGGCACGCGTCCCTTGTCGCGCAGCAACTCAAAGGAGAATATGACGTCGTCGGCTGTCACCGGCTGTCCGTCGGACCACTTGGCTTTCGGGTTGAGATTGAACTGGATGAACGTGCGGTCCTCGTCCCATTCGACCGTTTCCGCAAGCAGTCCATAGAGAGTGAAAGGCTCGTCCCGGGAGCGCAACAGCAGCGATTCGTAGACGAGGTTACCATAGTCCGGATCCCACATGCCGCGCGCTGTCGTTCTCATGCTTTTCAAGATGAAGGGGTTAAGATTGTCGAAGGTGCCGACGACGCCATAGGTGATCCTGCCGCCTTTTTTCACGTCCGGGTTGACGTAGGGAAAATGCTTGTAATCCGGGGCCAGGGCGGGTTCCCCGTGCATGGCGATTCCATGCAGCGGGCTGGCAGCAACGGTGCCGCAGAACAGCGTAAAGGCAAGGGGGAGAACAACCCGGAGCATGCTTAAATCCTTTCCGGCAAAAGGCACGATTCGGCCGAAGACTATCATGCACGGCGCCAAATCGAACATTGCACGCCGAAATCTTTCGACCCATCCAGAAATTGCCAAAGAAATACTGGATATCTGGATCACCTCAATGTAACAGGTGGTCCCGGGTTTTGGGGGACATGCATTTGCCTTAATGTTCTTGGAGGTGGAATGCCGAATGACCCCGGTTGGAGAGGACGGCAGATCGCGGTCCCGAATGGGTATCAGGAGACAGAATCCGTTATGATGTTCAAGTCTGATAAGAAAATGCGGGCAGCTCTGTCCGTACTGGCAGTAGCTTTCGGCGCCGCTTCGGCCCCGGTATCTTCTTTCGCGCAGGAAGGTGCAAACGCACCCGCCCAAGCTGCCGGCGCGCCGCGTCTTGGCTGGTACAAGACCTGCAGCAAGCAGGAAGACAACGATATCTGTGTCGTTCAGAACTTGATCCTCGCCAACGGCGGCCAGCTCGTCACGGCTGTCGGCCTCATCAGTATCTCGGGCAAGGTCAACCGCAAGATTCTGCAGGTTTCGGTGCCGACCGCCCGCCTGATTCCACCCGGCATCATGATGCAGGTCGATAACAACAAGGGCCAGAAGCTCGATTATGCCGTCTGCCTGCCGGACAAGTGCACCGCCGAAATCCCATTGACAGATGCGATGATCGCCGGCCTCAAGAAGGGAAGCGATGTGATCTTCACGTCAATCAACTTCCGCCGCGCGCCGAACCCGATCAAGATTTCGCTCGAAGGCTTTACCGGCGCCTATGATGGCGAAGCCGTTTCGCCAAACAAGCTCGCCGAAAGCCAAAAGAGCCTGCAGGACAGCATGCAGAAGAAAGCTGAAGAAGCCCGCAAGAAGCTCGAAGACGCACAGAACGCCGCCAAGGCGCAGTAATCGTGCCAGCGCGCAAGAGAATGAACAAGGACCCGGCCACCGCGCCGGGTTTTGTTGTTACGGCAAACGAAAACCCCGCCGGAGCGGGGTTTGAAATCATATTCGATTCTGCGTCTTAGTGGGCAAAGCTCATCTTGGGTTTGAGCTGGCCGGACGGCGCTTGATCGAAAATCTGATAAACCTGCTGATTGCGAAGCGGAATGCCGCTTTCGTCATTCACCAGGTTCTGCTCGGAGACGTAAGCGACATATTCGTTTTCGTCATTTTCCGCGAGCAGGTGGTAGAAGGGCTGGTCCTTGTCAGGGCGGACGTCGGGAGGGATCGAATTCCACCACTCTTCGGTATTCGCGAATTCCGGATCGACATCGAAGATGACGCCGCGAAACGGAAAAACCTTGTGCCGGACCACTTCACCGATACTGAACTTTGCTACTCTTTCTTTCATGGTACGACTTCCTTTCATCACCTGATTTGGTGATTGGACCCGCCCAAATCAAGATTCTTGCGGGTCTTCGTCACATGAGTGTCATGCCGCCATCAGCCTCAGTGACAAGGAAGGAAGGCTCCGGCTAACCGGAGCCTCCCGCTGAGCAATCAAGCCGAATAGTACATATCGTATTCGACCGGATGGGGGGTCATCTCGAAGCGCATCACCTCTGCCATCTTCAGCTCGATGAAGGCGTCGATCTGATCGTCGTCGAAGACACCGCCGGCCGTCAGGAACTTGCGGTCCTTGTCGAGGCTTTCGAGGGCTTCACGCAGCGAACCGCAAACAGTCGGGATCTTCTTCAATTCCTTCGGCGGCAGATCGTAGAGATCCTTGTCCATGGCCTTGCCGGGATGGATCTTGTTCTTGATGCCGTCAAGACCGGCCATCAGCATGGCGGCGAAAGCGAGATATGGGTTTGCGGTCGGATCGGGGAAGCGCACTTCGACGCGCTTAGCCTTCGGGTTGGAGCCAAACGGAATGCGGCAGGAGGCCGAGCGGTTGCGGGCCGAATAGGCAAGCAGCACCGGTGCTTCGTAACCCGGAACGAGACGCTTGTAAGAATTGGTCGATGGATTGGTGAAGGCGTTGATAGCCTTGGCATGCTTGATGATGCCGCCGATGTAGTAAAGGCAGGTTTCGGAAAGGCCGGCATATTCGTCACCGGCAAAAGTCGGCTTGCCGCCCTTCCAGATCGACTGGTGCACGTGCATCCCCGAGCCATTGTCGCCGAAGATCGGCTTCGGCATGAAGGTTGCCGTCTTGCCGTAGGCATTGGCGACCTGGTGCACGACGTACTTGTAGATCTGCATCTTGTCTGCATTGCGGACGAGCGTGTCGAACTTGATGCCCAGTTCGTGTTGGGCGGCGGCCACTTCATGGTGGTGCTTCTCGACGACGACACCCATTTCGGCAAGCACCGTCAGCATTTCCGAGCGCATGTCCTGGGCGCTGTCGACCGGCGGAACAGGGAAATAACCGCCCTTGACGCGCGGACGGTGGCCAAGGTTGCCTGTCTCGTAGTCGGTATCGTCGTTCGACGGTAGTTCGCTGCTGTCGAGCTTGAAGCCGGTATTGTAAGGATCGGCCTTGTACTTCACATCGTCGAAAACGAAGAATTCAGCTTCCGGACCAACGAAGATCGTGTCGCCGATGCCGGATGCCTTGAGGTAGGCCTCGGCCTTCTTTGCCGTGCCGCGCGGATCGCGGTTATAGGCTTCGCCTGAAACCGGATCGAGAATATCGCAGACGATGACCATGGTGGACTGGGCGAAGAACGGGTCCATGTGAACCGTTTCAGTGTCCGGCATCAGCACCATGTCGGACTCGTTGATCGCCTTCCAGCCGCCGATCGAGGAACCGTCGAACATGACGCCGTCCGCGAACATATCCTCATCTACGCACGAAACGTCCATCGTGACGTGCTGCAGCTTGCCCTTGGGGTCGGTAAAGCGCAGATCAACGAACTTGACGTCGTTTTCTTTGATCTGCTTAAGAATTTCGTTCGCGGTCGCCATGAAATCTCCCTTTCATTTGCAATGACGATGAATAAATTTCGCCGCGTCGGGCGAGCCGCCTTATATAGCGTCGATGCCGGTCTCGCCGGTACGGATTCGAATAACTTCTTCGACGTTGGATACGAAAATCTTTCCGTCTCCGATTCGGCCGGTCTGCGCGGCCTTGCGGATCGCTTCGATGACGGCTTCCGCATTTTCGTCGGCGAGCACGACCTCGACCTTCACCTTGGGCAGAAAGTCGACGACATATTCAGCGCCGCGGTAAAGTTCCGTATGGCCCTTCTGACGACCGAAGCCCTTTGCTTCCGTGACAGTGATGCCCTGCAGGCCGACTTCCTGAAGGGCTTCCTTCACCTCGTCCAGCTTGAAAGGCTTTATGATCGCTTCGATCTTTTTCATGAGAAAATGACTCTCCGCTTCTCCCGTTAAAGCGGGCAAATTGCCGCTCGCGAGACATGATGCAGGTATCGTGCCAGTTCGCAACGCCGAAGAGCGAAAAAATATGTCAATTCCCCCCGAATTTGCGGCTTCTCGGGACTTTTTGAGGCGTTTTTTCCAGCAAAATCGATTGGGATTGCCATCCAAAATTCAAAAATCGCGCAAAATCAGGAAAAATCCCGCGAGCGTCTTATAGCTTCCGCCCAAGCTGAATTGCTCTGATATTAGGCAAACGACTAAATTTTAATCTGCAAATGGGATCTTGAATCAGGTTGTTTTTTAGGCGTTTTTTGACTTGAATGGCGCATGGCAGAAAAACTGGGTGACCTACTCCTGACGCCTGCAGAAATGGCTGCCGTCGATGCGGCCGCGGCCGCGTCGGGCATCGCCTCTTTCGGGCTGATGTGGAGCGCTGGGGCGGCCGTCGCGGGTGCCGCGCTTCGGCTGTATCCCGGCGCACTGCGCTTCGCTGTTCTTTGCGGCCCCGGCAACAATGGCGGCGACGGCTATGTCGCGGCCCGTCGGCTTGTGGAAAGCGGCGCCGAGGTTGCCGTCTTCCATTTCGGCGATCCGGCCAGGCTTCACGGCGACGCCGCGCGGGCAAGGGCCGAATGCGCGCTCGCCTCGCAGCCGCTCAATGTTTATGTTTCGAGGCCGGGCGATGTTGTCGTTGATGCGATCTTCGGGGCGGGTCTCGGACGGGATGTTCCGCTGCAGGTGCGTTCCGTCATAGAGAAGGTGACAGACGCTGCAGTTCCCGTCATTTCCGTCGACTTGCCATCCGGGCTCGACGGCCGCAGCGGCGAGGTGCTGGGTACGGCATTCAAGGCGGCTCACACCGTTACGTTCATGACGCGTAAACCCGGTCACTTGCTGATGCCGGGCAGGGAGCTTTGCGGCAGAGTCGAGGTTACCGACATCGGCATTCCGGGCCGTATCATCAAGTTTTGTTCGTCCGGAATGATTGCCGAAAACACTCCGGAAAAATGGGCGCACCTGCTGGCCCCTGCGAAACTGGAGACGCACAAATACAAGCGCGGACACCTTGCTGTTTTCTCAGGCGGAGCCGGTAGAACAGGTGCTGCGCGGATGTCTGCGATGGCTGGGCTGAAAGCGGGGGCCGGTCTCGTAACCATCGCCACGCCAGGGGATGCAATGGCCGAAAACAGCGCCCATTTGACCGCCGTCATGCTGCATGTCGTCGATGACGCGATGGCGTTGCGCGACTGGCTGGCCGACAAGCGCCTGCAGACTTTCGTCCTCGGACCAGGCTTCGGGATTGGTGCAAGAACAAGAGACTTCATCGCCGCGCTCAAAGACCGTCATCTCGTGCTCGACGCAGACGCCATCACGTCGTTCAAGGAGGATCCACGAGAGCTTTTCAAGCTCTTTGCGGAAGACGAGCCGCATGTGGTACTGACGCCGCATGAAGGCGAGTTCGCACGCCTCTTTCCCGATATTGCGGCAGACAAAAGACTGAGCAAAGTCGAAAAGGCGCAGGCGTCTGCACAGCGCGCCAATGCAGCGATCGTCTACAAGGGCGCCGATACCGTTATCGCGTCGCCGGATGGACGGGTTCTGATCAACACGAACGCACCGGTCTGGCTCGCGACGGCTGGCTCAGGTGATGTCCTTTCCGGCATGATCGGGGCGCTTCTGGCGCAGGGTTTGCCCGCATTCGAGGCTGCTGCATGCGGCGTCTACCTGCATGGTGAAGCCGGGCAGCGCGTCGGCAAGGGCCTGACGGCCGAAGATCTCGTGGCCCATGTGCGACCGCTCTAGGCGGGCTGCTACTTCCCGACCTCTTCCTGAAGCGCGATCGCGCCGAACGGCGCATTGACCTTGCCCTCGTGGATCATGAAGGCAAAAACGTCGCGGGGCTCGCTCTTGACCTTCCGTTCCTTGTTGATCAGCGGCAGATCATCCGGAACTTTTCCTTCGGCCCATGTCTCCAGGCGCTTGGCCCAGGCCTTCAGATCCTTGGGAGCGTAGCAGGTCTTGATGTCGTCCGAACCCTTCTGCAGCCGGGCATAGACAAAGTCCGCCGTGACGTCGGCGATCATCGGATATTCGTAGTGCTCGGCGCAGACCGGCGCTACGCCGTATTTCGACAGCAGCGAGATGAATTCAGGCACCTTGAAGGAATCGTGGCGCACCTCGACGACATGTCGCAAAGGCAGGCCGTCCTGCGTGTCCGGCAAGAGCTTCAGGAAGGCTTCGAAATCCTCGGCATCGAACTTCTTCGTCGGCGCGAGTTGCCAGAGGATCGGGCCGAGCTTGCCGCCGAGTTCGGTCAGCCCCTGCGTGAGGAAACGTTTCATGGATTCTCCGGCCTCGCCGAGCACGCGCCGGTTCGTCACGAAGCGGCTGGCCTTTAACGAAAATATAAAACCATCCGGCACGTCGGATGCCCATTTGGCGAATGTCTCCGGCTTCTGCGAACTGTAATAGGTGCCGTTAACCTCGATGACCTTCAACTGCCGGCTGGCATAATGCAGCTCGTCCTTCTGCTTGAGATCTGATGGGTAGAAGTGGTCGCGCCAGGGCTCGAAAGTCCAGCCGCCGACGCCGACGCGGATGCTGCCGGATTTGCTCATGTGTTCCTCCCGTTGTTCCGCCGTCGCCAGAGCCCTTCGCGACACGCCTATTCCGCCGCCACAAACGTCTTCTTCACGGGCCGGCGCTCCAGCAGTTCCTTCAGGAACTGCCCTGTATAGGACCGCGGTTCCTTGACGATCGCCTCGGGCGTGCCGGTCGCAACGATCTCGCCGCCGCCGTCGCCGCCTTCCGGGCCGAAATCGAGCACCCAGTCGGCCGTCTTGATGACCTCCAGGTTATGCTCGATCACCACGACCGAATTGCCCTGGTTCACCAGCTCGTGCAGCATTTCAAGCAGCTTGGCGACGTCATGGAAGTGCAGGCCGGTCGTCGGCTCGTCGAGGATGTAGAGAGTCCGGCCCGTCGAGCGTTTCGACAGTTCCTTGGCCAGCTTGACGCGCTGGGCTTCGCCACCTGAAAGCGTGTTTGCCTGCTGGCCGACCTTGATATAGCCGAGTCCGACATCAAATAGCGACTGCAGCTTGTCGCGAACCGCCGGCACGGCGCTGAAGAACTCCACACCTTCCTCGACCGTCATATCGAGCACGTCCGAAATCGACTTGCCCTTGAAGGTCACGTCCAGCGTTTCACGATTGTAGCGCTTGCCATGGCAGACATCGCAGGTGACGTAGACGTCAGGCAGGAAGTGCATTTCAATCTTGATGACGCCGTCCCCCTGGCAAGCCTCACAGCGCCCGCCTTTGACGTTGAAGGAGAACCGACCCGGCTGGTAGCCACGTGCTTTGGCTTCCGGCAGACCGGCGAACCAATCGCGGATTGGCGTAAACGCGCCGGTGTACGTTGCCGGGTTCGAACGCGGCGTACGCCCGATCGGCGATTGGTCGATGTCGATTACCTTGTCGATGTGCTCGAAGCCATCGATGCGGTCATGATCGGCCGGAATTTCGCGCGCGCCCATTACGCGACGTGCGGCCGATTTGTAGAGCGTCTCCACTAGGAAGGTAGATTTACCACCCCCCGAAACCCCCGTCACCGCCGTGAAAACGCCCAGTGGGATGGAGGCGGTGATGTTCTTCAGATTGTTGCCTCGCGCGCCCACCACCTTGATCTCTCGACCTTTTTTCGGCTTGCGCCGCTCGTCGGGCACCGGCACGCCGAGTTCGCCAGACAGATACTTGCCGGTCAACGATCTGGGGTTCGCCATGATGTCCTGCGGCGTGCCGTGCGCAACGATCTGACCGCCATGCACACCGGCTGCCGGACCGATGTCGACCACGTCGTCGGCCGTCAGGATGGCATCCTCGTCATGCTCGACGACGATGACCGTATTGCCGATATCGCGCAGGTGCTTCAGCGTGTCGAGCAACCGGGCATTATCACGTTGGTGCAGTCCGATCGACGGCTCGTCGAGAACGTAGAGCACGCCCGTCAGGCCTGAGCCGATCTGCGAGGCAAGTCGAATGCGCTGGCTTTCGCCGCCCGACAATGTGCCGGAATTCCGCGACAGGCTGAGATAGTCGAGGCCGACGTCGTTGAGGAAGCGCAGGCGGTCGCGGATTTCCTTCAGGATGCGGACTGCGATCTCATTCTGCTTGGCAGAGAAGGTCGCGGGAAGCGCCTCGAACCAGTCGCGTGCCACACGGATCGACATATCGGTGACCTGGCCGATATGCAGCTTGTTGATCTTCACTGCCAGCGTTTCCGGCTTCAGGCGAAAGCCGTTGCAGGCGGGGCAGGGGGCCGCGGACATGAATCGCTCGATCTCTTCGCGCGCCCAGGCCGAATCGGTTTCCTTCCAGCGGCGTTCGAGATTGGTGATGATGCCTTCGAAGCTCTTATGCGTGGTGTAGGAGCGTGCGCCGTCGGCATAGTGGAACTCGATCTTCTCGTCCGTGCCGTTCAAGATGACGTCCTGCGCTTTTTCGGACAAATCGCTCCAGCGGTTTCCGAGCTTGAATCCGTAATGTTTGCCGAGTGCTTCCAGCGTCTGATTGTAGTAAGGGGAACTCGACTTTGCCCACGGTGCGATGGCGCCATCGCGCAGCGTTCGCTCCGCTTCGGGTATGATCAGCGCCGCGTCGATCTTTTGCTGTGCGCCAAGGCCGTCACAGGTCGGGCAGGCGCCGGCCGGATTGTTGAACGAGAAGAGCCGCGGCTCGATCTCCGGAATTGTGAAACCGGAAACGGGGCAGGCGAATTTTTCTGAGAACAGCACGCGCTCATGCGTCTCGTTGAGCGACTTGTTGGCCGACCCACCCGCAGATGTTTCCTCCGGGGGCAGCGGCTTGTCGGCAAACTCGGCGATGGCAAGCCCTTCGGCGAGCTTCAGCGAGGTTTCGAAGCTGTCGGCAAGCCTGGACGCCATGTCGGGACGCACGACGATGCGATCCACGACGACGTCGATGTCATGCTTGTATTTCTTGTCGAGCACCGGCGCATCGGTGATCTCGTAGAACTGGCCGTCGACCTTGACGCGCTGGAAGCCCTTTTTCATGAGCTCTGCCAGTTCCTTCTTGTATTCGCCCTTACGGCCGCGCACGATCGGCGCCAGAATATAAAGACGCGTGCCTTCGTCGAATTCGAGCACACGGTCGACCATCTGGCTTACAGTCTGGCTCTCGATCGGCAGGCCGGTTGCCGGCGAATAGGGGACGCCGACGCGCGCAAAGAGCAGGCGCATGTAGTCATAGATTTCGGTGACTGTGCCGACCGTCGAGCGAGGATTGCGCGAAGTCGTCTTCTGCTCGATCGAAATGGCCGGCGACAAGCCGTCGATCTGATCGACATCCGGCTTCTGCATCATCTCGAGGAACTGGCGGGCGTAGGCCGAAAGGCTTTCGACATAACGGCGCTGGCCTTCCGCATAGATCGTGTCGAAGGCGAGCGAGGACTTGCCGGACCCGGAAAGGCCGGTCATGACGATGAGTTTGTTGCGCGGCAGGTCGAGGTCAATACCCTTGAGGTTATGCTCGCGCGCGCCGCGGATGGAAATCGTCTTGAGTTCACTCATCGTAATTTTGCTTCTGTGCTGGAGTAAGCCCCTTATTTAGTGATGCCGCCGGGCGAGTCGAGGCTGAATATCCATCTGTTGCGAGGTTTTCGATTCTGTTGACAGGATCATAAGCATTAACTAGAACAAATAAAGAACAAATTTCTTTGTGGATGAACGGGCGATGGACGCGCATGCCCGGGGCTCTATAGTTTAAGGTAGAGCGATTGTTTCAAGCGCCGCCGGGCAGGGCGGCAGTAAGGTGAGAAGTATGGCTGGCAGCGTGAACAAGGTAATCCTGATCGGAAACGTAGGTGCAGACCCCGAAATCCGCAGGACGCAGGATGGCCGCCCGATTGCCAATCTTCGCATCGCGACGTCCGAGACGTGGCGTGACCGCAATTCAGGGGAGCGCCGCGAAAAGACCGAGTGGCACACCGTCGTCGTTTTCAACGAAGGTCTTTGCAAGGTTGTCGAGCAATATGTGAAGAAGGGCGCCAAGCTCTATATCGAAGGCCAGCTCCAGACCCGCAAATGGCAGGACCAGAGCGGCAACGACCGCTATTCTACGGAGGTTGTGCTGCAGGGGTTCAATTCGACGCTGACGATGCTCGACGGCCGCGGCGAAGGCGGCGGCGCGAGCCCCGGCGGCGGACGCAGCAGCAACGACTTCGGTGGTGGCGGCAATTACGGAGATGATTACGGCGCTCCGTCGCAGCCGTCTGGTCGAAGCAGCGGTGGCGGCGGGAATTTCTCGCGCGATCTCGATGACGACATCCCGTTCTGACAGGATGGAGTGTTCCTCGTATTGATAAACCATAGCGCCGCGAGCCGTTGTTTCAAAAACGAATTCGCGGTGCTTTTTATCACCTGGGTTCGTTACGACGACTTGTCGGCAATGCGCGCGCAGGTTTATCGGACAACCGCCTCTCACTTGCGCCAAGTTGCCAAGTGGATCATAGTTTGAGCCGTGAGATTGGCGGTGAATAGGCGGTGGTTGCGGCTCACAACCCGCCCGATCGAAAGCTGACACCCGCGGTTCATCCCAACCGCCGCCCAACCACAATCGGGGACAGGTCGCATCGATAGGAGGAGCAACCATGACTCCGCGATTCCTCAGCGCGCGCTGTATCGGCGTGCTTATGTTCTCACTGTGTGCTTTCGGGCTGATGACGTCAGCATCGATGCCGGCAGAAAACAAGTTCGTCGTCGAGCCGGTGGTTGAGAAAAAGGTGAAGGAACTGCCTTCCGGACAGTTGTACTGGCGGCTGGAGAACTTCCCAACACTGACGCAGGCTGAGGGCGCTGCGGGTCCGACCTCGCTGGCGGCGGACGTCGCAGGCAAGGTGTGGCTGTTCACGCTTGGACAGAAGGATGGCTCTACGCCCGGCGGAACCAAGGTCGTCGAGATCGGACCCATCCCGCCGATCAGCGCAAGCGAGTATTTGCTGCGCGTCAACCGCGGCGGTGGAGCGCCCGGCGTCAAGTCGGCGATCCATACGCATCCGGGATCGGAGGTCTTCTACGTGCTAGCGGGCAAGGTCGGCCAGAGAACACCCCACGGGGTGAGCTATGCCGAGGCCGGCACGACCATGATCGGACACGGGGCCGATACGCCGATGCAGGTGTTCAGCGCCGGCACAGCCGCTCTAGATCAGTTGGCCATCTTCGTGGTGGACGCCGATCGGCCGTTCTCGTCGCCTGCCAGCCTCGACTGAGGCTTTGTTTCGCGAGACACGCATGTATGGTTCAAACTAAGGCGGCAAGACTCCAGAAGCTTGGATTTCGCCGATGCTCAATCATGGTCGCGCTCGATGAGATTTAGGGAGTGGAAATCGGTCCGGCAACTTGCCTAAGGGGCCTACTTGCGCCAGTGAAGAATGACTCCGCATGGTTGGTGCCGGCGCTGTCGTGACTGTGGGCCGCCTGGTGGCTCATCCGCTTGACGTCGAGGCGCTCCACATGAAGAAGCACCTCCTTAAGGACCGCTGCTTGTCAGCGGCGGATTCTGCACAGAAGCATTCGGCGCGAACGATGTTTTAGTGGTTACGGCGCCATTGCGCCGGAACCTGTTAGAATGGTCCACGCAACGCCGATTGCAGCGCAAATCGCCAGCGTTATAATCACCGAAAGCTTGAGGTGAAAGATCGCCAAGGCGGCGAGGGCCGTTAGTAACAGCGACGGCCAGATGAGCGAAGCTGGAACCGGGAGATCAATTGAAACCGGTCCCCATGAGGCGGTGTGCACATCGGCAAAAAGCACATGGACGCCGAACCAGATCGCAAGGTTCAGGATCACGCCGACGACGGCTGCCGTAATGGCTGACATCGCTCCTGTCAGCGCAGCCTCGCCACGCAGCCTTTCGACAAACGGCGCTCCGAGGAAAATCCAGAGGAAGCTCGGAATGAAGGTCACCCAAGTCGTCAGGACCGCGGCAAGTGCGGCAGCGAGCATTGGTTCCAGCGATCCGGGGTTCCGATAGGCGGCCATGAAGCCGACGAACTGGACGACGCTGATCAACGGTCCCGGGGTTGTCTCGGCCATACCCAGGCCATCCAGCATTTCCCCCGGCTTCAGCCATCCGAAATGCTGGACCGCTTCTTGAGCGACATAGGCAAGGACAGCGTAAGCGCCGCCGAACGTCACGACGGCCATTTGGCTGAAGAACAACCCGACCTGCGAAAAGACACTGCTGGACCCCATCGTCACCAGTAATAATGCGACTGGCAGGAGCCACGCAGCCGCAAGACTGCCGGACAACCGCAGCGACCAGGGGAGGTTCGGCCGGGCATGGAGCGGTGTATCTTCTCCGAGGATGGAATCGCGATCTTCGAGGATTTGGCCCGAACCGCTTTTGTGTCCGCCGCCCACCTCGAACAAGGGAGAACCCACGCGCCCGCCGAGGAGGCCAACAATCCCTGCTGCGACGATGATCAGCGGGAACGGGACGTGGAGGAAGAAGATCGCTATGAAGGCGGCGGTGGCGATGGCTATCATCACGTTGTTTTTGAGGGCTCGGCTTCCGATCCTAAACACCGCGTGCAGCACGACCGCCAGCACCGCCGCCTTCAAGCCGAAGAACAGGCCGGCGACAAGGCTCACGTTCCCGTAGGCGGCATAGACGTAGCTCAGCCCAAGGATGGAGATGAAGCCTGGTAGCACGAACAAAGCTCCGGCGATCAGGCCGCCGATCGTCCTGTTGAGCAGCCAGCCGATATAGATCGCCAACTGATGGGCCTCTGGCCCCGGAAGCAGCATGCAGTAATTGAGCGCATGCAGGAAGCGACGTTCGCCGATCCATCGTTTCTCATCGACAACGATGCGGTGCATGACGGCGATCTGTCCCGCCGGTCCGCCGAAGCTGAGCGCCGCAACCCGTGCCCACACTTTCGCCGCCTCACCAAGTGGGACGATATTGCCGCTCTGCCGGTCGTTCCGTTCCACATCCAATATTTCGGCCACATCACTACGCCCTCCTCGGGTTGGGCCAATTATGGGTTTCGTCGGTGGCGTCGCGGCACCATCGGTAAAACGCATCATAGAGCGTGAGACCGGCATCGAGCTGCTGCAGGTCATCTGTGAACATCCGCGAAAGCCCGAGCGAGGCGGCGAGCAGACCGGCAGCTTCTGGCGCGAGATCGAGCCTTGCCGTATCAGCGCCGCGAACAATGATGGCGAGATGCTGCAATGGTTTGGAAGTGAGATTGAATTCCTCGATCATCACATCGAAGGTGCAGCGCTCGCCGCGATGGCTCCAGAAAACGTCTTCGATGTCGAAAGGCGTCGCGCCGAAACGGTCAGCGACGGCGGGCACTTCCGATGCGGGAACGAAAAGGAACACGGCATTGGGATCCACGAAACGTTTGATCAGCCAGGGGCAGGCGATCCGGTCGATCTTGGGACGGGCCCGCGTCACCCAGACCGTACGGCCTTGCGGGTCGCACGCCGGCAGCTTGACATAGGGCACTGCCTGGCCGCCGGCCTGCAGCCACGCCTCGAATCCTCCCTCGAGAACTTCCGCGCTCTTTCGCAAATGGCGAAGATAGGCGGCCACGCCATGACTGAGCTTTTGCCCCCTCTGGCACACGATGACCGCCGAGCCAGCAACCTCGCGGCTCCATTCGCTGACATCGGTGTGGCTGCGTCGGATCGACCCCGGGACGAGCCGTGGGTCGGCTGCAAAATCCTCTGCCGTGCGGACGTCGATGATAATTGGCGCATTCGGCGTTCCGATAATGCGGTTGAGCTTGTCGGATGAAATTTCCAGAAATGACGGCATGACGCGTCCTCCGTTGTGCGGGTTATGGACGCGATACTTCAGCTGTCGCCTCGTGGGGTGATCGCGACCCCAGACCCAATCATGTGCTGCAGGCCTGCGGGAAGTCAAGCGCTGCTGGTGTGCCTTACGGCAGCGCACCTTTTCAACTGACGGCCATCGCCGCCTTCATGCCGTCAACGACGAACTGTGCTGCAAGTGCTGCCAGGATGACGCCGAGCAGGCGGGTGAGGATCGCCCGGCCGGTCACGCCGAGAAAGCGGTCGAGGCGGTCGGCGATGAGCAACGCCGCCAGCATCAAGCCAAGATTGCCGGCAATGACGATGAGAAGCTGTGCCCGCTCGACAGAGGTCGGCAGCGAACCCGCAAGCAGGATTGTCGCCGAGATTGCGCCCGGACCGGCAATGAGAGGAAGGGCGAGCGGAAAGACCGCGATATTCTGGATGTGATCCTTGGTGATCGCCACTTCGCTGGTCTTTTCCTTGCGGTCCTGCCGTCTCTCGAACACCATTTCGAAGGCGATCCAGAAAAGCAGCAGACCGCCGGCGATGCGGAAGGCGCCGATGGAAATACCGAGCACGCCGAGCACGCTTGCGCCGAAGAGCGCAAAGACGGCGAGGATGATGAAAGCGATGACGGAGCTGCGCAGCGCCACCTGCTTGCGCTGGCTGCGGCTCATCCCGCTGGTCAGTCCCAGAAAGATCGGCACAAGTCCGGGAGGATCGATCGTGACGAGCAGCGTCGTGAAAGCATTGATCAACTGGTCGGCGCTTGCCATTATCTCTCCGGAACGCCATATGAAGGCTCGATTATTCGCGATTGTGAAGCGAGGTTTTCCATTTGGCAAATGACGGGCGGCGGGCCGGCGCTAAAAGCGGTCGAAATCGCTTGATTGCCGCCCTTCCGCCGCAAAGTCTGTTCAAAACCACGCCTCAAATTGGCGCCGGGCAAGCCTTTCGGCTATAAATCTTTCAGTGATTCTACAAAGAGATCGTGATCTGTTTTGACTGAACAAACACCCCCAGGTGGCGGGAAGCTCCCGCCAGGCATCGAGCCCATCTCCATCATGGAGGAAATGCAGCGGTCCTATCTCGATTACGCGATGAGCGTCATCGTCAGCCGCGCGCTTCCGGACGTGCGCGACGGCCTCAAGCCCGTGCACCGGCGCATCCTCTATGGGATGTCCGAGCTCGGCATCGACTGGAACAAGAAGTACGTCAAATGCGCCCGCGTCACCGGTGACGTGATGGGTAAATACCATCCGCACGGCAATGCCGCGATCTATGACGCGCTCGCCCGTATGGCGCAGGATTGGTCACTCCGCCTGCCGCTGATCGACGGCCAGGGCAACTTCGGCTCCGTCGACGGCGACCCGCCGGCGGCCGAACGTTACACGGAATGCCGTCTGCAAAGGGCGGCCCATTCCCTGCTTGACGACCTCGACAAGGAAACCGTCGACTTCCGCGACAACTACGACGGCACGCTCTCCGAGCCCGTCGTGGTGCCGGCGAAATTCCCGAACCTTTTGGTCAACGGGGCAGGCGGCATTGCCGTCGGTATGGCGACCAATATTCCGCCTCACAACCTGACCGAAGTCATCAACGGCTGCATTGCGCTTATCGATGATCCGGCGATCGAACTGCCGGAGCTCATGCAGATCATACCCGGTCCGGATTTTCCGACTGGTGCAAAAATCCTTGGCCGCGCGGGCATCCGCTCGGCTTATGAGACCGGCCGCGGCTCCGTGATCATGCGCGGCGTTGCCGCGATCGAGCCGATGCGTGGCGACCGCGAGCAGATCATCATCACCGAGATCCCGTATCAGGTGAACAAGGCGACGATGATCGAGAAGATGGCCGAGCTGGTGCGCGAAAAGCGCATCGAGGGCATCTCCGACCTCCGCGACGAATCTGACCGCCAGGGCTATCGCGTCGTCATCGAGCTAAAACGCGATGCCAATGCCGAAGTCATCCTGAACCAGCTTTATCGCTACACGCCGCTGCAGACCTCCTTCGGCTGCAACATGGTGGCGCTGAACGGCGGCAAGCCGGAACAGATGAACCTGCTCGATATGCTCCGCGCTTTCGTCTTCTTCCGCGAGGAGGTCGTTAGCCGGAGAACGAAATTCCTGCTTCGCAAGGCGCGCGAACGTGCGCATGTCTTGGTGGGTCTCGCGATTGCGGTCGCCAATATCGATGAAGTGATCCGCGTCATCCGCCAGGCGCCCGATCCGCAGTCCGCGCGCGAAGAGCTGATGACGCGCCGCTGGCCTGCGGAAGACGTTGAAAGCCTGATCCGCCTCATCGACGATCCGCGCCACCGTATCAATGAGGATATGACCTACAACCTCTCGGAAGAGCAGGCGCGGGCAATTCTCGAACTCCGTCTTGCCCGCCTGACAGCGCTCGGCCGAGATGAAATCGGCGACGAACTCAATAAGATTGGCGACGAGATCAAGGATTATCTCGATATCCTGTCGTCCCGTGTCCGCATCCAGACCATCGTCAAAGACGAGCTGACATCGGTTCGCGACGAATTCGGCACGCCGCGTCGCACCGAGATCGTCGACGGCGGCCTCGAAATGGACGACGAGGATCTTATTGCCCGCGAGGATATGGTCGTGACCGTTTCCCACCTCGGCTATATCAAGCGCGTGCCGCTGACGACCTATCGCGCGCAGCGCCGCGGTGGCAAGGGCCGTTCCGGGATGACGACGCGCGACGAGGATTTTGTTAGCCGGCTATTTGTCGTGAACACGCACACACCGGTCCTCTTCTTCTCCTCGCGGGGCATCGTCTACAAGGAAAAGGTCTGGCGCCTACCGATCGGCACCCCGACCTCCCGGGGCAAGGCGCTGATCAACATGCTGCCGCTCGCACCTGGCGAACGCATCACCACGATCCTGCCGTTGCCGGAGGATGAGGAGAGCTGGGAAAGCCTCGACGTGATGTTCTCCACGACACGGGGTACGGTTCGCCGCAACAAGCTGTCAGATTTCGTCCAGGTGAACCGCAACGGTAAGATCGCCATGAAGCTCGAGGAGGAGGGCGACGAAATCCTCTCCGTCGAGACCTGCACCGAACATGACGACGTTCTGTTGACGACGGCGCTAGGCCAGTGCATCCGCTTCCAGGTCGATGATGTCCGAGTCTTTGCGGGCCGCAATTCCATCGGCGTGCGCGGCATCAACCTCGGAAACGGCGACCGCATCATCTCGATGACCATTGTCGGCCATGTCGATGCCGAACCGTGGGAGCGTGCTGCCTACCTCAAGCGTTCCGCTGTCGAACGCCGCGCCACGGGCGTCGACGAGGAGGATATCGCCCTGGTCGGCGAGGAAGTCACGGAAGAGGGACTGCTGACAGACGAGCGCTACGAAGAACTGAAGGCACGCGAACAATTCGTGCTGACAGTGTCGCAGAAGGGCTTCGGCAAGCGGTCGTCCTCCTACGACTTCCGCATCTCAGGCCGCGGTGGTAAGGGCATTCGCGCCACCGATACCTCCAAGACGAGCGAGATCGGAGAGCTCGTCGCCGCATTCCCGGTCGATGAAGGCGACCAGATCATGTTGGTCTCCGATGGTGGGCAGCTGATCCGCGTCCCGGTCGGCGGCATCCGCATCGCCAGCCGCGCAACCAAGGGGGTAACGATCTTCTCGACCGCTAAGGATGAAAAGGTCGTCTCCGTCGAACGCATCAGCGAGCCGGAAGATGACGGCGAGGAGGTTGGCGAGATCGTCAACGAAACGCCGATCGAAAGCGGCGAGGCGCCATCAGCAGCGGAAGATTAATACAATCAGTCTTTGGTTGAGAACCGGGCGGCCTCTGCCGCCCGTTTTTTTGCGCTTATCCGCCCCGCCGGCCGGAAATCATGCAACGAAAAAGCCGGACGCGGGGACGGCGTCCGGCTTTTTGAATGGCCCCTGGCGCTGGAGGGGAAGGCGCCCAAGGGCAGGGGAACTCAACTCAGAAAATGCTGTGTTTCTTTTCGTCGAACGCCTTCACTTCTTCGCTTTCGCGGCGAAGCGCTGAAACGGTTGACACCACAGACACGATGAACATGACGCTGATGAGAGCGGTGAGAACAGTCAAGATCGTGAACATGGGCAATCCTTTCCGAAGTTGCGTTCACGTTCCTCAGTACTGGCTTATGATGGCAGTGCGAGCCGACGCATAAGGACCATATACCTTGGACGTATCAGTCTTCTGGTCATAGAGTGCGACAGTTGCGGTAAGCATTCCCGTGATCATTGCCATCCAGAATACATTGATGATGGTAATCTTGTCCGGCATCTTGTTTTCCCTCTGTGCAGCGTATCGCATCTACGCTTCGGTTAAGTGAACGTATCCGTCTGAAAATGGTTCCGGCGGATGTTGGCGTGTCGTTTAGCAAGCCCGGTCTGAAGCGACCTTGAATGCCCTGTTCATCTGGCGTTCAGATTCGGCAGAAGGTTTCAACGCGCCCTTCCGATCCGGCGCATGATGGCGTGATGCTCGATGACTTCGGCGCGCACCCACCGCATCGTGTAGCGGTCCTGCAGGTAGCCATATGCCAGCTCCGCAAGTAGGGAGAGGACGACGGCAAGTGCGAGAACAAGGATCAGCATGTCGATATCTTTCGGAATGGTCGGATGCGGATGGCATCGGCTGCGTTGATGTTTCCGATTATGCGCATCGCATCTGAAACCGCGTTGAACGCGGCATTCATCCACCGTTCAGCGAGGCGGCAAATGACTTGCGGGATGCGGGTATCCATGACAAAAGGCATCGAACAAAAACGGCCGGGTCTTATGACGACTGCTTTTTATCCGGGGTCCTTCGACCCGCTCACCAACGGACATCTGGACGTGCTCCTCCAGGCGCTGAACATCGCCGAAAGAGTGATCGTCGCGATCGGCATCCATCCCGGCAAGGCGCCGCTGTTTTCCTTCGAGGAGAGGGCGGAGCTGATCCGAAACGCGCTTGCCGAGGCCATGCCGCAGAAAAGCGGCAGCATCTCCGTCGTTTCCTTCGACAACCTGGTTGTGGATGCAGCGCGCATGCATGGTGCGGCGCTGCTCATCCGCGGCCTTCGTGATGGCACCGACCTCGACTACGAAATGCAGATGGCGGGCATGAATCGTCAGATGGCACCGGATGTCCAGACTATCTTTTTGCCGGCAGGGACGGCCTCGCGGCCCATTACCGCCACATTGGTCCGTCAAATCGCGGCCATGGGCGGCGACGTCAGCGCCTTCGTGCCGGCAGCCGTTTTGAAGGCCCTTCGATCCAAGCGCAAATCTTGAGGCGTTTTCCGCCGCAACGGAGCTCACATGAAACTGTTCTATATTGCATTTGCCGGCGTGCTTTACCTCGCCTCCTTCGCTGGCGACGTGTTTGCCCAGGCCGATCACATGCTGACGATCCAGCTCAAGGATGGTCCCGTCGTGATCCAGCTGATGCCGGAAGTGGCTCCCAAGCACGTTGCGCAGATAGAGGCGCTAGCGCAGAAGGGGGCCTATGACAACGTGGCCTTCCACCGCGTCATCGACGGCTTCATGGCCCAGACCGGGGACGTGCAGTACGGCAATATGTCAAAGGGCTACGATCCAAGCCTTGCTGGCACCGGCGGCTCCGATCTGCCGAACATTCCGGCCGAATTCTCCAAGAAGCCCTTCGTGCGCGGCACGGTGGGCATGGCGCGCGCCCAGGATCCAAATTCCGCAAACTCGCAGTTCTTCATCATGTTCGCGGACGGCTCATTCCTGAACGGCCAGTACACGGTGGTCGGCAGTGTCGTCTCCGGCATGGAAAACGTCGACAAGATCAAGCGCGGAGCCGGGCAGAACGGCGAAGTAAGCGATCCAGACCGCATGATCAAAGTCACTGCGGGTAAGTAATTTCGTGAAACGAGGAGAATGAAAATGGCCGAGATCAAGGATCCGGAGAACACCGTTATCCTGGAAACCACCAAGGGCAAGGTTGTCATCCAGCTGTTGCCGCAGGTAGCCCCCGAGCATGTCGCCCGGATCAAGGAGCTCTCTCGCGAGAAGGCCTATGACGGTGTCGTCTTTCACCGCGTCATCCCCGACTTCATGGCGCAGACAGGCGATGTCCAGTTTGGCAAGAAGGGCGGCGATAACTTCAACCCTGGCCGCGCTGGCATGGGCGGTTCGTCGAAGCCTGACCTGAAGGCCGAATTTTCCGCGACGCCGCATGTCCGCGGCACCTGCTCGATGGCGCGCTCGCAAAGTCCGAATTCGGCAAACAGCCAGTTCTTCATCTGCTTCACCGATGCGCCGTGGCTGAACAAGCAATACTCGGTCTGGGGGCAGGTCATAGAAGGCATGGATGTGGTCGACACGATCAAGAAGGGCGAACCGGTCAGTGATCCAGACTCCATCGTCTCGATGCGGGTTGCCGCCGACGCCTGATTGTGATTTCTGCTGAACCCGCCCATGCGCGAAGGCGCTGGGCGGGTTTCGCTTTGTCTGAAAGTGCCCAATGCGCGTAGACCTTTTCGATTTCGACCTTCCGGATGAACGGATCGCCTTGCGGCCCGCCGAGCCACGCGATAGCGCGCGCCTTCTCGTCGTCGATCCGCATGCCCAACCGGCTCTCGGCGACTATGTCGTAAGCGAGCTGCCGTCGTTCCTGCGGGCGGGGGATGCGCTTGTCTTCAACGACACGAAGGTCATTCCCGCGCAGCTCGAAGGCGTGCGCCATCGTGCGGGAGCGGGCGGCCAACGGGTCTCGGCGACACTCCATATGCGCGTCGGCGCCAGCCGATGGAAGGCTTTCTCCAAGCCGGGCAAACGCATTAAGATCGGCGATCGTATCGCCTTCGGCCACGACGGTGAAAGCTGCTTGCTCGGTCAGCTTGATTGCACCGTCGAGGAGAAAGGCGAGGGCGGTGAAGTCACTCTTGCCTTCGATCTTTCCGGCCCGGCGCTGGACGAGGCAATCGCCTCCGTTGGTCATATTCCGCTGCCGCCCTACATCGCCGCTAAACGTTCGGACGACGAGCGCGACCGCACCGATTACCAGACGATCTATGCCCGCGAGGAAGGCGCAGTCGCAGCACCCACCGCCGGCTTGCATTTCACGCCACGTCTTTTCGAGGCAATCGACAAGGCCGGCGTCGAGCGCCATTTCGTGACGCTGCATGTCGGCGCCGGTACCTTCCTCCCGGTCAAGGCCGATGATACCGACGATCACAAGATGCATTTGGAAAGCGGCTTTGTCAGCGCCGAGACGGCGGCAAGGCTGAATGCCGTCAAGGCGAGGGGCGGGCGCATCATTTGTGTCGGCACGACGTCGCTGCGGCTGATCGAAAGCGCGACTGCGGACGATGGAGGCATCCGCGCCTGGGCCGGCGCCACCGGCATCTTCATCACGCCCGGCTACCGCTTCAAGGCAGTCGATATCCTGATGACCAATTTCCACCTGCCTCGCTCGACGCTTTTCATGCTGGTTTCGGCCTTTGCAGGCTTCGAAACCATGCAGTCAGCATACAAACACGCCATTTCGACAGGTTACCGCTTCTATTCATACGGGGATGCGAGCCTTCTTTTCCGGAAAGACAGATGACCGAGAATTTCCAGTTCACGCTCAGGAGGACTGATGCAGGCGCCCGCCTCGGCGAAATCTCCATGCCGCGCGGCACCATCCGCACGCCGGCCTTCATGCCGGTCGGCACGGTTGGCACCGTCAAGGCCATGTACCTCGACCAAGTTCGCGAAACGGGCGCCGACATCATTCTTGGCAACACCTACCACCTGATGCTGCGCCCGACGGCAGAGCGCGTTGCGCGCCTCGGCGGCCTGCACAGCCTCATCCGCTGGGAACATCCGATCCTGACCGATTCCGGCGGCTTCCAGGTCATGTCACTTTCAGGTCTTCGCAAACTCGACGAGCAGGGCGTCACGTTCAAGTCGCATGTCGATGGCAGCCTGCATCACATGTCCCCGGAGCGCTCGATCGAGATCCAGGGGCTGCTCGGCTCCGATATCCAGATGCAGCTTGACGAATGCGTAGCGCTTCCGGCTGAACCGCGCGAAATTGAACGCGCGATGGAGCTATCGCTGCGCTGGGCTGAACGATGCAAGGTCGCCTTCGGCAACCAAGCGGGCAAGGCGATGTTCGGCATCGTTCAGGGCGGTGACATTCCCGCACTTCGCATCCGTTCGGCCGAAGAGCTGAAACAGCTTGACCTCAAGGGCTATGCGGTGGGCGGTCTTGCGGTTGGCGAGCCGCAGGACGTCATGCTTAAGATGCTCGAGGAAACACTGCCCGTACTGCCCGGCGAAAAGCCGCGCTACCTCATGGGCGTCGGCACGCCCGACGATATCCTTAAATCGGTTGCCCGTGGCATCGACATGTTCGACTGCGTGATGCCAACCCGCTCGGGCCGCCACGGTCTGGCCTTTACCCGCCGCGGCAGGGTCAATATCCGCAACGCTCGTCACGCGGAGGATCTGCGTCCGCTCGACGAGCAGTCGAATTGCCCGGCATCGCGTGATTATTCTCGCGCCTACCTGCACCATCTCGTCCGTGCCAACGAGGCGCTCGGCGGCATGCTGCTCTCGTGGCACAATCTAAGCTACTATCAGGAATTGATGCAGGGCATCCGCACGGCAATTGCCGAGGGTCGCTTCGCCGATTTCATGGCGGAAACGCTGGAAGAATGGGCGAAGGGCGATCTTGAGCGCGCTTGAGTTGCCGTCAGCCTGCCGCGAACTTGTCATAAGCGCGAAGCCCGCAGGTCTTTCAAGCCTGGTGCGTGGAAGCCGATGAAGCCGTCGCAACGCTGCGTCGCACTGATGGAAGGACGATCAGCTCTTTCGACTTCTCGTTCAGCGCACCATGGGCCTTCCCGCCTCGGCCAGCGCGTAGAAACCTACGTCGGATGAATTCGCAGTGCCTGGTGCGTGGCGATCCAACTTTACCAATTGCCTTGGAACAGGATCGACTGAACCGCCGTCAAATGCCCTTGCTGTCGGTGTCCGGCACGATCTGCACGCCATTGATCTTGTAGCCGCCGTCTGGCTGCCGCATCATTTGGTAGATCGCCGTCCAGTCCTTGCCATCCCGCCCGGATATCAGGACTTCGTGATAAATCATAGCGCCGTTATCGACGGAGCGGCTGCGGCCGAAAGCATAGTTGCCGGGATGATAGACGGGCTCGTAGCTCTTCTTCACCATCGCAAAGAAAACACCTTTGTCCGGATACATCGCCTTAATGCCGGGCGCTGCAAAGGAATAGGCCTTCTCCGCATCATCCTTCAGGAAGGCCGTAATCTGATCCTCGATGATATGGCGCGTCGTCTCGACCGGATCTTCGGCCCGCGCCGGTATCGTCAAGACAATCAAAGCAGCACACAGCGCAGACACCGAGGATGAGGCGCGCATGGATTCCTCTCCAGCGAAAAAATGGAGTGTAGATCACTTTGGAGATTTGGAAAATGGGTTCAGTTGCTACGATCAGCTCGCACGCCGTCCCGGCAATCCTCGCGCTTTCAAACTTGCACCTGTTTGGAAGGCCCGCAAGTGTCATTCGTCCTCTGGTGCAGCGGCGAGTTGCCGCCAGCAACGGCGGTCCCGATCGACGCAAGCGGGCGCACGTCTTTTGAATCGTAGATCTTCGGTGGTTATGCTGGCTCCCTTGGCGGACGCGGCACGAGACGGTCACTCAGTCGCCCCGCCGTCTTTCCGCCATCAGAAACACTGCCTGTATAAGGCACATGAGGCCAAGGAACGAAGGCAGCCCTTGATGTCCGATCAGTTGCATCGCCAGTCCTGTCGCGGGCGAGCCCACGATGCCGCCGATACCCCATACGAACGCGAAGGCCGCGTTTCCGGCGATCAAGGCTTGACCGGTGAAACGCTCGCCGAGCTGGATCAGCGACATGGTGTAAATCCCAAACGAGACCCCGCCCCAGACGAAAACGAGCGGCCAGATGAGCCACGCGTCAAAGAGCGACAGCAGCAGCAGGCAGCCGCTCAGCGAAGCCAGGGCACAGAATAACATGGTCCGAGTTGAGCCAAACCGTTCGGCCACGCGCCCGAGCAAAATCTGCAGTACGGCATTGCCTGCGGTGAAACAGGCGATGAGCGAAGCGATGCGTGTTTCGGCGCTGCCAAGGGCGGCACCATAGACCGTGAACAAGGAAATCACCGCCTGCTCGAAGGCGGCAGCAGTGAAAACCGCGAACAACAGGAGCGGTGCCCGTGCGAAGAATCCGCCGACCGATGTTACCTCGCCCTCATGCGGCATCTTCGGCAGGCGTGGCACGACCGCAAGCACGATCAGCCCGCAGAGGGGAAATGCCACGATGCCGATCATGAAGGGCGGCCAGCCCTGCGTGCCGACCAGGCCGAGCGACAGCGGGCCGATGGCAAAGCCACCCGAAGCGATCGATGAATAGAGGCCCATGAGGCGGCCCCGGCGTGGCGCGGGCGTAATCGTGATCAGCCAGGTTTCGCTGATCACGTAAAGCGGATTGGCGAAGAAGCCGAGGAGGAAGCGCAGCGGCATCCAGGCCCAGACATCTTGTGTATAGGCAATCGCGAGCAGCGTAAGCGCGGCGAGGGTGCAACACAGGATCGAAAGTCGCGCCCCTCCCACGCGCCGCGCCAGCGTCGGAATGAAGGGTGCTGATACAACGAAGCCAAGCGGCGTCATCGCCGCCGACAAGCCGATCAGGCCGGGGGTCGTTCCCTGCCGCTCCAAGATGAAGCTGAGCAGCGGATAGGTCAGCCCCTGTGCCACCGCAAACACCGTGACGGTAGCGATGATGCCCGCCATCGCGGCCCATCGGATTTGATCCTCTCGGGGGCATCCCGTGTTGTGCAAGTGCCGGCTAACCGTTGCGGCATCCGGAAACTGGCGATTTGGTGTCATTGCAGCATTCGCCTTATCGTTGCAGGAAGGGCTTGTCGATCTTTGCTTGGTGCATCTCGTCAGTCCGATATTGGTCGATGAAATGGGAAGCACCCATCGACCTCTGCCGAGCTTCCCAGCAAAAGCGCTTCCGCTCGTCCCAGATCGCGATAAACCTTCCGTAGGGTCGCAAGGCTGTGGAGCCGACGCGACACTTCCGCCAGCCCGACGGGGGACATCGTTCATGACAACCTCCATATATGGTTGGCGGTCCAGGACGCTCGACCTGTGAATTTTGGCAGGATGAGAACGGCGCTGTAATTAAGCTGTCCCAAATAGTTCCAAAAAAATCCAAACGGGCTATAGATGCGCCTTATGGAAGGATCGCGCTTTGCCTTTGGTCCGTTCGTGCTTGATCCGGATGCGGGAACGCTCCTTCGGAACGATGATCCCGTTGCCGTGGGTTACCGTGGACTAAAGCTGCTTGCGGCGCTCGTCACACGGCCTGGCGAAATCCTGGGCAAGGCCGAGTTAATGGATGCGGCGTGGCCGGGCACGGCCGTCGAGGAAGGCAACCTTACCGTACAGATCGCGCAGCTCAGGAAGCTGCTTGGTCCGGCCGCCGATGGCGGGGAATGGATTGCCACGATTCCGCGCGTCGGCTACCGCTTCACGGGGACCATTGAATACCTCCCTCCTGCGAAGCGAAAGCCTTTGCCGCTGCCCGACAAGCCATCGATAGCCGTGCTGCCCTTCGTGAATGTCAGCAACGAGCCCGAGCAGGAGTCCTTCGCGGATGGGTTGACCGAAGACTTGATTACCGACCTGTCCAGAATGTCTGGCCTGTTCGTCATCGCACGCAACTCGGCCTTTGCATACAAGGGAAAGCCGATGGATGTGCGCGCGATTGCTGGGGATCTCGGCGTGCGGTACCTGCTGGAGGGGAGCGCAAGACGTGTCGCCGGGCGCGTACGCGTCAACGTCCAACTGGTAGACGCGGTGAGTGGCGATCATCTATGGGCGGAACGCTTCGATCGCAGCTTGGACGATATCTTTGCCGTTCAGGACGAGGTCACTGGCAAGATCGTGGAGGCATTGCTCGGCCGGCTGCGCGCGCCACCTCCGCGCAATCGGCCTAAAAATCTCGAGGCTTACGATCTCTGCGTGCGGGCGCGCAAGATCATGGATGACTCGCCGCAGATGGCGCGGGAAGCGCATCTGATGCTGACGCGCGCGGTTTCGCTCGATCCGGGATATGCCGAGGCCCATCGCTGGCTTGCCGTGAACCACTGGATGGGATGGGTACATAGCGGCGGACCAACGGAGGCTGCCCGCAGAGACGCTTTGGAGCTGGCGCGCAAAGCTGTAGCACTCGATCCCAATGATGCTGGCTGTCATTGGATCCTGGCTTACTTGCTTGCCTATGAGCGCAGCTTCGCCGAGGCGGACGCGGAATTCGCCAAGGCGATCGAACTCGACCCGAACGAAGCCGACACCTGGGCGGCGTTGTCCGACATTACGGTCCTGGCCGGGCGGGTCGAGGAAGGCCTTGAACACATCCGCAAGGCGTTCCGGCTGAACCCGCTTCCGGCAAGCTGGTACTATCTTACACTGGGCCAGGCCCAATATGCGGCCGGCGAATACCAAGCCGCTGTCGAGACACTTCGACGGGAAGAGACCTACCGAACAAGCTCACGCCGGTTTCTGGCGGCAAGCCTTGCCCAACTGGGTCGGCTCGACGAAGCGCGCGCAGAGGTCGAACTTTTCCTCGTCGGCAACCCGGATTTCACGATCCGCCACTGGGCCACGACCGAGCCATTCCGCGATGCCGCAACGCTTGAGCATTTCGTTGATGGCTACCGCAAGGCCGGTCTTCCGGAATGATCCTCCCAAATGGCATCCAATCCGAAAGCTGCTGTGACCGCGCCTTCGCACCGATCGCGCGATCTACTCCTCAAAGCGGCTCGTGGGATCACGATCGCGATCGTATCGTCTGGTGAACGGAAACGGCGGCAACCAGGATTCGCGACGGACGATCCAGCTTTCGTAGGTTGGCATCAACTGGTCAGGCGCATCCAGGGATCCCAGGTTCACTTCAATCTCGTCTGCGGTGCGTGCGAAAACAGGCGAGCCGCAGCGGGGACAAAAAAAACGCCCGGCGTAGTCGCGTGCTTCACCATCGATCGTCACCGCATCCTGAGGGAAGATCGCGGAAGCGTGAAAAAGAGCCCCATGATGCTTGCGGCAGTCGAGACAATGACAAAGGCCGACGCGGTATGGGAGTCCCGACGCCGAAATTCGGACGTTGCCGCACAGGCAACCGCCGGTGAATCTGTCCATGATGCGTCTCCTTTACACTCAAGCGACCGTGCCAGGTCGATCTGAGCGGCTGGTCCGGTTGCAAGGAAAATCTGGGCGGGTGCATCACCGCCCATGGCTTTACATTTATCCAAGTGGCATTCGCTCGAATTTCTGCAACGAGGAATCAATCGTGTCCCACCCAAGGCCGCGGATGGTGTATGTGACCGCCTGCGGGTTGAATTGGCCAGGATCGTCAAGGCTGGTCGCGGGCACCGCAATCAGTTCCGGCATTGCGACGAATGTTAAAAAGACAGGCGTTCCACAGGTCGGACAGAACGCGTGAAGCTTTTCGTTCCCACTGTCGCCCGCTACCCGCCAGGTCTTCGGTTCGCCGGTAATTGTCACATCGGCTCGCTGTGGAAAAGTCAAATAGGATCCATGCCCCGTGCCGCTTCGTTTCTGGCAATCGCGACATTGGCAGTGGTTCTCGAAGATGGGGTCGCTGCTCGTTTCATAGCGGATTGCGCCGCACGCGCATCCGCCGATATAGGTCTTGGTCACTATCATTCTCCCGCTGGCAGAGTTTGTTGATTGGCACTGGGAAGGGATCACGCGGATTTTGGCTTGGCGAAAAGGTCAATGCCGCGGCCGGTTTCCAGGAAGGATTTTAGGCTGGA
This sequence comes from Rhizobium azibense, assembly GCF_004342325.1. Classification (NCBI taxonomy): domain Bacteria; kingdom Pseudomonadati; phylum Pseudomonadota; class Alphaproteobacteria; order Hyphomicrobiales; family Rhizobiaceae; genus Rhizobium; species Rhizobium azibense. Next base: position 1,712 of record NZ_SMBJ01000012.1, on the reverse strand, counting down.
CAGGACAGCCGGCCAACCTTGGCGGATGCCTTTTTCCATCCCACTACCAGCTTCGAGTTCATCATGCGTGACGGTAAGCCGAACCATGTTGTCGTATTCATCGATCGCGAACGTGACCCGGCTGTAGCTTGCAGGGTCGGAGGCCTGCGAAGCATTCGCCCAGGTGATGACGAGACGGGTCGGCGGCAAGATCTCAATGACCTTGCCAACGAGTTCGACAGTCCGCTCGTCGTTGGCACGAACGTGTTCCCATTTCGACCCCGGTTTCCAATCGGAAACGTTCTCGTGGCCCCAATAGCGCCTTGCGAGGTCCGGTTTGGTTATGGCCTCGAATACCTTTTCCGGGGTCGAAATAATATAAGTCACGTATACAAAGCTGGTCATCTCTGTGGTCATTGTCACTCTCCTTCGAGTTCCTTCTTCAGATCGTGCAACAGGCTGAGCCGCTGCTGTTCGAATTTCCGCACCCACCGTTCGTAGACCTCGTGGAGCGGTACGGGGTTGATGAAATGCAGCTTTTCGCGACCACGCCGAACCGTGCTCACTAGATTGGCTGCCTCCAATATTTCGAGGTGCTGCGTGACGGATTGCCGGGCCATATCAAGATTGTCGCAAAGCTGACTGAGCGTCTGCCCGTTCTTCTCACAAAGAAGGTCAAGCAGCTTTCTGCGAGTCGGGTCGCCCAGCGCTCTGAAAACCTTGTCGGCGTCCATCGGACTCACTCAATGTGGAAAACATAATACGCAGGTAATTACCTGCATATAAAGAGCAGTTATTTACCTGCATGTCAAGTGCCGACGGTCGAAGGTGATCGAGCCGTGAGCGGGCAGGGCAACACCTGAAGGCTTGAGTGCATTGTGGGACGCAGATCTGCGGTGGTTACTGGTGTGAGTTCACGGCATCACCACGATCTTCGAACCAGCGATGCTCGGAGCCGTCGATCTGCACCAGCTCGCCATAAGCCTCGCGCCGCAATCGTGGCTGATGGAAGCTGCGACGCTGCTGGCGCGATAGCCAGATACCGGCCGCCGTCATCCTATGCCGCAGCGTCTCGCGCGACACCGTCAGCCCATCGCGTCCGGCAAGCTTCTCGGCCGCCAGCGTCGGCCCGAAATCCCAATAGCGCTCGCGAATGAGCGTCAAAGCATAATCGCGAAGCCCATCGTTGATCCGGTTGTTCGACGGCCGGCCGATCGCCTTGTGCCGGATCGACGCCGCGCCACCCGTTCTGATCCGCTCCAGCAGCCGGCGCACCTGGCGCTCGCTCAGCCCCAGAACATGCGCCGCCGACATCAACGTCATTCGACCGTCGATGACTTTCGACAAAACCTCGATCCGCTGCAGGTCACGCTCGCTCATCGCAATCAGTCCCATCGGCAATCTCCCACGTCATCAAACGCGGGGAGTGTGACATTCTTACTTTGCAGAAACAGGACACTTTAACTTTGCGGTGTGAGTTCAAGCCGAATTGCGACCTGCAGCTGTGACGCTAACCGACACGTCGGATGTGCGCGAGCAGTTTCTTGCGGAATACTTCCGCGGGCGTTCGGTAGCCCAGGCACTTCCGCGGGCGTCGAGTTGAGCCGGTCGCAGATGTCTCTCAGCTCGCCGTCGCTGATCGACAGGGGATCCACCTCTCGCGAAAGCCATTTGCGAACCCGGCCATTGGTGTTCTCGACCGTGCCTTTCTGCCAGGGCGACTGCGGGTCGCA